>NZ_RHNN01000002.1 GCF_003946245.1 Levilactobacillus cerevisiae
CTCAAAAAAAATTGCCTAATCTCAAAGGATTAGACAATTTTATAAATGGAATTACCAACAACAGTTGACATAGAACCCCTTTTTTGCTGGCTTGAGATGGGGTGGCCGCTTCTCGGCGGATAAAAAAACTACCCAAGTGGCGGGTAGTTTTTGCGTGTTCTGATAGTAGTGGCTGGGAATCAATTGCCTAGTGAATCGCGTATTGCCACTTCTTGTAGTAATCGTAAAGTCCAGAAGATTTCATGTACTTCACGGTTTTGTCATTGTGTTTCTTGGTTCCGGTGTACCAGAAGGCATAGTCATCTTGGTAGGTGTGGTAGAAGCCGAATGTCTTCCTATGTCTTTCCGTTTCGCGATAAACCAGGAGCTTTTTACCTGTCAGTGTGTTGTCATGATGCCACTTGCCGGTTTTATGTGGTCGGGAGTACCATTTTACCTGGTGCTTTTTGACGATGACTTTACTAGCACCGACCTCCTTATCCCAGTTGTACCAAGTTCCTCGTGAGCGGACCGGTGTCGTGTGGGTGTACTTGATCCCAATCAAAGTTCGGGGTGATCCATAGGACTCAGCGGCGGCACTTTGTGTGGTGATTGCGACACCACTGGCTGTACTGAAGGTGACTAGGGTGCAAAGCCAGATGATTTTTTTGAGCATTGAATTCTCCTACCTTTCTATGTATGTGAAGTGTTGTGTTGTGGTGGCTGAGGTCAATTGACCTGATGGGCCAACTACTTCAGGTTTGATTATACGCAGAGGGATGACACAGTGTGTCGTTGGAGAAATAATTTTGAATTTTTTGGCTTGTTGTCAAAGGTTGATCTGGTACAATTTTTTGGACTCATCATCTGCATAACTTTGGGAAGTATCTGCAGGTTGTGGATTCCTTTTAATTCAGAAATAGCGAATGATTGCCGCTGGTACAGTGTTTCTATGAGGTGAGTATCTGCAGGCTATCTGCAGATTGATTTGACGTGGTTAACGTGAAGGGGGATTACTGTGATGAACTTCAAAAAAATAAAAGGTGAAACCGAGACTCGGCTCACCTTTTATTCAGTGCTAATTTGAAACGAGTTCCGCGAATGTGATTAATGTTATTGCTGAACGTTGGGAACTGGATTGCTTTCTTGGAAAATACCTTTAATCTCATCAGCCTTGTGTTGGAGTTCTGTTACCTTTTGCTTGGCCAATTTTAATCGGCCATTTAGGTCGTTCAGCTTCTTTGCCGCGTCAGAATGAGCTTTGTCTGAATTTAAAGCGGCTGTATAAGCTGTTTTGGCTGTGTCACGCTTGCCTTCGAGCTCTTGTTTCTTGGCGGCCGTGTCCGCATTCGATAAATTACTTTCTGCTGTGTCCCAGGCCTCTTTCTTGCTTAACAAATCAGCGAATGCCGAATCATTCTTCTTTGCATCAGATTTTTCGTTTGTTAAATCTGCTACATTGGACTTTGCATCTTTCAAGTCATCAGAAACTTTTTTAACTTCTTGCTTGATTGTAGCCCAGTCCTTCACTGGTACATAATGGACGCCACCTTGACTAGTTGGCTTATCCTTATTCTTCTCAGGCTTCTTATCATCACTAACCTGAGGCTTAACCGGAGCCGGAGCAGTCTGCGTTTCCGTCGTCGTGCTCTCGTCAATGGATTGCGCATGCTTCTTCACCTTATGCGTGTAAGTCCGGGCCTTCAACCCTGCGTGGGTGGCCTTGAGCTTAAACTTCAGCTTGGTCAGGTTGTTGCTCTTCACCTTCAGCGTGAACTTGCCGTGCTTGTTGGCAGTCGTTTCTGCTTGCTCGTGGTGCTTGAGCTTCATCAACTTGACGTGGGATTGGGCCGTGGTGTAACCGGTCACCTTGTGCTTGGAGATCTTTACGTGGGTAATCTTGGCGACCGCGTGATGTGGTGTCGTCTTGGCAGCCAGGGCGCTAACTTCGCCACCGGTAACAATCGAGAGCAACGTTGCGGCGATAACAATCTTCTTCATATCCATAATAAAATATAATCCCCTTTATGGTGCGTCTTGCCAACCTTTCGATTGGTTGAAGCTACTATAGCATGTGAGAGACGACCGCAAAAGAAGAGATGAAAATCAGCGAAAATGGTTCATACGATTCCCCACGTTAATCACTTATGGCGCCGGGAATCCTGGCCCCACACGTTTTCATGATAAATTTAGTAATACCCTAAAATTTTTGAAAACGACCATTCTTGGTTACACCTTGAACCCGATAATTGCCAAATTAATAACGCAACGCAAAACAGCTCGCGGTCCCCAAACCACGGGCTGTTGGACGTCTTCTATTCGCTAGTGAGTTAAATAAAGTGTGCATATGGTGTCAGTCAGTTTGCGTTATTTATTTTGTTGGTGCAAGTTCACTAAGAAGCAGAAGAGGTGAGGCTAGATGATCAGTGAAAGGGTGGTGCTGTCAAAGCTTAATAATTGATGTCTTCCGGCACGTAAGTCTTGTCCAGCGAGTACATCTCATCCATCAAGCTGCTCAGCTTCGTTCCCGCGTCATCCACCGGCTTGAGTTGGAAGAAAGCGGCGTCTCGTTCCTTTTGATTGGAAATAATCTGCCCGTTGATACTGTTGATGCGCTTGGTGGCGTCCTGGATGGCCGCTTGATCGTTGCGTCCCTTGGCGGCTGCTAAATCGTGTTCCACGACGGCGCAGTTCTCCAACAGTTTCGCATTGGCAGTCGTCAGCGCAGCAATTTTCGCCAGCACCGGTTGCATTTGCCCCTTAAGCTGCATGAACTTCGCTCTGGCCGCCGCAATTTCTGCACGCTTGGCCTTGATGGCATCGGGACGACTCACGCCCGGCACGTCTTGGCTGCTGTAGCTAGGTTGGTGCACCGCCACTTGTGCCGAATTGCCACCCGCAGTAACCGTCCCCACGGTCGTTGCGGTCGGTGTCCTCTTCACGGCCCGTTTGATCTGCTTGTTGCTAAATGTCCGCGTCTTGTAGCCGGCCTTGGTCACGGTCAATTTGAATTTTAATTTGCTCAAGTTCTGTGACTTGACCGTGATCTTGAACTTGCCGACCTTACTGGTTTTCCCCGTTGCCAGTTTCTTCCCGTGAGCATTCACCAGTTTCACCTTAGCGTTCTTGGTGGTCTTCCCCGCCACGGTGTGCTTGGTCACCGTGACCTGTGTGAGCTGCCCGATTGTCTTGGTTTTGGCAAGAGCCCCCAGCTGTCCACCAGAAACCACCGTCAGCGTCGTTGCTACCAAAAGTAGGTGCTTGATCCCCATAGTCATGATGTTTTCCCCTTACTCTTTAGTTTTTAGCACAATTAAATTGTGTACCATCAGTCTAGCATGAATGTCACGCAAAAAAAAGCAGAGATGAAAATCACAAACAACGATTGAGGGGCAACACTTCACTAATTCACAATTCTAGCGTAATCTGTCGTTGCTTGAAATGAAGCGATTACAGAAAAACACAATTTCACAATCTCAATATTAAAAAGTTTGTGAAATTCTAGTTTTCAACACTAGAAATAAGCGCTTTAAAACTCGTCAAAATTCATCATAGAAGCATGAACATCTAGTTTTAAACACTAGGTAGGTCAAAAAAGTTCACACAAAAACACCCACCAACCAGTGATCAATCCGGTTAGCGGGTGTTTTTTGGTCGTGTAATCCGCGGTCACACGACTCATTTGAATTAGTTTGCGACCTTGTCGTGGGTACCGTCGTACATGTAGTCCCGCGTCATTGGTAACATCCGGGCAGAAGGGCCCTTCGAAATCAAATACTGAATCACGTCAATATTACCAGACTTGAAGGAAGCTGCGCAAGCCTGTAAATAAAGATCCCACATCCGGACGAACTTTTCGTCAAACATTTTGGCAACTTCGTCACGGTGTTCGTTGAAGTTCTGGTCCCAGATCTCCACTGTCTTTTGGTAGTGGCGACGCAGGGGTTCCATGTCATCAATTTGTAAGCCGCTTTCGATGATGCGGGTCGTGTTTTCAACCAGTCCAGGGACGTAGCCACCGGGGAAGATCCACTTGTTTAACCAACCGTTGTTGGCGCCACCCTGTTGCCGGGTGATCCCGTGAATTAAGGCCACGCCGTCGTTCATCAAGTATTTCTGAACGCAGTCGAAGTACTGGCCCAAGTTTTCTTGACCCACGTGCTCGAACATCCCAACGGACGTGATGTAATCCCACTGTTCGTTACCCAGCTCACGGTAGTCTTCCAACCGAACTTCGGCGACGTTTTCGAGGCCTTGGTCCTTAATTTGTTGGTTCACGTAGTCGTATTGTTCCTGGCTGAGCGTGATGCCGGTAACGTGCAGACCGTAGTCCTTAGCCGCCGTCAACATCAACGTGCCCCAGCCACAACCAATGTCGAGTAACGTTTTACCCGGTTGCGGGTTCAACTTCTTGATGATGTGGTGCACCTTGTTCATTTGCGCCGTGTAGAGCGTGTCTTCCGGCGTTTCAAAGTAGGCACAGGAGTACGTCATGGTATCATCCAACCACAAGTCGTAGAAATTATTACCGATATCATAATGGTTCTGAACGTCGGCCTTACTTTCCTTTTCCGTGTGCTTTTGCTTAGGCAAGAAATGAATATATTTCTTATTGTGGAAGAAGCTGTCGGCGTTTTCGTAAGCGGCCGTTAGCAAATCCTCGATACTCCCATCGATTTCAATGGTGCCGTCCATGATGGCTTCTCCCAGCGCGATAGACGCGTTGCGGGAGATTTCCTTGACCGGAATGGCCTCGTGGATGGTAATCGTGATGTCAGGAGTGCCAGTCCCGTAGACATCGGAAGTGCCGTCCCAGTAATTGACGCGGACGGGGACGTTAAACGTGTGACTCAGAAACGTTTTGTAAAAAGTTTTTTCAAGCATGACAGGGTCCTTTCCGGTTTTCTTAGATTAAATTTGGACACAAAGAAAACGAAATTTACTACGCCATTATACGCCTTTAAGGGGGTAATGGGTAAGGGGGAGACTTGATGTAAGCGGTTAACATTAATTTGCAATGAGTCCGCGGCAAAATCAGGCGCTTCCGCTGGTCTGCATGGTATAATGTAAACATAACTAACCAGGCGGAGGTCTTTCATTTGAAAAAGTGGGTATGGGTCGTGGCAACAATCGTGGTTGCACTGCTGATTGGTGGGTACGCGTACTCCAACCATCACGCAACAGCTAAGGAGTACCAAGCGGCAATGGCCAACGGACGCACGGCCATTCAAAGTAAACACTACACGCAAGCGGAGAGCTATTTCCAAAATGCGCTCAAACGCCGACTGAACGACAAGCCAGCGCAACGGTATCTGACGCAGACACAACGGTACGTGTCGGCTGAAAACGCACTGTCTGGCCGCAAATTTGCGCTGGCACAGAAGCGCTATGACACGGTTAAGGCAACCAAGAATGCCTCGAATGTCCTCGTGACACGGGCAACGTCGAAGTCGAAATTGGTCAAAGGTATTAGCGCTAACGTTAAACAATTCAAGAAAATTTTAAAGACGGCTAACGGGCAGAATCAAGCCTTGAACTACGGCCAATCGAACACCACGTTGGATGAACTCTTCACCAATGCCAAGTTCCGCCAGAGTTATTACAAGAACCTGTACGATCAAGCACTAGCACTCCGGAAGGCTAACAATGCCGGTCAAACGGCGGCCATTTCCAGCAGCAGTAGCAGTGATGCGTCCAGTTCAGCGGCGGCTTCCAGCAGTAATACCACGAACAGTTCGAGCGCCTCATTGACGTCATCCGAACAGTCGGCGGCCAAGAATTACTCTGGTAGCAACGAATACACCGTCACCAAGAAGCAACAAGAACTGAACGGCAAGACCATCACGGCGGCCCAAATCACCAGCGCCCGCAGCACCATCAACGCGGCGGGCGTCCAAGCAGACGCCATGAGTGATCAAGACGTCCGGGTAGCCATGCAACAAGCCAGCAAGAAGGGCGTCTCGTTAACAAAGTACGCCCAACAATACTTGAAGTAGTTGCCGAGTGTGACTGACGGCGGTTCGCACAAACTGTAATTTGATAGTAATTGTCGAGGACGTTCCGCGTTGGCTAGTGACTGGCTGCGGGAGCGTCCTCTTTTGGTTAGGTGGGGATGGGTGTTTGGCGACTTGGTGAGCGAAATTTACTGGGAAAAGGTTTCCACGCTGGTAAGATCTCAGTTACCGTCTCAGTTGCCAGTGTATTTGCAGACGATTTCAGTGAAGTTGTCACTATCGTTCAGATAACCAATAGCCAATAACGACGAATAACGAGGGTGGGTGCACCCGTGTGAACCGGAGGCAGCCAGGTACGGAGCCAGCTGTGTCGGTGGTGTTGGACCGAGCGGGTTACTCGGCCCCACACCACGGGACGACTTTTGAGACGCGTGGTCTACGCGGCTTAAAAGCGAGCTGGAGGACCGTTTCTAAGGCCGCAAGCGGGCCCCACAGCAGGCGTAGTACCTGGAGGCCGCAGGTGTCCCAGCACGAGACCGTGTAACTATCCTGAAATGGGAACCGCGCCACGTAACGCAGACAGCGGTCAGCAGGAGTGTAGAAGACAGGGGCTTGTGTTGCCACGGAGCCGGAGGCAGCTGGGTGCGGAGCCAGCTGTGTCGGTGGTGTTGGACCGAGCGGGCTACTCGGCCCTACAGCACGGGGCGACCTTGGAGACGGGCGAACTTCACGGCTTCAAGTCGAGGTGGAAGCCCGTTCCCCAGGCTGGAACCGACCCCACAGCAGGCGTAGTACCCAGAGGCCGCAGGCGGAGCAACAAACACAAACCAAACGTATTCGTAGCGAAAGAGTTCAGGAGATTAAGTAAGAAACTTTACCATTTCCAACGAATAAGTGGCAAAACTTGACACGAAAGGCAAGTTAGTAAACAAATCGACTAATCAGCTGATTGGCCAAATGAGTAACAGAATGGACGATTTTGGTGCTTCTAAGCCCGACCTAGCAGGACTTCACCCCAAATCAGTCGCCAAAACCGTCAAAAATTTCACGAGTCGTTTTCCAAGCTATATTCGTTAGGAGGATTTACTATATAGTTAGAATCAGAATCTACAAGGGGGGTTAGGTAACGCGACCCCCACAAATAGCGGGTGAGCACCAATCTTGGGGGATGGGGCAACCTAAACTGATTTGATTCCCGAATCGCCACAAGCTATTTCAGGGGCACGTTATCAAGAAAATTATGATTATCAACAAACACATTATGCGCACCACCAATGAGAAACAGGTTTTGCAGCAAATTGTGAATGCTGGTCCGATTTCTCGGAGCCAGATATCACGAAATCTTAGTTTGAACAAGGTTACGGTCTCGGATATTTATAGTCAGTTACTACATGAAGGGTTGATCCGTGAGGTTGGTCACGGTGTTAGTACCCGGAATGGTGGGCGAAAGCCCGTTATGGCATTACTAAACGTGGGGTATGGTTATGTCATCAGTATCAACATTTTACGGTCACGCTTCTCGATGATTACCTGTAGATTGGACGGGCGGTCGGAGAATTATGAAAGCGTCTCGACGCGTGACGTTGACTTAACCTCGGTCCTGGATATGATTGATGAACGGATTGCCAATATCATGGCGGCAAGCCCGAACCGGTTGTTGGGGATTGCCTTTGGGTTGGACGGCACAATTTACAAGAATCAGATTTTGGGCGCCTCACTGAAGGGCTTCAAGAATTTTGATTTGGCAAAATACTTCAGTGATAAATTCCAGATACCCGTTATT
The DNA here is from genome assembly GCF_003946245.1 of Levilactobacillus cerevisiae. GTDB lineage: Bacteria > Bacillota > Bacilli > Lactobacillales > Lactobacillaceae > Levilactobacillus > Levilactobacillus cerevisiae. The sequence goes on from NZ_RHNN01000002.1 coordinate 7,717, forward strand.
TTGGAAAATTTGGCTAACGAATCGGCCATTTATGAACGGGACTTTTCCGGCGAAGGCGTGTATGAAAACTTGATCTCGGTGACCATCCGTGACCAGGTCTCCGCTGGGATTGTGACGGAGGGCCACCTGTATCGGGGGCACAACGGTGAGGCCGGTAATATCGGTAACTGTCCGTTGGCTGATCGGTATAAAGAAGATAATATGGAAGACGTCAACCACTACGTCGCAGAGGGCAACGTGCTGCAACGGATCATGGCCTACCAAAACATTGATCGAGTTGACGTCAATCGAATTCGGCGTGACTACTTGGGTCACCGGCCTGAGCTGTTGGCTATTTTGGACGAGTTTGCCTACTACCTGAGCAAGGTCTTGGGCAACCTGTCCAGCACGTTTGCGCCGGATGCCATCATCGTCAACGCGCCAATTTTGGAGCTGTTGCCGGAATTGATGGACAAGGTCCGCGACTACGTGGGCCAGTTAGACATTTTAAGAAAAGCACCGTTACTCTTGACGAAGAACTCCAAGGAAGCAGCGTTGATGGGTGGGGCTTCGGCCATCATCCACAAGGCGTTGGCATTGGATGACTTACAACTGACCTTCAGCAATCAGCGGTCGGCAGTCTTAGAGGGCGTCGAATCATAAAGAAAATTGATTGGGTTACCACATAGGGACTCCTGTTCAGTACAAGCTGGGCAGGAGTTTTTATTTACCAGTTTCAATTGTGTGGGGGTTACACCTTACCGGGTGACGAAAATAAACCGGAACGCTGTGGGCGGGCGCCTAGAGCCGAAAGGCGGTCTCTAGGCTTACTTTGAGCCGCTATGGAACGCGTCTCAAAGGTACCAATGATCTAACCGGCTAAGAACGCCGCTAAGATCATTCCCACGACTGAGTTTGTTTTCGTCGCCCTCACGGCATATGTGGTCGGAACTGGCAACTAAAAACGTGTTGGTGGACAATCAATGTGTGGTTGAAGTGGGCCGGCCAGTGTTGACTACAGGCACAAGTGACTTGTAAGCGTATCCATCGCTGGTGCCATACCTACCAGTCATTACCGACCCAACCAGCTCAATTTCGCCAGTTGACAAAAATCATCTAAACCACTAGGGAATCTGGCGAGATACGGTATAATGAAGCTATTGAATGGATGGGGGAGATTCACAAGTGAGTTTATGGCATCGCTTCATTGAAAACGTCCAGCTTCGGCGCTTTACGGTGCTGGCGCTGATTATCTTTGTCCTGTGGCTGATCAGGGCGGAAATGAACATGATTCTGTTGACGTTCATTTTCACATTTTTAGTGCTGCAACTGGTCAAGGCGGTCCGCAAGGTGGTTAAATTACCACCGGCGTTGATTGTCTCGCTAACGTACATTATCGTGATTGGCGCGCTGTATTGGGCGGTCACGACCTACTTGCCGCAGATTTTAAACTCGTCGATCAGTGGGATTGAGCACCTGTTTAAGTTTTATCAGAATCCGAAAAATGATAGCAACGAGATAATCAGTTACGTGGCGAATTACATCAAGACGTCGGACATCGTGAACCAGCTTCAGAGTGGGGCTAAGCTAGTCTTGACCTACGTTTCCACGATTGGTTCGTTCGGGGTCACGCTGTTCATGTCGATGATTTTGAGTTTCTTCTTCACGATTGAAGACAAGCAGATGGGCGAATTTTCCAAACGCTTCCTGACCAGTACGTACGGTTGGTTCTTTGAGGATATTAAATTCTTCGCCACCAAATTCGTTAACACGTTCGGGGTCGTTTTGGAAGCCCAATTCTTCATCGCCCTGTGCAACACCGTGATTACCACGATTGTGCTGGCTATCATGGGGATGCCGCAGTTGCCGACGCTGGCGATTATGATCTTCATTTTGAGCCTGATTCCAGTGGCCGGGGTCATCGTCTCCGTGGTGCCACTGACCATCTTGGGCTACTCCGTGGGCGGTTTCCGCTACGTGGTCTACATCCTGGTGATGATCGTCGTGGTCCACGCACTCGAGGCCTACGTCTTGAATCCGAAATTCATGTCGAGCCGCACGGAATTGCCAATCTTCTACACGTTCGTCGTCTTGTTAGCGGGCGAGCAACTGTTTGGCGTTTGGGGCCTGATTGTCGGGGTGCCAATCTTCACGTTCTTCCTGGATATCTTGGGTGTCCGGCCGGTTCACGGCTTGCATCAGCCACCACACGTAGACGTGCAAAAATTACGGGAAATTCGACGCAATTACGGGTCAAATAACGATAAAGATGAGTAAAATGAGTGGCGCAGCCGATGAGGCGAGTGCCACTTTTTGTTAGGTGCCGCTTGCTCTAAGAGTTCTCACAGAAGAAAACGGTTACATGTAAAGAAGCACACAATTTAGCTGAAATTCGCGGCTAGATGGTGTAAAATGACAAAGTATTCTACGACAGAAAGAGGTTATAAGTGATGGCAAAATTAGTATTGATTCGCCACGGCCAAAGTGAATGGAACTTGGCCAACAAGTTCACTGGTTGGGTTGACGTTGATTTAAGCGATAAGGGTGTTGAAGAAGCCAAGGCTGCTGGTCAAAAGATCAAGGAATCTGGCATGAAATTCGACTACGCCTACACGTCAGTTCTGAAGCGGGCAATCAAGACGTTACACTACGTTTTGGAAGAATCAGACCAACTTTGGATTCCAGAAACCAAGACTTGGCGTTTGAACGAGCGTCATTACGGTGCATTGCAAGGCTTGAACAAGAAGGAAACCGCTGAAAAGTACGGTGACGACCAAGTGCACATCTGGCGTCGTTCTTACGATGTCTTGCCACCACTTTTGGCCGCAGACGCTGAAGGCTCAGCTGTTAAGGACCCACGTTACGCTAACTTGGACCCGAACATCGTGCCTGGTGGCGAAAACTTAAAGGTTACCCTGGAACGCGTTATGCCATTTTGGGAAGACGAAATTGCCCCAAAGCTGCTTGATGGCAAGAACGTCATCATCGCCGCTCACGGTAACTCATTACGTGCCTTAAGCAAATATATCGAACGGATCTCTGATGACGATATCATGGATCTTGAAATGGCAACCGGCGAACCAGTTGTCTACGACTTCGATGACAAGTTAAACATGACTAGCAAGACGAAGATGGGTAAGTAATTCCCTGATTCGTTGAAGCCGCCTTGAATGTAGAGGCGGCTTTTTCATGGCCTGAAAGTGGCTGGCAGCGTGAATAGTTAGTGCTGCTGTGGAGGTACGTGAGGTGCAGATACGTAGATATCAGGCGACTGATTTAGCCGATGTGATTCAACTGTTTCGGGCCACCATCAGTGAAGTTAATCAGCAAGACTATTCACCGGCACAGCTTGCTGCGTGGCTAGGGCCAGACACACCGGCCGTTCGCAACTGGTGGCAGAAGACGCTGTTGGCACACCAAACTTATGTGGCACTAGTTGCTGATGAATTAGTTGGTTTTGCTGATATGACAGGTGATGGCTATTTAGACCACTTATTTGTCAGCGCGGACCACCAACGTGCGGGCATTGCGACGGCGCTGTTAACGACGCTTGAACAGACCGTTCCGGAACCCTATACGACGGACGCGTCGCTCACCGCGCAGCCATTTTTCAAGGCACGAGGTTACCGAAGGGTGAAGCGCAACCTGGTCGTTCGGGATGGCGTGGGCTTAATTAACGAGACAATGACAAAAATAGACAAAGAGAAAAGAGATTGAATTTGGCAGAAAAAGAAGTCACCCAGATTGAAATGATGAAGATTATCGCGCTGTTTCGTAAGGAAGGTTTCAAGGGAGAGTATGAGACTTTCCAACGCGTGAGTGGCACCGACCGGGAGTTCTTCGTGGTCATGAGTAATGAGCAAGGCATCAAGGCGTTGTTCAAGGCGAGCTTGATGTTGAACGCCGTTGAGTTCCAGTACGTGTTGGATGACAAGCATACGTTTGTGACGGAAAATGCGGACGCCAGCTAGTCAGGCACTACGGAAGACAATCAGTGAGAATATCTGCGATACCGAGCTGGTGTATGAACGGGTGAACAAGAAGCTCTCAGTTGACTGGTCCCACAGCGAGACTGAGACGTAGGTACAGGCCATCTTGTGTGATCCGGACTCTTTGGTTGAGCGGCGTGGTAAGAATTATTACGTGGCTAATCAGAGGCGTAGGGGACGACTGACCATCAACGCCCAGAATTACCGGTTGATTACGGTCAATCGGCTATCAGAATAATGAGCTAACAAATACGGCTAGATTTCCTGTTGGGGGAATCTAGCCGTATTTGTGATAGGCAAGCTAATGCCATGCGAAGTGAAAAGTAATCTGTCTTTCTCCCAAGGACCGTGGTACAATACCTGTATCTTGGGGATTTGCAGGCGATACCCATGACTAACATTGCCGGTGATGGAAAGGTTCTTTATGCGCATAAATGTTTTGCAACATACACCAAATGAAGGTCCCGGGAGCATTGCGACTTGGGCCGAATTGCACGGTCATGCGCTGTTTACGTATCATCCCTATCAGTTCGGCCAACTGCCCACAGCAACGGACACGGACATGCTGATTATTTTGGGTGGGCCAATGAGTCCTAACGATGACTTGCCGTGGATTAAAGCCGAACGGGTGCTCATTCAAGACCTGTTGGCGCGCGATGTTCCCATATTTGGCGCGTGCTACGGTGCGCAGCAAATTACGAAAGTACTGGGTTATCCGGTCAGCAAAGCGCCGGCCAAGGAAGTCGGTTGGGCGCCGGTACAGCGGCAATCGTCAGTGATTCCGAATCTACCAGACACTCTAAATGTGTTACATTGGCACGAAGAGATGTTTCAGATTCCGACCGAGGCGACGTGGCTATTTGCGAGTGCGGCAGTTCGTAACCAGGGATTTGTGTTGAATCACCGGGTTGTGGGGCTCCAATTTCACGTTGAACCCCGCCAGAACAATGTGCGTGAGATGGTCGTCAATGACTTTCCCTATATCGCGGGATCGGTGCTGAATCAGACCGCCGAAGATATTTTACGGGTAACGGTGCCCGAAGAAAATGAACGGGCATTGTTTGCCATTTTAGATTATATTACTGAATGATGATGTTACCGAATAACTAAGAGACTGGGTCATTGAGGAAATCCTCATAGGTCCAGTCTCTTAGTTGTCTGATCAACGCCGAGACCGGCTGGCTTTTTTGGCGGAAAATACCGACGCCGGCTAGTCAGCCACTAATACTAGACCCGAACATCTTCAGAAAGAACGGCCAGTCCTTGAGGGTGCAATGCAGATTGGTGAAGTCCTTTCGTGATTAAGGGTGAGTACCCAATAACCGACTGTTTGCAGATGAAAAATCAATCTAACGGCACCGTTGCCGAGGGACGTTTGGGCGTTAGGAAGGCAACGACCAGTAACCCGACTGACACCACCGCCATTCCCAGGTAGGCCACGTTGACCCCCCGCATCAGAGCAGAACTGGCGGCCAACTGACTCGTATTTTTAGCGACGAAATTCATGACGCCAACAAAGATTGCGGAACCAATGGCGCCACCAATAGTTCGGAGTGCATTGATTAGTGCAGTGCCATGGGCCATTTGTGTTGGCGTAAAGCTGGCCATTCCCCAGGTCACCAAGGGCATCATCAGGCAGCCAATAGAGACGCTTCGAAGCACGTTCCAGGCCGCAAAAGTAATCAGTGAGCTGTGAACACCAAGTGGGACCATGCCCAGGTTACTGAGAACCAGGCTGATTCCTCCCACAATAAATAGCCGTCGCATCCCGAAGCGGTCATAGATTCGGCCGACAAAGGGACTAATGATGGCCATCGCTAGGGAACCTGGTAGTGTGACTAGTCCGGATACCGTAGCGGAAGCACCTTGTACGGTTTGGACCATTAACGGTAGGATAATTGAAGACCCCATCATTGCAAAGTAGAGTAAGACACTACCGATGACGGCGAGACTAAAATTACGGTCTTTGAAGGTCGTTAAATCAAGAAAAGGATCGGTTTGTTTAAGCTGTCTTCGTGTAAAAAGCACACCAGCTAGTAGCCCCAGAACAATGGGTAACAGGACAGTGACGGAGACAAACTTCGCTGTGCCGACGTTGCCAATGCCAATGGTGAGGCCGGCAAAGGCGATGGCACTGATCACAAATGAGCTGACATCAAATTTCTGCTTACGCACGTCCAAGACATTTTTAAAGACGATCAGCGCCATGATTAACGCAACCGTTAACAGACCAATAATTAAGTAGAAAATAGATTGCCAACCCCAGGTGTCGACGAGGATTCCGGCCAGGGTTGGTGCCAGGACGGGAGCCGCGCCGATGGACAGCCCATACCAGCCCATAATTGAACCGCGCTTTTCTGGCGGGTAAATGGCCAGTAGAATGACTTGCGCCATTGCGCTCAAGAGACCGTTACCGAGTGCTTGCATGACCCGGCCAATCATCATAATGGTAAAATTAGGCGCAATCACCGAGATGACCATCCCCGCAATCAACAGGGAAATCCCGGAAATGAAGAGTGGTTTCGTTGGGAACCGGGTAATTAAGAATGCGGTTAATGGCATCACAATCCCCATCGCGAGGGAAAAACCACTAGTCAGCCATTGGCCCGTGGTGACTGAAACGTGAAATTGATTGATCATCACGGGCAGGGCTGTGCTTAAAGCAGTGGCTAAGGCCGACCCCGAGACGACAGTAACCATGATATCTAGAAAAATTAACGTGCGTTGACGATTTGTCATTAAAAGACTCCTTCTCTCAATAGGCTCGGAGTGGTAGTATACGCTGGTGACGGGGAAAAACAATCAACAATCTGTCGACAGGTGTTGGGATAATGACAGCCGTGACTCGCGATTGAGGAGCCGGTCAAAGCGACAATAGCATTCCTGAAATCAGAAAGGAGCGGTTCCATGAATACGGCACACAACCAACGCGCCCAAGAGACTGAAGCGCACATTAAATCCGTGTTTCTATCAATGCTAGCACAACGAACGGTGCAGCAATCAATGAACGTCAAGCAGCTATGTGTGCATGCGCACATTAATCGCAGTACTTTTTACGTTCATTACAAGGATATTTATGATTTAGCTGAAAAAATTCAATTAGACCAGCAGGCCCAGGTGATTCAATTACTAGATCACTCGCTTGCCGTAGCACCGGACAACTTAGCTTTCGTCATGACGCGCTTATTTGAGTTTGTGTATAAAAATCGTTATTTCTACCAAGTGTACTTGCAACGCCACTCAGGTATTCTCCTGTTCGATTCTACAGAGTTTCAAAAGTTTATGACAAAAATAGCCGTGCCACTGCCCCACAATCCTGTTCAACGCCGATACCGGATGGCTTTTTTGACGGCCGGGGTGGGAGCAATGATGCGACAATGGTTAAAAGATGATTGCCAAGAAACACCGGTTGAAATGGCACAGTTAGTGGATTTGGCGTACCGGTAAAGGTAGAAGTTGCGTAAGTATCAAGAGGTTAATCAAGAGACGTTGACCCCACTTTGGGAGGGCAGCGTATTTTTTTTGCATGCTGTGGTGAAAACTCGCCTTTTAATATGAGACGTTTGCCTCAGCTTGCATACCAACGTCTGCGCATCTTCATCCCCCAAAGCGGCTAGACCTGAGACTGAGGCATACCCCTAAAGTTAAAGTGAAAATCACTTAACTTTAGGGGCTCTCTTATGCGTAAAATTTCAAAGCAAATAGAATACCTTCGCAATTTAACTGAATATGCGCGATAATTAACATGTATCTAATGCCGATTCAATTCCGGGATGAATTTGTCGTCACTAGCAATTCCACGTTAAAGAGGAGGGGCACCAATGAAAATAAAGACCACACTATGCCTAATTATCGCCGCCTTCACGGTAGGCGCGGCCGGTCTGGGAACCCAGGCCCAAGCCAAGTCAGCTGCCGTTAAGATTGGTAAGATTATGGTATCACGCGAATACCTGCATACGAATACGTTCTACCGTGCGAAAAAGGCCGTGACAATCAAGGTAACCGCGAACCACACGGACGGTACTTATGCGACGAAGACCGTCAAGATTCCCAAGAACACGGTTGTTTCGGGGCGAAAGGTCAACCTGAACAGTAAGGACCAAACGTTGTGGATCAATCTGCGTGACGAGTTAAGCTACCACGTCTTGAAGACGGCGTTTACGCAGCGCCCTAGTTACGTTCCTAGTGTGCAGAACCTTGCAGTCAGTCCGCAAGCCTTCAAGAAAGTTAAACGGCCGGTATCCTTGCCAACTTGGAGCTACGGGGACTTTTATCTTGGCGGTAAAGCCGCAATTTTTAAAAACACGACCACTCAGAAAATTCAATTTACTTCAGATGGCTACCTAGAAATCCACAAGTACGTGGCCGCAACTGGTACCACCACGCCTAAGCCAACACAATCGGCTAAAATCAAGCGCGTCCAGGTAAACGGGTCAATTCGCTACTACTATTTCAATAAAAAGATCAAAGGATTGACGTTGAAACCCGTGACGCAGCACGGCCAGAAGCAGTATCGGCTGACTGTCAAAAATTTACATCAACCACAACACAAGGCTGGTTTCTCAGACGACGACATACCGGGAACCTACTACAGTCTGTACAAGTTAGGCGGTAAAACCACCTTCACGCCAATTGCTGAGGATACAATCTACTAATACTGATAAGGGCCTAGTAGACTTATCAATTGACGATTAACAACTGGCCATCAACGCTGGGAATCGCCAGTTGATTACGGTCAATCGACTATCAGAATAATGAGCAAGCAAATACGACTAGATTTCCTGTGAGGGGAAGCTAGCCGTATTTTTCAGTCGTAGATTTATCAGATTAGTCGTCACTATCCGCAGCGTTGGTTAGCGCCCGGATATAACTCTCACCCCAAGCGTCCATTAACTGAATAACGGGCACCAAGGAGCGACCAAGGCTGGTGAGGTGGTAACTGGTCTTGATGGGCACGTAACTGGTGTCGATTTCCTTTTGAATGATGTGATCATTTTCCAGTTGGGCTAACTGCAGGGACAGCATGCGCCGGGTACAGCCGGATAGCGTTTTTAGCAGTTCCGTGTAGCGCAATTCCTGGTTCATGAGGCGACAGAGGATAATCGATTTCCATTTACCATCTAAAATTTTTAACGTCGTATCTAACGGGCAGGCCTCACCGTGTCGCGTTTGCGTGGTTAAAGCATCCATTGGTCACCAACCTCTATTCGCTGAATTTCGTTAAATTGTAGCATGGTCAGTGCAACCAAGATAAGCCATTGGCGTTGGTTCGTAAGGTTGCTCCGGGTAATTGATGATACCAGGTATCCTTTAATTCCCGTATTGCATTTACGCTGGTCGCCACCAATAATGGCCCTATTGGGGGGATCCTGATGAAATTTAAGCAGACTTTGTTTGTGAGTGGGCTGTGCTTAATCGTCTTTATCATTGGGGCGGATTCATTTGTCATTGCGCCACTATTGCCAGCGATTGAACGTGGATTTCAAATTAACCTAAGCCAGGCGGCGTTCGCGGTATCGGCTTACGCAATCAGTTACGCGGTCGGGGCGCCGCTATTGGGACCGCTGGGCGATTGCTATCCACGGAAACGGTTACTCCTAACTGGCATCGGTCTTTTTATCCTTGGCAGTTGGCTATGTGCAGTCGCGCCAACCATTATGAGTTTCTACCTCTTTCGGGCAATGGCGGGGATTGGCGCAGCGCTGACCCTACCAAATGTGTGGGCGTTGATTGGCCAGACATTTCGGGGACGCCAACGCAATGTCATCATGGGGATTACAATGTCGGCGCTGTCGTTATCGATTGTTATCGGCGTTCCGCTGGGGACCTGGGTGGCACAATTAGCAAGCTGGCAGTCAGCGTTTTGGCTTTCGGCGGGGGTGTCAGCAGTAGCCTTATTGGGGTTAAGCGTGGTCATTCCAAGCACCATCACGGTGAAGCGGTCAATCACCTATTTACGTAGTTATCAAGCGGTCTGGGCGTCGCATCAAACCTGTTTGACCTTGGTGGTCACCTTAATCTGGATGACAGGCTTTTACTCGGTCTATACATTCTTAGGAACCTTTGCGACGACGCAGTTTCACTTAAACACGTTGCAAGTGGGCGAGTTGTTCAGCCTCTATGGTGCCTGTAACTTTGTGGCCAGTTTCTTCAGCGGCCATTTGATGACCCACGTGGGCGCGCTAAAGGCAGTCAGGGTCCACGGCACGTTATCAGCGCTGATGATTTTGGGCATGGTTGCGGGCCGCCATAGCTTGGTGATTGTGGCTGTTAGTTTAGGCGGGTTGGCGCTGGTCCAGGGCCTGGGGGTGCCCGCGTTGACGACATACGTGGTAAATCTACTGCCAGCCCAGCGGTCGACTGTGACGGCTTTCAACAGTTCATTTCTGTATCTCGGCCTGACGCTCAGCTCACTAGTGGGCGGGCAGGGCTACGCGCGGATCGGCTTCAGCGGGATTGCTTTGGTTGCGGCTGGCATGCTGTTGTTGGCGGTTGGGTTGACGGTGCTGGTTGAACGGGTTAGTGGTGATGAAGAGGATGGGTAATCCTGACATTTTATGTTGGCGAATCTTTGGACCCAACAATTGAAAAGATTACGCTCAGTCTTCAAACCGCAGCCGATTTTTGCCAGCTGATGATTGCTGTAAAAAACAAGATTGCTGAAACGAATCAGCTTAAAACACCCGCTCAGCTATGGTTAATGCCCGTTTCCGTTCAAGATCGTCCTGAAGCAAGTAAGTTAATGGATTTGATGGCTAAAGATAGCAAAAATCTGCTAGAGAAATTCTTAGTTGTCGTCGATGAGCAGGACCAGGTGAGCGATGGCGTTTTGATGCGTAACCTTCCGGAGGAGATGCTGGCCAAAATAAATAAGCAGCAGTCTTTGCGAAGCAATTAGAGTATCAGTGCCGATGTAACACAGGAAGTTAATTCGTTTGAAGTGATGCCTGTTTTTTCAGAGTTAGGCAATAACTTGGAGGAGAAGCAGTCATTGTATTTATGCTCTTGGGTGCGAATGTTTTTAGTTTGGAAAAAAGGAATACGTTGCTGTGAAAGGCATTCGGCCACTGATGTTTTGAATTAGGAAAAGGAAATGATACTGAATTTTTTAATTCTGACACGTGTTCTGGTGGAAACATCGGGTGTGTTACACCGAGTAAACAAGGTAGCATTAGCGGATAATGACGACGAAGGCTAGATTTCCTGAGTGGGAATCTAGCCTTTTTTGATGAATAAATTAATGGGGATGTCATTAACGCTCTGGCCGCTCTACCACGGTGATAGATTCTGAATCGCGTCATCATAAGTGTCAGTGAAGGTCACTTATAAGGAAAAGTGCATGCCACTAAGCACTTGAACCCTTCCATAGTTCAGGTATAGTTAACCATGAACACCACATTTTTAAGGGGATGGACAAAGTGAAACTGAATCAAGCGATTAAATTGGCGATTGCAACGATGACCATGGTTGTTGGGGTGTCGGTGGGAACCCAAATGCACGTTGACGCAGCAACGTGGCACAAGGGTACGCCAAAGGTGTTGCGGGGTAAGTACAAGCGTGGGCGATCAACGGGTACGGGGGCATTAACTTGGATGCAAATCCATGTCAATAAGTCCTCTTATGAATTTGCCCAACACGATTCCCCGGTACAGGTTGTGAAGCATGTGTCGTATAAAAAGCTTGGCAAGCACACCTATAAGCTCCGTGGAACTGGCATTCGAAGCGGCTATTATTTGGGCGGTAAAACGTCAATGACGCTTAAGAAGAGTGGCCATCGGGTTGTTCTGGGAACCCTGACGTTCCACAAATACTAGAAGCCATTCATTAGAAAATCGGGTGGCAGTTCACGCCGTTAAAGTGGGTCATGACATTTCAGAAATGAGGGAAGATTGTATGCACAGAAAACGATTATTACTTATGCTAGCAGTTGTCATTGGTTTTATCGGCTTGAGTTTTCAGGTGGCAGAGGCGTCCGTGACTTATACGAACGGTATGCCCAAACAGTTAGTGGGCAAACGTTGGCGCACCAAGATTAAGCGCAGCACAGGGCGTGATGGGTATGCCAAAGGGTTTCCTAAATTTGTTTACGCTAAGGCAACCAAACATTCCTTTGGTGCCACTGCTTCTGGTGGAAATGGGGAAGCAATTTACAGTCATGTGAGTTATTACAAGGAAGGTACCAGGCACTGGTTCCTTGCAGGTGATTCCGGTAATAAGAGTAATGCGTTCAATTATTTTGAAGTTAAGCTGAGTAAAAATCATCGGACACTGAAATTTAGCAATATGTTTACGGATAAGACTTGGAATGATCAGCGGCGTTTTTACACAGCCCATCAATTCACCCATTTTCCTAAATGGCATGGACACGCAGTACGGTAGAAAACTCATTAGACACAGTAAAAACGGCTAATTCCCCAGTCAGGGAGTTAGTCGTTTTTGTTGTGTCCAATAGTTATTCCTGCACATACTGGACGAATCGTTTGGAAGAACTGATCACTTGGACACGAATCCAATCTGAACTGGTTATGCCAGACCAGCTAGTCATCGACATAGTCTTTAACCTCAATCGATTGGCCAACGTAGTAGCTTTTCCCATTAACTTTGTAAGTTGTCCACGTGGCTTCTTGCGTATAGCCATCTGGGAAGAACGTTTTATGGTGCTTGGTAGGATTATGCACGACTGTTAAACGGTAATGGCCACGACTGATTTTCTTGTTGGGCATCCCCTTGAGTGGCTTAGCATAATCTATCGTGGTCGTCCGACCCTTGACGGTGACTTTGCTGACCTTGACCGAGGCAGTTGGTTTCCAAACGTTTAGGCCGCCGACAGATTGATAGAGTCCACTCGGCGCAACCTTGGCAAGATCACTTGCGCTATAGTATTGCAGATAGTTATCGAGCGTCAGGTAGAAGGCCGGCGTCGTGACCAAATCATCCTTTTTCGGAGTTAGTTTAAATCCAGTGCCAGATTGAAATAAAAGTGTTCTGTCGGGAGCCTTTAGTTTGACGGGTGTGAAATTAGCCTTGGTAAATGGGACAAGCACGGGATGTAGATTATCCATGGTCATATACTTTAGATTTTTTGCACGGCTGTAGTGAATGGCGCCGGATGTGAGACCAGCTGTTGGAACGTATTGCCCATTAACTTCGTTTCTATTCACCCCCGAGACCGCCAGCAGAGAACCCTTCTTTTTCAGCAGCTTCTTGTATTGCTTGCCAGATTTTTGGTAAAATCCCACGTCCATAGTCTTCTTCAGTCGAACGTATTGCGTCGTATCCGACAGGTATGGCGAGGAACTCTTGGTAGCGGCTTGGGCATTATTAGCCAAGCCTAAGATACCAGCAGCAATCAATGTCGCGCTCAGCAACAATCTTTTCATATCAGAAATCTCCCCTAAATGCCGCGTGCACACATGATGTTTCCAAGCGCACTCGGTAAAATTAAAATGTTTAGTCATATTGGTCCTGCAACTAATAATTCATGACAATACCAATAGCTCTGACTATATTCTACACCAAGACTACCGAGTTAAACGCATTTTCATTTAACAGGGTATTTAGCCCACCGGTTGCTGCTGCGTCACGCAATGCAGCATCCCCCCGTACCGGTACAGCGCGGTCACATCAATGCCCACAACTTTCCTGTCGGGATACAGTCGGCGGTAAATCTGCAGCGCCGCCTGATCATTGCGGTCGTGGTAAGTCGGCACCAGGACAACTTTATTGCCCACGTAATAATTCAGGTAGCTTCCCTGGTAGTCCAGGCCCCGCACATTCTTGGCAGTTAGCGGGAGGGTCACCAGTTTATAACGCTTGCCCGCCGCGTTGGTCGCCGTCTGTAGCCGCTCGTAATCCTGCTGGTGAATGCCGTCATAGAGCCGGTTGAAGTCACTTTTGGATACCGTCAGCAGCGTCCGGTCGTCGTAAAACCGTGCCATGCCATCAATGTGGGCGTCGGTGATGTCCTCACCTTTTACGCCGTCCAGCCAGATGAAGTGGGTTACGCCAAAGGCCTTCGTCAATGCCGCCTCCGCCTGGGCCTGGCTGACCCCCGGATTGCGGTTACGATTCAAAACGGAACTCCTGCACAACATCGCCGTACCGTGGCCGTCCATTTCTATCGAGCCGCCCTCCAGTACGAGCCCCGGCATCCGCAGTAGCGGCAGCTTCTTGGCCTTAGCCACGGCCGCGGGGAGGCGGTTGTCGTACTGGTGCGGCGCCTTGTTTCCCCAGCCGTTAAATTTAAAATCAGCGATTGCCAATTTGCCGTTGGGTTGGCGAACGAACAGGGGCCCCGTATCCCGCGCCCAGACGTCATCGCTCTTCGCCAGGGTGAAATCGACCTGACTCATGGTCACCTTGGCATGCGTGAGCAGTTTAGTGATTCGCCGCTGTTCGGCCGCGTTGTAAGCAATGATGTGCACCCGTTCGTCGCCCGTCAGTGCCTTGGTCATCGCTATCCAGGTGGGCTCAATTTCCGCGCGGTAGTGCCGGCCATAGGTGTAGCGCTGGGGCCAAGTCAGCCAGGTGCCTTCGTGTTGCGCCGATTCGCTGGGAAAATAATTTGTGGTCATTGCCGTCGCCTCCTTGTTGGTGCTGCAGCCACTGAGAAACAGTAAGAGAAAACAAAGTGTCAGTTTGAAAAATTTCATCGCGGTCGTCCTTTCTCGATTAAGGAAAGAATACCCCTTGACACTGTGTGAAGGTCAAGGGGTGATTTGGACGGAAATTTCCGTGATGTAATCGTGGCTGCTGGCGGCAAAGGTCTGGTCTAAAAAGTAGCGCTCGATGAAGGGCGTGGTCAGCCGCTGGTGGTGTTGCTGGGCGTACTGGACTAGGCGGTCATAGGCCATGGCAATGTTGTCGTAGCTGCCGAAATGCAACGTTGACAGGTAGGTGCCGGCGGGCAGGGTATCGCGAGTTAACGCGGCTGGAGTAGTGTTAAATGCGCAGGGCACGGCCACCCGGTAAGCGGTCGTCGCGGCGTCGGGGTCGCACAGCAACAGGGCCAAGCCAGCCGGTTGAACGGGGATGCTGGCCAACGTGTGGTACAGGCGCGCAAAGGCAGTGTCGATGTCAGCCTCGTCAGCCGCGGGCTCGCAGACCAGGTGGCGTTCAGGCTGCTGGGTCACCGAAACGGCGTCGTCACTGGGAAGTGAGGCGGGCGCGTCGCCCAATAGCGTGGCGAGCAATTCCCCGGCCTGATCCTGCTGCACGTCTTGCTGGGCGAGTTGTCGCTGCTTGGCCTGTGCCAGCTGTTGAATGGCCGCGTCACTGGCGCCCAGCAACTGAGAAATTTCGGCCAAGGTGAACCCACAGGCCTGGTACTTTTTAATTAAGGAAATTGTGGGGATTTGCGTCGAAGCATAGAAACGGTAGCCGTTGGCCAACACCGTCTGTGGCTTGAACAGGCCAATCTTATCGTAGTGGCGCAACATCCGGGCACTGATTTTATTGATGGCGGCAAACTTGCCGATGGTGTAGCCAAGGTCGGCATCACTGGGATGGGACGACTGGTCATTGGGGGTCAAGGCGACTGCTCCTTTCGTTGCGGCATTTTTTAAAGCTTACGCCACCTATTTTACAGGTCCGTGGGGGTGACGGCAATCATGAGGGATTGCCCATGCCATTGCCTTCGCCTCGGTTGCTTGCTATAGTGGGAATTAACAAGGTTCAGGAGGGGCGCAATAATTTGGATGACGAACGGAAATTACAACCAGAAAAATATGCCGAAGTCGCGAAGGTAGTCGCTGCAGCCGACAATGAGCAGGTACTAGATTTTTTGACGCAGATGTTAGTCAAGGATCCGGAGCTAGCGCGAACGTTCAAGCGGCGGACAACTAAACGATCTGCGAGCGAGGCTTTTCAGAGTTATCACGCACAAATTGGCGATATTTTTAACGCTTACATGGATAGTGATGCCTTTATTGATACCTATAATGCTGGCGCGTTTACGGATGAAATCAGGAATTTTGTTGCGGATGACGTGCAGACCTTAATTAATGATCAGCAACTAAGCCTGGCTTTGCGGGTCGTGAACGATTTAGCAACGATGTTAGCTCAGCTGGATATTGATGATTCTGATAGTGAGCTCATCATTCTCAGTCAGGAGTGTTGCGAAGCTTGGGAGAACATCCTTGATCCAGCAAAGCCACCATTGCAACGGCGGGCCTTCAGGTGGTTTCAGAAACGCGCCAGTGAAGAAATGGGACCCCTTGAGGATTCGATTGAATACCTATTATTTAAACGATTTACCACACCTGATTTTTTAGAAAATAAGCTGAGCTGGACGGCACAAAAACTGCATGACGCCGAGCAACTTGAGGATGATTCGGAACGGACCTACTTTGGTGGTAAGTGGGCGGCGTATCATGTACAGGTGATGCAGGAACTTAATCGGCCAGCGAAAGAGGTCGAGCAGTTCTGCGTGGCCAATTTAAGCTACCAACCAGCGTTACAAAATTACGTCGAAAGTTGTGTTCAGCGGCAAGATTACGAGCCGGCAATTCGCATTTTACAAGCGGGTAAAGAGCAGGCGCAGGGTCAGCACGGAAACGTAGCGGGATATAGCCGGCAACTTAGAAAGGTATACCAACAGGCCGGTCAGATAGAAAATTACCAGCACGAATTGTGGCTGTTGCTCACAGCATATGATCCGGCTGATATTGACTTGTACCGAGAATTCAAACAGCTATATTCTCCAGAAGACTGGGTTGGTCAACGTGACAAGTTTTTTAAAGCGTTGCCACTAACGGTGGATCTCAAGCCATTATACGTTGAGGACCAGCTATACGATAAGTTACTAATTGCGGTGATGGCTAATTCAGGCCTGGCAGGCGTCTACACCTATGAAGCACTGTTGAAACCGCGGTACCCTGAACACCTGCTTAAGAAATACAGTCAAACGGCGCAGAATATGGCAAGGAAAACGGGTGACCGCAAGCACTACCGGAAATTGGTTAAAATTTTGCTCCAAATGATGAATTACCCGTCTGGCGGTAATGAAGTGGCACGGCTTATTAAGGAGTGGCGGGTAACCTACGCTCGGCGCCCAGCGATGATGGCGGAACTCGATTGGTTTGACTCAATTCAGTTTTGAGAATAAGAGAAGTGGCTAATCGGTTTGGGCTTTTCGTTTTCAGAGAAGGTAAACGATAAATTGTGATTTCCTCATTGCATTACTGACGTCAGCGGTAGCGAAACACCGCGAAAATAAGTGCAGAATAAAGATGATCACACGCTAAGTTGTTACCAGGGAGCGTGATCATCTTTTTAACGTCCATAGATTTCCGTGGATGACAGCAACGTTGTCTGTCACTCCCATGAAAGCTGAAGTCACTCAGAACGAACTAATCCGCAATGAAATCGGCCACGAGTGCTAGCACGTCATTGCGAGCTGTGCCAGTGAGCGAATGGTTTGCCCCGGACAACAGGTGGAGCGTGCTCTGGGCGTACACGTCATGGTAGCGTTCGGACGCACGATGGGCCACAACCTGGTCGGCATCCCCGTGAATCAGACAGACGGGCCCCGTGAAATTCTGGGCCGTCTCGTAGATGGGGAGCAGCTGTGCCGTCCGTAAATAGAAGCCACCCAGCGTGATGTTCTGGTCAAGGGGGAGTTGCGCAGGGATGTGTTGGGGATCGTAGACTAAGCCGCGAGTGTGGCCGGCTAGCGCGTCGTCCTTGAGCGTGGCAGCTGGCGCCATGAGCACCAATTTGTGAATCAAATCAGCATCGTACCCCGCTACCATACTGGCGACGACACCACCCTGAGAGTGCCCTAGCAAATCAATGTGTTGCGGGGCCAGCCGGGTCTGTACCGCCGTCAACACCGCCTGGGCGTCAGCGATTTCGTTCAAAACGGTCATGTCGGCGAAGGCCCCGTCACTTTTACCACACCCGTTGAAATCGAAACGCACGGTGCCCACGCCAAGGCTTCGTAAACGTTTTGCCAGCTGGACCAGTAGTGATGAGGCCGTGTAGCCGCGGTCGCTGATAAAGCCATGAAGGAGGATGGCAATCGTGCCCGTTGGTTGCGGGGCGGGTTCATAGATGCCAGCTAGGGTGAGGCCATCTCGTGTGACGTTAAATTCCAAGGTTAAAACTCCCTTTCATGCTTGCAGATATGATTAATATAGTTGAAAAAAGGCGATTTGTCACTGGGTTATCGTGTCAGGGGAGCTTATGAGAAAGAAGGTCAACCACTAAGGAGATTCCTTGGCGACTGACCTTCTTGTTTAGTCCGTCATATATTTCTGTGGATGGCTCAACTTGTGATAGTTCTTCTGGTTAAGCTTCACGACACCGCCGCCAACCACCGGAACGCCGGAGAGCTTGGCATACCGCGTGTTGGCGTAAACCTGGATGGTTAATTTAACGTCGTGCTTAGCGTGGTGCATGACGTAACGGTAGCTGGGACGCGCGTTCGCTGGAATCTTTTGCTTTGAAAGATTATTGTAATTTTGGGGGATGCGAGCAACGATGGTCCTGCTCTGCTTCCCCGTGACAGCGTAAATCTGCTGGTTCTTCGCGTTATAAATTTTTAGGTAGTCGCTGCCATGAGTCCCCGTACTGATGGTGGTGCAGCCGCCTAAAGTCAACAACGTCGGAACGCCGATGATGAGTGGTATTAATTTGTGTGACATTGGTTCGTCCTCCCTAAGATTAACCTGGTAAATAGCCCCTTGCCACTACCAGTATAGCATGAAAGGATTACGGGACTATGCATTGCTGGCAATTAGCGCGCAAGCCTTGTAAATGGCTTTAGATGCCCGAACGGGAGATGCCAGAGGTCGCCGGGAAATACCGGGAGATACCAACTGAATTCGGCTTGAGAATCTTGGTCTTGGTGACGCTCCAGTCGATTGCGGGAACAACAGCCGGCAAAAGTGTCAGATTACTGTGAAGATGAGAATCTTTATCACTATCAGGTCGGCAAAACTAGTTTTATCCGACTGCTCAAGTCATGCTGATTGGCTAAATATTAGGCCGAAATTTTCTAAAAATCAGTGTACATCCTTGAAACACCGGCACTTAGCAATCCGTCGCCTAGTGAGCAAGTGGTCACTCCCCTAAAACATTGTGCCTTTTAGAGTATCTTAATATATTACAGTCGAAATTCCATTGACATAGTTCTGTAATATTTGTATGATAGCTGTAATCTTTTGGATAGGGGAGTCGAGCATATGAAAAAATCTTTAGTTTTGATGACAGTTTTAGGATTGGTTGCACCCATGGCACTGGCCGTACCAGCGTCCGCTAAGAGCACTACTACCGCGGTAACCACGTCCGCCAAGAAGAGCCAAACGTACACCATCGTTTCTTCCAGCTTCTTCAAGAAGGCCAAGACGGTCCACACCAAGGATGCCAAGCCAGTGGTTTACAAGGCCAGCATCGCTGCTGATCGTCCAACTATGACGCTGACGGCCAAGGGCAACTTAAAGGCCGGCACGACTTACAAAGTGACGAAGCAAGCCAAGCTCAAGTTGAACACCAAGACGCAGAAGTACAGCTACGTTAAGGGCCAAGGCTGGGTTGTTGCCAGCAAGTTAACCGCCGGCAAATTCAAGGCGGCTGATGGTGTGAAAGCCAAGTCAACCAGCTACACAATCGTTTCTTCCAACTTCTTCAAGGCAGCCAAGACGGTACATACCAAGGATGCCAAGCCAGTAGTTTACAAAGCAAGTATTGCCGCTGATCGTCCAACCGCAACGCTGACAGCCAAGGGTAACTTAAAGGCGGGCACGACTTACAAAGTTACGAAACAACTGAAACTCAAAAATTCAGCCAAGAAGACACAGACGTTTAGCTACGTTAAGGGTCAAGGCTGGGTTCTGGCATCTGCCTTAACCAGTGGTCAATTCAAAGCCGCTGACTAGTTGGGGAACTAGTAAAGCACAATGGTCACTGAAGTAAGGGGAGTGAAGCACCAGTCATCCGGGAGATGGCGGTGCTTTTTATTTTGGCTTGATCGGTATGTCTCCAGTTTGAGAAGACTATATATGTAGAATTGTAACCCGTTTGACACGGCCTTATAAACCTCATAGTGTATACTAACAAGTAAACTGGAGGAGATTACATGAACAGACAGAAGCAATGGTGGCTGGCCGCAGTGGTTGGCCTGGCTGTCACGGGGATTGGGGCAACGACGGCCAACGCCGCCACGACTAGCGGCAAGTATTTGTCCGGCAACGTTGGCTACGTGCGGACCAAGCAGGCCATGTACGTGGGCATTTCCAAGAAGACCAATGGCAAATACAAACAGGTCAAGGTGAAGAAGAATACGCTATTGGCGGTTGGGAGCACCCTATCATCGGACGATGGCAACGGTGGCGTGAAGACGACAGCGATGTTCACGTACGGCGTGGTTAATTACAAACGGGCGAAGACGTTGAAGTACAAGGATATGGCCACGATTCCATTTACCAAGGCGAATTTCAAACGGGTCAGCCTAAAGGCGCCGATCCGCACCCAAGTTTTTTTGGCAGGTAAAGGGTATACGGCCAACAGCACGAATACCAAAGCGGCACCAACGGCCGGCTTCTACCTGACACTGGATAATTACCTGCAATACTACAGCAAGGCTGCAATGGCCAAAGACAGGTACCTATTCGGCTCCCGGTGGGCTGACACAACGAACGTGTACAAGCCGACCAGCTCCGTGAAGGTGTCCAAGGTGACGGTGAAGGGGAACACGACCAAGGTCGATTACAACAAGGCGTTACAGGGCCTTCCAAACCGGAAGCTCAGTAAGAATCACTACCGGTTGACGATTACAAACCAACAGACGACGGGGAGCTTGGGCATTCTCCCGGTCGATGACACGTTTGATGCGATTGCCAGTTGGACCAATTACACCGTCAATGGCAAGGCGTATCACTTTGGTGAGATTGAATACGGAAACTAACCTGGTTTGTCCTTCCTGGAGACATGTCCGGTCACGGTGCTTGCGTGGACTACCGAGTCGGTGATCACGCGGGCAAGCTAAAAAGTCCTAACAGTTCTGAGTCATTTCAGAGTCGTTAGGGCTTTTTTTGGCGCTAATGCCTTAATTTTGATAGCGTTTCTGTCCCGTCTTACATTGTTTTTCATGCAATTGACGGAAATAAAAATAATCCCTTGACTTACCATATCCATGGATATATACTATCCGTGGATAATAAAAGTCTTAGGAAAGAGGCCAGTTCATGACAAAAAATATTGTTTTATTAGGCGGCAGTGGTTACATTGGCCGGGAGCTCGTTAAGGCGTGGCGTTCCCGCGTTGCTGATACAGAATTCTGGGTACTCTCGCGTTCGGGCGCCACTCGCTTAGACCTTCCCGGTGTACACGGGGTGGCGGTTGACTTACTACGGCCCCAGCTGGCCGATGACGCGTTGCCGGCCCAGGTCGATTACATCGTCGACCTGGTTGGTGGTCCCAAGGATGATCCGCAAGAGTTGGCGGACTTCAACCGACTGCCGGCCCAATTCATGCAACGACTGGCGGACCAGTACCACCCCACCGCCATGGGCTTCATCGGCGGTAAGCTGGGCCCCAAGGCATTCGTGGCCACCAAACGGGACCTGATTCAGGAACTCCAATCCAGCCCCACGCCACTGGCCGTCGTCGAACCGACGCTGGTCTATGGCGCTGGACGCAAGGACCAAATGACCCGCTTCGTGCCGCTCTTACGGGTCCTGGGTGCGGTCATTCCTAGTCTCCGACCGGTAAAAGTGGACACCGTTGTGATGACTTTATTAAACGAATTATTAGCGAAATAGTGAGGACATTATGAAAATTAGCAAGAGTATTGAACAGGGCATTTACGTCATCTTGATGATGGCCGTCCAGACGGAACACGCACCGCTGAAGAGCCAACTGTTGAGCCAGCGCCTAGAAGTTTCCGATTCTTATTTGAAAAAGATTCTGCGTAAATTGGTGATGGCGGGTCTCATCGAATCGGTTGCCAGCAAGGATGGCGGCTTCGTCATTCACAAGAGCGTGGCGGACATCACGCTCTACGACGTCTGTGCGGCGCTGGACGACCTGGACACGTTAACGTTGCCGACGCTCCATCTGGCGGCGAAGATTTTTCCCGGGGATGCCGCCCACATTCAACGCAGTGAAGACATTGCGGTGGACGCGTTCACGGCCGCTCACGATGCCTATGCCGCGTCGTTGAAGCAGGTGCCGCTGAGCAGTTTTCTGGAAGCAGGCAGTTATGAGACCGGCGTCGTGGATTGGCGCCAACTGTAGGTTATTTGGCCACAGGAATTTTAGTAGTTGTTTGATTACAGGAATTTTAGTAGTTGTTTGATTACATGAATTTTGAAGGAGGACGTTTCAGATGACAAAAGTTGCGATTATTACGGGTGCCGGCAAGGGGATTGGCAAGTCGATTGCCAGTCAGTTGGTTGCGGATGGCTTTCAGGTGGCAATTGCCGATATGGATTACGACAGCGCGGTGGCGACGGCTGACGAGCTGAGTAACGCGCGGGCTTACCGCGTCAACGTGGCGAATCACGACGCCGTGTTCCAGTTGGTGGACCAGGTCGTCCAGGACTTTGGTCAGCTAGACGTCATGATTAACAACGCTGGGATCACCAAGGAAATCATGCTGGAAGACATGGCGGAGGACGATTTTCAGGCGCTGTTCGACGTCAACGTGAAGGGCGTGCTATTCGGCATTCAAGCTGCGGCCGCCCAGTTCAAACGGCAAGGTTCCCACGGGAAGATCATCAACGCCGCCTCGATTGGCGCCTATTCCGTGGCCGAAAAACACAGCGGCTACTCCGCAACTAAATTTGCCGTGCGCTCACTGACGCAGGGGGCCGCCAAGGAATTGGGTGGCGACCAGATCACCGTCAACGCTTACTGTCCTGGCTACGTGGAAACGCCCATGATGGACGCCATTTTGCAGAACTATGCCGAACAGAATGGCACCACGGTTGAAGAAGAGATTGCACGCGGGTCCCAACGAATCGCGTTGCGGCGACCAGAAAAGCCCGAAGACGTGGCGCAGGTCGTGTCCTTCTTGGCGAGTGAAAAGGCCGATTACATTACAGGACAAGCCATTGTGGCCGACGGCGGGGTCATTTACAAATAGCACAGGAGGCGCAGCGTGATGAAAATTTCAATCTGGCATACGGGACTGGTTCGGGTGGACGAAGCCACACCGTTTCGAAATTCCTCGCGGCTACCCCTGGGACTGGGGCGCGGGCGGGAGCACCAGGTGGTGTTGCCGGTGTCCAGCTACCTGATTGAACACCCCAACGGTCCCATCTTAGTGGATGCCGGCTGGAGCCAAAACGTTCGGCGGCATCCCGTCCAAGAGTTGGGGCTAACGCGTTTCGCTGCCAAGCCGGTGTTGCCTGCTGGCTGGTCTGTGACCGAGCACCTGCAGCGGCGGGGGATTCAGACCAGCGACCTCAACAGCGTGTTGATGAGTCATTTGGACACCGATCACGTTAGCGGGCTGCTGGACGTGAATCCCACGCGGCCGGTGTACGTCAGTGGTCGGGAACTGGCCGCTGGCAACGACCGGTTCAATCCGCGCTACGTCAAACGGATGTGGGCGGGTCTACAGATGACGGCGATTCCCTATCAACGGACGCACCACGGACCGTTGGGCTGGTCGTGGGACCTGTTCAACGACGGTCGGATTGAGCTGATCCTGACGCCCGGCCATTCCACTGGGCTGATGACGGTCAAGGTGACTGGCGACGACGGCCATTACGTGCTGCTGGCCAGTGACGTGGGCTACGACCAGTTGAATTTGACCAAGCTCATTTTACCCGGCATTCTAACCAGTGCCACTCAAGAAATGGCGGCACTAGGCTGGGTCCAAGCCTGCGCGGCCGACCCGCGGTGTGACCGGGTGATTTTTAATCATGATCGCCAGGTACGGGAAGGCGTGTTGACGGTTTGAGAGAGTGGGACGAAAGGCGGTTAGCTGGCGAGCATTAAGGCTGACAACTGAAATCAACTACCTTCTGGCATACGTTTTAACAAGTTAAATCAAGAGACGAAAAACGATTGTGACGGCGGTCACGGTCGTTTTTTCAGTTGTAGAGGTTTACCATCCGTGTAGCCCCCAAGTAAGCGTATACTTTAGAGTAAACAAAGGCGATGGTAGCATGAAAAAATGTTTGGTGATGTTGTATCCAGGCTTTTGTAACTTTGAAATTGCGGCGTTGACGGAAATCTTGGCGTTTGAAGAAGACTGGCAGGTCAGCACGGTGGGGGCGGATGCCAAGCTGTATGCGGGAGAGGACGGACTACAGGTCATGGCACAGCAGGCATTTTCGCAAGTGAATCCACTAGATGCCGACTTACTCATCTTGCCGGGGATTGACGACTACCACGTACCGTTAAGCGACCCACGGAACGCGGCGTTCTTAGCGCAACTGGTCGGTGTCACTAAGCGGCCAATTGTCGCGGCCATGTCGAGTTCACCAATTCTGCTGGCGAAGGCCAGCCTGTTAGCCGACACGCAGTTCACTGGCGGTATTTTTGAAGAGACCTATGCGAAGAACCCCTTTATTCCAAAGGAAAACTTGGTACGCCAACCCGGCGTCTTAGATAATGGCATCGTGACCGCCAGTTTTCAGTTCTTCCGGGAGTTCGCCGTCGCGGCGGCCCGAGCCTGTGACATTCCGGTAGGTGATCGGTTCCTGGAACCAGCCCGGACAGACCGACCGACCGTACACGGCGGATGAGCTGACTTATCATTTTCAGGGATGAGAATGACCGTTGAAGTGACTGAGAAAGGTGTGGTCTTGTGGAAAAATTAACGCCGCAAAACGCGCGGAAGAATCTTTATGGCCTCATCCAAGCCGTTAACCGGCAACAGAAGCCAATCCTAATTGCACCAGCTAATGGCAATGGAAAATCAGCTGCGGTGCTCGTCAGTAAAGCGGACTGGGATGCTCTCCAGGAGACGCTTTACCTCGGAAATGCTGGCGTTCTGGCCAGGGTTCGTGAACGCAGGCAGAGTGGCGGGGATGATTTTTTTGAGATTGATGATGTCGATTGGCATGAGTTGTGAGATTTAGAAATGCGTGATGAATGTCCAGAAAGAACAAACGCATCCAGCTCAATCGAAATATGGTGCCTAGTCCAAACCATGAAGAGTCGATGGCGCTCATTCAAAATGAAACTGGAAGACAGTAAAGCACGCCCCCAGAAATAAGGAGGCGTGCTTTTTTAATGTTCTAACATGGTGCTATCACTAGTCCAGCGCCGTCCCTACAAGAACCAGTCTCGCAGGTGGTCAGACATATTCCGTTGAAATTTATTAAACCAGGTCGGATCGGTTTTCGCAATCTCGTCGTACAGGCTTTCGTTTAGCTTGGTGAGAATGGCGCTCAACTGGTCCAGTTCTTCGTCGGACAAGACGTTTAGAAATTCTGGCACCTTCGCGGACTCTGCGGTTGCCGTTTCCCGGCCCTGGTCAGTCAGTCGAATGATGGTCTTGCGGCGATCGGTCGTTGACTTTTCTTTGGTGACCAAGTCTTTTTTGACCAGCTTATTGACAAATTCAGCGGTGGATTGCGCCGTTAAATTTAAGCGGGCGGCTAATTCCTTTTGCGACAAGCCATCCGCCTGGGACAGTGCCAGTAAAATCTTGCCTTGGCCCTGGAACATGGATTGCCGTTCTCCCCGGCGCGGGTGGCCGTGGTGAGCCATTTCATCCGCTATATGCTGGACCATGCCGAATTCAATCAGCTTGCCAGCAGCGTTCTTTTGTTTCAGTAAATTGGGCATGGGTGATACCTCCTAAAACCATTATACCTGCTGGCAAATAAAAAGAAAGTCAGGTGACCTGAATAAAAGTGTTGACGAATTCATCAGGGGGCCTTATAATAATTTTCGTCAGGTAGCCTGACTATTATTTTAAAACTAAGAGGGTAATGTGGATGACGCAAGTACAGGCAATCGATGTGCAACACTTAACGAAAAAATTTGACCAAAAACTGGTCGTGGATGACGTTTCCTTCACCGTCAAGCAAGGGGAAGTCTTCGGCTTGCTGGGACCAAACGGCGCGGGGAAGACCACCATTCTGCGGATGATGACCACACTCCTAAAGGCCACGCAGGGCAGCGTCCAGATCTTTGGTCACGATACCGTTAAGGAAGGGCGGGTGGCCCGCTCACTGTTCGGCCTGACAGGGCAGTACGCCTCGGTCGACGAGGATATTTCAGCGCGGGAAAACTTAATGATCTTCTCGCGACTGAATGGCTTGTCCCGCACGGCTGCCAAAGCGCGGACGACGGAATTGCTAGAGACATTTTCACTGGTTGAGTCAGCCGACAAGTCGCTGAAGAACTTTTCTGGCGGGATGCGGCGCCGTTTGGATTTGGCAGTTAGTTTAATCACGCGACCGGCACTGATTTTTCTGGACGAGCCGACCACCGGCTTGGATCCCCGGACGCGGACGCAGATGTGGGCCACCATTCGGGACTTGGTGGCGCAGGGGTCGACGATTGTCTTAACCACGCAATATCTGGACGAGGCAGATCAGCTGGCCGACCGGGTCGCCGTGATTGACCACGGCAAGTTGGTTAAGATTGGGACGCCCACGGAATTGAAACAGCAGGTGGGCGGCACGACCTTGCAGTTCACTGTCGCACAACCGGCTGAGGTGAATCCGGCAATAAAGTTGTTGGCCGACCGCTTACATGCCGCCGTCCAGCACAGTGGTCAGCGGGTGAGTGCACGGCTGACTGCGGCCACGCAACTCGCCCCCGTGCTGACCGCGCTGCAGCAGGCGCAAATTAGCGTCAGCCATTTAACGGTTCAGGAGCCGTCGCTCGATGACGTCTTCATGGATCTCACCGTTGGCAAAAATTAGAGAGGAAGTTAACGCTTATGGATATCCAAACGCATCGCGGGAACGTGGTCATGAACACGGCGACCATGGCCTACCGTAATTTACTCAAAACAGTGCACAATCCAGACAGATTTATGGACGTTCTGGTCCAACCCATCCTATTCATGGTGATGTTCGGCTACTTGTTTGGCGGCGCCATCGCGGGTGGCGTGCAGGCCTACCTGCCGACCATCGTGCCGGGAATTCTGATTCAGACGATGCTGTCGGCGGCTTCCGGGTCGGGTTCACAGATTAGAGAGGACTTGGACTCCGGCGTCTTCGACCGTTTTAAATCGCTGCCGATGGCTCACATTGCGCCGTTGGCGGGACAGCTCTTCGCTGATAGCTTGCGGCTATTGATTGCGACAATCACTTCGCTGGCCACCGGTTACGTGATGGGCTGGCGACCGGCCGCTGGCTTCGGCTGGGTCGTGATTAGTGGGTTGCTCGCCATCTTCACCGGATGGGCACTCTCCTGGATCTTTGCCCTGCTGGGGTTGCTGGCGAAAAACGCGACAACGGTTCAGAGCTTTTCCATGATTACGATGCTGGTCCTGTCGTTCGTGTCCAACGCATTCATTCCCATCAAGTCCTTGGCAAAGCCAATGCAGGTCGTTGCCAACTTGAACCCCGTCACCCACGTGATCACGGCCATCCGGCAGATGTTGGCGACGGGCAGTTGGACGTCCGAGGCCGTGTTGGTGCTGGTCTTTGGCACTGGAATTGTTTTGATCTTCGCGCCGCTGACGGTTTGGGCTTATAACCGGAATAATTAATGAAAATACATGACAAAAAGACGGTTCATTCCTGGTACAATAGGAACTGAACCATTTTTTTGCCGTCCAATCAGGAAATGAAAATCAAAAGGGGTAGACGAAACTATGGATATTGATCAAGGAATCTTAAACGCTGTCGAGCAAGCAGCACAGGGGGCTCCCAGCGTCCGGGCAAGTAAGCACACCTACACGGAGAAGCAAATTAATGCCGAACTGACACGGGTGATTGGGTTTGCCACAGATTCGACGGTATTGGCGAAAGCTCAGTTTGACTCTGAGGGCTTAAACGACTTTGCCCAAAGTCTCGTGATTTTGCAGATGCGGGTCTTTCACCGCAATCTGAAACAACTGACGGCGGAGTCCTTGGCTGATGTGGTGCTTGTTGGTTTTGCGGCGATTATCAAAGACGCAAATCTACTGACGGGCATGGTTCAAATCGTGCATTTATTCGCCGACTATCTGGAAGAACGGGGCCTGGCCCAATTTGGTTTGACCGCTAAATTTGATGCAGTCATTGAACAACGCCGTCCGGACATTGCCGCGGCGGCTTGGGAAGCGGAGCCGGTATTGGGAAAGCCAGAACTCTTTTCAAATGCCCCGCTGACGCTAGCCCCTTTCGAGGTGACCAACATGTTTGCCCAGACTGAAGTCGGTGATGTCGATTTCAATGACTTCTTAGACCAGATAGCAAGACGGCGCAATCCCGGGCAATTGCGCTTGGCTGAAGGTTTATTCGTGACGGATCACCCCATTTACTATTCCTTGTTGGGCTGGGCAGAGCGCCTGGCTCATGGGTCAGTCAACTTTCCCGAGGAGCAAGTTGACATTTACGTGGGCGCCCTCTGGGCATTTGCGAAGGGCCTAACTACGGCGGGACTCATTGACTTGGCAAAGGTGGTTCACTGGTATTTGAAATTCTGCTTGGACCACGAACTCATTCAAGCGCGCGAGTATGCTAAGTTGCTGAAGTTCAGTAATCGCGGGATTGTGAGAGCCGTTGCGATTGGACCACTCACACCTGACAACATGGACTTGTTTCCACAGTGGCATGAAGAAGGCGTGGCCTTGGCTGATAAAATTTTTACCAAGCCCAATTACACCATTGATGCGGTCAAGGCGGAGAAAATTCTGGGTCAGTTGCATTTACAACCCGTTGCCACGTTGATGGATCCAACGATAAAATTAGTCCTAAAAAAGCCGCTGTCGGAGGACCAAATCATGATGGAACGGCTCCGGGCACGGGACTGGGCCGCTGATACGTCAAAATTACTTGGCAACGCGCTGTCCGCGGAAGACCGTTTGATTTACGAGTTAGCCATTTCCAATATTCACCGCTATATGACGGGCGACTTAAACCGGCAAGTCAAGCAGTGGTCTGGCGACAGCTTGGAAGCGGCCATGATTCACCTGTTTCAAACGGAGGACGGGTTTGACCGCAAGCCGGCCTTCCTGCGGTATTTCCAGCTCTATCTGGGCCGTCTCCACGATGAAGGCGTGATTAAAAGTTGGCCTGCGCTACACAAGGGTCTAGATAGAGCCATGTATGAATATATTTGTTGTAGCACGGTGCGGTTGCTGGCTGAATCCGCGCGTTAATGGCGGATGACTTGGAATTGCCACCTGCGGCTGCCAGAGATTCCGGCTGCTATGGGGACCGCCTGCGGCCTGGGGAGCGGTCCTCCGGCTCGGTTTGAAGCCTGCCAAAGGTCGTCAGTCTCCAAACGCGTCCCACGACGTAACCTGAGAAGAACACTCAGCTAACGTCGTCGCCACAGCTGCCTCCACCTCTGGCCTCCTCCGGTTAGGAGTGTTCTTTAAGATGACATTGCCGTGACAACCGCTGGACTGGCAACGTTTGGCTACCATGGTTTGATACAGCCTAAATTTGGTAAACGGTAGGCCAGCTGGTTTAGACCGTGCCGTCAATATCCAGTGTTATATCCTTACTATGTAGCGGGCTATACCAACAATTTAACCTTTAACCTTTTTAGTTGCCAATTAGACCTGCTTAAAAGATCCGCGGAATTTTCAGACGTCATCGCTCAGCTAAATCATTTTTCATGAGTACGCGGTGGACCCGCAAATCTGATATAGTAGTAGCAAGGCTACGAAAGGAGATCAGCCAATGGACTGGGAAACACTGTTTCAATCTCAGATTCTCAATCGGGGATACGATTACTATCAACGCGGCTTGGTTAGTCAATTTAAGCAAACACCTACCCGCATCACCGGCGTGGTCACGGGCTCCACGACGTACCAGGTCAGCATAGAAATCAGCGGTGGTCGTTTCGTGCAGGGCGATTGTACCTGTCCCTACGCCGCGGAGGGTAAGTATTGCAAACACATGGCGGCGGTTTTATTCACCTGGGAGTCAGCGGCCGACGACACCGACCAGCCAACCGGCAAAGCAACGTCGACGGTCAGTACGCTGGTGGCAAATGCGAGTGACCAACAGGTGCGCGACTTTTTGACGCGAGTCCTGACGGCTGACGGTCGGTTGGCCCAGCAGTTTAAAACCATGGTCAGTCCGGCTGCCAGCAAGGAGGCTTTGCTGGAGTACCGCTTGCTCATCACCAGCCTGTTCCAATCACACATGGACCGCTCTGGCTTCATTGATTATCGCGCGGCAAGGGCCTTTGGCAATGATGTGGCGGACTTTATGCAAGGGGACGTCCAGAAGATGATCATCGACCAACGCTTGGGGCTGGCCTTTGACGTGGTGGCGGTCGTGGCTGAGCGGGTAACCAATTTAGACATCGACGATTCCGATGGCGAAACGATGATCATCGTGCAAGAGTGTGTGGATGCCTGGGAACAAATCGTCCAGCAAGCCGACCTGACCTTGCGTCGCCAAATGTTCCAATGGTTACGGCACAGGCTAGTGACAACATCACAATTGATGGTAAGTTTTCGGATTGGGATAACGCGAATTTAACGACTGGCAATAATGAAGCGACATTTGCTATGGAGAGTAATGGCAAGTACGTTGACGTTTACGTGAACATGAAATACGGTCAGGTACCTGGTTATGGGGATTACATTTTTACCATTAACAATAAGACCTATCATGTTTGGTCTGGTAATATTCCGAGCACGGTGGCCAAAGGGGATATCAAACCTATTACGTTTAGTGGTGGGACCTATAATACTGGGGACCAATATGGGACAGTCGCTAAGGGGTATATCACTAACGATGGGACGCATAGTATTGCTGAATTCCGGGTTGACCTGAGTATGTTTGGCCTCACTAGTTCTGACAACGGTGAAAAAGTATCAATGACTAACCCTAACGTTGGGGGAACAGCTACTACGACGGTTGACGATTTGAGCAACAAGGACGTTAGCGCTGATGTCACGGCGACGTCCGGTGTGATCAATGGGAAGGCTGAGTCCAGTTCCAAGGACACGACGACTACCGATAACAATGCCAATAACGATAATGATAATTTGAATATTAAGATTGACGGCAAGTATGAAGACTGGAAAAACGTCACGTTGACTGAGGGCTATGGTGGATACACAGCAATGGTGAGTGACGGTGACAAGGTCTATGTTTTCGCCAAGATGAAGTATGGCCAGGTTCCCAAAGTCGGCTACAAGTTTGAGTTCAATGGCAAACAGATTTGGGCTTGGGCTACTGACATTCCAGATACCATCGTTAAGAATGGTGAGGCAACCGAGGTTAACTTCTATGCCGGTAATACGGAACAGGATTACAATGCTAATGCTGACTATGGTAAGGTCGGCGTGGGTTATGTGTCGAGCGATAGTGAGGGTCATAGCATTATCGAATTTGAAATTGACACCGGTAAGCTAAAGCTCTCAAGCATGACTGGACAAACCATTACCATGAATAATGCTAGTATTGGGAACGAAAAGGTCACCGTTGCCGGTGGGTCCACGGGTCCCTACGTGATCGCCGGAATCGGCGTGCTCATCGCGGGCTTCGGTTACTGGCGACTCCGCAAGTCGGGTAAACTGAAACGCCGGCAGGACCAGATGTCAGGTAAGTGAGCAAGGTGTCGCTGTGACCGCATTCGTTTGACAAGTTAACTAATAGGACTGGTATTGATGAGAGTAAGTATTCTACTGGGAATCGTGGTGTGGCTGTATATCCTATCAGTGTTAAAACGAGCTCGGCTATCCGCCTATTATTTTATTGCGGGGAGTGCCGGACTCTTCTTTATCCTGACAGCGATTAGCCGGCCGTATTGGGTCTGGTTCTTCACCCACGCAGTCATTCACGGGGTCGCCTTATTCAATGATGTGACGCAATGGTGCACCATTATGTACAAGATGGGACTCGTTTACATCTCAAACTCCGGCAACTCCGTCATCATGTCGATTGACTACGAATGTTCTGGCATCATTGAAACCTGTGCGTTCGTGGCGCTGGTGGCGTTCTTCCCGATGTACAAGCGGCGTGAAAAGGTGTTCTACTCAGTATTTGGCCTACTGTACATCTTTGCCATTAACGTGTTGCGCCTGTGCGTGGTGATTACCTTCGTCCACTTTGGCGGCGGGGAGACCTTCTTCCTGGCCCATTCCATCCTGGGCCGCCTCATCTTTTACGGCCTGATTATTGCCCTGTACTACAACGTCTTTACCTATTCTCAGTTGGCGCAAGGACTGTATCGGGAATTTATCGATTGGAGGCACGATAAACTGTGATGTACTGGATCAATCTAGCACTGACCAGAATGGGATTCTGGATTACGTGGGCGCTGATACCGATTATCGTGGAAATTATTCCCGCAATCGTTTCCACGATAAAATTAATGCGCCTGCACCTCCACCAGCCCAAACTAGTGCCACCCGGAAAATGGCCATGGGTCACGATTATCGTGCCCGTTTACAATTCCGAGGACACCTTATTTGAGTGTATCCGCTCCATCAATGAACAAACGTATCCCAAGAGTGCCATGCAGGTAATCCTGGCCAATAACCAGAGTACCGACGACAGCTTCGGCGCCTACGCCAAGGCCCAGAACACGTTTCCCGAATTAATCCTGCGCTACGTCAACACGGATAAGGGAAAGGCGCGGGCCCTGAACACCGCCATCTACGAGAGCATCGGCATCTACGTCATCAACATCGATAGCGATGGTCTCCTGGAAAAGAATGCCGTCAAGAACATGGTGCTTCAATTTGAAAATGACACCAGCATCGCCGCTATGACCGGGGCCATCCTGCCGAAGTGGCAAATGGTCCAGAACGTCAAGGGCCTTTGGCACAAGATGCTGGCGAAAAATGAATACTACGAGTACGCGCAGGCGTTTCTCTCCGGCCGAACGATTGAGTCCTCGCGGGATCAGTTGTTTACCATGTCGGGGGCCTTCTCCGCGTTTCGCCGGGAAGTCTTGATGGAAACCTTCCTCTACGACATTGACAGTATTGGGGAGGACACCGATATGACCTTTCAGATTCGGACGCGGCTGGGCAAAAAGGTGGTCATCTGTGCCGACGCCATTTTCTACGTCGAGCCCATCTCCGGCTTCTCTGAGCTCTACACCCAGCGGCAGCGTTGGCAACGGGGGGAGTTGGAGGTCACCGAGAACTACATGGCCCAGTCGTCCAGTCTGAAACGCTTCTTCAACAATTTCTTGGTTCGGCGGATGATGATTGATCACACGTTTGTCTTTCCCCGAATGATTTGGACTTTCGCCAGCATCGTGTTGATTGCCTTCGGGTATTCCACGTTGGTGGTGGGGATGTCCTACCTGTTAATCTATTCACTCTACGTGTTCGTGGCGCTGATCAACTTTGCCAGTGTCGCGATCCTGTTGCGCCAGTACCCCAGTGAGCAGCACTACTACCTGCATCTCTGGTGGGTGACGCTGACCCTGCCCATCTACCAGTTCGTCAACTCGTGGATTCGGCTGGTCGGCATCATTAACGCCATGACCACCCAGGCCACCTGGCGGATGCGCGGGATTTCTGAAGAATTTCACCGACTGACCGCCGTCCTCCGTGACGATGGTCATACGCTCCGCGAGCAGTATCGACGGAAACGGCAGCAGCGGAAAGGAAAATGAGTATGAAGCAACGATCCTATAAAATTAAATCATACGTGAACGCCAGTCACGCGGTCCGCTGGAAATCCGGGACCGGGAAGAAGCACAACCACACCTGGGAAATCGTCTGTGAACTGCACGTGTTTGAGGGGATGGTCTCCTTCTTTGACATCGAAAAATCCCTGGGCAAGGCCATCAACGCCTTATCCGGGCAATATTTAAACGACCTGCCAGAATTCAAGACGGTCAACCCCACCGTGGAAAATGTCACGGAATACCTGTTCAACGAAATTGACGGCATCCTGCGCCGGAGCAACGCGGTCCTCCTGCGCATCGAGGTCAGTGACTCGCCAACCCGGTCCTTCTGCATCGACGTGACGGAACGTAAATTCCCAACCGAAGCGGAAGTCGCAGCCGAGGTGGCGAAGCAGGGGAATGGCGATGCGTAGATTCTATCGGTTCAGTCAAGCAGTGATCAACCTCTTTTGGCGCGTCCTGTTTTTTCTGACCCTGTTCTTCGCCGTCACGTCGCCCAACATTATCTTGGGTGACAACAATACGTTTGGGACCAGTACCACGATGCTCACGACCGGGTTGGTGATTGGGCTGGTGGTCATCGCCATCGCAAACTACGCCTATCCGCGGGCCCACGCCTGGCTAGTCCGGGTGTTCATCACGCAACGGCTGCGGACCGGCACGATTCTGCTGGTGATGGTGCTGATTGGACAGATTTTCTTTGTTTATTTCGTGCACCCCAACAGTGGGTTTGACTCGGGGATGTTGCTGCATACGGCGACGGATCCCAGCAGTGTCTTGGACCCGGACATCACGTCTTATTTCAGCCTGAACCAAAACAACTTGCCCATCATGCTGTTCATGCACTGGATCTCAACGACCTTTAATCAAACCACTTGGGAATTCTTTGACTTCATCACCTTATTCTTCGTGGACTTGTCAGCCATCTGTAACTTGGCGAGCGTCTGGGTCCTGAAGAAAAAAGCGCTGGGCGCTGCCATGTACATTCAGGTTGGCTGGTTGGCGGTTTTTCCCAGCATTATCATGCCCTATACTGATGCCTGGGGACTGCCGTTGGTGTCGTTTTACATGCTCTGCTACTTCGTGATGCGAAAGTCCACGATTCATTCCCTGATTCGGGCGTCAGCCGCCAACGGTTTTGGGATTACCGTGATGCTGACGTATTTCATGAAGCCATCATCAATTATTCCGGTGATTGCGATTGTCATTATTGAAATTTTAATGGCGATGGTCAATCACAAACATTTGCACATGGAGGCGTTGTTTATTGCCTTTGCCATGGTCCTCTTCGTTGGCCGTAGCGGCTACGAGACCTATCAATACGTGAATCATAAAGTTGAAAATCAAACGTACATTCAGATTGATAAATCCCGCGCCATCCCGGCCATTCACTTTGCAGCGATGGGGGTCTACGGTCAAGGGGGCTACAGTTGGTGGCAAGCCGTTGAAATGACGTTCTTGCCAACTAAGCAGCAGAAGACGGACTACTCCGTGATGATGCTGAAGAAACGCTTGAAGAAGTTAGGACCAGTCGGGTACCTGAAATTTCTGGTCATGAAGCAGCGCAATAACACCGCTGACGGGACCTTTGGCTGGTTAAAGGAAGGACACTTCTTCCTGGAAAATCAAAAGCCCAATAACAAGGGCATCACCAACAAGCTCAAGAACTTCATTTACCTGTACGGGAGACACATCGCTGACTTCCGGTTTGCGGCCCAGTTGTGGTGGATCACGCTACTAACGATCATTGCACTGGGCTTCGGACCCGAACGCCGGGTCATTCAAATTCTGCGGCTGTCGATGGTCGGGGGCTTTGCCTTCCTGCTCCTGTTTGAAGGTGGCCGGAGCCGGTACATCATTCAGTATTTGCCGATTCTGCTCCTGCTCGCCACCATCTCGTGGGACCGCGCAGTGGCCAACGTCATGCGCCTGGTCAATTGGTACCAGGCAAAGCTGGCCGCGGCGATTGCGGCGGATCGGCCGGGTGAAGAACCCGTGAAGCAGGATTCGGTTGGTTCGGTGAAGTCAGTTAAATAGAAATCACTAGCAGGGCGCTGCCTTCCAATTCGGAGGACGGGTCCTGCTTTTCGTTGTCGTGGCAAAAAAAATTACCTGGGTTTACCCGAAATACTAGCAATCCGCGGGTCCATGAGATAATTGTTGGCGTTTGATGATTGTTGTTCGCCTTTAAGTCTTGTATATTAGACGTGAGCATCAATTAGCGCACATACGTTTGGTGTTGACAAAAATTTTTGCATAAAAATAGAAATAGGATGTGAAATGAAACATGGCAAAAGACGAATTTTTTGAAAGAATTTGGCAGGCCACAAAGGATCTGGACAGTGTTCGCAAGCCGTTACCGAAAGAGATGAGTCAGGAACGAGTTTTCACTGAAATGACTAAAGCTAGGGGCTTTTTACAAGATCAAGCGACGCTAAATAATTTCAGTGGCTATTCGGGCGGGCTAGAAAGCCTATTGGGCACAATCGTTACGGTCCAAGTCCTTTGTTTCAATCGGGATGTTGACCAAATGACGGCTGAGTCTCTAGCAGAGGCCGCGCTGATCGGCTTTAGAACATTTACGTCATCGCCTGAGGAATTAGCAGAACTGGCAAATGCAACAAAATTTTTCTGTGCCTACTTAGAAAAGGCACACTTGGCGGCTAGCGGATTGACGGCCGACTATGAAAAGCGGGTACAAGAGTTACAGCCAGACGTTGCGGCATTCATGAACCAGCCGACATATGCGGACAACGATGATTTTTACAATCACATTTTTGCGAATGATCCCGTCATGTTATTACCGGTAAACCAAGATGACATGTTTGCTCAGGATCAGAACCTTTTTGGCATTGACTTTAATGAGTTTCTGGCCCAGGTGGCTAAGAAACACAATCCGGTGCAACTCCAGCTGGCTTATGTTCTGTTTCTGACGGGATTCCCCATATACTCTATCCTATTGACTTGGGGCGAGCGCCTATCCACGACAACTAAATCTTTGACAGAAGATGAATACAGGTTGCACATCGGGACGCTCTGGTCATTTGCGGATAGATTGACGACGGCTGGAATTGTCGCCCTGTCTATGGTCATTCACCAATTTTTGAAATTCTGTTTAGACAAAGGAAAAATTGATGCGCGGGCGTATGCACTCCTGCTGAAGGCTAGCAATCGGGGTGTCATCAGAAGCGTCGTCATGAGTGATGGCCTGCATTTCCAAAGAGAAGAATGGCGCCAAAAGAGTCAAGAGAGTATCCAATTGGCGGACGCCATCTTTACGAAACCAAACTATACTATTGATGTTGCAAAGGCTGTTGCGCAGCTAGAAGCCCTGAACTGGCAACCGGTCGGCATGGCGGCGGATGCCTTGACCCGGCTAACGTTGAAGAATCCCTTATCAGCGCGGATAATCGCGCGAGACCGAGCTGGTGCTCAAGACCGTTTGACTGAGATCAACCAGGTTCTGGCTAGCACAGTTGCGACAGCGGACCTCACCGTGTATAGCGAGGCCGTTTTGCAGCTGCATACGATTATGACGCAAACGCTACACCGTCAAAAACGACAGTGGACCAAGGACAGTTTGTACGCGGCATTGCTGCAACTCTTTCAGACCAACCGTGAGCTGGATAGTCGCCCGACTTTCTTGCGGTATTTTCAAATCTACTTATTGGAAACGGACCGCGCGGACGCCATTAAGGACTTGGTAGCACTGAATAGGGCTTTAGCACGTTCAAGTGATTTTTACGTGACGACCAGTGCAAACGCATTGGCGGCGAAGGACTAGCCCAGCTTAAAGCACGTTGCACCTTAGATTCGTAAAAATTGTTGATAAAATATTGACTATATCTGATAATGTTAGTCGTCAATAGGTTAAGTTCCCAGTGGACTTAGCCTATTTTATTTGAGAATTTAGTGGGGACGAAAACAACCATAACCAGAGGAGGACAGAGGTGCAGGCGCCGAGCCGGAGAACCGCACCCCAGGCCGCAGGCGGTCCCCATAGCAGCCGGAATCTCTGGCAGCCGCAGGTGGTAATTCTTAGTCAACGGAGTAGCTTTAAGACTGGTTAACGCTCGCTTAAGAAAGACCAGCAATCTGGTAGCGAATCTAAAGGAATTGCTAAACCAGCGCGCAACCTACCAGATTACCGGCAATCGCCGTAGCCATTTGCTATACTCAAGCCACGTTAAGTTGAACGACCCCCACGAGAGGAGCCGTCACAGCTGGGCGTCGGGGTAACCGGTGTGGGCAGAAACAAGGGTAGGTTACCCCAGCAAAATGCACCAAGCTAGCGTCATAAAAGAGGCTGCCGACAGTGATAGCGTTGGCAGCCACTAGGTTAACCAACAGTTAGTGACTAGCCGCTTCGGTCATTTCCAACAGCTTTCCCCGCGAAAGTTGCCGCTGAATGAGCAAACCAATGCGAATAAAGCCGAAAGTCTGCTATACTATGAGCGCAAATGTGATTTTTGCAGGTGCGTTTGTAGGAAAGCTTGCTAGACCAAGCACTAGTTGGTGTTTGACCGGCCGAAATAGTTGGCAATTGACCACTATTTTCCCAGTAAATTCTCATGAAAGCCAATTCATTTCGTAATTGGGACGAACCAATTTACAAAAAGGTTGACTTTTCGAGAAAGTTTAGTATGATTAAAGAATACAAATTAACCTCGATCATCGATGTTGATTTAGCTGATGTAACTCAACGACACGAAGGAGTGTAAAATTCATGGCAGTAGATTACGATTCCAAGTCATACTTGGAAAAAGTTGACGCATGGTGGCGTGCCACTACGTACCTTTCCGGTGGTATGATCTTCCTGAAGAGCAACCCATTGTTCTCAGTAACGAATACCCCGCTTCAAAAAGACGACGTTAAGGTTAAGCCTATCGGACACTGGGGTACTATCTCAGGACAAACTTTCCTGTACGCCCATGCCAACCGTTTAATCAACAAGTACGGCTTGAACATGTTCTATATCGGTGGTCCCGGTCACGGTGGCCAAGTTATGGTAACAAACTCTTACCTGGACGGCACCTACACGGATGCTTATCCTGAAATTACTCAGGACCTCGAAGGGATGTCACGTCT
Organism: Levilactobacillus cerevisiae; assembly: GCF_003946245.1. Lineage (GTDB taxonomy): Bacteria > Bacillota > Bacilli > Lactobacillales > Lactobacillaceae > Levilactobacillus > Levilactobacillus cerevisiae. The sequence continues at coordinate 46,452 of NZ_RHNN01000002.1, forward strand.
GTACAAGCGGTTCTCATTCCCTGGTGGAATTGGTTCCCACATGACTGCCCAAACGCCAGGTTCCCTTCACGAAGGTGGAGAACTTGGTTACTCTCTGTCACATGCTACCGGTGCCGTTTTAGATAACCCAGACCAAATTGCCTTTACGGTTGTTGGTGATGGGGAAGTTGAAACTGGCCCAGCTATGACTGCATGGCACTCCATCAAGTTCTTGAACCCTAAGAACGATGGTGCCGTATTACCAATCCTTGACTTAAACGGGTTCAAGATTTCTAACCCAACGTTGTTCTCACGGATGAGCGATGACAAGATTGCTAAGTTCTTCGAAGGCTTAGGCTGGTCACCACGTTTCCTTGAAAACGACGATATCCATGACTACATGACTTACCACGAAAAGGCTGCGAAGTTGTTTGACCAAGCAATTGCTGACATCAAGCAAATTCAAAAAGACGCTCGCGAAAACGGCAAGTACGAAGACGGTGAAGTTGCCGCTTGGCCAGTTGTTATCGCTCGTCTGCCTAAAGGTTGGGGCGGTCCTCAAAAGAACCCAGCCGGCGAACCTATCGAAGGTTCCTTCCGTGCTCACCAAGTTCCACTTGGCTTAGCACAAGGTAAGCTTGACGAATTACCAGAATTCGAAGCTTGGATGAACTCATACAAGCCAACCGAATTATTCAATGCTGATGGTTCATTGAAGGCAGAAGTCGCTGACTTCGCTCCTAAGGGCGACAAGCGGATGGCTGCTAACCCAGTTGCCAATGGTGGCCGTGCACGTGGCGAAAAGCCAGAAACGCTCGACTTACCTAACTGGAAAGACTACGCTAACGACATCAACGCTTCTAACCGTGGGACGAACTTGCCAAATGGCAACCAAAACATGGACATGAACGTTCTGTCAACCTTCTTTGCTGGCGTTGCCACGAAGAACCCAACGTCATTCCGGATATTCGGACCTGACGAAACCATGTCTAACCGTCTTTGGGAAATGTTCAAGATTACCAACCGTCAATGGATGAGTAAGGTCAAAGAACCAAATGACCAATACGAAGCCCCAGAAGGCCGTATCTTGGATGCCCAATTATCAGAACACCAAGCTGAAGGTTGGCTTGAAGGTTACACCTTAACTGGTCGTACCGGTGTGTTCACTTCTTACGAATCATTCTTGCGGGTTGTCGACTCAATGACGACGCAACACTTCAAGTGGATCCGTCAGGCTGCTGCTGAACCATGGCGTAATGATTACCCATCATTGAACCTGGTTTCAACTTCAACCGTATTCCAACAAGACCATAACGGTTACACCCACCAAGACCCAGGTATGCTGACCCACTTGTCCGAAAAGAAGTCTGACTTCATTCGCCAATACCTGCCAGCAGATGCTAACTCACTCTTGGCTGTCTTTGACCGGGCCTTCAACGACCGTCAAAAGTTGAACCATATCGTTGCTTCTAAGCAACCTCGTCAACAATGGTTCTCCGTTGCCGAAGCTGAAGAACTGGCTAACACCGGTTTGAAGACTATCGACTGGGCTTCCACTGTTGCTGAAGGTGAAGATGCTGATATCGTCTTCGCTTCTGCCGGTGTTGAACCAACCATCGAAACGTTGGCTACTGTTGACTTGATCAACGAAGCTTTCCCAGCTGTTAAGATGCGTTACGTCAACATCGTTGAATTGGAACGTCTTCAAAAGAAGAACGGGCCTTTGAACGACGAACGTGCCTTGAGCGATGCTGAATTCAGCTCATTCTTCGGCGAATCCGGGACTCCTGTTGTCTTTGGTTTCCACGGTTACGAAGACTTGATCGAATCATTCTTCTACGAACGTCAACACTTAGGCTTGCACGTTCATGGTTACCGTGAAGACGGTGATATCACGACTGCTTACGACATGCGTGTATACTCCGAACTTGACCGTTTCCACCAAGCCAAGGATGCCGTTAACACCTTGATCGCTAAGGGTGTAATTGACGAAGCTGCCGGTAAGGCCTTCGACAAGAAGATGGATGACATCTTAGCTAAGCACATGAAGATTACCCGTGACGAAGGTCGCGATATCGAAGAATTCACTAAGTGGCAATGGACCCCATTGAAGAAGTAATTTCTTCAATCTGAATTTTTCAAAAGAGGATTACTCCCAATTTGGGGGTAGTCCTCTTTTTTAGTCGGTGAGCTTTATCAGTTGCTTATACGTACAGCTAACAGTACAGTAATTTTAGAAAGGGGCGGAGTAGTATGGATGCTGTTTCTTATTCCGTTTTTCGGCGGAACTTAAAGACTTACCTGCGACAAGTTAATGAGGATGCCACAACTCTATTAATTACTAATCGGGATACTGGCGATGATACAGCGGTCTTAATGTCAAAGAGAGATTACGATAGTATGACTGAAACGATGGAAATTTTGAGCAACCCGGCTTTGATGGCTAAAATTCGTCGCGGTCAAGCACAGATTACAGCCGGAAAAACAACTCGGCACGAGCTGTTTGATCCAGAGGATTAAGGCATGGACTGATGACGCATGGGAAGATTATATGTCCTGGTATGAACAGAATGACAGACAGACGTTTAAATGAATAAAATGGATGAAGCTCAGCTGGCCATGATCATCGATGCTAGGCTTGTTAAAGGTTGTTACCTGTGGCTGCCAGAGATTCCGGTTAAGGCTGTTCTTCAACATGGTGGATTGATGGGATTCATCGCTGAACAGATACCACGTCTAGGCAACGCTACTGTCATTCCATTAGAGGCCATGATAAAACCCGGCCACTCTGGATAATCCAGGACGACCGGGTTACATAATATTATTTGTTTAGGCGATTAACCCAGCGTTGATGTTAGTAATCTCGGTTCCGTCCATATGGAAAATACTGGTTAGAATCAATCGGAACTGGGGACGACAAGGGTAGCCGCAGGGAGGGTGAAATGAGCCAAGCCGTGGGAATTCCCTTAGCGATGGGCTATGTCGCTTAGGGAATTGCTATCTTTGAGACTCGGCTCATGAGGCTCAAAGTAAGCGCGGAGACCGTTCCTTGGCTCCGGGCGTGCGCCCACAGCGGTCCGGTCTCATTTTCACCCTCCCGGAGGCGGTGCCGATGGTGGCTCACAGTCCCTTGGCAATCAGATGCCAAAGCCGATTGAAGCGCGCCTCATAGTCTGGTTCATTCCAAGTGTCCTTGAAGGCGGGCAACGCAAAGACGGCGAAGGCAGACAGAATGGCTTCGGCGCGCTCGTAATTGGCATCGTGGTAACCCATAATGGCTTCCACGGCCTGGTAGGCGCTGGTGAGGACGTGGCGGAGGGCAGCGGGGTTGTTGTCAACGTAACGGGTATTGAGCGCAAACATCTTGGGATCGGCGTTAGACGCCCATTTTTTTGCGTTGACGAAGGCCCACAGCCAGTTGTGCAGCTGTTCCGTTGGTGTCCCCATGGATCGGGCCTGAATTTGGTCGATGATGGTGCGCTGGAACCAAGCCGTGGCCACCGCCTCCCACAGGGCCTGCTTGTTTGTAAAATGCTTATAAATGGCGGCGTGCGTCATGCCTAACTCCTGGGCAATCTGCCCCAGGGTGACTTCCGGCTGGTCGTTTTGCACAATCAGAGCTTCAGCAACGCTGATGATTTTTTCACGGGTATTATTCGCCATGCGTTCTCCTTTGGTTCACTTAATTTGATGAGTTCAGTGTAACACAAAAGGTTGGCTAAGTTACTTTATTTGACTTTTGTTACCAAATATATTAGTCTAATCAGGAAGTTACAAAACAAATAAAAAGTAACCTAAAATCACTCAGGAGGCATCAGCCATGCAAGCAGCCCAATTAACCAAGTACGCCAAGGATTTCAAGCTCGTCATCAACGATATTCCCGTTCCCCAACCGGGCCCGACCGAGGTACTGGTCAAGGTGCGGGTCGCCGCCGTCAATCCGTTAGAACAATTGATTGGCACCGGGAGCGTCAAGCTGATTCAGGACTACGCCATGCCCGTGACCATGGGCAATGAGATTGCCGGCGTGGTGGCTGCGGTGGGCGCGAGCGTCACGGACTTTTCCATAGAAGACGCGGTGTATGCGCGCTTGGCGTTGCCGAAAATGGTTGGCTTCGCTGAATACGTGGTCGTTGACCAACAGGACTTGGCACCGATGCCGACAACCTTGGATTTTGCCCACAGTGCGGCAGTCCCCCTGACCGGCTTAACGGCGTACCAGGGCCTGCATGAAGAATTGCACGCCCACCCCGGGCAGAGCGTCCTGATTCCTGGTGGCTCGGGGTCGTTTGGCCAGCTGGCGATTCCATTGGCGCAGGCGTTGGGGTTGAAGGTCTTCGTCAGTGGCAATGCGCGTTCCCGCGAGGCCGTCATGCGGTTGGGCGCCACCCAGTATTTTGATTACCGCCAGGAAAACTACTGGGAAGCGATGGCACCCGTGGACTACGTGATCGATACGGTTGGCCCTAAAGAGTTGACGCACGAGTTGCAGGTCCTGAAGCCCGGTGGCAAGCTGTTGTCGTTGAAAATGGGGCCGAACCGGCAGTTTGCCAAAGACCACGATTTACCGTGGTGGAAGACAGCGCTCTTCTCTCTAGTGGGCCGCCGCCTCGACGCCCAGGTCAAGCAAGCTGGCGGGCAGTACCGGTTTATCTTTGTTCGCAGTGACGGCCAGCAATTACGCGCCGTGACGAAAATAGTTGAACAGGAACACCTGGTGCCGGCGCTTGACCCGACCGTGTTCAAGTTAACCGACGTGAATGCCGCTCTGGACCTGGTGGCGACTGGCCATCCGCAGGGGAAAGTACTGATTCAGTTTGCGGACTGAGTTGACATATTACAGTTATATTATTTTTTTATGAATTTCATTTGAGTTTAGTCTAAAAATGCCGTCAAATCACGAAAACGTTGATTTGACGGCATTTTTAGACTGTCCACGATTTTATTTCTCTTTTGATTTTGTTGATATTCATATGTAAAGAGGTGTGTAATTATGGAAAGTCGAAGAAATAGAAGATTGAAAATGGAAAACGAACATTTACTGGATTTGACAGATAAAATAATAATTTCGATAATCACAGGTCTCATTTGCTCAATAATCGAATCACTATTTTAATAATGACCTCCCATCCTCATCAAATTATTTGATGAGGATTCTTTTAAAGTTAGTGTGTTGAAATAGGCTGAATCTAGAGTGAAAAACACAAATAGAACACTGATGATACCTAGTAAATGAAAAGGGTAGCCACGAAGCACAGTGTCGCCTATCGTCATGTTTGTATATACAGTTACGAGTTTTTTGAGGGGAGCCTCGTGCGGAAACCTTAGGCTTTGGTAAAGCAATGCAAGCAAAAAAGAAAAACATGTTAGAATAAAAATATCATGAAGAATTAAAGGGGCGGACGACCGTGAAAATAACCATTTTGTTAGTCGAGGACGAAGAAGGACTGCGCACGCTGCTGAGTGCCGAATTAGGCTTCGAGGATTACACCGTGATTCCCTGTGCCAGTGGGGAAGAGGCGCTGACCCAGTTTGCTGAACACCAGAGTGACATCTCGTTGATTATTTTGGACTGGATGTTACCGGGTATTGATGGTCTCGGCGTGCTCCGTAAGATTCGGCGGCATTACGACGTGCCCGTGATCATGATGACCGCGCGGAACTACGTCGGGGACAAGGTGTCTGGCCTGGACGCCGGCGCCGATGACTACATTACCAAGCCATTTGACACAGAAGAACTGCTGGCCCGGATCCGCGTGATTCTGCGTCGCAACGTGGTCAAAAACAGCAATGACAAAATGTTTCGGGTGGGCGCCCTGGCGCTGGATACCAAGACGCGCCAAGTGTTCGCGGCCGACGTCGAGATCCAACTCACCCAGCGGGAATTCGACTTACTCCTAACGTTCATGCAGCATCCCGGTGAGGTCATGACTCGTGACGACCTGCTCGACGCCGTTTTGGGCACTAATTTTGACGGGCAAATCAATATTGTGGACGTGTACGTCCGGTACCTCCGCAACAAACTCAAGGAAAGTGTGGCCAGCCAAATGATCCAAACGATTCGCGGCGTGGGCTACAAACTAGGCGATGGCGATGAAGAAAACGCTCTTTAATACCAGTGCGGCGCGGATCACGCGGGTGTATGCGCTCCTCTTGATGGGCATCACCGTCATTTTGAGCTGCGTCATCATGTCCGTCGTCGGGCTGAAACAGTTTCAGGTACAACGTCAACAGGCTCTGGGCATCGTGCGCGGGTTAAAACGCAGCTTCATTGCCAATCAAAATGACTGGTACTGGTGGCGGATGGGCAGTTGGGCCGACACCAAGTCAACCTTCATTCGCATCAGCGTGGACAAGTCCGGCAAGGCCAACCGCTATCTGTACTCGCCGAATGCCAAGGCCTTTCTGGCTACCAAGTCGCGGGGCACCGTTCACCGGTTGACCCACAACATTCATTACCTGGAAAATACCGGGCTGTACTACCACGTCCGGGCGTCCGACGTCTCGACCAGCGCCAAGGACCCGACCGTCCGTTATGATGTATGGATGAAACTAAACGGCGTCACCAACCTGTTGTGGCTGTTGATCCGCTTGATTTTGCTGATATCACTGGCTTTTCTGTTGCTGGGGACCTGGTTCATTTACCTGCTGGCGCGAAAATTAAACCAGCCGCTGGTGGAGTTGACCGGGACCACCAAGACCATCAACGCCGACATTTCAGAAAATTATCAGCGGCAACTGCCCGTCCCGGCTTCACCCCAGGAAGTTCACGACTTAACCGTGGAATTTAACCTCCTATTGCATTCGCTGAGTGAGCAGGAACAGGCCGACCGGCGTTTCGTCGCCAACGCTTCGCACGAGTTGAAGACGCCCATCGCCACGATTCGCGGGTACGTGTCCATGGTCAATCGTCGGGGGGACGCCCATCCCGAGGTGATTCCGACCGCGCTGGCATTCATCGACAAGGAATCGGAGCGGATGCAGCGATTGGTGGAAAGCCTGCTGACGTTATCGCGGGCCAATCAACTCGAGTTGACGACCTCCGCGGTAGACTTAAGCACAATCATCACCGACACCGCCATCAGTTACGGTGAGTCGATGGGCCGAGAAATCCAGTTAGAAGTGCAACACCACGTCATCGCGCAGGCCAATCAGGACAGCGTTGAACAGGTCCTGACCAGTCTCTTAAATAATGCGCAGAAATATTCACCGGCCGACACGCCAATTACCGTCAAACTGGCGGCCGTGGGCAAGACCTTAACGCTGGCCGTCGCCGACCAAGGCATTGGCGTACCCGATGCCGAGAAGGACGTCATCTTTGGTCGCTTCTACCGGACTAGTAGCGTCCGCAACACTGTGGCGGGCAACGGCTTAGGTCTGGCCATCGTCCACCAGCTGGTCACCCTGAGTCACGGCCAGATTGTCGTCAAGGACAACCAGCCGCAGGGTAGCATTTTCGAAGTCATTTTACCCCGCCAATAGCCTTTCTGAGAAATTCTCAGACCGAACTCTTTTTAAAGTGATAGCGGCTCTTCTGTTAACCGTGTAGAATGAATTTCAGTTAATCAGGAAGCAAATTCTTGATTAAAGCACCACGTGACAGTCTGCCGGGGAACGGCCATTGGTCGGGCAGAGGTGCGCTATGGCTAAGGAGTATTGGGGTTAGCAGAATAGAAGTTAAACTGGTTATTGGACAAATGGTTATCGGAGTAAAAAACAGCATTTCGTTGGTTGTCGTGGGGACGGCGGCCAGCACCGAGAGGGGGAAGTCGTGTGAGTCGTAAATTAAGTATTCGGGGGATGCGCTACGAAGACGTGCCCGCGTTGGCAAAAATCGTGGGCCGGCTGTGGCGGTTTGATCCCACGGATGACAAACGCAATGAATTAGCAGCGCGCGTGTACCTGCGAACCTGCATGACGCAACAGAATTACGTTCGTGTGGCCGTTTGGGACGACCAGGTGGTGGGGACCATCTTGGCGGATACCAAGTACCGTAAGAAGGAACGGTCGTATGATCTGTGGCAGTTGTTGGTGGCCAAGGCGGCTTTAGCCGTTCGGCCGGGGGGCCGGCAACTGTTGAAGCAGCTTAGCGAGCGTAGTGAAATTGACGAACACCTCTTGGCAAGCTTACAGCGGCGCGATTTCTTGGGGGAAATCGTCCTGCTGATGGTCGACCCAGAATATCAAAATCTGGGGATTGGCCGCCAACTAGTCCAAACGGTTGCTGAGTATTGGGATGCAGCGCCGGTGGATAAGGTGTACCTGTTCACGGCCACACCGGGGTTAGGCCGTTTCTACCAACAACAGGGCTTTAAGGAAAATCAGCACGAACAGGTAGACTGGCAGGGCGCTGACCAACAGCGCCAGTTGGCCGGTTACCTGTACACGGGCCACGTCAGCGATCTCAGATCGGCGGCGGAGCACCACTTGTTGATTGACTGAGGTTTACTGGTTGGCTTGAGGTTAAACGGCTGTCGGTATTGTTGGATACCTGCCGGCTTGCCGTTCGCCACATTTAGGCCGGAACGCTGTGGGTAGGACGGCCCAAGCCGAAGAGCGGTCTTGAACCTCGTCTGTGAACCGCCAAGACCGCGTTTCACAGACGCCATTTTCCAAGTTAACCCACATGGAAAATCCCACGGCTGAGCCTAAATGTGGCTCGCTCACGCCTACATTGTTGAGGCCAATGACAGCCGTTTAAGTCGTTAAGGGCCAAAGCAAGATTGATGTACGCCAATCTCATGGGTTGGCGTACAGCCACAGATAGGCGCTTAGCAAGTGACTGTGTAAGGTGATTCACAACAGCCGGCGAATGGGCTTGAGTTCGCTGACATAAAGTATTTTCTTCCAAACAAACATGCGAGACTAGCTAAGTGACGGCTGGTCTTTTTTTGCGTTGGTGAAAGTGTTGGCAAGACAGCTCCATTGGAAAGTCTCACAGCGGCGTCTAGAATCGGTTCACTCGCGCCTAGACAGTGGCCAAATGTTGCCAGGCCAGCGATGTTCACCTCAATGTCGTGTTAGAAATCAATCCTAACCGGAGGAGGACAGAGATGGAGGTAGCTGTGTCGACGGTGTTAGCTGGTGAACCAGCTTACAGCGTGGGACGCGTTTGAAGACTGTCGGTTCTGGACAGGCTTCAAACCGAGCCGGAGGACCGCCCCTCAGGCCGCAGGCGTTCCCCACAGCAGCCGGAATCTCTGGCAGCCGCAGGTGGCAAGTTAGTTCAATTTAGTGGCATCGATCCGTGTCAGCTGGGTTTGCTTACAAATGTAGTTAATAACTAAACCCAATCCGCTATAGAAATTGTTTACATAATTCAGCACTTAGCCCTTTCTGGTAATAGTTTTCTCAGCGGAAGTGGCTTAATATAGGGCACATACAACGAAGTGGTGTCCCACCGGTAGGCTATCGTAGCCAGAAAACAACCGGTTGCACCGGGACTAATCGGCGACGATTAATTCCTCAATAAATGATAAAGACCAGGGCCAATGGTGGTTCCTGGCTATTCACGCAAACTTAAAAGAAGAGGGTTACAAATGACTTGGTCTCATTGGCAAGTACCACCATTTATCACGAGTGTCTTCTTTGTCCTCGGCGTCCTAACGCTGTACTGGGTCTCGTACAATTGGCTGGCTTCCCTGGCGCAAAAGCACCATCTGAAAATTTCAGACGAAGAAATCAACACCTGGTATGGGATTATTTATATGTTTGTCTTTGCCTTTGGCATTCAGACGTTGGTCATCGGGCAAAGTGACTCCTGGGAGTTCATGAACTTTCAGCTGATTGCGGTCATTTTCGTCGCGTATTTTTTAAATATCCACTTACCGTACTGGCTATTTTTCCCGATTCTCATTCTGTACATGACCTTTAACGGGTCGCTGGGGTACTGGCAATCCTGGGGTCACGCGGTCACGCTGATGACGTTCTTCGTGGTGCTCAATGTTATTCGGGTGAAGTTTCACAATCATCGGTTGGCACCAGTCATGTATTTGCTGGTCGGCATCCCGTTCGGTGGCCTGTTGTGGCTGTGGATGAAATTGAAATTTAATTTCACGTGGATGACGCTGGGGCAGGAATGGATCTACTTGATCATCTTCGAAATCCTGCTCTACGTCTACGTTTCCATGTTGACGCACGACGTCGAATTAAAAAGTCGCTTGGCGAAATTTGCCAGTCACGATGCGCTGACCAAGGTGGAAAACTTTGCGGCGTACACCGATGCCATGGAGTACTTGTTTGAGGAACACGAGAGCAGTCGCCGCCCCCTGGCCATGATGATGTTTGACATTGACCATTTTAAACAGATCAACGACACCTACGGCCATTCTGCCGGGGACGCCGTTTTGAAAGAGGTTGCGGACACAGTCCAGACGGTGCTAGCGGCCAACGATGCTACCGTGAAATTGTATCGGACCGGTGGTGAGGAATTTAATATTCTTTTCCCGGGGTATGACTTAACGGAGACCAAGCAAATCGTCAATCAAATCTTTGTTGCGGTTAACCATTTGGCCGTGCACTCCGCCAAGACTGTGATCAACGTGACGATTTCTGTTGGGGTTTCTGGGGCTACGGGGGATGACCAGTCGCCGATCGATTTCTACAACCGTGTCGACCACAACCTCTACCACTCCAAGCGCAACGGCCGGATGCAGGTTACTGTGGCCTAGTTTATACTTGCTTAGTGATTGTTAGATTGTGGATGACTGGCCGCCTGCGGCTTCCAGGTACTACGCCTGCTGTGGGGTCGGTTCCAGCCGGAGGGCGGGCTTCCACCTCAACTTTGAGCCGCAAAGTTCTTGCGTCTCAAAGGTTGTCCCAGGCTGTAAGGCCGAGAAAATCGCTCGGTCTAACACCCTCGACACAGCTGGCTCCGTACCTGGCTTCCTCCGGCTCCTGGTTGCTTTCTGACTAGAAGTTGGTTTCGGGGCGCCGTAACCTGCCGCAGTTGATCGTTGGTTTGTGGCTGGCACGGTAGGCCATTCGAGTCGTTAGGTTGGGTGGATGAGCCCCTGGCAACGGCCCCATTAAAATTACTGTAGACCCAAAATACTGAGTACCCAATCGTGTTGGGGCTCAGTATTTTTGTGCTATGCTTAATTTTAATTGGGAACGACGCAACGCTGTAGTCTGCGTTCTCCTATTCAAATTGGAGTGAGTAGTTTGCGAAAATTATTAATGAAAACAGCCTTGTCTGTTGGCGCCTACGTGGCGGTTAAACGAACGCCGTACTTGAATAGTTTTGTCTTTGGCAACTTGCCAAAATTCGCAGCGACCCGGTCCGTGGTAAATCCCCAATCGCCGCTTTATGGCAAGCGAATCGCCTTTCTCGGGTCGTCCATTACCTATGATGCCGCGGCTCATGGCGATTCTTTCGTCGATTTTCTGGTTGCCCAGGACGGGGTGATTGCGACTAAAGAAGCCGTCAGCGGGACGACCTTAGCTGGCACTGGGCCCAAGACCTATGTCAGTCGGCTGCGGCAAAATATTCCCGTCGACCAGCCACTGGATCTCTTCGTGTGCCAGTTGTCGACCAACGACGGCCGGCAGGGAATCCCGCTGGGTGAGCGGACGCCCGCCAATCAACGGGATGGGTTCGATGCGACCACAACGCTGGGCGCAATCGAGGATATTCTGGCGTACGTGCATCAGCGGTGGCAAGTGCCGGTCGTCTTTTACACCTGCCTGCGCAAGCCAGATTCAGACTACGCCGAGTTAGTGGCTCAGCTAAAATTATTACAAGCAAAATGGGGCTTTCACCTCATCAATCTATGGCAGGACCCGGTTGTCCACGCAGAGAACCAAGCCCAGCCACTAGCCATGTTTGACGACGCTCACCCAACGCGCTTAGGCTACCGAAATATCTGGACGCCTATTTTCCGCCAGGCGTTGACGCAGGTCTTGCCGTAGCACGTGGTGAAGTGTATTGGAAATGTTATAAGAAATGCCAGCGTTCAGTGGCTATCTGGTGCGCAACGGGCTAAACGACCCGACAGTCAGAAAGATAATCAAGAGCCGGAGGAAGCCAGGACGGAGCCGGCTGTGTCGGTGGTGTTAGACCGAGTGAACTTGGCTCGGCCTTACAGCACGGGACAACCTTTGAGACGCGAACTTCGGCTCAAAGTTGAGGTGGAAGCCCGTCCTATGGCTGGAACCGGCCCCACAGCAGGCGCAGTCCTGGAAGCCGCAGGCGGCCAATTTACCACTACCAGAACTATCCATTTAAATCCAGAGCACACAGAAAACCCGGCTAAGTCCATACGGAGGCTTAACCGGGTTTAAGGCGCCATTCAATAAATGTGTAGGGGATTACAACGTCAGCGTTTGAACGGCGCGGGACTTGCTAGGCTGTTAAGAAAGAAACATCACGACCCAGCGAGGCCCGGATGATGGCACGGGCCGTCTCCAGGTCGGCCTGGTTAATCAGCACCACGGCAGGACCGCCAGTAGTATTTTGCAGCTTGACCGGGTGATGTTGCGTCCCGGCCTGTTGGATGAGTTGATTCAAGTCATTAGTTGATGCATTCAGTGTATTTTTCATGAGGAAAACCTCCAATTGTAAGTTTGCTTTTAGTTGGTGTCAGTCAAAAGTGAAATACAGGATAGCAGCTCTCTCTGAAGCAGATGCCTTATCCTTATAACGTATAATAGCCGCTTTCGGCCAGGGGTGCACTGGGGTTTTCCTGAACTTTTACTGATAAATTCTCAGATAAGGAGATAGTGGCAAATGAATCACCGGTGACTAGCGGTTTGGATGCCGTGGAAGTTTATCAATGTCATGGCAACGACAGGCAGCGGGTTCCGCTTAACACTGCTAACCAAACAATCCAAGCCCGGGATTCTTCGGTTAGCACCGTTAATGCTCGCCAGCTAACCGCCTGTTGTCGCACTCTTTTTAACTAGGTGCCACCGACAAGGTCCAGGTGACGACGCTCTGGTAGTCGCCCGCCGTGACCAGTGGTGCCTGGCCCAGCACGAGCTGGCTATTGCTGACGTCAAAGTCCTGGCCGTCGTAGTCGCTGGAGGTGTAAATCTTAGTGGCCTCGTTGTTGGTCGGCACGGTTTCGTCCAGGCGCGCGTTCGGGTCATAAATGTCGAGGTCGACCGTGCCCAAGTGGCCGTCCGTCCCATCGCCGTTCAGGGTGAAGGGGGCCACACTGGCCGTCAGCGTCCAATCACCACCGGTCTCCCGGCTATCGGTGACGGTCAGTTCACCATTGTTGTTGCCATCGTAGGCGCTACCGTTGGTGGTGACATCCATATTTTCCAGGGTCATTTCGCTCTGGTTCAAGGTCTCCACATCGATGTCGCCAAAATTGAAGTTCGGCACGGCTGTTAACGCCAGCAGGCCGCTCTTTTCAACGGTTAGGCGCGCGGCGTTGGTGTTGACGGTCTTGGTACTACCGTTGACCGTGTAACTCAGTTCGGCGTAGTAGGAAGTCCCGTTGTCGCCAGCCACCGTAGGATTATTAATGGTATAGCTGGTATCCGTCGAGTTCAGTGCGGTCGTATTGCCGTCCGCATCGACCTGGTACCAATTTGCTACACTCACACCGTCTGGTAAATCATTCAGGGTAAACGTGGCCGCTTTGCCCTCGACCGTTGAAACGTCTTGTAGCCCCCCAATCGCAATTCTCACGGAGTCGCTGTGACCGTTGACGCTCCCGGTAATGGTGACGATGCCGTGGTCGTTCGCGGTGCCACTGGTGTTGTCAGAGGCCACATCAGCGGCAATCACGTTCCCATATTCATCAACGTAGGCCAAATCCGGATTGCTACTGGTCCAGGTAATCGGGTCGGTCGCGGTGCTTGGCGTCAAATCGGCGTGAACCGTCGTAGCTTCGCCGTTATACAGGGCGTCTGAATCAGTCGTGACTTTAATGCCAGTCGCTGGCACCCGTTTTGGCAAGACGTCTACGGTCGCAATCCGTGACCACTCACTGTGGAAGAGGCCGACACCGGTAAAGTCATATTCAACTTGAAAATAGATGGGCGTTTCCGTCGTGACGGTTGGCGCGGTGAAGGTAAACGTATTGCCGCTAGTGCCGACCGTGTTGTACGTGTCCCCGCCATCCGTGGACTCCCACCAGACTAATTTCCGACTGCCAAAGGGGTTCGTGATGGCTTCCAAAATGTTCCGGGTGCCCTTCGCGCTTAGCGTAACGGTTTGGCCCGAGAACGTGTTGGAATCGATGGGTTGTTGCGTGAAGCCACCGGCGAGGTTAATGCCCATGATGGACGAAGGGGGGGACGTCGGTGTCTGGGGCGCACTAGCTGCCGCTTCGGCCGGCACACAGAAGCTGAGCCAAGCCAGGAAAGCCAGTAACCCCACGAGTCCAAATTTAAGTTGTCGTTGCCACTTGCGCATCTCCAACACCCCCAAACTCACACATCATTGTTTTGATCATGGTGATCATCTGTTTCATCGTTTGCATTATCATCAATTTCGTCTTCGTCTTCATCGTCGTCACGGTTCCGCCGGGTGCCTAACCAGTAGGCTGCCAGCGCTAACAGGATGGCCAATAACAGGAAGAGTAAGAGCCACAGCCACCAGTAATTTGGCTGCTTGTCCGACTTAATCAGGGAATTGTGCTCGGCCGTTTGTGACCGGGTGAGGGTAAACGTGCCACTGAAGTTCCAAACCCGTTTACCACTGGTCACGTCGAGCTTGAGCGTGTATTTGCCGGCAGTGAGTTTTTTTCTACCCAGAGGAATGCTGTAATTGAACCAGCTGTTGGGCGCCATCGAGCCGTTCTTCAGCGACTTGGTGGCAATTTGTTTGCCCGTGCTGTTCTGCATGACTCGCGCGTTGATTTGCAGGTCACCGAACAGGGCGGGGGTCAGGTTGCGGATCTTGCCAAAGGCGACGGGCAAGGTGTCCGGTTGTTTCACGCCCACACCACCGAATTTCAAATCGGTGCGAAAGGTTTGACCGGTCCGGCACTGTAGCGCAACGGCGGTCACCTCGGCGTACCGATTGTTCAGGCGAAAGTCAGAGCCCGGTTCACGGTCGCCAGTTGCCGTGGGATCCGTCACAAATAAACCACCGAGGACTTCACCAGAGAAGCCGGTCGTTGGAATCACGGTGCGGAAGGTCACGGTTTTGCCTTGGCGTGGTGCCAGGCTCACACTGACGGATCCGCTGGTCATTTTTGTAAACGTGGTCTGCGCCGACGGATCCGTCCGATTCGACGGAATGTAGACGGCGTTGCCACTGTCAGAGGTCGTGGCGTTGACCGGAATCACCTGCAACGTCCGCCGCTTATTGCTGGGATTGGTCACGGATAACCGCAACGTCTGGGTTGTCCCTGGCGTGACTTTCAAGTCAAAGTAGCCGGCTTTTTTACTCAGCTGGTTTTTAGGTAGTAGGGGCGTCGCAGCGAAGTTCTTCGGCAGTTGCGCGGCACTGGCCATTGCGCCACTGCCACCTAAGACCCCGGCAAGTAGGACGCAGGCTACCAGCCAACCCATTTTCCATTTAAATTTCATACTACTCAGCCCCCACTTTCACTTATTTTTGAGTCCGTTCACTACCAATGCAAATAACCCAAGTAATGGCCGCATTGGTGTGAGGAGTTCGTCATTTACTGGTTCAGCACATCAAGTGTCGACCAAGGCGGTTGGGCACCTTGGCCCGACCGTGGGGACTGACGTGATCAGTCGCTCACGGTCGGGGAGATACCTAACCGCCGACGATGCTCACCCGTTATGTTGCGGGCGTCGTGGCTGCTGGGGCATTTTGCAAAGCCCAGTAGAGTGTGGCGTCGTAAGTGCCGGCGACAATGTTGGATTGCTTACCGATTGCCAAGTTGCTGCTGGCCGCGGTCGTGGCACTGTTCGTCCCTTGACCGGTGTTAGCAGCGGCATCCCAGAGCGTTTGGGGACTGGTGATCCAGCCGTTCGTTACCGTGGACTGAGTTAATTTCAAATCGTTAGGTACAGCCGTCGCGGTGTTATCCATCGTGCCGGTTGTCTGGTTCAGTGACAAGGTAGCGTCCGTAATGGTCGCCTTCGTGCTCGACGTAAATGGACTCATCCCAACGGTCAATGACCACCCGGAGTTGTCCCCCCGGAAGTCAGTCACGTTGAGGGCTCCCTCGTTGTTGCCGTCGTAAGCGGTTCCAGCGGTGGGTGCCCCAGTCGTGACGTTTAACGTCGTGGTCGGGCCAGTGGCGATATCCTTAACCGTCGTGCTGCCTAACATAATGTTGGGTACCTGGTTCAGGCTCAGCGCACCAGCCGTTACCGTAAATTCGGCGTCGCTAGTAGCTTGGGCATTGCCCGTGCTGTCCGCGACGTAGCCATCGGAAACGGTCGTCAGGTTACTGCTGGCGGTCCCAGGACCGGATGCCAGTGCAACTGCGGGGACCATTGTCAATGCCACCAAGGCAACGGCCGCGGTGCCGGTTACACCGCGCATTAATTTCGTGATACGCATAATATTTCCTCCCATCTGTTTGCTTCAGCTCAGGGGAACCCACATGGCCTGCGGTGAAATGGGTCACCGGTAAAAATAGGGGATGGCGCAAGTTTCGCCGCGTGGTATCAGCTAAGTTAAGTTGGCATTATCTGAAAAACCAAACAAAATCAATCAGCTATAAAAAGTTATCTATTTTGGTGGCAACTGTATGGTAGCAGTATTTCGTTAATGAGTGATATCCAAACACAATGATTGCCTACGTGGCTGTCCTAACTGGTAACCGTGAACTTGTCTGGCTGGTGTTTTGGCAGATTTCGTCACCAGCGTTTATGGGCAGAAAAAATAAGCTCACCAATCCCTTCGATTAGTAAGCTTATTTATGGTTGATCCGTTTACTTTGTGTTTGTGTTGTTGTCAGCGCCTCCGGGCTGGTGAAAACTGGGCCGGAACGCTGTGGGCGGGCGCCTGGAGCCTAAGGGCGGTCTCCAGGCTTACTTTGAGTCGCTGAAGTGCGCGTCTCAAAGATACCAATTGCCTAAGCGGCCAAGCCCTCGCCGCTAAGGCAATTCCCACGGCTTAGCCCATTTTCACCAGCCCTGCGGCTGACACTGGTTCGGGACGGACGGCTCAACCACAGCGCTGTGGTGGTGTTTTTTTGGCAACAGAGTTGTGGGAACGTGTGCCATTACCTCGGGGGTGGTGAAATCCGTGTTGGTCCGCTGTAGGTTGATACGTGGAGTCTAAACCGTTGTGGCATTCCGTTCCCGGCGGCGAGTCAAGGTGCCCTGCTGTGGGGCCGGCTCCAGCCTGAGGGGCGGTCTTCCACCTCGACACAGCTGGGCACCTTGACTCGCCTCTGGTCACTTGACATGGATGTTCTCGGCTTCAATGGGTGGTAACTGTCGTTGGCTCATTTTCACCAGCCCTGCGGCTGACACTGGTTCGGGGCGGACGGCTCAACCACAATGCTGTGGTGGTATTTTTTGGCCACTGAGATTGTGGACTGTACGACCATTTCAGCGGTGGGGTTGGGATTGCTCCAGCCTAAGCCTCATCCTCTAGCCGTTGCATTAGCGTGACGTCGTTTAAAATATCTTGAAGCGTAATCTTGGCCATTTTGGCCTCTGCCGCCGCTTGGATTTCGTTGTAGTAGTTGGTGAGCACCTTGGGGACCGTTTTGCCTACCGGGCATTTTTGGGACGTGTGGGCGTCTACGTTTAGGAGTGGGCCTTGGCTTGGCAACGTTGCGTAGATGTCGCGGAGGGTGATTTCTGCTGGGGTTTTGGCTAGGGCCAGTTGTGTCGGTCCGTGGGTCGGGGCTAGGAGGTTGCTGCGTTTTAAATTGGCCATGATTTTGCGGACCAGGCTCGGGGACGTTTCCAGACTGCTGGCGATTTCCTGGCTGGTCAGCTTGTTGCCTTTGAAATAGGCGATGTAGACCAGGACGTGGATGGTGTCGCTAAATTGTGTGTTCGCCATGTTTTTTGGCGCCTCCTTCACTGTTTTGGGATTGTGTTAGTTCATGAGATTGTGTTGGGCTGGTGCCTCCAGGCCGTTCAAAATAGGACCGGAACGCTGGGGCGGACGCCTAAAGCCTGAGAGGCGGTCTTTAGGCTCGCTTTGAACCGAGTAGTTCACTCGTTTCAAAGTCGCCATTTACATCAGGACATGGTTCTTGTCCTGATGTAAATCCCCCGGCTTGGCCTATTTTGAACGGCCTTGCGGCGGATACTTGCGTGTTATGGCAACTGTTGTGGGAGATGAATCCGGTGCCGGTTTGTGGGATGTTGCCAGCATCACTGCTGGTGCTTCCAGGCCGTTCAAAATAGGATCGGAACGCTGGGGGTAGGACGCCTAAAGCCTGGGAAGCGGTCTTTAGGCTCGCTTTGAACCGAGTAGTTCACTCGTTTCAAAGTCGCCATTTACATCAGGACATGGTTCTTGTCCTGATGTAAATCCCCCGGCTTGACCCATTTAAATCGCCCTTGCGGCGGATGCTTGCGCGTTGTGGCAACCGTTGTGGGAAATGAATCTGGCGCCTGTTTGTGGGGGTGGTCGTTGCTGGGGTGATTGCTGACGAGGTAGAAGGTATTAATTTAATGATGACCTGTCCAAACTGTCAGTTTTTCCAGAGAAAACAATTAATCCCATCGTTCACTTCTGTATTATATTCTATAACACTTTGAGAGAAAAATCAGGTAAAACCGTTTGATAAAATTAAATTAAGCGAATTCATTGACATTTTTCTTAAATAGTCGTATCTTAAAAGTGTACTTAAAAATAATACAAAATAAATAAAAATACATCAGGGGGTCTGCATTATGGCAGCAATTACAATTTTTGGTAAAGGTAACATGGGTCAAGCAATCGGTGACGTTTTCACTCAGGGTGGCAACCAGGTCAGTTTTATTGATTCCGGTGACGCCGTTGAAAATCTTGGGAGCATTGTCGTTCTGGCCGTTCCTTACAATGCCGCTTTGAGCATTGCCAAGGCCAACCAGGCCGCCTTAGCTGGCAAGGTGGTTATCGACATCACCAACCCACTTAATTTTGACACCTGGGACGAATTAGTCGTTCCCGCTGACAGTTCTGCGGCTGCACAAATCGCTGCGCTCTTGCCAGATTCAAAGGTGGTTAAGGCCTTCAACACCACCTTTGCCGCCACCTTACAGAGTCGCAAGGTCAGCGACCAAGCTCAAACGACCGTGATGGCCGCTGGGGATGACGCCGCTGCTAAGCAGGAATTGGCTGACGCCTTGACCGACAGTGGCGTGGCCTTCGTTGACGCTGGTGCCTTGAAGCGCGCCCGTGAACTTGAGAGCTTTGGCTTCTTGCAAATGACTTTAGCGGCCAGCGAAAAGATTGGCTGGACCGGCAGCTTTGGCGTTTTGAAGTAAGCTTAACGTGATCGGCAGATTATAGAAGAGATGTGTGACTGAGAAAGAGAGTGGGACAAAAGGCGGTTAGCTGGGGAGCATTAAGGCTGATAGCCGGATAATCCCGGGTTTGGATTATTTGGCTATCAGTTTTAAGCGGAGCCAGCTGCCTTTTGTCGCACGTTTCAACAATATAGTGTTGGAGATACAAGGTGAGTCTGGGGTTTTGTCCCAGACTTTTTTTGCACCAAGATTGAATCGGCAAGCGTGATTTAACCTGATAGCCTGCGTATACTGTTGCTAGAATAGGAGGTGGCTTTGTGCCCAGAGAGAATCGAAAACGTTCGTCCGATAGGGAGCAAGACGCAGTTCCACAGACCGAGCAAACTGGTGACGAAATCGGTTTAGACGTCACGGCAACAGAACAATTACACCGGGCGATTCAGGAAAAAATTGCCGCCGGAAGAGTACGAACCATTCATTCTAGTCAAGAATTCAAGGAATGGTTACTGGACGATGAGGACTAATGATTGCGCAAATTTTATATTTTAATCGCAAATAAAAAGGCTTCAGAGTCTAACCCATCCTCATTTGGTAGGAAAGCTCTGAAGCCTTTTAACAATTAAAAATTAGTCCACAACAATCAACGACTTAATCGCTTCACGCTTCGTCATAGCTTGGTAGGCGTCGTCAATGGCGTCCAGCTTGAATGACTTGGTGAAGACCTTGCCGGGGTGGATGTCACCGTCGAGCACGGCCTTCAACAGGGAATCCTTGTCGTAAGTCGTGACGGAGGCGGGGCCACCGGCGATGATAGTGTTGCTGTAGAAGGAACTGCTCATGTCCATCTTAGGTTCATGGGGCAAACCAACCCGGCCCACGATGGCACCTGGCCGGCCAACCTTCATGGCCGTGTCGTTAGACTGTTCCGTCCCGACACATTCGAGGACCGCGTCGGCACCGGAATTGTTGGTGAGCGCCATAACTTTGGCAACCGCGTCGTCACCCCGTTCGGCAACGATATCGGTCGCACCAAATTCAGTGGCCAGCTTTTGCCGGTCTTCGTGACGACTCATGGCAATGATCCGCTTGGCACCACGCATTTGCGCGGCGATGACACCACAGAGACCCACGGCACCGTCACCGACGACGACCACGGTATCCCCAGCAGAAACGTTGGCGACCCGCGCGGCGTGGTAACCGGTAGCCATGACGTCAGCTAACGTCAACAGGGACTTCAGCATTTCTTCACTGTAGTCTTCGGGCTTGCCAGGAATCTTGACCAGGGCCCACTCGCCGTGTTGGAAACGAATGTATTCGGCTTGAACGCCATTACTGAAATTGTCGGTATGGTTCTGGCAGTCGCCGTCAAAGCCGGCACGACAAGCGGCACAGTGGCCACAACCGTGAGTGAAGGGGGCAATGACGAAATCACCGGGTTGGACCGTGGTGATGTCACTGCCGACGGATTCGACGATCCCGATGGCTTCGTGGCCGGTGTTTTCGGAATGCTTTTCCTTATCTTCTAAGCCACGGTAGGCCCAGAGGTCGGAGCCACAGACACAGGTCCGAACAACGTGAATAATTACATCATCGGGTGCCTGTACCGTCGGCTTCTCGATGTCTTCAATGGCAACTTTTCCGGGTTCCATAAACATAGTGGTCTTCATAAGCTAATTCCTCCTAAACATATCTGAGTAAATTTTAAGCGTTTACACGGGGAATGTAAAGTAAGTGAACTTTCCAAAATGTGCGACAGAATAGGAAAGGACTTGCAAAAATTAGTCCGGCCAAACGGCTTGTGCCTGCTTGAGAATGGGTGCCACCCGGGCCTTCTCAGCGGTTAAATAGCACGCGTAAATTGGCATCTGGGCCGCGTTGTCGGTGATTGGCAGGCAGACCCGTTTGTCGTCCGTAGCCAGTTGGGTGGTTAGAACCGGGTCAAACTGGGAAACGTTCGTAGAAAAGTAGGGAAAGTCCGAGAATTTGGTAATCTCCGTCAGGGCGTCGCGTTCCTCCTGGTAGAAAAATTTGGCGCCGGGGATGTTGTCTTGAATAATGGCGCGCCAAGGCCCGATGTCATTGAGCACCACAAAGCTGAGGTCGGCCAACTCGGCGAAGGTGATGGTGGCCTGGTTGGCCTGATACATAAACTGATTCAAGTTGACGGCCAACCGTTCAGTGCCCAGACGTTCACTGGTGATGGCGGGTGCGGCCAGAGGATGATTCGTAAAAATGAGGGCGTCGTCGTTGGCCAACAGCGCTTGCGTCGGGTCGATAACATCAGCGGTCTCGGCAAGCTGAACGTTGGCCGGCAGTTGGGTGGCGAGGGATTGGAGCGCAATCAAGGGACCAGGCAGGGTGGCGCCCACCTGGAGGACACGCTGATTGCGGTCGAAATTTTGAATCCGGTCCACGGCGGCTTGATTGGCGGTAAGCAGGGCGCGGGCCTCAGTAGCAGCAAGCTTCCCGGTAGCAGTCAGACTGAGCCGATTGGGTTGACGGTCAAAGAGCTGGACGCCAAGGTCGCTCTCCAATTTTTGCATGCCCCGGGTAACGGTGGGCTGCGTCACGTTAAGCGTAGCGGCGGTCTTAGCCAGCGTCCCGGTCTGCGCAAAGGTGACGAGTTCTTCTAATAGGTAGTTGTCTAACATGGGGTTGGTCTCCTTAGCGGTGAAAAAAATTTGAGGTACCTTGAAGTGCCTTCTTTTAAAGTGATACGAAATTGCGTATGGTAGTCTACGTAGTGATGAAATATAAGTACAACTGGTCCGGCTTATCGTTCGCCAATTACGGAGGATAAGTGGTGGCTATTCAGTTTTAAACAGGTTGATGCCATAGCTTAGAACGCTTACGACCGCAGTTTCTAGCAGTCACAGATGACAATTTCTGAATCGGTTTGAGATAATAGATAACAGTTTCTGGATGATGAGAATGAACTGGTTTTAGCTGTAGAAACTCAGATTATCGATGTGAGTGACCAGAGGCGAGTCAAGGTGACCAGCTGTGTCGATGGCATTGGCCGAGTGATTTTCTCGGCTTAGGCCGTGGGACGACCTTGGAAACTCACGGGTTTCAGTGAGGTTTCAAGTCGAGGCGGAAGACCGCCCCTCAGGCTGGAGCCGGGTCCCACAGCAGGGCACCTTGAACTCGCCGCCGGAAACGGAATTCACCACATCCAGGTTAAACAGACCATGCACACCAAGTTCACTGATTGGACGGGCTAAACTAGTGTCAGCCGCAGGGTTGGTGAAAATGAGCCAAGCCGTGGGAATTGCCTTAGTGACGGTCTTGGTCGCTTAGGCAATTGGTATCTTTGAGACGCGTAACTCAGCGGCTCAAAGTAAGTCTGGAGACCGCCCTTCGGCTCCAGGCGGCCGCCCACCGCGATCCGGTCTCATTTTCACCGACCCGGAGGCGAACCGAAACAACTAGTATACACACATCGTATACTAGCATGAACAAGTGGTAATTTTCAACGGATTGGTTTGGGACTATAGTAGACTCATCAACCAAGCGAAAGGAAAGATGAGCGATATGACTAACGTCCCAACAATTAAATTGAACAATGGTGTGGAGATGCCACAGTTAGGCTTCGGCGTCTTCCAAGTCCCTGATTTAGCAGAGTGCGAGGCTGCCGTGCTCGCTGCGCTAAAGGCCGGCTACCGGTTACTGGATACCGCCACAGCCTACCGGAACGAGGAAGCCGTTGGCCGGGCCATTCAAAAGAGTGGCGTGCCCCGCGACGAAATCTTTGTGACCTCCAAGCTGTGGGTCTCCGACTTCACCTATGACCGCGCGAAGAAGGGGATTGACGCCTCGCTCCAGCGGTTAGGCTTGGACTACCTAGACCTGTACCTGCTGCACCAACCCTATGGCGACACGATGGGCGCTTGGCGGGCACTGGAAGAGGCGTATCAGGCTGGCAAAATTCGGGCGATTGGCGTTTCCAATTTCTACGCGGATCAATTGAAGAACTTGGAATTGACCATGAACGTGAAACCCGTTGTCAACCAAATCGAAGTGAACCCCTGGTACCAGCAGCCGACTGAGGTGGCATTCAACCAGAGCGACGATGTGCGGGTCGAGGCCTGGGCACCATTCGCTGAGGGCCAACACGGCGTCTTCACCGACCCAGCCATCACGGCAATTGCCCAGGCCCACGGCAAGACCACCGGCCAAGTCATTCTACGGTGGCTGCTGCAGCGCGGAATTACCGTGATTCCGAAGTCCGTTCACCGGGAGCGGATGGTAGAGAACATGGACGTCTTTGACTTCGAGCTGAGCCCGGCAGAAATGCAGGCGATGGCGGCTTTAGACCGGCAAGAAAGCCAGTTCTTTGACCACCGTGATCCGGTCACGATTGAACAAATTTTCGGTTCTAGTTTAAAACAATTAAAGGAGTAATGCGAAATGACAACAACACCAACGATCCACTTAAATGACGGTAACGAGATTCCAGCAATCGGCTTCGGCACGTTCCAAATCCCTAGCGATGGCTCAACCTACAAGGCTGTGACGGAGGCGCTCAAGGATGGGTACCGCCACATTGACACCGCCGTGGCCTATTTCAACGAGGCTGAAGTGGGTCAAGCCGTCCGTGACAGTGGGATTCCCCGCGACCAAATTTGGATTACCAGCAAGCTTTGGCTCCAAGACTTTGGCTACGAACCAGCGAAGACGGCCATTGACCTGTCTCTGAAAAAGTTGGGCGTGGATTACATCGACCTGTACCTGATTCACCAGCCATACGGCGACGTGCCGGGTGCTTGGCGGGCTATGGAAGAAGCACAACAAGCCGGTAAACTCAAGTCTATCGGGGTCTCCAACATGACGCCCAAGATTTGGAACAGCTTTGTGCCGGACTTCACCGTGAAGCCAGCGGTCAACCAGGTGGAATTCAACCCCACTTTCCAACAAAAGGCGATTCGCCAATTGATGGCTGCCGATGATGTGAAGTTGGAGGCGTGGGCACCACTGGGACAGGGTAACCAGGCGCTCTTAACCGATCCCGTCATCACCAAGTTGGCGGCGAAGTACGGCAAGGATGCTGGCCAAGTGATTCTGCGTTTTGAAAATCAACTCGGCGTTATTGTCTTCCCCAAGTCCGTCCACGCTGACCGAATCAAGAGCAACCTGGACATCTTCGACTTCACGTTGACGCCTGCTGAAATGACCGACCTGATTGGTTTGGACACCGGCAAGGGACAACACGATCCCGATGCTCCCGGCGTTGAACAGATGTTGGCCGGCTACGACGTTCACGCCAACGATTAAGTTAAGCAGAATGTTTTGAAAGGAGTCCGCTGAAATGGCGGGCTTTTTGCGTTGGCTGGAAAGAGTAGTGATGGCAACGACGGTCATTCACGGGCCATTTAGCTAACGGCACACAGGCAGGTGGGACCGTGTAATTGCTAGAATGGGGCCCAACCTTAAAAGTTTTTTAAGTCCCCCCTGAATCAGACTGTGAACTATCTGCATCACTGGAGACAGCCGGTAGTGGAGCACGCAGCGTCAGACGACTCGGTAAATTAGCCGCCAATTCAGCCCGTCTTTCAGCCCACCAAAAGGTGAGACGCTGACGGAATTTTAGCCGTGAACCATGCCGGCAAAACGCGTGATGGTGGTCCGCTAGATTTTGCGATGTGGCCATTCTGACAGGTAGAATTAATGGTAGGATAATCTATGAGGGAACTGTAAAATTTTACGATTAAATAATTTCTGACAAATAATGTATCGCCGGAAAATCACCGCTGCTGTGGCAATGCGCAGTGCGGGATTGTCATCACCCAGGAGTCGTTTTTGAGTGAGGACTCAGGCGGTGCCATCTAGGGATGAGTGGTTATCATGCGTAGAGAGATGGAAAAAAGGATTCGGTTAGTGATGGTGGTGGCTGTCCTACTAGCACCAGTGTTCACTGGGATTTTGGGGATGGAGACGGTGCCAGCCGCGGCCGCGACAACCAGTGACTCGGCAATTTCTAATCTGGTGGATGCCAATGCCAACGCCGTGAGTGCCACGACTAGCGCCAGTTCGACCAGTAGTTCAACAGCCAGTACCAAGACCAGCAGTACGACAACCACCAGTCGGGCAACGCTTGCCCGGGCGGCCACGGCGGATACCGACATCGCCAGCGGCGTCAACGGTACGGTGACTTGGACGATTACCAGTGACGGGGTCCTCCATTTGAGCGGCGGGTCGTTTTCCTACCTGCCAGCAAATAATTCGCCTTGGGCCAGCGCCACGGTAGCGGCTAATATTGGCGGGAGCTATGCCAGTCAGATTACCGCCATCAGTATTGACGGCGACCTCACCGCAACCTCGGCGGCCCCTAACTACAGCTATTTGTTCGCTAACTTACCAAACGTGACCACGATTACCGGCTTGGATAAGCTCAAGATGGCCGGGGTCGACAATATGGCGTACATGTTTGAATATGATTCAGCGTTGACTAGCGTTGACTTTGGCACCAATGATTTCAGCGATGTGACCAGCACCTACGGAACCTTTTACAAGGACACGGCACTGACCAGTGTCAATATGCCGGACGCCAACCTGACCAGCGACACCACGACCAACCAGATGTTTTCCAGTTGTACCAGCCTCACCGATGTGTCAACGAGCGGCTGGCAAATTGGTGCGGTGACGGATGTCTCACAGATGTTTTCAACCTGTACGTCGTTAAAGACCTTAGACGTTGGGGATTGGGACGTTAGCCAGGTGACTGACTTTCACAGCCTCTTTTTAAACGATAAACTCTTGACGGACCTAGACGTTGCGAAATGGGATGTCAGCAAGGGCACCAACTTGGGCTATCTTTTCTACAACTGTGCTGCGTTGACCAGCTTGGCTGTGGACGACTGGCAAACGGGAAATGCCACCACATTGTGGTCAACGTTTGCCGGTTGTTCCAGTCTGACCAGCCTGAACGTTGCCAACTGGGATACCAGCAAGGTTACCCTGATGGCGTACACATTTATGAACTGTAACAAATTAACCAGTCTGGACGTCAACGGTTGGGACACGGCCAACGTGACGTCGCTCAGCAACATGTTTATTGGTTGTTCGGGTCTCACCGACCTGGCGTTGAACGGTTGGGATACCAGCAAGGTACAGAACATGGCGTACCTGTTTGCCAGTGATCGGGGCCTGACCACGCTAGAGATTGACAAATGGGATACCGGTAGTGTCACGAATATGACGAGTCTCTTTGCCGGAGCCAGCGCCTTGACGAGCCTGGACCTGAGCAACTTTGACACCAGTCAGGTCACGACGATGACGGGCCTCTTTAGCAATATGACGAATCTGAATACACTGAATCTATCTAGTTGGGACACCAGTGCGGCCACCGCTTACGGCACCGTTTTTACCGGCGACAGCAAGCTACAACACCTGACGCTGGGGAAGGACTTCACTTTTCACAACGCGACCACGATGGCGTTACCGGATGCCAGTTCAACCAGTCCGTATACGGGCAAATGGCAGCTGGCAACGACCGGCACGACTTACACCGCGAGTGACTTGATGACGACCTACGACGGCAGTACCATGGCCGGTCAGTACAATTGGAGTGGCGCCGGCAACGTGACGGTGAAGTACGTCGACACGCAGGGCAATCCTATTGCGGCTGACGACGTGTTGAGCGGGGATGTTGGTAGCGCGTACACCACGACCGCCAAGACGATTGCCGGGTATACGCTGAATACGACGCCGGCCAACGCGACCGGGAATTTCACCTCCGGGGCGACCACGGTAACGTACGTGTACACCGGTAACCTCTTCTTTAGCTCGGAACTTGGCAGCATCAGCTTTGGCAGTCACGTGTTGTCAGGGGTAACGACGACGTATAATGCGACGACCACCGGCACGCTGGCCGTGCAGGACAATGGCCCGGTCGATTCGACCTGGACGTTGACGGCGCAAGAGGATGCGGCGGGCTTTGTCGGCAGTCAGACCGGTGCTACCTTGCCAGCCACGTTGAGTTACCAGAAGGATGGGGTGGCGACCACCATTGGCACGACCGCCACGCCAATCGAGACGCACACCGCGACGGACCATTTGCCGGTGACGATTTCGGATAGCTGGACCGGATCTACGGGGCTTCAACTGACCGTGGCTGGCACGGCTAGCGCGGACACGTACAACGGGTCGGTGACCTGGACGCTGACGAACAGTGCGACTTAAGGTTCGGCCATCAACTTAACACTAAAGGTTGAAAGTGCAAGAAGACTAAAGCGGCCCAGCTAACAGGGATTCAATCCACAAAATTAGTGGTTAATTTGCCACCTGCGGCTGCCAGAGATTCCGTCTGCTGTGGGGAGCACCTGCGGCCTGAGAAGCGGTCCTCCGGCTCGGTTTGAAGCCTGACAAAAATCGTCAGTCTCCAAACACGTCCCACGGTGTAAGCTGGTTCCCAGCTAACACCGTCGACACAGCTGTCTCCATCTCTGTCCTCCTCCGGTTAGGATTGTTCTTCAACAGGATGTTGCCGTAACCATCGCTGACCTGGCAACGTTTGTCTACCGTAATTGCGTACAGTCTAGGTAGGCTCAGCCGTGGGATTTTCCCAGTGCTCTTCTTGGAAAATGGCAACTTTGAAACGCGGTCTGTGCGGTTCAAAGCGAGCTGGCAGACCGCTTTCCAGGTTGCCTGCGTCCTACCCACAGCGTACCCACAGCGTTCCGGCCAAAATTTGGTGAACGGTAAGCCAGCAGGTTTAGAAAACGTTGCTAATGTCCAGCGTTATACGCCTACTTTGTAGCGCGCGTTACGCCCCAAGTTTAAGTTCCAACTTACCTCAACATAATAAAAAGGCGACTGGGTGAAAACTCGGCCGCGTTTTTGCGCGTTCACAATTGATTAGGTCAAGCGCATAACTGCCAAATTAGTTCCCCAGCAAATTAGTTGAAGTCTGCTAAATTTGTTATAATTATCTTCATGAGATTGCGGTTCAAGCAAGTGGAGGAAAAATGACAAAGAAAGCGTTCCAATTGAAAATCCCCGCGGAGATCAGCGAGCAACTGCGGTTAGACGGCGATACCCCGGTGAAACTGGTGGTTAAGCGCGACCGGCTAGTGGTCCAATTAAATGAGCCACGCCAGCAGCTGTTCCAAAATCGGGTTCTGTTGTGGCCCGTCTTGACGGCGTTAGTGGTCAGTCTGGGGTTCTACTTATTTTTACACGTTCAAAACATCCATACGGTTAATCTAGCCGGCAACGATTCGTTAGCGACCGGAATCATCATTCTCGGTGTTGTGATGGGCATGCTGCTGTTTGCGGGCTTCTTCATTCGCGACCGGAAAAATCCGCACACCCATTTTAGCCAAAACATCTACTGGCGAAATTTCCCGGTAATTGTGCTGTCGTTTACGCTGATTCTTGGGTTGGCGTTGACCGGAAGTATGTGGCTGCTGGGGGTCCTGTTCAAGGGGGCCAGCTTTGGTCGGGTGACGGCCAGCTTGATTCTCTTTGCCTTTGGCGTCGTGACCAATTCGGTAATGATTTACTTCGCCCTGGTCGTGGACGCGGGCGTGCTCTCGACCGTCCTGATTCTGGTGATCATTAGTGGCGTGGTCATTGCGATGGCCGTGAATAATCAAAAATATTGGTGGCAACATAACCTGAGTTTTCTGGGGACGAGTGGTGCCTCCAGTGGCTGGCAGTTCAACGCCACGCTGATTTTCGCGGCGATGTTGATGATTGCGCTGGTCGATTACCTGTTCGTGCGGCTCCACGAGGTCTTTCCACGGTCCCGCCAATTATTGGTGCTACGGGTACTGTTGACGTTGACGGCCGTGGATTTGGGCATGGTGGGGGTCTTCCCCAACAACGCTAACTCACACGCGTTGCACGACCAAGTGGCGGTGCTGCTGGTCTACTTCATCATCGCTCTGATTGTGGGCGTCCGCTGGTTGTTGCCTCAGATCACCAAGGATTTCTTGGTGCTGTCGGACGGCGTCGGCGTGGCGTTAGTGGTGGCGGCATTACTGTTCCAGGTATTTGGCTACTTCTCGCTCACGGCGTTTGAAATGATGGCCTTCGTTCTGGCATTCGGTTGGCTGTTAATGCTGCTGGATCGGATTGAAGCCCTGATCGATGTCGGGATGGCGGGGATGCTGGAAGAACTTGATTAGTTTGTAAGGCCGTTGGCAAATTGCCATGGCCTTTTATTATGTTATTTTTTAGGGATGAGGACTTTAGCCAGTTACTCGCCACTGGCTAGTGAACGCTTTCAATCATTAACCTGAAGGCTTATTCTAAATGTAGGTCGTAAATACAGGAGGCGTACGATGAAAGTTAAGCAGGGGATATTACTGACAATTGGATTGCTAGTGGGATTACTTGGGGCCGGCTTCTCGACGGAGGCAAGTGCCGCAAGTAACACGGTGCCCACAAAGTTTCAAGGAACGTTCTATCAATACGCTAGTCACAAGAAGTGGGATAAATTAGTTATCCGCAAGCATAGTGCGCAAATATCAGGTCCCGGTTATGCAAAAGCATTTAAATTAAAGCCAACGGCAAAGTCTAGTCACAAACTGGCTTTTAAAGTGACTGGCAAAGATAGGCACCAGGTCTTCTTCACGTTGAATAGCAAGCTAAAGGATGAAGCTAGTAGTCCTCTGCCCATGCAAGGGTTTAGCTTAGCGCAGAGAAAAATAGGTCATAAGACTTATAAGGTCGTTCGTGGCTTTCAAAGTGGTTACTGGTTTGATTTTATCAAAGGCCAGAAAATAACGCATCGGTATGCCGGCATGGCAAATGGTAAATACTAAAAATAAAAAGATTAATCCGCAATCGTGTCGATCCGGATTAATCTTTTATTTTGCGTGATTCAGCACCGTCATCTTCGTCGGCATCGCCCGTACTTTCTCCATGGCGTGGTCGGCGTTAATCTGGGAGACGATGTGCGTCAACGTTGTGGCTGCGGTCTGGTCCTTGCGAAAGGAATGGACGATCATGCTGTCGTAAGTCACTTTATCCGCGCTGAGCGTAAACCAATTGGGCGCCAGATTCTTATCGGTATCTGTGATATTCCTGTCCGGCCAGACTAGATAACGGGTCGGGTGTTTTTGGGCGTAGTGTTCTACTTGCCAGCCGGCCGTAAAGTCGTTGACCTCTTGCCAGCGTGGCAACTTGGTGTCCTTGATGGCGTAGTAAATGATGCAACTGTACGCTAGCTTGCGGTTGTGTTTGAGCTCTGCCAGGGTTAGGCGGGGTGTTGCTGTCGGTTTACGTTTACGTGCGGAGGTTTTGCTGGTCTGCGCGGTGCGGCTGGCTGGCGCGGGGGTCGTGGATGAGCGGGGCATGAGGACCACGCCACCCACGACCAGAACGATCACGCCAGTGACAGCGGCGATTAGCCACTTCTTCAAAAGAAATCACGCTTTCGGGTGCTGTATTTATTTCTCAGTTTACTGGATTAGCCATTGGCTGACAAATCGCGGTGCGGCACTGGACCAGAAAAATGGGCGCAAAAAAGGGACTGTGGTAAGTGTCCCAGTCCCGAAAGTAAAATATGATTAAGTTTTAGTACCAGTGGTGATGTTGCCAGAATGACTTAGCCTTGGTCCAAGTACCGTAACGACCAGCCACGTACTTGTTGGCGGTCTTTTCCTGGTTAACGGCGGAGTAGTCACCGTGCAGGTAAGCCTTCAGTAATTGGTAACGACCGTAACAGTTACCATTACGCGCCGTGTAGCTGTAGCGAGATTCATGGTAGGCAATCCAGCTCTTGGCTGATTTTTGCTTGGCTGATAAGCCGGCGTTGATTGTAGCAATTTGTTTCTTTTGGCTAGCGGATAAGGTCGCAGCTTCAGCGGTCACAGTCGGTTCTGAGCCGAAACTGGTGGCGACGTTGGCAACCATGCCGAATGAGAAACCGAATATTAATAAGATTGACGCAAGTTTGATTTTAAATTTAGTCATATTTTTTAAACACTCTTCCTCGTTTGTTAATGTCTACCCTGTAGGATACGCGAGAAATGTTGCAATCGTGTTACTACGCAATTAAAAGGCGGTCACAACGAGGTAAAGTTATATGACGGATAGGGTGGGCCATTTTGGGGCGAAAGTACCGACAAACGACGCTAATTCAGGGATGTAACCGAATTTACATTTCTGAAATAATAGTCAATAGGACGATTTGTTCGGCCCGCAGAAAATTAGTGAATTAGGCCGAAATAGGCAATAACCACGATTCCCAGGACGATTCGGTACCAGCCGAAGGGTTGGAAATCGTTGTTTTTAATGTAGCTCAGCAGGAATTTGATCGACAGGTAGGCGACAATGTAGGAAACAATGACGCCGGTGAGCAGGACAATCACCTGGTTGTAGGTAAAGGTATTGCCGTGGACGAAGTACTTTAAGACCTTGAGGAGTGAGGCGCCAAACATGGTTGGAATGGCCAGGAAGAATGAAAATTCCGTGGCCACGTAGCGGGATGCGCCAATCAGGATGGCACCGAGAATGGTCGCCCCCGAGCGTGAGGTGCCGGGGACCATGGCGAGCACTTGAAAGAGGCCAATGTAGACGGCCATCATGATGGGTAGCTGATTGAGGTCGGTAAACCGAGGGGTCCGGTGCCGGTTGGCATTTTCAATCACAATAAATAAAATTCCGTAGACAATCAGCGTGGTCGCAATCACCTGCCAGCTGGTCAGGTGCGCATCCATCCAATCGTTTAGTGGTAGCCCGACGATGACCGAGGGGAGGACGGCAATGATGACCTTGGCCCAGAGCGTCCACGTTTGGCGGCGTTCCAGGTGGTCCTTGTTGGTTGCCCATGGATTGAGCTTGTTAAAGTAGAGGACCAGGACGGCCAGGATGGCGCCCAGCTGGATGACGACCATGAACATGTTAATGAAAGCGGTCGACTCGTTGAGCTTGACGAATTCGTCGGCCAAATAGAGGTGACCCGTCGAGCTGATCGGCAGGAATTCAGTGATTCCTTCAATGATACCCAGAATAACGGCTTTAATAATATCTAACACGGGAAGGCTCCTTTATGTATGAGAGTAAGTTCTTCCAGTGTACGGGACCCATGTAAATGTATCGTGACAGCCATGTAAAAGGTTGGTAAATGAAAAAGGTCCACAACTATTTAACGTTGTGAACCACAGAGAGTGAGACAATATAGCTTTGGAGATACAACGCGAGTCTGGCATTTTGTCCCGGACTGGTCTGGTTAATTTTCAGTGGAAGCCGGTTCCCGCCCGGCCATCAGCTTGCGAAAGACAAAGACGCTGCCGAGGAAGAAGCAGGCGGCTAGCGTGGCTGCGACTGGCAAGGTGTGGAACATGGTTGCCGGTAAGACCAGCGCCAGCAACGGAAAGGCGTAGGCCGCTGGGAGCTTGAGGCGCAGGAGCTGGAGTAAGCTGAACACCAGCGGCAGGGCAATCAGCGTGGTTAATAGCCAAGACGCCAGCAGGCTGTGGATCAGCACGCCTAACGTGGCGGCGCCTGCCAGAGCGATAATCTGTTTGACGGCCAGCTTGCCGGGGTACGCGGGCAACTGCGACACCTCGAAGAACACCACGAGCACCGGCGGAATCCCCGCCATTTGGGGAAAACCGGCTAGCCAGACCGCGGCGACCCAGACGGAAGCCACCAGGGTGAAGCCCAGCATGTGGGTCACGTGGAGCGGCTTGCCCGCCGGTTGGCCGTGGTAGTGGCCTTGCAAGAACACCCCCAGCGTCAACGTCAGGGTGAATACCAGGATGGCCACGATAAACGACCAGTGGGTGGCGTTGATGATGATGGGCAGGAGGCCGGTCGCAAATGAGGGCGCCAGCGTGGACCGTAAAATGCTGAGTAAGAGCAGAATCAGCAAGAGTGTCAGGTAGACCTTTGCGGCGTAGCTGATGGCAAGTTGATTGACCAGAAAGCCGATGATGGCCGTTCCAGAGGGTGCGAGGAAAATCTTAACCGGTTGGGCAATCCAGCTGGGGTTGTGATAGATCCAGGTGCCGGCGGTGAGCGCGCCAATTTCTGGCAGAATGATTTCGTAGTCGCCGAGCAACGTGGCGGCCGTGACCATCAAGAGGACAAAGGCGAAGCCAATCAGGTAGTCGCGGATTTCTAATTTGGTGAGGGACATGGTGCGGGGAAACCTCCTTACAGAATTGCTTTATATAAAAGTCGAATTTTTTAGCATGCGAGATTGATTATAGCACGATATTCGCTAGTTTTCAGGTTGAAAGGACTGTGAAAACGGTGTCACAACTGAATTTGTCGCAGGCACACAGCCGATTTTGGCGGACACCCCACACTGCGGTATACTGGAGAAGTGAAATAGCGCTTTCAAAAAATACGTGTAAGGAAGTATTTACTCATGAGCACAACGAAAATCGCCTTACCAGACCTCATTCAGTACCGCGACCAACAGATTGCCAGCAAGTCTTTAAGCCGCAAGCTGGGGATCGACATGCCATTCGTGGCCTACGCGATGGCGGCCGGGGAGAGTATCAGTAGCGAGCAGTCTGACCGCACCAAGTTGGTTCAGGTGCTCGCTGGCACTTTGACGGTTCAACTGACAGACCGGCGTGAAACGGTGACAACTGGTGAGTTGCTGGTGATTCCGGCCGGGACGGCACACAGTTATGTGGCCAATGAGCCGTGCAAGTTTATTCAAATGGAAACGAAGTAGGAGGAAATTATTATGGCATTTATCAACAAGTTAAACCCACGGGAAGTCCTAGATTTACGCGAACAAATTCCACTCGATGACGATCAGGTCAACAGCCGGACGCTGGTACAACGCGACGACCTGGGGATGACGCTGTTCTCCGTGGCGACGGACCAGGAGATTGGCGGACATGCGGCCACGGGAGACGCCATGCTCAACATTTTGAGTGGGGTCGCCGAAGTGACGATTGAAGATCAGAAATACACGGTGCCGGCGGGCCATTCACTAGTGATTCCGGCCAACGCCCGCCACTCACTCTACGCTGTTGAGGGCTTTCAGATGCTGTTGGTCGTGGTGAAGCCGCAAGCAAAATAAGTTTCAGTCGGGCTGGCGAGTTTGTCAGCCTTTTTCGATGGCTTGCGGTATACTAGGGGAATAACCAAACCGTCATCAGGAGGACACTATGATTGCATTAAAGTCACAACGAGAAATTGCCGGGATGCAGGCTGCCGGAGACATTCTGGTCGGCCTGTTCCACGAGCTCGAAAGTTACATCAAGCCAGGAATCACGACCTGGGATATCGACCATTTTTCTTATGAATACATCGTTGGTCACGGCGCTACCCCGGGCGAACTGAACTTCGAGGGCTACAAGTATTCCACCTGCGTCAGCGTTAACGACATGATTTGCCACGGTTGCCCCAGCAAGGACATCCTGGTTCACGAGGGCGACCTGATTAAAATGGACACAGTCATTGACTACGACGGGTACCTGAGTGATGCCTGCCACGCCTTTGTGGTCGGCAAGGCTTCCGCCAAGGTCGAGAAATTAATGGACGTGACGCTAAAGGCGCTGTACAAAGGAATTGATCAAGCCGTCGTGGGTAACCGAATCGGCGACATTGGGTTTGCCATCCAGGACTACGCGGAAAACCAGTTGGGTTACGGTGTCGTGCGCGATTACATCGGCCACGGCATTGGACCGACCATGCACGAAGACCCGGACGTGCCCCATTACGGCCGCCCCGGTCACGGTACGCGCTTGAAGGCGGGGATGACCATCACCATCGAACCGATGATCAACGTCGGTAGCGAAGAGTGTAGCGCCCCGGCTGACGATGGCTGGACCATCCGCACGGTCGACGGCAGTTTGAGCTGCCAGTACGAGCACACGATTGTGATCACGGACGACGGTCCTAAGATTTTGACCTCGTTTGACCATGCGTTGGACGCAAAATATTTATTGAAGTAAGCGGGAAAGCGTGTGCCGGCAGGCGTTGAGCCGGAATCAATGGCTTGCCAGTACACGCTTTTGCGAGATGAAATTGGTCATAAAAGAGGTTGCGACAATTTGTCGCAACCTCTTTTGGTAGGCTCGTAAATTTTAATGACGCCGACGCCGGAAACCCAGTGCGCCAGTAATCGTCAATAACAGGACGCCTAACTCGGCAGTCCAGGTAGTTGACTGGTCGCCAGTCTGTGGGAGGTCCGTCGCGGCATTCGAACCATTGGCAGCATGCTCTGCAGCTAAGTTAGCCGCCGCTTGTTGGGTGGCTAACTGGTCGGCTTGGGCCTGTGTTAACATGTTGGCCGGCTTGGTTCGGCCGTTCTGGCGATTCAAAGCCGCCGCTGCCTCGCCACCTGAAAGCGGTGAGCTGTGGCCGGTGACACCGGTCTGAATGGCGGGTGTGTAATGCGGCGCAGAGGTGATGACGATGCGAGCTGGCGGATCCTTGATGGTGGCCGCCTTCCCGATACGGGGTGTCTTTGCTGGCTTCGTCGTTTTGGCTGGTTTAGCAGGTTTGACGGGAGTCGTCGGCGTGGTTGGCGTTTCACCGTTGTCTGGTGTGGTGGAGCCAGTGTTGGTACTGGAGCCGCCAGTTGTTGGGGCGGCGGTGATGGTTAAGGTGACAGGCGCAGAGGCGACGTCAAGCTTAGTGATCGGGTCCGTAAAGTGATAAACCACCGTATAGGTCCCTGGTTTGGCGGTATCGGTATTTACGGCGGTACCATCTTCGTTGGTGACAGTGACAGCCACGTCAGTTGTGGTGATAGGTTTCCCGCTGGCATCAACTATTGACGTAATAGCGGCCGCTGGATTGAGAGGTGTCCCAGCAACCACTGTAGTTTTGCTAGCAATGATTGCACTCTGATTAGGTAAGACAGTAAGCGTTGTATTAGCTGTACGAGTTACGCCGACGCTATCAGTATAGCTGTAAGTTAATGGATAAGTGCCAGGAGTAGTTGTGGGAAATGGCTCTGTAGGGCTAAATGAGGTGCCATCAGCTGTGATACTCAGATCCTTGGTAGACGTCAGCGGGTTGCCTTTAGCGTCCGTAATCGTTGTGATACTTCCCGGTATCCAGGATTCGCCAGAGATAACTGAAACTTTGTTAGGGACGCTCAGGGAACTGTCGGTGTCAGCAACAATTATTGTTGCCGTGCCACTAGTGACCGTCGGAGTGGCCGCATCTAAATACTTGTTGCCCTGCAGATCCTTGTAACCATAAGTCACGGTATACTTACCAGGGGTTTGCGTGAATGTATCGGCGGATACGGTTTGGCCGCTGCTATTTGTGACAGTTGTGGTTAACGTACCTTCCTTGTTAAGCGTCGTCAAATCAGTTGCTCCACTCGGCGTTACAATTGTTAGGTTGTTGTCGGGGGTCCAAGCACTGTTGACGGCGAGCGTTGTATTTTTAGGTGTGAGCTTGGTTTTTATCTTATCAAGATAGAACACGTAGGTAATTCCCTTGGTGTTATAGACTGGATCAGCCGAATTAATGGATAAATCTAGAGAGGTGGGGTTAAGAATGGCCGTTGTTGGTAGAACAGCCGTTCCATCGTCGTGGATGGTTAAAGTTTTCCCAATCTGTGTTCCAACGAACCGGGTTGAGGGTTTCCAGTACAACGCGTTACTTCTGATATGCGCATCAACTGTTTCATTTGTAACGTAATCTGATAATGTATACGTGCTTCCAGCGGTACCCGGGGTATATTGGAAACCGTAGATTGCTAAGTCAGTCGTGCCAGTGACATAACCAACAACAGAATCAGTTACCGTGAACGTGTGATAATTAAGGGTGGCCGCACCATTATCAGCTGCGATACCAACGACGTATTGGTCTGGCCAATCGGCGCCAAAACTATTTGATGCCATAGTCATGTAATTGGAATCACCAGGGGTATAAATGGGATTGCTATTATAACCAGCGAACAGAACATCATTATACGGAAGTGTTGTTGTATCGCCTTTGGTGTACCCAACTGCGTTAAGGTCTATTTTTTGAGGAACGGGTGTAGACGTATCTGAGGCGGTCCTCACGGCAACAGTCATTTTGATTTGATTGTTGTAGCCTAAAGAGTTGTCTCTGGTATTAACCTTGGCGTTAGTATCTGGTTGGAAATAGAAAACTTGACGACCGTCTTGCGTTGGATCTGCCATGTTGGCTGTGTCTGCCAACTGATAGGCAGTTAAACTGGATATTTGCGTGTATGGTTTATTCGTTGCCGGATCAATTTCCTGAGTTAGCGAATGCACGTAGTTAGTGGCCCCCGTTTGGACATCAGCAAGGGTAGCGGTGATGGACTTTGGCAGGACAACATAGAAGCCGAAGAGCTCCTCACCGATATTCAGAAATTCGCTACTGTACGGAAGGAGTGAGGCTCTTGCATAAGAGTTGTAGGGGATAGTGCTACCCGTAACACTGACATAGAAGTTACTGACCTTTGGAAATGTCGTCAGCGTCACGGGACTCAGCGTCGAATTATCTTGCGTTGTCACAACCGAATTCGTAAGGTCTTCAGCTACAGGTGTAATAGCTGTATGCTTTAATGACACGGGTGCGAGGCGAGAGTGCATGAGACGGTCAACAGCCTTCTTTGCGCTTAAACCACTGGCGGCTAAAACGGCCGATGGACTGGTCGTTTTTAAGACTTTTCGGTGTGAAGCGACGCGTTGAGTCGCAATGGTCGAACTCTCCGTGGGTTTAGACGCTGTGGAAGCTGAAATTGATTCAGCGTGTGACCCGCCGTCGGCAACCGTTAATGACGTCTTATTTGTTGTGGATGAATTGGTATTTTGAGCAGTTGTACTGACAGTTTTTTTAGCATCACTGGTCGCTGTAGAGTCACCCTCTTTGTCAGTGGTGCTGCTATCAGAAGCCGTGCTGGCTGAGTTACTCGTTGTTGATTCTTGACTAGAAGAAAGCGTCGTGGAATCAGTAGACGTGCTACTTGAACCAGAATCAATTGAACTGGAGGCTGTACTGCCGTCA
Organism: Levilactobacillus cerevisiae; assembly: GCF_003946245.1. Classification (GTDB taxonomy): domain Bacteria; phylum Bacillota; class Bacilli; order Lactobacillales; family Lactobacillaceae; genus Levilactobacillus; species Levilactobacillus cerevisiae. Next base: position 84,627 of record NZ_RHNN01000002.1, read on the forward strand.
GTCGTATCCGCCTGTGCGGGGTTAGTAACTGCCAATCCCGCTACTAAAGATACCGTAGCCAGCGTGCCAACTAGCCAGAATTTACCAGCCTTGTATAGCTTGTAATGGACCTTGGTCGTGGTCCGTGTGTCTGCTTGCTTCATAAGAATCTGCTCCTATCCTACACAGTGGCCGTGGCAGGGGATGTCAGAAGCAGATCCGAAAAAAGCGGACGCGGTCGTGTGTTTCGTTGATAGTTTAATAATAACATAAAATAGTTGCGTCAGGTTGTAGTTAATCGTCGAAACCGATTATCCCTGTTGCCGGTTTAGCTGTCGTCAAAATGATAGGATAAAATTTACAGATGGTTGGTCTGACGCAGAAAATTACGGTTATTGATTACCTTCGTGTGAAAACGCTCACTTTGATTGAATCACCTGAAAAGGGGCTGAAAAGTCAATGGACTATGACTTCTCAGATTCAGAAAAAAGTAACGAAGACGGGGGTTGCGGGGTATTATAAAAATTGTAATCAAACGTCTACAAGACCTTTACCTCACCAACATCAAAAATCTACAGTGACTTGGTATCCTAACCTAGGACTAAAAACTAGGAGGCAGTTAATTTGACGACTAAATTACGGGTAGGACTTTCACTGGGAACTTTGTTGGTAACGTTGGGGTTAGGTGCACAGGTAGTGGCGACGCCAGTTCAGGCCGCGACGCACGCAGTGGCGATTAGTGCGAAGACCACTTCCACCAAGGCCGGCTCACAGATTAAGCTCAAGGGGGCCGTCAACGTTCGCGACCTCGGCGGCTACCGCACGAAGTCGGGCAAGACGGTCAAGGCCCACATGCTGTTGCGGGCCGCAGCGCTGAACAAGTTAACCAAGGCTGACACCCAGAAGCTGAAGAAGACTTACCATCTGGCAACCGACGTTGATTTGCGTTCTAAAGGCGAAGCGGATAAGGACCCGGACGTAAAGATTTCCGGTGTTGCTTACAAGTTCGACCCCGTTGTGAAGGACGTTTCCCAACAATTTGCAATGACCAGTAAAGATGGCGTCAAGATTATGGAAGACGGTTACAAGGCCATGGTCACCACCAAGCAGGGTCAAAAGGCGTACAAGCAACTCTTTAAGGTGCTTTTGAAGAACCCTAAAGGTCAGGCCGTGCTCTGGCACTGTACGGCGGGGAAAGACCGGACTGGTGTGGGGACAGCCTTAGTACTAACGGCGCTGGGCGTTAACCGCAAGACCGTGATGAGTGATTATCTCCTGTCGAACAAATACCTGGCTGCCAGCAATCAAGCTACCCTCAAACAGCTGAAGGACAAGGGAGCTGACGCGGCAACTATCAAGATGACGACGGACATGATGAGTGTCAAGAAGTCCTACTTGAACGCGGCCTTCTCCGCTATCGACAAGAAGTACGGCTCGGTGGATAAGTACCTGCAGAAGGGCTTGGGGCTGACTAAGGCGGATCAAACTAAACTACAGAAACTCTATTTGAAGTAAGCTGTTTTATGAAAAAGATCGACCCCCAGAGTGGGAGTCGATCTTTTTTGATTGAAATTTTATTCAGCACACTGAGTATCTTTGGTGTTACTAAGTTAGGGGAGTGCTAATTTTCTTAGAGAATAAAGTTTGTAAATTACTTAAATCAATTTGACTAATCATTCACAGCTTGGACACCCACGAACAGATGTCTCGGGCTAAATTGGCTGACTTAACAGTCATGTAGCTGTATAACTTAGTAGTTAATTAATTCTCGAATTATGGTATGATTTAAGTGTATAAAATAGTCAATTAGTGTAACTTATTTATCTATAACTTGTTTTACTATTTCAAATAAGCCCAGGCGGCATACTGAGTGGATGAGGGAAAGCGGGAGTCAATCATGATGGCTAAGAAGAATTGGCAACGAGTTGGGGCGCAAACAGAAAAACGGCATTATAAACTTTATAAGGCAGGAAAATTATGGCTCACGAGTGGAATGACAGCGCTAACACTATTGGGCGGATTATGGCTCACGAGTGTCAATGGCCAAGCAGATACTGGTCATTCAGACGAATCGGTTAGTGGTGTGACTGCTGGTGCGACCTCGTCAGCGGTAATGGCCACGTTAAAACCAGTAGCCGCATCCGCCACAGCAAGTTCAGCTGCGAGCAGTGCCAGTAGCTCAGACGCAGGGACACCCGCTTCGGTCGCATCATCCAGTGCCAGTCAAGCGAGTTCAGTCGCCAATCCTGTTGTGAGCTCGGCTGCCAGCTCAACAGCGAATGTGGCCAGTAGTGGCGCTAACTCAGATTCCAGCGCCGCCAGCTCGGTAGCCACTAACGCTGATTGTGTGGCGGCACCTGCGCCCTCCTCGGCGAAGAGAGATGCCGGTAATGGCGGAGCGTTGCTAGCGAATTACGAAAACGGGAGTGCTACTGGCTCACTGATGATGAGAATGTCTAGTAACTTTGCCCGGTCCGGGCGGATGGCTGCACCAGCTGCGGCAGTTTTACCCACCGAGGCGGTGAATGATGCGGTAGTGGCTAGCGATACCCTAGATACCAGTGCGGAGACGATGGCCGCCAATGGGGACGTGATTACTGATGGGAGTACGATTACACCACCGGAAACGGAGCAATCAAGCCTTGGCGAATACACCTATTCTAACTTTTACGTTCAAACTTCAAGCAAATATGTTTTGTATAATGCAGTTGCTAACGTCACAGTTTATCCGTATAACACGAAAACTTTAGGAAGTAGGTTGGGCGGACAGCTTTGGGGGTTTTATTTAATTCTGCCGAAATCAATTACCAGCTCACTGGCCAATGCGCAGGAATCTGCCAGTAACTTTTTAAAGACAGTTTCAGGTGAGGGCGCGTTTTCTGAGTATTTCAGTAATTTTACTGGGCTTGAAGCCTACCGGTTAAATAATACGACTGATGGGCGTCAGGTTTACTACTTCCGGCCGAACGATGGGGCAACAAGTGCCAAGGCTAACGCTGCATCAACGGCTACCTGGCCAGCTTTTAAAATGTTGATTTATACTGGGGATGAAGGCGAGGATGGCACCACGGCACCAATTGATATTAATGCCGTGACTTACGCAGAACTATCGACGGCCGGGGTTTTATTTGCGGGCGTTGGGGACCTTGTGAATAGCAAGACGACGGCCAATGGTTATCCGACAATTACCACAGCCAGTCTGGGAATAAATGCGCCAGACAGTAATATTGCGGGATTAATTATGCCTGCGTACCAGTCTTCGCGAGGTGTTGGGTCGGCGCTGCCACAGCTATCCTATATGGATGTCCTAGTGAATGATACCTATAACGTTGTTGATGGAACGACTGGAGAAACGTTGGGCACACAAACGGTACAAGGCCTTAGTACGGAGACCTATCAACGCGAAAACGTGTTATCTTTAGAAAGTATTGCCACACAACTTGGTTTAGACGCAAGTAAGTATTCCGATGATTTAGCCTACAGCGTTGGCACTGCCACGGACACAATGGGTTGGCACCCAAACATTGCCGATTTAACGGCGGCCGCGCTAGCTACGGCGACGACTAAAGGGGTGACTGGAACCACTTATACGGTCTATCTAAACGAAAAGAGTCAGGACTCCCAGGCAGATCTCGACGTGACCAATAAGACCATCCCCATCGGGTCAACCTGGACCAAACTAACCAACTTAGTTTCCGCTACCGATGCGGACGGCACTGCGGTGGACCCAAATAAAATCAGTGTGGCCATCACGAACTTAGACGATGGCAGTACCCCTACCGCAATCGACACCACGCAGGCGGGAAATTACGCGCTGGTGTACACATTTACCGATCAGGACGGTACTGACCATCAAGCAACGACCACACTTTTTGTGAGTGAGTCGCCGATAACGGTGAAGGTTAAAAATGCGGATCCGATTTACGCGGGCAGTAATGGCTGGACGCCAGCAGATAACTTTGTCAGTGGTACGGATGCCAGTGGTCAGCCACTAACCGTTGAGCAATTGACAGAATCATTTGCGAAGGTTAACGACGATGGCACCACAACGGCAGTCACCCGTGCCGACTTGGCTACGGCCGGGACTTTTCAGGTAACTTACATATACACTGAGGGAAGTGTGCGTGCTTCCGCCGTCGCCACCGTGACCGTTTTGCCCAATCAGTCCGCCATCACATTTCCAGGGACAACGACCGCAATCACGGTTGGGGATGACTGGACGCCTACGCCGGTGACCGCTACCGATGTCGACGGGACAACTGTCCCCGCCACGGCAACCATCACCAATGCACAGGGGACGCCGGTGACCGCTGATGATATGACGCGCACACCGGGAACTTACACGGTTACCTACAGCTTCGTGGATCAGCAGGACGTCACGCACACGGCGGTTGGAAAGACTACCGTTACCGTGACTGCGAAAACTGAGACTGGCGGCACCACGACGCCAACTGACACGGACAATGGTCATGCTGGGACCAGCACGCCCGGCGATACGGGTGAGGTCATCCCAACGACGGAGCCACAAGAGCCTGATCTTCCGGGAACGACTCAGCCTGTCAGTCACGTGCCTGGCGGACAACTGAATATCACCGTAGTTGCCAAGCATGCCGTGAATGCGCAGGGGACTAAGAGTGCGGCACTCAGCCTGAGCAATGGCGGGGGTGCTGGCACAATTACGGCTAGTCAGAGGCGGCAACGTATACAGCCGCTGACGACTGATGCGGGTTTCGCTGCGACGGTCAACCGGACAGCGTCAGCAGCCTCGCTTAGCAAGACAGCTACGTCACCAACTACTTTGCCGCAAACTAGTGAAGACAACAGTGCTTGGCTCACGGCTGTGGGGGCGCTATCATTCACGCTTTTGGGGCTGACTGCCGGGCTGGAACGTAAACGTTTTGAAAAATAAGTACAAATTTCCCTTTGACTTTTCGCGGAAATAAATGCTAAACTGAATCCAACTTAATAGTGCGTATAATTGATCAGCACGTCGTTCCCTTCTTCAAGGGGCGGCGTGCTGATTTTTTTACCACTAAAATTAAAAGGAGTGTTATATTTTTGGAATTTCAACAACGGTTACCCCAGAATTTGAAAGAAACAGTTTTGTTCATGGCAATTATCTCGGTGATTTCGGTTAATCTGATTGCACCAATCATCACGGGTCTGGAAGTCGGATTTTCACTGAATCACTGGGCGATGGTGCTCCATCAACTGCCACTACTCTGGGTTAGCGTGATTATTTTAGTCGTCGTAACGCAGCAACCAGCCAGCAAAATGGCCAGTTACTTTTTGGATCAGAACGCCAGCTTCCGGTCAACCATGATGATCACGGCGATGTGCAATGTGTTCTTGATGTCCTTAGTTTTGACGATCCTGGGAACCTGGATTGGCACCGGTAGTGTTACCCTTGATCCGGTCGTCCATTTCTTTGCTAAATGGCCCCGCAACTATACGATTGCCTTGGTAGTGGAAGCCTTCATTGCCCAACCAATTGCGCGGAGTGCTATGGCTTGGCTCCATCGGGGTATGGTGACGGAAGGCTCACGGCTGTCCTAAACCAGAGAGTCTGCAGCTAGCCGAAAGTGACAGGCAAATAGGCTTTAAGTGAAGCCTGAGTGTGCCATAATAAGTCAACGGAGGTGTTGCGGAGTGACTGTGCTATCGGTACATTTGGCAGTTGATCAATACGAAGCAATTAAAGCATTGGCTGACTTCCACGGCGAATCGGTAACGTCTTTTATGGAAAAAGTCATTTTGGACCAGCTGGAAGATGAAGAGGATTATCAAGAGGCAGTTAAGAATGTACAGGATAGCCACGGCGAGACGGTTTCACGACAAGAGATTATGAATCGCTTGGGCGTAAAGTAAGACCTATGTATGGAAACTGATACTGATTTGACTAACGATCTTTTTATATTGGCAGCCGAAAAATCCGGACAAAAATAACGCAAATTGGCCTATACCCATCCCCCGTCCACATGGTACACTGAATCTAAACCACAGAGGGAGCGGATCAACTTGTACAAGATTATCACCAGTGATTTAGACGAAACGTTACTGCGGACGGATGGCAGCATTTCTCAGGCCAACGTGGACGCGATTGCGGCGGCTTCGGCCAAGGGTGTGAAATTCGTGCCCAACACTGGCCGCGGCTTTCTGACCGTGCAGACGCTGCTGAAGAAGCTGCACCTCTACCAGCAGCCCGACGAGTACGTGGTGTCATACAACGGTGGCGTGGTCGTGGAAAATCAGGATAATCACGTCATCGTCAGCAATCAGATGCCCTTCGCGGAAGCGAAACAGGTCTTTGGTATCATGACGCAGTTTGACGTCGACATCCACGTGTACACGCTGGACCACCTCTACATTTACCGGCCCAGAGCCGATGATGTGGCCTACTTGCAGACGCGCGGCGTGCCGTTTGACGAAATGATTGGGTCGTTTGACCAATTTGCCGACGAACGGATTATGAAGGTGATTGTCATGAATCCCGATTTGGGCGTACGGCAAGACGTGTACCGGGCGGTGATGGCGGCGTTTGACGCCATCAACTGTACCTATTCCTCGGGCATTTACATGGAGGTCAATCACGCTGGCGTCGACAAGGGCACGGCCATCTTGGACCTCGGTCGCAAGCTGGACGTTTCGGCCGATGAAATCATCGCCATCGGGGATAATGCCAACGATTTGGGCATGTTAACCAAGGTCGGCATGCCGGTCTCCGTGGCCAACGGGATCGACGAGGTTAAGCGGGTGGCTAAGTTTGTGACGCCTCATGATTTTGAATCCGGCGTGGCGGATGCGATTCACGAATTTATTTTGTAGATAGCACAATAGAGTCGATTAAGCGAGAGAGCTGAGTCGGCTTTTTTCATGCCTTGACATCGAGCCCGTAATCCCGTAAAGTAGGGAAATATTACACAGAGAGGGGTGACAACCCATGAGTATCGAAAAATTAATGGCGTGTGTCCCCGCAAACGGACACGGACGTTTTTCCCTAGATTAACTTTTAAAGGAGAAAACTTGTGAAAAACGTCCGTCAAACAGTCCCATCCTTGGGATTGATCATCACACTGGTGGGGTTTCCCCAGATCAGTGAATCCATCTTCACTCCGGTATTGCCGCAACTACAACGCGCCTTCAGCGTGAGTGCCAACCGGGCGCAGTTAACCATGAGCACGTACTTCGTCGCCTTTGCCGTTGGCGTCCTGATTTGGGGCCAGCTGGCCGATAAATGGGGGCGGCGACCGGCAATGTTGGCCGGCATTGTCGTCTATTTATTGGGCAATCTGGGACTCATGCTCAGTCTCAATTTTACCGGGTTGCTCATTAGCCGGCTGGTCCAAGCCTTTGGCGCCAGTGCTGGTTCCGTCGTGACCCAGACCATCATGCGCGAAAGTTTCAGTGGGTTGAGCGGAGCCAAGGTCTTTGCTCGAACCAGTGCCGCCATGGCCTTAGCGCCAGCGTTGGGGCCCTTAATCGGCGGGGTCATGCAGACTTATTTTGGTTACCGCAGTGTCTTTGGCACGTTGGTGGCCATGGCCGTGACCGTCGGCTTGTATGCCGGCAGCCGTTTGCCAGAAACGCAGGCCCTGACCACCCGGCCCGCCCCCGTCCAGCAAGCCGCCCTAGTGCGACGGTTGTTGCGCGATCCAATCGTTTGGGGGTACGGGTTGTTAATCGGTGGCATCAATGGCGTCTTGTTTAGTTATTACGCCGAGGCACCGTTTATCTTCATGACCCATTTCGGATATTCGGCGGTCCAATACGGCTGGCTCGGCCTAATTCTGGCGAGCGCCAGTCTGTTCGGGGCCGTGCTGGTCAACTGGCTATTGAACTGGTTGAGTCCGGAACAGGTCGCCCTGGGTGGTTTGGTGTTTAGTGGCCTAGCAAGTGCTGGTCTGGTGGGTGCCGCGTATTGGGCGCACGCCGGGGCCATGTTGCTGGCCATCTTCTTCACCTTCCTCGGGCTAAATGTGACCTTGCCCAACGCCTTGAATCGGGCGCTGATTGGCTACGAAGCCGTGATGGGCAGTGCCAGTGGCTGGTTTAGTCTCGGCTACTACCTGCTGGTCAGTGCGGTAACGTACGGGATGAGCTGGCTACACAATGGTGCCATTCAAACGCTCCCTTGGTACGTATTGACCCTGTGCTTAGGCATGCTGGTCAGTTTCTTGTGGCTGGTCTTGCGCGCACCACGGGAAGTCGTAACAACTGAATAAACAGACTGATGACAAGTGTCTTTGCCGATTAGTAGCGTGGTCAACAACTTTAGCGAGTTGTTGGCCACGTTTTTTTGTATCCATCATGATAGTTGGGGGTGGCAACGGCTTGCCAATTTTATTAATCAACTGCTCAAACACGAGTGAGGCGCTTTCACATTACGGGGGCAAAGGTTAAGCTAAAAATAAGCCGGACGTCGTTGAATTAAAGTTCGTTAAATTTTAGTTTAGCTTTCTTTTTAAGGGATTATCTGGTATAGTCATCAATGTAATAGCTAACGATAATCAGATATAATTATATTAATGTTCGGATTTTATAGGAGGAACCCATCGTGGATAAATTCTTCAAGCTTAAGGAATCGGGTACTACCGTCGGCACAGAAATTGCGGCCGGCGTCACCACTTTCTTCGCCATGTCCTATATTTTATTCGTCAATCCCACCATTTTAGGCCAAACGGGGATGCCCCAACAGGCCGTCTTCCTGGCCACGATTATTGCATCCGTTGTGGGGACCCTGGTCATGGGGCTCTTTGCCAACGTGCCGTATGCCCTGGCGCCGGGGATGGGGCTCAACGCCTTCTTTACCTACACCGTTGTGATGGGGCTGGGCTTTAGCTGGCAACAGGCCCTGGCACTGGTCTTCTTCTGTGGGGTCATCAACATCATTATCACCGCCACGAAGATTCGGAAAATGTTGATTTCGGCCATTCCCATTAACCTCCAACTCGCCATCAGTGGAGGGATTGGGGCGTTCATTGCTTACGTTGGTCTGAAAAACGCGAACTTTCTGCAATTTACCAGTGACGCCAGCGATATCATGTCGATTAATGGTAAGGCCTTTGACGCTACGAAAAAGGTCTTTGGCCAAGGCGTCAGCTCCGTCGTCACGGGCGGTGGCATCGTGCCTGCGCTCCAGGTTTTCAACTCGCCAGCGCTGGTGTTAGCTTTGATTGGTCTGGTCATCACGGTGATCTTCAAGGTGCGCAAGGTTCCGGGCGCCCTGTTGATTGGGATTCTGACCACCACGCTGATTGGGATTCCCATGGGCGTCACCAATCTGCATTTGGCCAGCAGCTACTCGATTGGCGCGTCCGTTCATCAGCTGGGCACGACCTTCCTGGCAGCCTTTTCTCACGAGGGGATGGGTTCACTCTTTGCCGAGCACAATCGGGTGGTTCTGGTGTTGATGACGATTCTCTCGTTCAGTCTCTCCGATACGTTTGATTCGCTGGGAACCTTCATCGGGACTGGCCGTCAGACGGGCATTTTCTCTGGTAAACGTGAGCTCGAACTGGAAAGTCAGCCGGGCTTCAAGTCCAAGCTGGACAAGGCGTTGTTTGCGGATTCCATTGCGACCGGCGTGGGGTCCATCTTTGGGACGTCGAACCTCACCACCTACGTGGAAAGTTCCGCGGGGATTGGCGCCGGTGGTCGAACCGGTTTGACGAGTGTGGTGGTAGCCGTACTGTTTCTGGCCAGCTCCTTGGCCTCACCGTTACTGTCCATTATCCCAACGGCAGCGATTGCGCCATCCCTGATCCTAGTTGGAATTATGATGATGAGCTCGCTATCTAAGATTCCGTGGCACGATTTGAACGAGGCGATTCCGGCCTTCATGACGACTTTCATCATGGCGTTTGCCTACAACATTACCTATGGGATTGCGGCGGGGTTTATCTTCTACTGCATCGTCAAGGTCGTGCTGGGCAAGGCCAAGGAAGTCCACCCGTTGATCTGGATTGTGTCGATTCTGTTTGTGATTAACTTTACGGTGCTGGCTTTGGTTTAGGATAATCGAAAATGAAAATGCTGAATGGCTACGACCGTTCGGTATTTTTTGTCGTCATAGGTTTCTCATGATTATTAGTGTTCAATCTAGCTTTACGAGTATACTGGCCGGTCAGTAACGACATACCTTTCCTGGGAATTACTTATGGAAAATATTGTTTCTCTGGTGTACAATTAATATCGTAATAATTAATTATTCACCATGGAGGGCTTCTCATGAAGAGTATGCTGAAAGTAGGAACCACTGTCTTAGCCGTTATTGCTGGGTTAGCCGTTGGTGCCAGTACCACCCAATCCGCCGATGCCGCGACTTGGCATCAGGGAACTCCGAAGATCTTACGGGGAAAATGGGTCGATCCGAAGAAGGATAAAGTTTTAGATTACTATCCTTGGTTTACCATCAAGTCTAGCGCATTACTGCTCCCGTTTGTCACGACTAAGAACATGGCATATCAACACAAGAAGGGCAGTCATATTTACTATATCAAAGGGCACGAAATGGGTTGGACCCATGGGACGCTGGTGAATTATTACAAGTTTAAAGTCAGCAAGACGAACCATAAACACAAAAGCTATAAGGCCCAGTGGTATGGCTATAAGCAAACCGGGCAGGGCAAGGAAACGTCACCAATCAAGAACCCGACTTATGGTCATGTTTATTACAAATAAACCAATAAAAGCCCGCCAGCCGCGGGCTTTTTACATACCCACACGCAGACACGAGATTCCCGGTTCTAAGTAGTTGCGCTCCAAAACTAGACAATATTATTCATAAAAATAGCAGTAGTCGGTAAGCTGGCCAACTACCGCTATTTTAAGTTGTCGTGAAAGGCTAAGGCTGTGCCGAAGTGGCGGTGTAGTCTTTCGCAAATTGCGTCATGAATGCCGTCGTCGCGGTTCCCGGGAATTTGCTCGTGAGGATGCCGTAGGGGACGGTCAGGTTGGTTACCAGCGGAATGGACACAAGGTCGGGGTGAACAGTGTGCCAGGGGGTCAAGGTTACCAGTGGCAGGTTATCCGCCACCGCCCGATTGAAATCATTCAAGTCATAGCGGCCAGTGGTGTCACACGGTTGAATCGTGGGGGAATCGGTTTGTATTTGAGCCCGTAACGCATCATTTTTTTCACTGATTCCCGTGGGCACCATCAAGAGGCGTTGGCCAGCAAGATCACTGAGCGTCACGCGTTTGTGGTGGGCTAGGGGATGATCATGGCGAACGGCAATCTCAAAGTGGTAATGACCCAAAGGGAAAGCCGTGAACGCCTGCTTGAGAGTGGTGTTGTCAAAGGTACCAACCATTAAGTCACAGGTGCGTCCCAGCAAGGCGTATTCCCGGTTACTGGAATTGTCATCATTTTGAAGTTGAATCACCCGTAATTGAAAGCCGGCTAACTTGGGACTGACCTCCTGCCAAATGCGCATGAAAGGGTCCGCTGGGTGGAGCAAAGATGTGCCAACGGTAATCACGTCTTTGGTGGGGAGGCCAACGTGTCGAGCGTCAACGATTGCTGCATTTAGCTGTGCTAGAATCTGCCGGACAGCGGGAAGAAAGGTTGCGCCCTGTTCGGTTAAGCGGACGCCGGTCGCCGAGCGCACGAAGAGTGTCAGATTCAGCTCCGTCTCCAGCCGGTTGATCTGCTTCATGACGGCTGTGCTAGAGATAAAGCTTTCCTCACCAGCCTTGGTGAAGCTACCGTACTCACTGACCCGGATGAATGTTTGCAATTGCGTGATGTCCATCTTACCCACGTCTCCCTCTGTAGTATCAACTATTAGTTAATACTAGCCTAACCAATGGGTTCTTCAAAGTCAATGGCAGGGCAGATATACTGGTAAATATAGTTGCCCTTGCGATTTATACTATGCCGAAATGGCATGACCGATGTGTTAATACGATGATAGATAATACTTGGAACTTGAACCTGGGAGGTTACGGTTAATGGAAATTCAAGTTGCCTTAGATCAGGGATATTTACCTGAAAAATTTGCCAGACTAGCAACGGCGCGTCTGAGTGGTCAACCAATCGTGTCGTTTCCAATCCAGCTTGCGAAGTTGCCTAAACAAACGCAGGCGTTGGCCATTACACTGATTGATTACGATGCGGTACCCAGAACGGGTTTTCCGTTTATCCACTGGCTGGCAGTCGATTTGCCGGTGATGACAGAGATCACGACGGACTTTAGCCGGCACTACACGGGGGCCCAAGGGCGAAATTCCTGGGTCTCACGGTTTTACGACGTGGACGAAGTGCTGACGACCGGGTTTGCCGGCCCGAATCCGCCAGATAAACCGCACCGCTACACGTTGACGGTGTACGCGCTGAAACAAGTGACGGGACTGGCGACGGGTTTCTTTTACAATGATTTACGGGATGCACTGGTGTCAAAAGTTTTGGACCAAGCGACAGTTGTGATTCCAGTTAAAAATTAGATAGGAATGGTATGATATGCAAAAAATAATGATTAAGATCGAAGGACACGAAGTAACGGCGAACTTGTTGGATAACGCTACCAGTCAGGCTTTAATCAAGCTGTTTCCCTTGGACTTAGACCTGTTGAATCTGTATTCACGCGAAATGACTTACCGTTTTAAACGGGCCTTACCAGCCAATGAGTTGGGAACTAGCGGTTATCAGGTCGGCGACATTGCCTACTGGGCCCCACGCCACAGCTTTGTTATTTTCTATAAACAAACTGGTGAGATTATCGGGGACCTGCAAAAGATTGGCCAAATCAATGATTCCCTGGACTTCCTGAAGGGATCAGGGAATAAGCCGGCAACGTTTACGTTAGGGGGTCAGTAAATGACCAACGTATTAATCTTAGGCGCAAATGGGCGCATCGCCCGAATCGTTCGGCAGCGTCTATTAGCGGAAACTGACGGACACCTTACCTTGGTGTTGCGCCAACCGCAGCGATTGGGACGAGTCGATGCGTTGCGTGAAACCGTGGTGGCTGGTGACGTGAATGACGCCCAGCTCTTGCAGAAAGTGATGGTGGCACAGGATGTGGTTTATGCCAATCTCAGTGGCAACATGGCCGCGCTGGCTCAAACGATTGTAACGGCTATGCAGGCCACGGGCGTTCAGCGGTTGATTTGGGTAACGGGATCGGGGCTCTACCACGAAACGCCAGAACCATTTGGTAGCTGGGTAGAGCGCACTGTGGGGCATGCGTCAAAGGAAGATACCCGCCGTGCGGCCGCCATTATTGAAGCGACGACAATGAACTATACCTTGATTCGCGCGGCATTCATGACGGATGACCCTAAGGTTGATTACGAATTAACGCAAAAGGGGGAGCCGTTCAAGGGAACGATGGTCTCTCGAGCCAGCATCGCGGACCTAATTCTAAAGCTGATTGCGAGTCCCACGTTAGGCAGCCGCGGGAGCCTAGGGATTGATCAACCGGATACGGATGGCATGTTGGATCGTGTGCAGGCAATTATGCGGGGCGAGTGAGACCGTGTGCTAGAGGTTAGCGGTTCTACAAATAAATCAGCAATAAAAGCCCGCCAGCCGCGGGCTTTTTACATACCCACATGCAGCCACAAAATTCCCGGTTCTAAGTAGTTGCGCCCCAAAACTAGATGGCCTAGAATCAACTTAATTGGAACGTTGTCGGGGGCACGAGAGAGCCGAAGGGAAGATTGCGGAGTGAAAATTGTCAGACGTTTATTACTCGCTGTTGTGTTGGGAATCGCTATTTTTGTCATTGTGAATTGGCAACCCCTGAGCACGCAATTTCAGTATTACCGGGCCGCGATTGTCGCCACGCTCACCGGGAAAGCCCAGTCGGCGGCCAGCAGCTCGGAGAATTATCAGTCCAGCGGCTATATCCTGCGTAACGCCAGCGATGCCACCACCAAGACGGGGGCCAACGATACGCCGGTCGAGGAAGCCATGCAGGGCCTTTTATTACAGAAAAAATATTACTACCACTTTGCCAGTAACACGCCCCAGAAGGTTCGCCAGGTCTTTGCCTACGCCGTGGAAGTCTACAACCAGACCGGCATCGTCCAACTGGTGGCCGGGGCAGGTAGCACGAAGACCAATCAGATTACGTTTGGCATTTACCATAAGACGGAGCCCAAGAATCAGGACGTCGTTGAGTACGGCCACGGTGGTCCCGAGATTACTCAGCGTATCAGCTGGCGCGGGATTCTGACGACCAACACGGCCACGGCGAAACTCAACGCGACGTATCCTCGGGCCTATAAGCATTCGGTGGCCGTTCATGAGCTGGGACACGCACTGGGGCTGGACCACAGTTCCGACAAATCCTCCGTCATGACGCCAATCGACCACGGCAAGACGACCCTGTCGGCGGCTGACCTGAAGAGCTTGCGTGCGATTTATGACAAAGGGTAAAGCGTCTGAGAAAAAATAGACGCGCGTTGTCTCTCCAAGGCTATATGGCTGAAACGTGGCACAAAAGGCAGCTGGCTCCGCTTAAAACTGATAACCAAATAATCCAAGCACGGGATTATCCGGCTATCAGCCTTAATGCTCACCAGCTAACCGCCTTTTCTCCCACTCTCCTCCCAGCAGATTAAAAGCTAATCGTTATTTGATGATGTATAATTAACTTGTATACAACTAATAAAACATGCAATCATCAAATCGGTCAATCGGAAGGGATGCGGTTTTATGGCAACAATTTACGATTTCACAGAAACAGAGATGAGTGGGCAACCCATTGATTTCAAAGACTATCAGGGCAAGGTTTTACTGATTGTGAATACCGCTAGTAAATGTGGGTTGGCGCCCCAGCTCGAGGGGATTGAAGCCCTGTACAAGCGCTATCACGCGCAAGGCTTCGAGGTGCTCGGCTTGCCGTCCAACCAATTTCACCAGGAGTTAGCCAGCGATGAAGAAACCAGTGACTTCTGTCAGCTACATTACGGCGTGACGTTTCCGATGACCCGCAAGATTGCGGTCAACGGGAATGATGAAGACCCTCTGTTCACCTACCTGAAGGCCACGGCGGGTCACGGCCGAATTAAATGGAACTTCACCAAGTTTCTGATTGGTCGAGATGGCCAGTTGATTGATCGCTACGCGCCGGTAACCAAGCCGGAAAAAGTGGAACCAGACATTGTGGCCGCACTCGAAAAAAAAGCAAACAAAAAACCGTTGGACCAGAGCTCACAGTCTCTGATCGAACGGTTTTTATTTACCGAAAACAATTAATGATTCACAATCAGTGCACCGGCGCCGGTTGACACGATTACGACGATAATCGCCACAATTGTGGTGATCCAGGTACTCTTACTCCAAAATTTTTCTTCCATCAGAAATCCCTCCAGTTAGGCTACGCTAGTCTTCGTTGCTGGCGTTGACGTGAGTTTTGACTTGTTCAATAACAGGGAGCTGGCCACAACCGATAAGGAACTCAAGGCCATGCCCAGACCGGCAATTTCAGGGTTCAGTGCTAGGCCGAAGACGGCGAAGACACCGGCAGCAACGGGGATGCCCAATGTGTTGTAAATGAAGGCCCAGAACAGGTTCAATTTGATTCGGTTAAAGGTCTTCTTGCTGATCTCCAGCGCCCGGACAACGTCCATCAAATCATTCTTGACCAGGACGATCCCACCAGATTCGATGGCAATATCAGTCCCAGAACCCATCGCAATCCCAACATCAGCCGTGGTTAAGGCTGGTGCGTCGTTGATGCCGTCACCCGCGAAGGCCACGGAACCAGATTCTTGAAGCTGCTTGACGTGGTCGGCCTTGTCGCCTGGCAAGACATCAGCAATCACCGTATCAATACCCACTTCACTCGCAATGGCCTCAGCGACCCGTTGGTTATCACCCGTCAGCATAACGGTCCGTAAGCCACGGTCCTTGAGTGCTGCAATAGCGGCGGCAGAGCTAGCCTTAGGTGCATCCTGAATCGCAATCAAACCAATGATGTGATCGGCGAGGCCCACCAGGACGACCGTCTTAGCTTCGTTTTGCAGCTGGGCCATGCGGTCGCTCATCTTGGCGTCTAATTTGTAATCTGCAATCAATTTATCGTTACCAATAAAGGCTTGTTGGCCGTCAACCGTGGCCTGAACGCCCTTGCCTTCGATGGCTTGGAAGTTCTCGGCAGCAGTAACGGTTAAGTCTTCAGTCTTGGCCTTGTCTAAAATCGCAGCGGCCAAGGGGTGTTCTGAGGAGACTTCCAGGTTTGCGGCAACGTGTAGGACGGTCGCTTCATCGCCTACGATGTCAGTGACCTGTGGGTGACCCTCAGTAATGGTCCCCGTTTTGTCGAAGACCACCGTCTTAACGCGGTTTGCGGCTTCCAAGACTTCACCATTTTTAATCAGAATACCCATCTTGGCACTCCGACCAGTACCGACCATTAAGGCCGTTGGGGTTGCAATCCCCAAGGCACAGGGACAAGCGATGATGACCACGGAAACGGCAAAGAGCATCGCACTGACGAGGGAGACGCCAATGAAGACGTACCAGATGGTAAAGGTCGCGATGGCCGCAATCAACACGGCGGGAACGAAAATGTCCGCCACCTTGTCGACCGTCTTTTGAATTGGCGCGTGACTGGTTTGCGCCTTCTTCACCATTTCAACAATTTGTGAAAGCAACGTATCGTTGCCGACCTTGCTGGCTTTAAACATGAAGGTTCCGTTGCTGTTAATGGTGGCGCCAATCACGTGGTCGCCAGCCTTTTTGGTCACGGGCATGCTTTCACCGGTGACCATGGATTCGTCGATGGTCGACGTACCTTCAGTAATCACGCCGTCCACGGCAATCTTCTGACCGGGACGCACGCGAATGACGTCACCGACAACGACTTCGGCCAGCGGCACCTTGACCAATTGACCGTCACGCATGACCTCGGCGTCCTTAGCCTGCAGATCGATGAGCTTGCTGACAGCGCCGGAAGCAGAGTGCTTCATTTTCTCTTCAAAATATTGACCCAGTAAAATCAATGTGACCACGAAGGCGGCACTTTCAAAGAAGACGTCCTTGCCAACTAACATGGCGTAGAAGCTGTACAGGTAAGCCGTGGTCGTGCCAATCGCGACCAGGGTATCCATGTTGGCGTGGTGGTGGCGGAAAGCGGCCCAGGCACTTTCAATGAAGGGCCCACCGGAAACCGCCATGATGGCCGTGGTCAAGAAGAACAAGGTCCAGACGCCACCGGGTAACGGGATACCCAGTGGCGTCGTGAACATTTCAACAAATAGGGGCAGCGACAGAATCAGCGAAAAGACAAACCGATTTTTAATACTCATGGGCGAACGACCACCTTTCCAAAGAACATGTCCATGCCGCAACTAAACGGAAATTCTCCAGCTTGACTGGTGTCGACAGTAATCGTGCGTTCCTCGTTTAGAGGGAGGTCTTCGCTAAAGTTCATGCTGGTTGAGTGGACCTTGTCCAGACAGCCGGCGTCGTTGATTCGCTTAAAGGTAAGGGTTGCGGGCACCCCCTGGGTCAAATCGATCTCTGCTGGTGAGTAGCCGCCGTCGACGATAATAGTTGCTGATTGGGTATTTTTCATGATGAAGACCTCCAAGTTATTTGATAATGACCTTGCCGTGGAACATGTTCATGCCGCATGCGTAATCGAACTCGCCAGGCTTGCTGGTGTCGATGGAGATGGCGTGGGCTTTATTTTGCGGAAGAAATTCGTTGATGCCGAAGTCGGGGAAGACGACCTGTTCCAGACAGCTGGAGGGGTCCTTCCGGTTAAACGTGAGCGTGGCGGGCACGCCCTTCTTCAAAACGACGGTGCTAGGTGAGTAGCCACCACTGACTTCCACGTCGACGTCTTGACTGGAGCCGGTCACGGCAGCGTCAACAGCGACGGTGGTATGCTTACCGAAGAACCACCAAGCAATGAAACCAACGAGAATAACAGCAACAATGAGTACAAGAATTTTTGTCATGAGGGCACGCTCCTTTTTGTGTTTACATTTGTAATCACTGATTGATGAGTTAAGCATACCGCCATCGTTTACATTTGTCAACGATAAAAAATCGGTATGCCAAAATTAAATATTTAGCTGGGAATATTGAAATGAATTTGGCTCAATGGTAGACAAAAACGACCACACCACTGCTGGCGTGATCGCTGATTTAGCGGACTATTCAAGGTTCTTAACGAGCTTAGGATTGTACACGAGTTTTTGCACGTGCTTGGTAATCTTAGCCATCCGCGGGAACCCGCTGAAGCCGGTCTGGGCGTGGCCGTGGGTCATGATGACCAGCACGTAGCGTTGGCCGTTTGGCAGGGTGACGATACCGGCGTCATTATTGGTGTCGGCGAGCCAACCCACCTTGTCCTGGACCGTGGTGCCCTTGGTTGCGGCGGCCGCTCCGGCGGGGATGCCATCGCGATAAACCTGTTGCTTCATCAGTGAGAGTAGCCATTTGCGGTTGTGATCGTTGCCAAATGGGGCTTCTGCGCGGGCCAATTTCACCAGCAACTTACTGAGGCTGGCAGCCGTGGTCGTTGCTTCCTGGTTAGCCACGAAGACGGGCGAGTAGAGATTCTCACTGGTCAGAAACTCATTAATGCCAGCGGTGCCATACGTGTCGAGAATTCCTTCAGGGAAATCGTTGGCGCTGTTGACGATCATCCGGTGAAAGCCGTCCTCGTTGGTCGGCGTCCAGGTATAGGCGTCACGACTGCTCAGGTGGAAGAGGTAGGCCGCAATGAATAATTTATACGTGCTAGCGGAAACCTCTGGGGTGTGCGCGTTAGCTGAAGTGGCGAGCTTGCCGCGCTGGTAAAACTTGGTGGCAACATCGGACTTGGCTGCGGGACTGCCAGCCTTGGCGCCCAAGTTGTAGAAGCTAACACTCGTCGTCTTGTCAGCAGTAATCTTTTTAAAATATGTATGGAGTTGTTTCTTAACGTGGCGTTGTTGCACCGTGATTTGGCGGCTGGTAGCTGGCTTGTCAGCCTGTTGCGGGACCGTAGCTTGCGCTGCATTCTTCTGCCGCGCCTGTACACTGAAAATGCCGGTGAGTCCCAGCACGACAATGGCCACGGCCATAACCACAATGCGATATTTGATCATGAATCTTTTAAGGTGAAGGGGTTTAGCATGTCTCATGGGCGATTATCTCACTTCTTTAGAGTTTGACTGGCGAACTAATTAATGTATTTAATTATACGCTCAAATATCTGCGACGTATACATTGAAAATAACAGGTTTTATAAATTGGTGGGAATTTGGTGGCGTTTTGGGGTGAAAATGGTGGTGGGGCTGGGATGGCTTGGGAGTGGGGATTGGGTACTGGGTGGTTTTGTTTTGGTGTGGTTTGGGGAGAGAAAGTAAAAGGTCCAGAACCTTCTGCTAGATTGGTAGAAGGTTTGGGCCTTTTGGGTGTTGGGAAATTTGCTTTTGGGGTACGGGTTTATTCTTTGGGGAGTAGGTTGGGGAAAGGGTGCTTGTGATTGGTTTGGATTGGTTTAAAGAGGGATTGGTCTTTGGCCTTAGATTGTTTTAGGTCGTTTGACTGGTTCTTCGCGGAACAATCCGGAAACTTGCGGCCTCTGAAACGTGCTACACGATCCAGGTCCCTGCGCTTAACCCCGGTTCAGCAATGACCCAAGCCCGGGGTTATTTCCTTTACGCCGTTAATGCTCGCCAGTTAACCGCCTCTCTCCGCACTCTAAACTTCCTGCACCAATCCATCAAAAAATCGCTTCAAAGAGGTCTTCCCCCCGGTGCTCCTAGTTCCTTCCAGCAGTAGCATTTCACTGCGGACGTTCTTGTATTCGTAGAGTGTGTTGGCGTACTCTACGACAATCTCGTCGCCCATGCCGTCTAGGCTGATGTTGGCTAGGTTGGTTAGGCCGGTCTTGATTGCTCTACGGATGCGTTGGAACATGATTTTCTTTTCGCGGTCGTCAATGTGGTAGGCGGCGTTGAAGTCGATATCGCGGAAACTGATATTTTGGTCGAGCATAATCTGCGCGACGGCCAGGATGTCCGAGGAACCCGCCTCCGATGTGATGCCGAGAAAACGGAGAATTGATAAAATCTTTTCTTTTTCCTGTTGGTGCTGGTCCACGACTGGGGCCGTTGCGACCGCCCCGCCACCGACTAGCGATTGAATGTTGTTGAGCTTGGCGGCCATTTGGACGCTCTGCGAAACCTTTTCGACCACCGTCTTGACTTCAATCACGTTGATTGGTTTGTCGATAAAAAATTCAATGCCAGCCTCGTAAGCCTCCGCCCGCAAGTCGCTGTCCTTGACCTGAGAAATCATAATTGAGCGGAGATTGGGCTTCAGTTCTTTGAGCTTTTTTATCAGTTCGATGCCCGACAGTCCCGGCATTAAGAGGTCCGCCAAGACAATATCAACGTCCATGATCATAATGTCAGCCAGGGCCTTCTTCGAGTCGTGGGCGATGTCAATTACCGTGTTGGCGGGGTTCTTTTCCAGAATCTGGCGGAGAATCATGGGAATGGATGGGTCGTCGTCAACAATGTAGAAATTCATTAGGCGTCTTCCTCCTGTACGAGTCGTTTCTTACTTAATTTTACTTCAAAATTGGTGCCCTTACCTAGTTGGGAATCGACCTGGATGTCGCCATCGAATTGTTCCTGGGCAATGATCTTAACGTGGGAGAGGCCGATACCCCGGTACACGTCGCCGTTTTCGTTAAATTTGGTGGTGAAGCCGGGCTGGAAAATCATCGAAAGGGTCTCGGCATCCATCCCGCTAGCGTTGTCCGAAACGTTGAGTAGAATATCATTGCCATCGTCAACTACACTGACGACGACCACGCCGCTGGGACGGCCCTCCATGGCGTCGACGCTGTTAAAAATCAGATTGGAGAGGATGGAGACCAAGTAGTAATGGTTGGGCACGACCAGGTCCACGTGATTGTGAACTTCAATGGTCACTTTCGGAAATTTGAGCTTGATGGACTCACGAATGTAGTCGGTCGTGACCTTGAGGATGTCGGCCAACTGCATGGCAGTGTCGCCCCCATCATCGTTGAAGTAGTCGCCGAGACCCCGAATCACATTTTGGTAATCCTTCTTAATTTCGTGAACGTCGCGAGCAATTTGCAAAGCCTTGTCCCGTTCTGCTTCGCTAACGTCCGCGTTTTGCAAATCTTGGTTCAACAGGTAGGCGTTTTTCATGACGTTTTCAATTTCGCTGATGTTTTTGCGCATGAAGTAGACTTCGCTGTTCACGGCAGAGGCCACCCAGATGAAATGGTAGTAACGTTGCTCGTGATTTTCCTGGCGGAGCATCAGTTGAAAATAATGGTAGAGAAAGGCCAACAGGCAGCTGACCAGACTCCGAATCAGTGCGGTGATAAAGAGAATCTGAAAGAGCCGGTAGGTGTAATCGTTGAAATCAGTTAGGAGACTGACTTCCAGCAAGTTGGCCAGGTAGTCGCAGAGCACGATGGTCAGGAAGAAGGTCGTGTTGCTACGTTGACCGCGCCGCCAATATAGGAAGTAATACAGAAAACCGTAACACAGATAGAAGGCCATGTCGGCCAAAATATAAATGATATTGTTGTGGGGATTGACGTCATGGCTGATGAACAGGAGCGCGCCCCTGAAGATTGGTGAAGCAATTGCGACCGCCACCGTCAGTCCAATCGGGTTGAAGTCGCGGTTGAAGTAGAGAATGACAGGCAGAATGAAAACGGACAGGGTGACGATGAACCCCGGCGCGTACGTTTGAAAATTCACCTGCGAAGCGAGGGCAATACACGCCGCTGCCAGAAAGATGCGCTGGTAACGATCGTGTGTGAAAATACGGGACTGCTTTAGCATGAATTTTACTCCTTAGAAAAAGTTTTAACAAAGTTTTGAAGCTTCGTGAGGTTTTGTGAAACCGCTTACTATACTAATGATTGTAAATAACAAAGGAGGAACTTACAATGTTTAATCTCAGAAACCGCAGCTTTTTAACCCTATTGGACTACACCCCTAAAGAAATGGGCTTCCTGCTTCAATTAGCCGAAGACTTAAAGAAGGCTAAGTACGCCGGAACTGAACAACAAAAATTAGTTGGCAAGAACATCGCTTTAATTTTTGAAAAGAGCTCAACTCGGACTCGTTGTGCCTTTGAAGTCGGTGCTTACGACCAAGGTGCTCACGTGACCTACTTAGGCCCTACTGGTACCCAAATGGGTAAAAAGGAATCCGCAGCTGACACAGCACGGGTTCTGGGCGGCATGTTTGATGGGATTGAATACCGTGGGTTCTCCCAACGGACGGTTGAAACTTTGGCAAAATACTCAGGCGTTCCCGTTTGGAATGGTCTGACCGATGAAGATCACCCAACCCAAGTGCTGGCTGACTTCCTGACTGCCAAAGAAGTTTTGAAGAAGAACTACAGCGACATCCACTTTACTTACGTGGGCGATGGCCGCAACAACGTGGCGAACGCCTTGATGATCGGTGGCGCAATCATGGGGATGACCTTCCACCTGGTTTGCCCTAAGGAATTGAAGCCAACCCAAGAACTCCGTGACAAGGTGAACGCCATTGCCGCTAAGACGGGTGCTGAAATCTTGATCACCGACGACATCGACGAAGGGGTTAAGGGCTCTGACGTGCTCTACACCGACGTTTGGGTATCAATGGGCGAACCAGATTCAGTTTGGAAAGAACGGATCGCCTTACTTTCACCATACCAAATCAACGCCGAAATGATGGCCAAGACTGGCAACCCAGACGTGATCTTCGAACACTGCCTGCCTTCATTCCACAACGCTGAAACCGGCGTGGGTAAAGAAATTGCTGAAAAGTACGGCATCACTGAAATGGAAGTTTCCGATGAAGTCTTTGAAAGCGATGCATCCGTGGTCTTCCAGGAAGCTGAAAACCGCATGCACACCATCAAGGCCGTCATGGTTGCGACCTTAGGCGAATAGTGGAGGAGAACACATGGCTAAAATCGTTGTTGCCTTAGGCGGAAACGCCCTGGGCAAGTCACCAGAAGAACAATTGAACTTAGTAAAGCACACGGCCAAGTCACTGATTGGTTTAGTCGCTGCCGGCCACAAGGTGGTTATCAGCCATGGTAACGGTCCCCAAGTTGGGGCCATTAACCTGGGGATGAACTACGCCGCCGAACACGGCCAGACTGCCGCCTTCCCATTCCCTGAATGTGGGGCCATGAGTCAAGGCTACATCGGCTACCATTTACAACAAAGCCTGCACAACGAACTGCACCGTCAAGGCATTCAAAAGGACGTGGCTTCCGTAGTCACCCAGATTGAAGTCGACGAGAGCGACCCGGCCTTTGACCACCCAACCAAGCCAGTGGGCTCCTTCTACAGCAAGGAAGACGCTGACAAGATTGTTGCCGAAAAGGGCTACACGTTCGTCGAAGATGCTGGCCGGGGTTACCGCCAGGTTGTACCATCACCACTTCCTAAGTCTATCATTGAAATCAAGAGTATCAATGACTTGATTGAAAATGATAACTTAGTCATTGCTGGCGGCGGTGGCGGGGTTCCCGTTATCACCACCGATGACGGTCTCAAGGGTGTGCCTGCCGTGATCGACAAGGACCGCTCCAGTGCCCTGTTGGCTGCCAACATTGCCGCAGACCAACTGATTATCTTGACTGCCGTTGACGACGTTTACGTGAACTACGGCAAGCCAGATGAAAAGGCCTTACACGACCTGTCTAGCAAAGATGCCCAACGCTACATTGACGAAGGCCAATTCGCACCAGGCAGTATGTTACCTAAGATTGAAGCCTGCTTAAGCTTTGTCGCTACAGGTAACGGCCGGACGGCGCTCATCACGTCACTTGATCACCTCGACGACGCCTTAGCAGGCAAGGTCGGCACGTTGATCAAAGCTTAATTCTTTAAAATAACGGAACGTGGTCCAATCGTGCGGAGATGTTGGTGACACCCGTTCTTGGACCACGTTTTTCGTTTGTCATTTTTGCAAAATACTTATAGGGGTGAACTTAATGGATGCTTCAGTTGAACCAAAGCCAAAAAAGAAATTTAAATTGCGCATGCCCGGCGCGTTTGTGATCTTATTCGTGCTGACCATCGTCGCCGTTTTCGCGACCTGGGTCATTCCAGCCGGCTCTTATTCTAAGCTATCATACAGCGGGGGGCAGCTTGAAATCTCGCGGCCAGCCGGTAAAACGGTCAGAGTACCCGCAACCCAGCAAGAATTGGATAAACTGGGCGTTAAAATTAAAATCAAGGAATTTACTTCCGGCGGGATTACCCAGGAAGTTTCCATTCCCAATACCTATCATCGTCTGAAACAGCGGCCAGCAGGGCTGGGTGCCATTACCAGCAGTATGGTCAACGGGACGATTGAAGCCGTGGACATCATGGTCTTCATCTTCGTCTTAGGGGGCCTGATTGGGGTGGTTAAAGCGAGTGGGGCCTTTGAATCCGGCCTGATGGCGTTGACCAAGAAAACCAAGGGCCACGAGTTTATGCTGATTTTTATGGTTTCCATCTTGATGGTCTTAGGGGGAACCTTGTGTGGGATTGAGGAAGAGGCCGTGGCCTTCTACCCAATACTGGTTCCGATCTTCATTGCGATGGGCTATGACTCGATAGTCTGTGTGGGGGCCATCTTCCTCTCCAGTTCAGTCGGGACGGCCTTCTCAACCATTAACCCGTTCTCCGTCGTGATTGCTTCTAACGCTGCCGGAATCAACTTTACCGAAGGGATTAGCTGGCGGATCGGTGGGTTGGTTGTCGCTGCCATCTTCGTGCTCTTCTACCTCCACTGGTACAGTAAGAAGGTTAAGGAGACGCCATCGTACTCTTACACCTACGAAGACAAGACCTCCTTTGATAAAATGTGGTCGGTTTCGTCTGAAGAGACCGGCAATCAAGCCTTCACCATGCGGAAGAAAATCATTCTGGTTCTCTTTGTGATTACGTTCCCAATCATGGTCTGGGGCGTTATGTCTCAAGGCTGGTGGTTCCCAACCATGGCCTCATCATTCCTGTTATTTGCCATTATCATTATGTTTATCACCGCGACCGGGAAATACGGGATCGGTGAAAAGGGTGTCGTCGATGCCTTTACCAACGGTGCTGCCAGTTTGGTTGGGGTTTCCCTGATCATCGGGCTGGCACGGGGGATTAACCTGGTCATGAACAACGGGATGATTTCCGATACGATCCTGCAATACTCCTCATCATTGGTTGCGCACGTGAGTGGTTCGGTCTTCATTATTGTCATGATGTTAATCTTCTTCGTCCTCGGTTTCATCGTGCCATCTTCATCTGGTTTAGCCGTGCTGGCAATGCCAATCTTTGCGCCGCTGGCTGATACGGTCGACATTCCCCGGTACGCCGTGGTTACTGCCTACCAATTCGGTCAATACGCAATGCTCTTCCTGGCCCCAACCGGTCTGGTGATGGCAACGCTACAAATGCTGGATATGAAATACTCGCACTGGTTCAAGTTCGTTTGGCCAGTTGTGGCGTTCGTCCTGGTCTTTGGTGGCGCCATCCTGGTCATGGAAGTTATGCTGGGATAAACTTTTTAAGCTAGTCGTTGCCCGTGCCTGCCGGGCTGTTGAAAATGAGACCGGAACGCTGTGGGGAGGACGCCTAAAACCTGTGAAGCGGTCTTTAGGCTCGCTTTGAACCGCGAAGTTCGCGTTTCAAAGACGCCATTCTGTGAGAAAAACACTCGCAGAATCCCACGGCTGGGCTCATTTTCAACAGCCCTCTCGGCTGAGGTTGTTGTTCTGGCGGCGTTGTAGCCCCGGTTTCGTGGGGTGGCCGCGTCTACCAGAGCTGCTGAAGTGAGATTGAAATACTGTGGGGAGGACGCTGGAAGCCTGTAAGGCGGTCTTCCAGCTCGCTTTGAACCTCGGAACCCACGAGTTTCAAAGGCGCCATTCTACGAGAAGAACACTCGCAGAATCCCACGGCTGGGCTCATTTTTCACCGGCCCTCTCGGCTGAGATTGGTGTTGTGGCGGCGTTGTAGCCCCGATTTGGTGGGCGGCCGCCACGAACATTGGCGTTTTCGACCAGTGTGTATGTTCCAGACTAAGATGATTAAGAACTTCATCATCTTGTCGCTTAGCAGACGTCATTGTTAGGCAACAAGCAAATTAAGAATTACATGACGGAAGAGTCGACTTGCTGGTCGGCTCTTTTGTGCCGGGCGATTAGTCTTAAAAAACGGCTAAGGGTTAAAAACTAAGTTGTCGGCGTAACCTGCTACATAGTAGGGTATAGCGCTGGATATTGGCAACATGGTCTAAATCTGTCGACTCGCTATGAAACGTACGAACCACGTTTTAAAATACCATTTCCAAGTAAACTACTTGCAGAATTCTACGGCTAAGGCTAAATCGGATTTGCTCACGCCTACTTAGACTTTGCCAATTATGGTGAACAAACGTTGCCAGTTCAGCGATGGTCACGTCAATGTCATGTTGAAGAACAATCCTAACCGGAGGAGGACAGAGATGGAGGCAGCTGTGTCGACGACGTTAGCTGAGCGGTCTTCTCAGGTTACGTCGTGGGACGCGTTTGGAGCCTGTCGTTTTGGGACAGGCTTCAAACCGAGCCGGAGGACCGTACCTCAGGCCGCAGGCGGTCCCCACAGCAGACGGAATTTCTGGCAGCCGCAGGTGGCAATTTTTGACTAATTTTGGGAACTGAATTCCTATTAGCTGGGCTATTTTAGGTTCTATTGGACTTTCAAGTATTTTGAAAATGGCTAGTTTGGCCGCTGTGTGTGGTATACTTACCATTCATGAGCTTTAATTTCGAGATATTCTAGGGGGAAACCATCTTGGCACTGACTACCGCCAAAAACTTTTTACTTTTAACCGAACGGATTGATGATAAGCCGATGCTGCGGACGCGTTTTACGGCCCAGGCATACTTCTTACTGGCGACGCTGTTAGACCTGTTGGACCAAGGGGTGCTGCAGGTTGACGGCGACCGCATCGTCGTGCCCGACGTCGATCGGTTTGACCAATTACCACAGTATTTGAACGCGCTCCGGATTCGTTTGACCAGTGATTTAATGCAAAATGACCAGTTGAAAACGGCCTTGAAATTAGTGACGAGCTGGGATATCGTCAATGCCGTTTACGACGGGATCGGTGCAGAGACGCTGACTGACGGGACCACGGAGCGAGTGTTGTTTCAAAATAACTTGAAGCCCCACGTGATTTACGAGCCCAAGGACGCCAGTCGCCAAGCGGTCATTGCCGACCTCAAGGCGCAGATTGCTTCCGGCCAGCCGAACCACCCGACGATTAATCTATACGCCGTGTTGGCCCAAACAGGCGCGTTGAAGTGGGTCTTTGGTGAGGTGGGGCTGGACAAGCTACAGTCGCAATTTGAAACGGCCACCAGCGTGGATCCGTACGCGCAGACCGTTCAACTGATGACAACGACGGCCGGGGAAATCATCCAGTCCAAGAAATTTGAGATGGATAGCTGGTTGAGCTAATTTATGCAAGATTAAATAGACGATGACCTCTTCTTGGAAGGGGCTGTCGTCTTTTTTGACTTCTGAAGAATCCAGCTAGCGATGTTAAATTGTCCGGAATTGTCACCTGCGGCTGCCAGAGATTCCGGCTGCTGTGGGGACCGCCTGCGGTCTGAGGGGCGGTCCTCCGGCTTGGTTTGAAGCCTGTCCCAAACCGACAGTCTCCAAACGCGTCCCACGACGTAACCTGAGAAGGCCGCTCAGCTAACGTCGTCGACACAGCTGCCTCCATCTCTGTCCTCCTCCGGTTATGACTGGTTCTTTACCATGACATGGATGTGATCATTGCTGGATTGGCAACGTTTGTCCAGCAGAATTGGTCATTGTCTATGTAGGCGTGAGTGAGCTAAATTTAGGCTCAGCCGTGGAATTTTCCAAGTGGGTTAACTTGGAAAATGGCGACTTTGAAACGCGGTTCGTGCGGTTCAAAGCGAGCTGGCAGACCGTTTCCCAGGCTGGCGGCGTCCTCCCCACAGCGTTCCGGCCTAAATTTGGCGAACGGTAAGCCGGCAGGTTTAGACAGTGTTGCCGCATTGTTTAGGCTAACTAATAGCCATATATGCAGTGCACTCAGAAAAACGATGATTTTGCAAGCCAGAGCTCCGAACAAATATTTTTTACAGTAAAAACCGTGGTCATTTATCATCATGTGAGTGGGCTACGATTGTTGTCGTGTCAGGTTTTGACCGCTGATGACACTGAGGCGAATCGCGTTGGACGGTGAACTAATTAACTGCCAGATAAATTAAAACAAACTTGTTTTGGACACCAGACAGACCTATGATGAACTTGTGAAGGAATTATCAAAAGGAGATGGGTGGCATGTCATTAACGATTGCTGCTTTACGGGAAGCGCCCGGGGAAAACCGGGTTGCGCTCTCACCCGAAGTGGTACGGAAGTTGGTTAAAGGTGAGTTTCAAGTCTTGATTGAAGCGGGTGCCGGCGAACGGTCCTTCTACCCGGATGCCGCGTTTGAAAAGGCCGGGGCTAAAATTAGCGACCGCGCCGCTGCCATTAAGGATGCCGACGTGATTGCAACCATTGGTCAACCCGGTGCCGACGTGGTGGATCAGCTGACGGCTGGGCAAACGTTATTAGGCTTGCTACAACCGTTAACCGATTTGGACTACGTGAAGGAATTGGCAACCAAGAAAGTGAATGCGCTTGCATTTGAACTGTTGCCACGGACCGTTTCACGGGCCCAGACCATGGATGTCTTGAGTTCTCAGGCCAGTGTGGCGGGCTACAAGGCGGCGCTGTTGGCCGCAGATCAATTTTCACGTTATCTGCCAATGATGATTACGGCCGCCGGGACCGCTAAGCCAACCAAGGTGTTGGTTCTTGGGACTGGGGTCGCTGGACTGCAAGCCATTGGGACCGCCAAACGGTTAGGTGCCATGGTTTCCGGCTACGACATTCGGCCAGCCTCACGTGGTGAAGTGGAATCTTTGGGGGCAACGTTCCTGACGACTTCCGTTTCAGCGACTGGTGAAGGCGGGTATGCCCGGGCATTGACGCCAGAAGAAACCGCGCAACAACAGGCTGAACTGGCCGAATTCATTGCGCAAAATGATGTCATCATCACGACCGCGCAGGTTCCTGGTCGGCGGCCACCCATACTGGTCACCCAGAAGTCTGTGGATGCGGCTAAAGCGGGTACCTTGTTTATTGATTTGGCAGCGAGCGAACTCGGCGGCAACGTCGCGGGCTCTCAGCCAGAAAAGACCGTTACCACGAAGCAACAGGCTCAGATTGTGGGGGCCGGTGACATGGCGAGTCAATTGCCAGCGTCCGCTTCCGACATGTTTGCCAAGAACGTCCAAGCCGTTTTAAACGCAATTGTTCAAGATGGTAAATTGGTTCTGGACGTTGACGACGAGGTGGTTGGCGAGTTGCTGGCGACCTACCAAGGCGACATTATCAGTGGTCGGGAACGTGAGGCCATGAAGTTACCACCACGCGAACCGGCAAAACCAGCGGAAGCATCCGCAGAATCAACTGAATCCAAAGGAGTTGATTAGGCATGAGTCAGGAATTATTTACAAATTTAGCTATTTTCGTCCTCAGTCTATTGGTCGGGTTTGAAGTCATGAGTAAGATTCCCGCGACCCTGCAAACGCCAATGATGTCCGGTGCGAACGCTATTCACGGGGTCGTTGTAGTGGGGGCCTTCGTGATTGCTGCGGAAGCCAACAGCACGCTATTTTACATTCTCGCCTTTCTGGGTGCCTTCTTTGCTGCAGTCAACGTGGCTGGTGGTTACACCGTGACCGACCGGATGTTGGGCATGTTTGACCGGAAACCAGCTGCGAAGAAGGAGGAGGCTGATCAGAAATGAGTACGCTACAAACAATTTCGTCCTTAATCTATCTGGTCTCGGCTATCTGCTACGTGCTGGGTGTCCACATGATGCGGTCGCCTAAGACGGCACGACAGGGTAACCGCCTCTCTGCAGTGGGGATGTTCCTTGCTGTCATTACGATTATTGTGACGATTATCATTGAAGGTAAAATTGATGCGATTGGCTGGGTCGTTTTGCTGGTTGGCCTGGCACTCGGGATTCTGTACGGGTTCGTCAAGGCGCGCAAGGTGCCAATGACCGACGTGCCCCAGTTGGTTAGCCTCTTCAACGCCGTTGGTGGTGGGGCTGCCGCTGTGATTGGGATTTTCGATTACCTGTTAAAGGGTGATGGGGCCAGCCTCAGCGTGGCATTCTCCCTACCAGTTCTGCTGGACGTTGTGATTGGGGGGATTACCTTCTCCGGATCACTGATTGCAACGGGTAAATTATCCGGTCACGTTTCCGGGAAGCCAATTGAAATCCCCGGTTCACGAATTTTAAACATCCTCGTGGTGCTGTTGATCCTCGTGGCCGCCTGGTTCATGATTGCATCCCCAACCAACGTTTGGTTCGTCACGTTGGCCTTAGTCATGAGTTTAGCGTTCGGGCTGTTGATGACCTTGCCAATTGGTGGGGCCGACATGCCGGTCGTTGTTTCTCTGTTAAACGCCTTTACTGGCCTGGCCGTCGCCTTTGCCGGGTTCGTTATCAACAACCAAGTCCTGATTATCGCCGGGGCTTTGGTTGGGGCAGCTGGGACCATTTTGACCTTACAAATGGCTGATGCCATGAACCGGTCCGTCGCTAACATTTTGGCTGGTGGCTTTGGGACTGGCGATAGTGATACTGGTGCGGCCGCAGCGGACGTCCCGGTCGACGTGAAGGAAACGTCTGCCGACGATATTGGTCTGCAACTGGCCTACGCCCACAGCGTGATGATCGTGCCTGGCTACGGGTTAGCCGCAGCGCAAGCGCAACATGAAGTCGCCGAGTTGGCCAAGGTTTTGACCGACCAAGGAATTAGCGTCAACTACGCCATTCACCCGGTTGCTGGGCGGATGCCTGGCCACATGAACGTTTTGCTGGCCGACGTCAACGTGCCTTACGAGCAAATGAAGCAGTTAGACGATGCCAACCCAATGTTTGAAAGCACCGACGTTTCCTTGGTCATCGGGGCCAACGATGTCACCAATCCGTTAGCTCGGGAAAGCGGCAACGCTATTTCTGGGATGCCGATTCTGGACGTCGATAAATCCAAGTCCGTGGTTGTCATCAAGCGTTCCATGAGTACCGGGTACGCTGGGGTGCAGAACCCACTGTTTGCACTGGATAACACGCAAATGTTCTTCTCCGACGCCAAGAAGGGTCTCCAGGAGATTGTGGCGGCTACGAAACAATACTTGGAATAGTGTTTGGATTGTTTAGGCATGGACGCCTGCGGCCTCCAGGACTTCGCCTGCTGTGGGGTCGGTTCCAGCCTGCGGGGCGGGCTTCCACCTCAACTTTGAGCCGAAGTTCGCGTCTCAAAGGTTGCCCCAGTCTGTAAGGCCGAGAATTTCACTCGGTCTAACAGCCTCGACACAGCTGGCTACGTCCTGGATTCCTCCGGCTCCTGATTGTGGGTCTGACTCGACGTTGTGGTTAGCCGCAATCTGCTGGTGATCCTTGGGCTGGCTTCTGTGCTTGCGGGTACTGGGATATTGCTGACGGGGTTGCTGAAGCCTTGACGCCTGCTGTGGGGTCGGTTCCAGCCTGCGGGGCGGGCTTCCACCTCAACTTTGAGCCGAAGTTCGCGTCTCAAAGGTTGCCCCAGGCTGTAAGGCCGAGAATATCACTCGGTCTAACAGCCTCGACACAGCTGGCTACGTCCTGGATTCCTCCGGCTCCTGATTGCGGGTCTTACGCAACGTTGGCTTGAGCTTTCGGTATCCATTACTTCTGCGGTAGAGGTGTCGCGGACTGATCACTAAGCTTTGAACAGATCTAGCATTAAAACAGTTATCAATAACGCGTCACCAGGTCATTCTCTTTTGCTGAGAATAACCTGGTGACGCGTTTTGTTGTGTGTTTAGGTTGCGACAGCTACGCAGACTGATAGTAATGATGTTGAACGGTTACCTGTCCAGCGATGGTTACGGCAATATATTGATGAAGAACAATTGTAACCGGAGGAGGCCAGAGGTGGAGACAGCTGTGACAACGGTGTTAGCTGGGAACCAGCTTACAGCGTGGGACGTGTTTGAAGACTGACGAATTTTGCCGGGCTTCAAACCGAGCCGGAGGACCGTTCCTCAGGCAGCAGGCGGTCCCCATAGCAGACGGAATCTCTGGCAGCCGCAGGTGGTCGGCTTTGACTAATATATCATTTATAATCCCTGTCAGCTGGGCTTTCGCAAGGGATTGATTAACAATTTTCTGTCACCCCCTTGCCATCCACCCAGCCGCATGTTATAGTGTAATAGATAAATAGAACACTAGGGAGGCAGGACAAGCATGAAATTTGATGATAAGGTCCCAATTTACTACCAGATTAAGAATTACCTTTATCATGAAATGATGACCGGTGCGCTCAAGCCAGGGGACAAGCTGCCGGCCGTTCGCCAGTTGGCGGTGGATTTGACGGTTAACGTGAACACCGTGCAGCGGGCACTCGGGGAAATGATCACGGAGGGAATTCTGGAATCGCAACGGGGAAAGGGGAATTTCGTTACCATGGACGAAGAGCGGATTACCCAATTAAAGGGGAAATTAGTGATGGAGCAGTTGGAGCGGTTCTACGAACAATTACATGCACTGAACTTAACCGATGAACAGATTATCGATAGCTTGAAACAATATATTGCACAAAGGGGGCAGCAAGATGACCAACGTCTTAGCAATTAATCAACTCACTTATAAGCACAACCTGAAAACGATTTTGAACAACATTGACCTGACCCTGGAGACGGGTAAGATTGTCGGCCTGCTAGGGGAAAACGGTGCCGGTAAGACGACCCTGATTCGGCTGATTACGGGGAGTGCCAAGGGTTCCGGCACGATTGCCGTTTGTGGCGATAGCGTGGCGGCACATCACAAGAGCCACGTGAGTTTTACGGAACAGCTACGCGGATTTTCTAGCAGCACGCGGATCGACTGGATCGCTGAATTTTACCGGACGGTCTATCCTGACTTTGACGGCAAACGGTATGAAGAGCTGATTACGTTCTTGCAGATCGATACCAGTCTGAAGCTGGGGGCGCTGTCCAAGGGGATGAAGGAAAAGGTTGTGATTGCCTTGACCTTGGCGCGGCAGGCCCATCTGTATCTGCTGGACGAACCGTTCAGTGGCATCGATTCCATGAGTCGGAAGAAGATTATTAGCAGTATCATCAAATGGAAGCCGGCGGACGCCACCATGGTGATTTCGGACCATTACGTTTCCGAGATTGCGCCAATCCTGGATGAGGTCGTTATTGTGAAGGACCAAACCATTTACGCGCATAAACCAAGTGATGCGATTCGTGAAGAATTTGGTATCGGCATCGAAGCATACTACGAAAGCTTGTACGAGGGGGGCGTCAACCATGACTAGTTTTGGAGCTGTTTTCAAAGTAATGAGCAAGGACCGGTTTCGGACCACAACCAAAGTGATTGGGGCCGAGGTGGCAGTCATTGTGGTCTCCATCTTGTGGAGCTGGGTGACTGGTAATCTGACCGGCGGGGCCTTCTTTGGACTCACGGCAGTTTGGTCGATGCCGGCCATGCTTGCGGCGTTCATCTTTCTGGCGGTCGCCAATGAACACGTTTATACGCGCGACACGTACCGACTGATTCCAGTGGGCGAGACGAAATTATATTCAGCGAATTTGCTATCTTCATGCGTCATGTACCTCTACGTCGGTGTGGTTCAACTCGTGCTGTATTTCGTGACCATAACCATTGATTCGGACGCCCTTAAGGGAATTTTAGCTGGTATGAAGGCTGGCATGGAGAGCCCCAATTTTTCAAATGCCGAGGCCGCTAAGATTGTGTTTGGCCTGCTCCTAATGAGCTGCGCGCTGATTCTGATGAGCTGGACCACGATTTCACTGGTTCACCTGGTGGTCAGCAGCACCAACAATTTCCTGCCAAATGTCAGTCGGCGGGCCGTGAACGTGGTGCTCTACGTCATCGTCATCTACTTGGTGGTGCGGGTTGCCGCCTTCCTGATTAGTAAGTTTAACAGTCTGGACAGCATGATGAGCGCGGGAACACAGGTCCAATTCGGCATGAACATTGTCGGGATTCTGGTAATTGCTGCAATCGAAATCGTTGCCAACATCTTCTTGTTGAAGAAGTGGGTTGAGACGATTCCAAATTAAAAATTTGCGTAAATGAAGAGCACGTCTTCGTCAACCGGAATTGTCGGTTGGGAGGCGTGCTCTTTTTAAAATATTTAGTCGTCACCTAACTGCACGTGTTTCTCCACATAGGACATTGCGTCCAATACCCGTTCCGTTTCCTCAGCCGATAAGCCGGCAAATAAAGTCGTCACTTGGTCATCAGCCCGTTGGTTGAGCAAGGCCAATTGTTCCTGACCCGCTTCGGTCAGTGAGAGTCGCTTCGTCCGTTTGTCCGTGGGGTCCGGCGTTTGGCCGAGCAGGTCCTGCTCCTCTAGCCGCTTCAAGACACGGCTGAGGTAGCCCTTGTCCACGGTGAGTTCTTGAATCAACAGGCTCGCGGTATCGCGGTGGTGCTCACCGATTTCCAAGAGAATTCGGGCTTCCAGTAAAGTTAAATTCGTGTGCAGGTGGTACTTATCTGTGAGGCGAAAGATCCGGGTGTAGAAACGGTCGAACGCCCGAATTTGCTTGATAGCTTCATTATTCATCGTCAGGCTCCTTCTGTAGTTGACAAAAGCAACTATCGCCATTATGATTAGATAAGTTGCTTTTGTCAACTAATTATCCTGGAAGGTCGTTTGACTTACATATGCATAAGAACCGCTTCTCCTTTAGCTTGATCATGGTCGGTGCGTTCCTCAGTGTCTTGAACCAAACACTGATGTCGACCGCTTTACCCGCAATTATGCGGGCGTTTCACATCACGACCGCCCAGGGACAGTGGCTCAACAACGGGTATTTATTAATTAACGCCCTGATGATTCCGACCACGGCGTACCTGATTAAACGCTACACGACCCGTCAATTATACTTAACGGCGTCGCTGATTTTTATTTTAGGCTCCCTGATTGGCGCCACGGCCCAGCTGTATCCCGTGTTGATTATCGGCCGGATGATTCAGGCGTTGGGGGCCGGCATCATCATTCCGTTGGTTAACGTGGTGGTGATGACGTCCACGAAGCCCAGCGAACGGGGCGCGGCGATGGGAATCGTCGGGCTGGCGTTGAACCTGGCGCCGGTCCTGGGGCCAACGGTGGCGGGAGTCATTTTGACCCACCTGAGCTGGCCATACCTCTTCGGCCTGACGCTACCACTGATGCTGGTCGACGTGGTGCTCGCTCCCAGATTTCTGCGTAACGTGGGTGACTTACATAAACAGCGACTCGACCGTACGGGATTACTCCTGTCGGGTTTTGGCCTGACGCTAGCGCTGTACAGTTTTTCAAATGTGGGCGAGACCGCCTTTTGGTCATTAAAAGGTGTCGTACCACTGATTGCCGGCACGATTCTACTGGCGCTATTCGTCAAGTATCAGTGGACCAAGCGCTACCCATTGTTAAATTTACACGTGTTTCGGTATCGCCAATTCAATTTGCCACTCATCATTAACATGTTATTGATGGTCACGATGTACGGTAACGCCATCATCATTCCGGTGTTGGTTCAAAATGTGTTTCACCAAAGTGCCTTCGTGTCGGGGTTGACGCTGTTACCGGGGTCGGTCTGCACGGCAATTATTTCACCGCTGAGTGGCCGCTTTTATGACAAATATAATTTTCGGCGGATGGTCATGGTCGGTTTGACGATCGACATGAGTGGCTCGCTGATGTTAAGCGCCACGGCCAGTCACTCGTCGATGATGTACGTGGTGGCGGGACAAACGATCCGCCAGTTGGGACTGGTCCTAGTGTTGATTCCAATCCAAACGCACGCCTGGTCGATGCTGCCACTGCCGATGATCCCGGATGGGGTGGCGGTGTACAACACGCTGCGACAGGTGGCGGCATCATTTGGGACCGCACTGCTGGTGGCGATTATTAGTCTGACCAGCACCAGCCACATCCACTGGTCAATGAACAGCCAACTGGTGGGGATTAAGTTCAGCTATCTGTTGTCGACCGGCATGGTGTTTGTCTGCTGGTTATTGGCACGACAACTACAAAAATCAGATAAGCTTGCGCCCGTGGAGTCCGACTGAGTGTCGGGCTTTTTTGGTGTTACGTGACGGTTTGTCCAGGACGATTCGTGTAGTCCGTGGTGGTTGGATAGTTGGGTTTCAACGGATGCCAGATGTATAATATGTGTATTAGGTAACAAAGTGCTAATCATCTTAGTTGTGTACGCCAAACAAAAAGGGAGTGTCCAGATGGACAACTCCCTCTGATTTCAAAATAATAAGTAATAGAGCCCACTCACACCAATAAACACATAAATAATGCGCTTCATGGTGGTGACGTCGAGGCGATTGAGCAGGTGGGCGGCAATCATGGTCCCGGTGATGGCGCCGACCATGCCAATCAGGATGAACGGCACCAGGTGGACGGTCACGATGCCGCTGGCCACCCGCAGACTGGTGATGTAGAAGGTATCAATCAAGAAAAACGTCTGGAGGTCCGCCAGGTATTGGGACATGGAATGGGCTTTTGAGAGAAAATACAGGGCCATCAAGGGTCCGCCAATCCCGAACAGGCCGTTAAAGAACCCGGAGACAATCATGAAAATACCGGCGACAAACCACGGGTAGCTGGCGTTGGCGCTACGCTTGCTGAGGGTGAAGTAGAGGGACAGGCCGACTAGTAGGCCGCCCAACAACATCCGTAAGAGGTGAACGTCCAGGACGTGGCCCAGGTGAACTGACCACGTGGCGACGCTGGCGTAGACCAGAAACGGGATGATGATCCGCGGCAACCGAATCTCGTGGCGGTTGCGGTAGACCAAGGTGATCACGCTCCCTAGCATCATCAGGCCTGCTACCCCAGCGCTCTGGTCGATGGGCAAAATGGTGGGTAAAAAGATCATCATGATAATGACGGCGCCAAAGCCGGTCAGGCCTTGGACCAGGCCCCCACAAAACCCTGCAATTATGACAATTAGCCAAGCCAACGCGTGTTCCTCCCTTTTTTCAAACCAGTTACCAGTGTGGCCGAAATGGTGGGGGATGTCAATAAGCAGACTGGCTTGATGATTATGTAGTTGTTACGAAATTTTGAAAAGGAGTTGTTAACGATGGATGCCAGAACTACCCCGTATTTTTCCTTTGCCAACGCGAAAGAGGCCGTCGCCTACTACCAAGCAGTCTTTGGGGCGACCGAGGTCTACCGCTTGAGCCCGGATTCAGACCAAGCACAAGCGCTAAACTTGCCACCAGAGGCTAATTTAGCAGACGTCACGATTTACGGCGGCTTTAAAATTCTAGACTTGCCGTTCTGTTTCTCGGACGCTTCCGGTGAGCAACCGCAACAATCCAATCAAGTAT
Organism: Levilactobacillus cerevisiae; assembly: GCF_003946245.1. Classification (GTDB taxonomy): domain Bacteria; phylum Bacillota; class Bacilli; order Lactobacillales; family Lactobacillaceae; genus Levilactobacillus; species Levilactobacillus cerevisiae. The sequence goes on from NZ_RHNN01000002.1 coordinate 122,037, forward strand.
CCGTGATGTTGGACATCAACAGTCAAGATCCGCAGGCAGAAAAAGCCTTGGCCGACTTGTATTCCCGGGTGGTTGGCTCGCGGCGGGTCACCGTTAAAGTGCCTTACAAGAAGCAGTTCTGGGGAAACAAGATGGGCACGATTATTGATCAGTATGGTATTTTCTGGATCTTTAACAGTGCGCCGTGGAAGGGTTAACCCCATCTGAAGACACAAAAAAACCCTCATCAATCCGAGATGAGGGCAACTAGTTGATCCATAGGATACATCTGGAATGTACAGAGCAACTAGGCAGGCGCAAACCTGCATTTCCTATCATAACTGTTTTGGGCCGGAATAGCTAGGGTTATTTTGGAATAAAGCTAAGATTACGCTTACACGTGGCCGAAACTCCGCGGATGAAATCGCTATTGATTGGCCAGTAGGTGTGCTATTCTATTTGAGCAAGTAGCAGTGTCCAAGCAGAAAAGGAGCGTGTCCTATGCAGAAAACCCGCATCATGTTGTACGTTACCGACGTGGCAGTAGTCGTGAAATTTTGGCAAGATCACTTTGACCTCCCGGTGGTTACGACGACGGCCTTACCAGATGGGTCAGAGAACGTGGTACTCGCGATGAACCCAGGGACCGAATTGTCCTTCTTCTCGCGGGCCTTCATTCAGAACTATTCGCCCGAAGTGCTGGATAACGTGCCGTCGCTGATGTTTTTCAGTGAGCGGTTCGCGGCGCTCCATGCAGAACTGCCCGGAGCGACCCCCATTGTGGATGATAATGGGCAACCGGCGTTTGGCTTTCCGGACCCCGAAGGCCACTACTACGCGGTGGGCAAGGCTTAGGTGAACGATAACATTAAAGTGATAACGTGAATCTCTTGCTGGGATTCGCGTTTTTTAACTAAATTAGTTAGTTTTTAGTTAGTTTTAGTTTACAAAGGCTAACTATCGTGCTAATATAATTTTCATCAAGAACGAGGAGGCATTTTACATGTCAGAAAAAAGTCGCGAGTTAATGAAAACGTTTGGTAAGTTAATGCAGAACCGGGCCTTCCTGATGTCAGTCGGGCATCAGCCGGGGATGGGTGGTCACGGTGGCACCGGTGGCGCCCGGGGGCAGATGCGGCTCTTACACCTGTTACATCAGGCCAAGAACGGGCTAACCAATGCCGATATTGCAGAAATGTTAGATATTCGGCCCAGCTCGGTCAGCGCCACCATCAGTAAGCTAGAAGATGCTGGTTTAGCGGAACGGGTTCCCAGTGAGACCGATAAGCGCGCGGTGATCGTTAAGCTTACCGCACAGGGTCAACAGATGTTTGACCAGTACGATGAACGCGTTGACGATTGGTCCGAAAAGTTGTTCGGCGGATTGACCGAGGGCGAGCAGGAACAATTGGGTGATCTGTTAACGAAGGTGACGCACCACGTGGGGGACTTGAACATGAATGACTTCATGCCCACGCGCCACGACTGGCCCCACCGGGGAATGGGAAACATGGGCCATATGGATCGGCCCCACTGGTAACCTAGATTAGATTTTAGAAACGTTGGAGGCAAAGAGAGATGGAACGTAGAATGGCAGGACCAGCGACCGCCCAAAAGCGGCCTACTGGCAAATTTGATTTCAAGGGATTTTTACGGTTGATTCGGCAAACGAAGCCGAAGTATTGGCAGTTGTGGTTGGGCCTCTTCTTGGGGATGCTGGCCACCGGGGCGCAATTGGCGGTGCCTAAGCTGGCGCAATCCTTGATCAACGGACTGGGACACGCGATGAACCAGCCGATGTTGATTACGGTGATTGTCCTGTTCATTGTCAGCGCAGCCGTGAGCGCCGTTTCGGGGGCCCTGCTGGGGTTCTTCGGTGAAAATGTCGTTGCCCGGCTCCGCGAGACACTGTGGCAGAAGCTCGTTCGGTTACGCGTCAGCTACTTTGATAACGTTAAGACTGGGGAAATGACTTCCCGGCTGGTGAACGATACCATGCAGATCAAGGATCTCCTGGCGAACTCGTTCCCTCAAATGATTACGTCTTTGCTCCAGTTGGTCGGGGCGCTGGTCATTATGGCCTTGATGGATTGGCGGATGACCACGATTATGTTTGTGGCGGTGCCGATTGTGATGCTGGTGATGTTGCCCATCATGCGGCAGTCTGGGAAAATCGGGCATCAACGGCAGGATGCCATGGCCACTTTCAGTGGGGCAACCGACGAGACGCTGGGTGAAATTCGCCTGGTCAAGTCGTCTAACGCGGAGTCCTATGAAACACAGAATGGGACCAACCAGATCAATGACCTGTACCGGATTGGGCTGAAGGAAGCCATCTACGACGCGATTGCGGGCCCCGTCATGACGGCAGCCATGTTAGCCGTCTTCGTGGGCGTCCTGGCCTACGCAGCGATTCGGGTTTCCGAAGGCACCATGTCCATGGGGACGATGTTTTCCTTCTTGATGTACCTGTTCCAAATTATTGGACCTGCCGGAACGTTGGCGCGGTTCTTTACTGACTTGTCCAAGGCTAACGGGTCCACGGAGCGGGTTCGTGATTTGCTGGACGAACCAGAAGAACTGTTGACGAGTGGGGAAGCACAGTCCGTTACGAACCAAACGTTGGCCATGAGCCACGTGGACTTCGCCTACGAAGACGATGGCCAACCGGTGCTGCATGATGTGAATTTTGAAGCGAAACCCAATACGGTCGTGGCCTTTGCTGGACCGTCCGGTGGCGGGAAGTCGACCATCTTTGGGATGATTGAGCGCTACTACCAGCCACAGAATGGCCAAGTGACCATTGGCGGCCAGGACGTCACCAACTTTAACCTGAGTGACTGGCGCTCTCAAATTGGGTATGTCAGTCAGGACTCAGCCATCATGGCCGGCACGATTCGCCATAACCTAACCTATGGCGCGGACAAGGACTTCAGCGATGATGAGTTATGGCACGTGCTACAGTTGGCTTCCGCTGATAAATTTGTGCACAACATGGCCGATGGCTTGGACACCCAAGTTGGTGAACGCGGGGTCAAGGTCAGTGGTGGGCAGCGTCAGCGGTTGGCGATTGCCCGGGCCTTCCTCCGTGATCCGAAGATCTTACTCTTGGATGAGGCAACGGCCAGTCTGGATTCCGAATCCGAAGCTATGGTTCAACAGGCGCTCGGTGAGTTGATGAAGGGCCGGACGACCTTAATCATTGCCCACCGCTTGAGTACGATTGTGGATGCGGATAATATTTACTTTATTGAGGATGGCCATGTGAGTGGTCACGGCACACATCAAGAATTAATGGCCAGCTTGCCAATCTACAAGGATTACGTCCGGATTCAGTTCAAGGAATAGTTTCGGAGTGACATCAAAAAGGACCGCAATTATTGGCGATGGCCAGTAGTTGCGGTCCTTTTGTTGTGGGCTGCAAGATTATTTAACGAGCTTAACGGCGTGTTTAGTGTAGCTGACGTGCCAGCCTTTAGGCAAGCCAGAAACGTGGGTGAACTTACCGGTCCGCTTGTGGAAGGTGAGCAGCTTCGTGCCGCTCTTGAGGTCACCCTTGGTTAGCTTCAGGGTACCACCCAATTTAGCGGTCTTCTTGATGGCTACGTGAGCGTCACGCGCCAATTCGAGTTGGCCTGATTTCTGCTGGTAGTTGCCCTTAACCGTGACCTTGGCCGTACTGAGTTGCAGCGTCCCGCCAGTCAATTTGACGTTACCGTTCCCAGCTGCGGTGGCCGATGCCAAACGCAAGGTACCAGCGGTTAACGTGGTGCCGCCAGTGAAGGCGTTGTGGCCGCTCAGTGTGAGACTACCGGAGCCGCTCTTGGTCAATTGGCCCTTGCCGGCGATGTCGTTGCGCCAGTTGTCCTGGGCGTTGAAGCCACCTTGCTTGGCGTCCATGTTGACGGTGACCCGCTCGTTCAGTGCGCCGTAACCATTGGCAGCAGAGAAGAGGTCGAGGCGGCCCCAGCCTTCAGCGTCGTCCATGATGGGGTAACCAGCCGACATCCCAGTGGTGTAGAGGACGTCGCGACGTTGGGCGTCACTCAAGTAAGGCAGCCGGGTTGCCAGGAGAACTTCGGCGCCCTTGGGAACGCGCATGGCTTGGGTCGTGTCGCCGGTTTGGGTAAAGCCGTAGGTCATCCGGAAGCGGTACGCCTCGCGATTCGTTTGGTAGTCGCTGAAGGTGTCCGTGGCAGTCGTGTCCTTGCTACCGAGCAGGGCATCCGTGTGGGCGACTTGGTAGGCCTGCTTCATCAGGTCGCGATTGTTGCTGTCGTTCAAGGTAGCGGCGGTCATGGCAGTTCCCACCATCCGGCCACCCATGACGGCGAGTGGTGAGTGCCGGCCGGCCAGGACCCGGTCGTAGCCAACTTCAGAGGAACGGGTCAGTAATTCTTGGAACCGTTCTGGCACCGCGTAGGCCAAGGTCAGGCCAGTTTCAAAGGCGGCCGTGGTGTGGCCACTAGGGAAGTCGTAGTCGTCAGCTTTGGCGGCGGCCATAACTTTGGACAAGGCCGGCACCACTTTGACCTGGTCACTCTGGCGGTAAGGGCGGACGTATTTGACGACGTGCTTGATCACGCCGGTGCCAGAGAAGGGCGACCGGGACGTTGTGTTGACAAGCTGGACCAAGGGCCCCAGGGCTGTCGTGGTGGAAGCCCAGTTCACCTTACTATAGGGCGCGTTGGCGGGCAGGGGTTCGCTCGGCATGGATGTGAAATCTGTTTGGGCGTCGGCGTTCTTCACGAAGGCGGTGGCGTAAGGCCCTAAGCCAGAGATTAAGTTGTAGCGCAGGTCGCGGCGATCGGTGAGGTAGGAACGTTCGGCCTCACCGTCGTTCCGGTGCTGGGTGATGTCAGCGGCCTTGGCAATGTTTTGGCTGAGGAGACCAGGATTTAACTGCTTGCCGTCGGCCCAATATGTAGAAAATTCAGCCATTTCGCCCACGACGGGGTTGTTTTGCGGCGTTGTATTCTTAGACGTGTTGGCTTGATAGGTGTCCACGAAGTAGCCGTAGGGCGCCGCCTGTGGGGTGAGATTGTCCGTTGCGGTCTTGGCTTGAGCAACCGTGGTCATCAAGGGTAAGGTGACTGCGGCCAGAGAAATTACTGCAGCTGTTTTTCTGGTCCAGGTACGTCGTCTAATTTTCATGAAAATTCCGCCTTTCGTTTTGAACGTTGCGACTAGTTTTCAACTTTTCAAGTACGTTTTCATCATAGCTGACCTTGCTTTCAAAGCCAATGGGGTTAATGAAAAAGATACAGAAAGCATACGAAATCAATACATGGCGTTCGCTTTAAGCCGGTAAAGTAAGTGATTTAACTAATTGTGGGTAGAGAAAGATAAGTGGGTCAAATGAAAGCGATTCACTTTACTATCATTTGGCCGACGTATCAGATATGATGTGTGCGGAAGTCGGGTTTCAAAATTTAGTATTGGAAAGGAATTTTGTGATGATCACTGTCAACGAATTAAAGACCAACCTAAAACAACCACTTCAAATTGAAATTTTAGCGGGGGAGGATTGGTACGGGGGGAACATTTTTGACGGCTCACAGTATCCTTTGACCAAAGGGAGCACGTACACGTTGGACTTGATTCACTTGCAGACGTATAACCAGGTGGCCCCCACGTTGATTTCGACGGCCGGCCGGGTGTTGACCAGTGAGACGCCGTTTTCCTTGACCGTGACCGGGGACCGCTTGAGTGTGATTACCCGCGATCAGGTCAGATTGGTTGCGGGAAACGATGGCTTGAAGGGTGCGCAACAGTGGTTGGCGCAGCATACATTTGAGCTGGGCAGTCTGCCACCACAAGAATTCTTCGAAATGCCGCAGTGGAATACCTGGATGGAATTGCTTTATCAACAGAATCAGGCGGACGTGCTCAAGTATGCCCACAGTATTATCGACAATGGCTTTCCTGCGGGGATCCTCATGATCGATGACTTGTGGGCCGATTACTACGGTCGCTGGGAGTTCTCTGCCCGCAAATTTCCCGACGCACCGGCCATGATTCAAGAGTTACATAAATTAGGCTTCAAAGTGATGGTCTGGGCGTGCCCCTTCGTCAGTCCAGATTCCCCGGAATTCCGGGACCTGCGCGACCACGACCTATTGCTGAAACGGCCCAGTGGTGAGCCCGTCGTCCGTCAATGGTGGAATGGCTACAGTGCGATTCTGGACCTCAGCAATCCTACGGCCTATCAATGGTTTAAGGACACACTCCAGACACTCCAGCAAACCACCGGCGTGGATGGCTTTAAGCTGGATGCGGGGGATGCGTACTTCTACCAACCAGATGACGTCTCGCACATGGCGTTGTCGCCAACGCAGCAGAGTGAGCTCTGGGGTCATTTTGGCAAGGAATTCCCGTATAACGAGTTCCGGGCAGTCTATAAGAATCAGGGCGCACCACTGGTCAATCGCCTCCAGGACAAGCAATTTGCGTGGGGAGCCATGGGCCTGGCAGAGTTAATTCCGGACACCATTGTCCAAGGCCTGATGGGCTACTATTACAGCTGCCCAGACATGATTGGTGGCGGTGAGATTAAAAGCCTAACCAAATTGGCAACGTTTGATCAGGAGCTCATCGTGCGGTCCGCGCAGTGTTCAGCGTTGATGCCAATGATGCAATTTTCACTGGCACCGTGGCGCGTCTTGGACGCCGAACACCTGGACTTGTGTCGGCAGGCGGCTGAGCTTCATCAACAGTTTGGCCCCACCATCATTAAGCTAGCTGAGCATGCGGCGAATACGGGAGAACCCATCGTCCAGTCGATGGCGTATGACCATCCCGAGACGCCGCGGGAATACCTGAAGACTCAGTTTAAATTGGGACCAACCTTGTTAGTGGCACCCGTGATTGAACCCCATGCGACCACCAAGTCGGTGTACTTTCCGGCGGGGCAGTGGCAGTCCGTTACGGATGATACGGCGGCCAACATCACGGGGCCAGTGGAAGTCGAACTGCCGGTGACCTTACGGCGTTTACCGGCCTACCGCCGACTCTAGCCAACTAATCGAATCGAGGATGAAAGCATGGAAATGGATCAGAAAGTGAACCAAAATAAATTAGTCACGCGAACGACTTATGCCTTCGGTGCCTTTGGGCATGACCTGTTCAACCAAGTCATGAATAGCTACTTCATCATGTTTGTGACCAACCATTTATTTAATGGGAGCGATACCGCTGCGAACAACCGAATGATTGGAATTATGACCACCATTATCTTTGTCCTGCGGATTGCGGAACTGTTCATTGACCCCTTCATCGGAAATACCATTGATAAAACCAATAGTAAATGGGGGAAATTCAAGCCGTGGGTGATTGTCGGGACCTTGATTTCAGGGATCTGTATGATGCTCCTATTCAGTGATCTGTGGGGCTTGACGGCACAACCCTTCCTGTATCTGTTTGTCTTTACGTTTATTTACATTATTATGGATATTTTCTTTTCCTTCAAAGACATCGGTCTGTGGTCAATGTTACCGGCACTTTCCTTTGATTCACTCGAACGGGAAAAGACCGCTACCATTGCCCGGGTTGGCTCAACCTTAGGTGGGACGATCGTGACCGTCACCATCATTCCCGTGATTCTCTTCTTCTCAAACAGTAACGAAGGGGGAACTGGGGACTCACGGGGCTGGTTTATTTACGCCGCGATTGCTGCCATCATCGCAATTTTGGGAGCGCTTTCTATTGGCTTTGGAACGCGGGAAGTGGACTCGCCATTGCGGGAAAACAAAGAAGAAACTGGCTTTAAGCAAGTGCTCGGGATTCTGGTGCACAACGACCAACTCATGTGGCTGTCCTGTGCCTACGTCCTGTACGGGATGGGCGCTTACCTAACCAACTCGCTGATGCTTTATTACTTTACTTATGTCTTGGGTCACGCGGCGATGTTCTCCATTCTGGGGATGGCCAACATGGTGATCGGTCTGCTGGCCGTTTCGATGTTCCCAGCCTTGGCGAAGAAATTCAAGCGGCGCAACGTGTTTGTCTCCTGTATCGTGATCCTGTTGGTGGCCTTGGGCCTGTTTGCCTTTGCCGACAAGAACGTCTGGCTAGTCATCTTGGCCGGTGCGCTGTTTAACCTGCCACAACCGCTGATTTTCTTGGTTGTGCTGATGACCTTCACTGATATCGTTGAATACGGGCAATTGAAGTTGGGCCACCGGGATGAATCGCTGGTGTTGTCTGTGCGCCCGCTGATTGATAAATGTGCCGGTGCCGTGGTGACGGGGATTACGGGGATGACGGCTGTTCTGGCCGGGATGTCCGGTAACGCCAAGGTTGCCGACATCACTGCTAGCAACGTGATGACCTTCAAATTAATCATGATTGTTGGTCCCGCGATTGCTGTCTTGCTGGGAACGTTCGTCTTTCTCAAGAAAGTTAAGATTACCGAAGAGAAACACGCTGAAATCGTGAATGAACTCGAAAAGACTTGGAACAAGGATGACGTTGAAAAATAAGTTGTTCTGAAAGATAGTGGCACAAACGAGGCTGCAACATCCGCTGTCGCAACCTTGTTTGTGCCACTATTCATATGGTTGGTTCACCCGGCGGGGACGTTAACACGACAGGTCCCGGATTAATTGTTGATCACCCCAGTCCTCCAGCGTGGTTAAAATTTGATGGAACTGAACGCCATCGTCAGTGAGCTGGTAACTGTAATCGTCTGTCGGGATGGTTTCAATCAAGCCCATGGCGATGAGATGGTTGAGCCGCAGCAATAGGTTGAACGTGGAAATTCCCCGAACGGTGCGGCGCAGCTCCATGAAATCGGTGGGAACTGGCGCTAGCTGATACAAAATTAAGGCGTACCAGCGTTGATGCAGGACCTCCAGGCCGAGTTCACTGCCGAGATTTAGTTGGGTTAATGCCATGGTTCAGGTTCCTTTCGGGTTAGATTTGTAGAAAATGGAAGAGCCGATAACTGAGGCGCAGGCCGAAAGTTTTGTCGGCGTCGCTGAAGTCAATGACGAGTAAATCCTGAATCTTATTGAGTCGTTTCGCCAGGCTGTTGCGGTGGAGGTGCAGTTTTTCGGCCGTTGCGCTGACGTGGCAGTCGTTTTCCAGGTAAGCGAAGAGCGTCGGAAAGAGTTCCGCGTGATGTTGGGCGTCGTACTTTTTTAACGCGATGAGTTGGGTGCACATCGTATTCTTCAGGAGGGCCCCATTGTCGACGTGGCTCAGGATAATATAGATGTTATATTTCTGGGTGGGGTTGACCACCGTCACCGTTCCCAACTGCTGGGCTAGCCGTTCGGCTTGGCGGCAGATATTCAGGAATGCCGGCGTTTGGGTGATGTCGTCGTAGGGCTCAGAGATAAAAAAGTGCTGCGCATACTGGTTGCCTAGGGTCGTCAACTCTGGTTGCATGCGATCAAGTGAAGCCGCAGGTAAGAGCAAGACCAGTCCGGCGGGCGTTTCGGTCAGCGGCAGGGGCGTTGCGAGTTGACGCAGCGCTTGCAGCAGGTCGGCTTGGTAGGGCGCACCGTGATTGGCGGAGACCGTCACGCAGACGATTTTATCAGTCGTGAGTGTCTGGAGTAGGTGGGCATCGGTCTGCTCGGGAGCTGCCAAGAGTTGGGCAAAAATGGCATTGACGGCGCCCTGATTTGGATTGAGGGCGTAGCGGTCGGTAAAGTTGTTCAGTACCTGAATCGCTAATTGCACCTGATTGGCCGCCAGCGGAAAGCCCTTGGACTGGGAGACAAAGAAGTACCAGGGATTGAGTGCTTGCGGGTTCAAGACGTCACGGATATATTCTTGGTGACCGTAGTGGTACCGATTATCTGTCGTCAGCGCGTCTAGCCAATCTGCCGGGACTTGGCTCAGGTCCGTTCGGTCGCGGCTGATCAGGGTTCCTGATTGGTCGACGATGAGCACAGCCTGTTCCAAGTAGTCGGCAATTAGTTTCGTGAGTTGATCCAGTGAGGTACTTTGGATGGCGTATAGCAATAACGTTTCATTTTTCATGGGAGCCTCCTTGGTGTGCAAGATGACCACTTTAAAATTTAAAGAGTGGGCAATTGCCATCTTGTCGATAAATGATAGCCGGTGTTATAGTAACATCACGTTGAAAGCTAGCTTAGCAGTTAGTGGTCATTTTGTCTACTAGGAGGTAAAAATATGGAATATAGAGACTTAATTACAACGCGGCATTCCTCACGGGATTTTGATGGTCGGCCCATTGCGCCAGAAATCTTGCGAACGATTGTTAGTGAAGCACAGCACGCGGCCTCTTGGGCGAATGCGCAGCCTTGGCAGGTCGTGATTGCGACCGGAGAGACGTTGGCGCAGATTAAGCGGCAGCACCTCACTCAGAGTCGGCAAGGCGTGGTGGGTAACGCCGATTTAACCGTCGCCCACCGGACTGAGTGGCCGGATGCACCCCGAAAGAACATGGCGACTTGGAGTTATGAGCTGGGCAACCATTTAAGAGAAGCCGGGGTTGGTCAAGCGGGGTACAGTCAGACGCAGGACCACTTATTTAACGCATCGGCGCTGGTCTATTTAGTGTTACAGGCCCCGGTGAACGAGTGGGAAGTCTTTGACCTCGGCGCCTTTTCACAAATGTTGATGCTGAGCGCGACTGACCACGGCATACAATCGATTCCAGCGTATGAGGTCGTCCGTTACCCGGATACATTACGGGAAACGTTTGGCCTGCCTGAGACGAGTCGCTTCATGATGGGAATCGCGTTGGGCTATGAAAATCGGCAACCAATCAATGATTTTCGCTCATCACGGGTAGCGACAAAGCAAATTCTGACACTGAAGGATTAGGAGGACTCTAAATATGAAAATGATGGTTATTGGTGGCACTGGTCGCATTGGCACATTATTGGTTAAGGCATTACGGCAACAGGGACACGAGGTTGTGGCGGGCTCACGTCATGCCCAGAAAGCCGAAGGAACAGTCTTCTTTGACCTCCACGAGTCGCCTGCTGAAATGGCGACGCGGTTGAAAGGGCTGGACGCCATTTACTTCGTGGCGGGCTCACGGGGAAAGGATTTGTTGCAAACGGACCTGAACGGCGCTGTGAACGTGATGAAGGCCGCTGAGTTGAGTGGTGTGAAGCGGTACATTCAGTTGAGCTCGGCGTTTGCGCTACAGCCAGAACGGTGGTCGGAAGGGTACTTGGCAGGCATTACCGACTACAACATTGCCAAGTATTTCGCCGACGAGTGGTTGATTCATCAAACAAATTTGGATTACACCATTTTACAACCCGGCGTTCTGACGGAGAAACTGGCGACTGGCAAGGTGACCTTTACGGTGACGGCGCCGGGAGAGAACCCGCTGGCGGACGTGGCAACCGTGCTGGCACACGTGATCGACCAGCCCGCTACGGTCGGGAAAGTCCTGATGATGGGAAGCGGGGAAACGCCAATCGGTACGGCGTTGGCCCAACTTTAATTCGGGAGGCTGCGGCTGGGTTACCGGTGAAACTAAGTATTAATGCGCATCTAAAGGTTAAAAGTCCAAAAGAACATAGTACGGTCCAGCTGATAGGTGTTCAATCCACAAAATTTGGCGACCGGTAAGCCGGCATGCTTAGACAACGTTGCCAATGTCCGCCACAAAACCGCGGTCCATGTTAGCTGTCAGCGCTTTCAATCTATGCTACGATGGGGATAGGTTTTGGACAAACGAAGGGAGCACGACCATGTCAATCTTAGTTAATCAGCACCAATTTCATCTCCAAACGGATCACAGCAGTTATATTTTTCACGTGATGGCAAACGATGAATTGGGCCAACTCTATTATGGCCAGAAAATTCACGACCAGGCGGCTTTTCCTGAGCTGACGGTTCGTGAAATTCACGGTGCTGCACCGGCTTGGCGGCTGGATACACCTGACTTCCAGCCGGAAACGTTGAAGCAGGAATTTGCCAGTCTCGGGAAGGGTGATTATCGCGACCCGGCCTTTCAGCTGACGGGTCCCGATGGCAGTCGCATCAGTGAATTTCATTATCAAGATTATAAAATTGTGGACGGTAAGCAACGTTTAGTAGACTTGCCAGCGACCTTTGATGATGACGCCGATGATGCCCAGACGCTGCTGGTGACGCTGAAGGACGCGGTGACTGATGTGACGCTGGTGCTGAGCTATGCTGTGTTCCCTCACCAGGATGTGATTGTCCGGAGTGCACGCTTTGAAAATCACGGCACGCAGACCCAGACGCTGAATCGGGCACTGAGCCTGCAACTGGACTTGCCCGACGCCAACTACGACCTGCTTCAATTCTCGGGAAGCTGGGCGCGGGAACGGCATTTAGTCCGCTCGCCGCTACACAGTGGGATCCAGAGTGTCGGCAGTCTGCGGGGCGCCTCCAGTCCGCAACAGAACCCATTCATTGCCTTGGCCCGGCCAGAAACCACCGAAGATCAAGGCGTGGCGATGGGCCTCAACCTGGTCTACTCAGGGAACTTCCTGGATCAAATCGAAGTCGACTCTTACGGTACCGCGCGGGTGCTGACGGGCATCAATCCTACCGAGTTTGGTTGGCAGTTAACGGCGGGCAGTAGCTTCCAAACCCCCGAAGCCATTTTGAGTTTCACGGCTGATGGGCTGAACCAACTCAGCCAACAGATGGGACGCTTCTACCAGCACCACTTGGTCAATCCCCGCTTCGCCCAAGCGCCACGGCCCGTCCTGATCAATAATTGGGAAGGCACTTATTTTAACTTTGATGAAGCTAAATTAACCGCGATTGCCAGTGATGCCAAGGAACTGGGGATTGAAATGTTTGTGCTCGATGACGGTTGGTTTGGCCACCGGGATGACGACACGACCTCGCTGGGCGACTGGGACGTTTACGCGACCAAACTGCCGAACGGCATTGCCCACTTGGCCGAAAAAATTCATGGACTGGACTTGAAGTTTGGCCTATGGTTCGAGCCGGAAATGATTTCCGTCGACAGTGACCTGTACCGGGCTCATCCGGAATGGCTGGTCGTGGCGCCGAACCGCGAGAAGACGCCGGGGCGGAACCAATTTGTCCTCGATATGGCCGATCCGGCTGTGGGCGATTACCTGTACGGCAAGATTAGTAAATTAATTGCCGATGCTAAATTGGATTACATTAAATGGGATATGAACCGAAACATCACGGAAGCTTACAGCGCGACGCTGAAAGCTGACCAGCAAGGCGAGTTCCTGCACCGCTACATGCTGGGCGTTTACCGGTTGTACGCGCGCCTGACCACGGATTATCCGGAAGTGTTGTTTGAATCCTGCGCCTCGGGTGGCGGTCGGTTTGACCTCGGCATGATGGCGTACGCGCCACAAGCCTGGACCAGCGACGATACTGATGCCGTGGAACGCCTCCGGATTCAGTACGGGACCTCGTACGGCTACCCCCAAGCAATGATGGGTGCCCACGTGTCCGCCGTGCCAAACGACCAGACGGGCCGCATTACGCCGATTGAGACGCGAGCGGCGGTGGCCTACTTTGGCGATTTGGGCTACGAACTGGACGTGACGCAGTGCTCAGCGGCTGAGAAGGCGGCTATCAAGGCCCAGGTGGCATTTTACAAGGCACACCGGGACCTGTTCCAGCAGGGGACGTTCTACCGGATAGACAACCCATTTGCTGGGGATTGCAACGTCGGCAGCTGGCAGGTCGTCAGTCCGGACGGGCAACACGCGATTGCGGCGCGCTATCAAATTTTAAATGGGCCGAACCCGGCGTACAATCGCTTTTACCTGCGCGGGTTGTTGCCGGATCAGCGCTACCGGGTGGCGGGGGATGACCACGTCTACTTCGGTGATGAGCTGATGCACGCGGGGCTGTTCATTCCGCACCTGTTGGCCAGTACCGAAGGCGTGGAGGCGTCCGCGGACTTCAGTGCCCGGGTGTTTGTGATTGATGCTGTGAAATAGATTGAAGGGAATCAGGCGGTCTGTGTGCTAGACGGCCTGATTTTTTTCTGCCCATTTTAGCGGGAAGTAGCGTATAATTCTCATCAAATACTCATAAAGGACGGCGACAGGGATGAAAATTTTGGTCACGGGTTTCGATCCGTTTGGTGGCGAGGCGACGAACCCCGCAATCGAGGCGGTTAAACGGCTACCGGCAACGATTGCGGGGGCCACAATCGTGAAGCTAGAGATTCCGACGGTGTTTGGGGCGTGCGCGACGGTGGTTCGCCAGGCCATTGCGGACGAGCAACCGGACGTGGTGTTGAGCATCGGCCAGGCCGGTGGGCGCGCGGCGTTGACGCCAGAGTTGGTGGCGATTAATTTGGACGATGGCCGCATCCCGGATAACGTGGGCCAGCAGCCGGTGGACCAACCGATTCAGTCGAATGGGGCGACGGCGTACTTCACGCAGCTGCCGGTCAAGGCAATGGTGCAGGCAATTCGAGCGGCGGGCCTGCCCAGCCAGTTGTCGACGACGGCCGGGACTTACGTGTGCAACCACATCATGTATCAGGTCCAGTACCTGCGCGCCACGGCATTTCCCGGGCTAAGGGCGGGCTTCCTGCACATTCCGTTTTTACCGAGTCAGGTGACGACCAAGCCCGGCCAGCCGTCCATGTCTTTGGCAGATGATGTCCGCGGGATCACGGCAGCGATTGCGGCGATCGTGGCCGCGGGGTAATTTTGGCAATGAAAAAGGGAGCCTACGACGGTTGATCCGTCTGGGGCTTCCTTTGCTGTCTGATGCAAAATTAGGTTGTGATGGGAAAAGGTGAAGCACCGCAAGTACCGCTGCGGGTTATGCCTAGCGCCACGCTTAAACGCGGAGGTTCTCCCCAACTAAGCCGACGAACGCGCCGTCCTTGTGGGCATCGGCGTGAGCAATCAACCATTTGTTGGTTTTGAAGAGCAGCCGGTTCAGCGGGTCCTCGGTGCCGACTGTGAAGTCGAGCTCGCCGTTGGTGCCGGCGGGTAACATGACCAGACAGCGGAAGCCATCTTGGCCGGGCGCCTCACACGGTGCGAAATGCAGGGTGGTGGCGTAGACTTCGATCGTCGTGCCCTTGGGGATTAGGAAGGCCTCGAGCTGGTCGGTGTCGTAGGTCAGGTCGTCATGGATGTCCTGACGTTTGCCCAGTAAGAGGACAAAGTCGGTCGCGGCCACGTTAATTTCAGAACTGCTGTGGAATTCCAAACAGTTCAGCAGGTGATTGTGACCAATGCAGTAGCCGGTCTCAGTGGGAACGCCACCGTAGAGCTCCTGTTCCAAACGGTGAGCGGCCGTGGTGTTGGCCAGCGACTCGGTGTCGGCCACGTATTTTGTTTTTTCAGCGGGGTAGGGAAAGGCGGCTAGGGTCGAAATCAGTTCGGCAGTATCACCGGCTTGAACGATGCGGCCGTAGGGGCGAAAGCGCTCATCGGTAACGTCAAAGATTTGCATCAGGATCATCCTTCCAAATTTAAATTAACGTCAGTATGGTCGCAAAGATTGAACATTCTTTGACGTTCCCAGTAAGTATTTGGGTCATTTAATCGTTAAAACGTTGGTGGTAGACATGATTAGTGGCCAGTCCGGATTTCGGCAATCCGAAAGGTCACCAGCTGCATGATTAAATTGGTGGGCAGGGGCACGCCGTAGGGCAACTGGACGGCGCCCTTAGAGGTTTTGTAGGCGGCGAGCTCGGCTGTGAAGTGGGCAATCGGCGCGGCGGTGGGGTAGAGGCCGATGTGGTGCTTCGTGGCGGCAAAGTAGATGACTGGCTTGCCGTCAACGAAAAAGGCAGGCATGCTGTAGCTGATTTTCTCGGTGGCGCCGGGCAGCAGTGAATGGAGATAGGTGTAGAGGTCGGTGAGCTGGTCTCGGTGTTCGGGGGAGACGGTGGCTAGGTAGGCGAGGATGGGTGATGGGTTCATGGTTGGGCCTTCTTTCTGGTTATTTGGGTTTATTATAGCAAAGGAGGTAATCAGTCGTTCAGATCATGACTGATTTTCGGAGTCATTTTTATCCGCCGTATGGAGATGAATATTTTACAGTGATGTTATTTAATTCGGTAGACTGTTCAGGTATAATTGAAGAATGCTTGAAAATATACCAGGTGGCCAGTAGTATTGAAGCCCAAACTAAAAAAGAATTCGGAGAGATTAAAATGGACTCATTTGTAGACATTCCACAACCATCAAGATTCCGCATTGGCGGATTGTTTAGTGATAACAATTTCGTGGTACCGATCTATCAACGGAACTATGCCTGGGGTAAAAATGAAGTCGAAGATTTTTGGGACGATTTAAAAGACTTAATTGACGGTGAACGCAGTAGCCATTTCTTTGGCCAAATTGTGACTTTCAAGAACGGTAAGGAAGAACAAGAAATTATTGATGGTCAGCAACGACTAACGACTAGCACAATCTTCTTAGCTGTCATTCGAGATATTTCTTTGAAAATATACCAAGATGAATTCAGAGGACATGAAGAGACTGTTAATCTAGAGAGTGGCGATGATTTGCGGATCATTAGTCGGCAAGTCGATAAGATAATTCGTGGAAACAAGGGTGGAACACCTTCATTGACGGTTCAACACGGAGAAAATGGCGAGGAAAAACTTCCACTTCAAGCTTTCTTTTTTGATTTAACCCATGGTACTCAGAGTGCCCGAGAAGGTCATGTGACTTCGGAACCTATGAAAAACATGCAGACAGCCTATCACGATATGGAACGTAAAGTTTTGGAAACGGTAAAACAAGAAACACGGTTGAGTGATCGGATTGATAAGCTCCAAAGCATTTTTGAATTATTCGTAAATAATTTTTATATTGTGATGATTTCTGCGCCCAGTTTACAGGATGCGTTCACGATTTTTGAAACGTTGAATAGTCGTGGTAAGGACTTGAAGGCTTCTGACATCATCAAGAATCACTTGATGTCATTAATGGGACAGGATAATATTGGTGATGCCAATCAGCTGTGGAGTGGTATTACGGATAAACTCGACAGTAATAGTAACCGGATCACCCGATTTGTGCGGACGTATTGGGCAGCACAATATAAAATTGTGTCAGAGGCAAAACTCTATCGAGCAGTCAGTGATCGTGTGAAGGATGTTAATCAGGCGCGGGCCTTTCTGAAAAACTTAAACAACCTCGTAGAGTTATACACGGTACTTGAAAACCCAATGGCACCTAAAGCACATTCAACATTCTTCAACAACGCTGGTGTGACACGGCGCCTTGATGTGCTCTCTCGAATGCGGGTCATGTTGTACTACCCGATTGTGATGGCCATGTACCACTGTGAATACTCAGAAGCAGACATCTTGACGGTTGTTAACAAAATTATTTCAGTGTTTATTCGTCATCGGACCATTATCAATGATGGGACAAATAAATTAGAAACTGGCTTCTCAGAAATTGCCAAAAATATTTGGTCCTTAGAGTATTCTGGAGTTGATGCCATCATTGCCGGAATGAACGAGCGACTTTTGAAAACGAACGAGGAAACCGAAGTGGCGTTTAGCGTTCTGAGTAAAGACGGTGGACTTCGCGGGGCAAAGAAGTGGACACTCGTTTACCTGTTGTCAGAACTGTATGAAGTTCATTACGATGATTTTGATGAAGACTTATACGATAAAGTTTTTGATGACGATAATTATCAACTTGTTCAAATTAGTAATGCTGCAGAGGTTGGGGAGTACCAGACTTACATTGGTAACTGGACGATCTTGGAAAAGAATCTAGTTGCCTCTAACTTTAAGGATAGCGATCGGGTTGCCGAACAGTTAGCCAAGTCAAGCTTGAAGGGAAATCAAGATCTGGCGCGAACACTCCAACAAGGAACCTGGACCATGGATGATATTAAGCGTCGGCAAGAATCATTTGCCGACGATGTGACACTGATTTGGTAAGATAAATCGACTGATATGATAAGCGTTGTCCTGTGTTTTAAAGGGAGAACGCTTATTTTAGTAGGGAAGTGGCGACCGATAGCAAAAGATTTCCCGAATTTCTTAGCGCAATTCATGCTACACTAAACCCAAGAGAGCAAGAGAACGCACACCAACCATAACAAATTTGGAGGCGTTTCAAATGAACCTATCAGATATTCACACCATCACCAACCTCGGGGCCGGCACCATGGGGCACGCCACGGCGCTGCAATTTGCCGTTAACGGCTATCCCGTGCGCTTGCTAGATACCAGTGACACCGCTTTGCAGCAGGGGATGACGGCCATTCAACACGACCTCACCACCTTTCGTGAGGCCGGGCTCTTACACGAAGACGATGCGACCATTCTCAACCGGATCACACCCACGACCGACTACGCCGTGGCCCTGACCGACACTGACTTTGTGATTGAATCCATCATCGAGGACCTGGCCGTCAAGCAGGAAGTTTGGCAACGCGTCGAGACCTTTGTTCGTGACGATACCATTTTAGCCACCAATACTTCCGGCCTCAGCCCGACCGCCATTCAGTCCGTGCTTCAGCATCCGAACCGCTTTGTGGTCGCCCATTTCTGGAATCCCGCTCAGCTGATGCCATTGGTGGAGGTCGTTCCCGGCGAGCACACCGATGCCGCCACTGTTGACCTGACCACGGCTTTGATGAATCACATCGGCAAGCACGCCGTCAGCCTCAAGCGCGAGTCGCTGGGCTTCGTTGGCAACCGGATTCAACTGGCCGTTCTCCGCGAGGCCTTGCACATCGTGGACGCTGGCATCGCTTCACCCGAGGCAGTCGATGACATTATCAAATACAGTCTCGGGCGGCGGTGGAGTCTCGTCGGGCCCATCGCCAGTGCCGACCTTGGGGGCCTGGACGTGTTTGACAACATCAGTAAATACCTCTACGCCGACCTCGGCGCCGCACAGGACGAAGATCCCGCGCTGGCACAAAAGGTAGCGGATAATGATCTCGGACTCAAGACTGGCCACGGGTTTTACGACTGGGACGGGGATGCCGGCGCCCAGATTGTGGCGCAACGGGATAAGGATTTGCTCAAGCTATTGAAACAGGATCAGGACCAGTAATACTAAAGTCGGTCACCCCAAATTGCGAGGTGGCCGACTTTTTTGATTGATTAAAGCTCATTAGCTATCAGCGCTTTTCCACATCCTTCAACCGCTGAAATTCGGTCTCCCCCAGCAAATGGTGGAGCGCGGTGTCCTTCGGCTGGTGTTCCTTGCGGCCTAGCCAGTAGAACAGCAGGCCCAGGCCAATCCACACAGCGAGCATCACGTATTCCGTGGGCCAGGCCAGTGCGACTGGCGGCTTCGGGTAGAGGGTGGCCACGGCAATCGTCACCGCCAACAGGCCACCCAACAGACTTGGCCAGAGGTGCTTCAGCCGAAAGCCACCATTGAGCGTCGGGTACGTCCGGCGAATCCGCCAGAGCGCCACCGCCGTGATTGCCCAGGCCATCGCCACGAAGAAGCCCCCCAGGTCCAGAAAATAGGTCATGGCGCCCTTACCCAGCCAGCCGAAGCCGACCGCAAACACCAGGACCAGCACCGTCGCGTTCACCGGCGTATTATATTTTTGATTAATTTCAGCAAACTTCGGGGGCAACAGGCCCGCGCGCGCCAGCGATAAAATCAGTCGCGGTGCCGCCGTGAACAGGCCAATGAAACTGGTCAACAAACCCAGAAAGGCAATCAGGTAGGCCGCCGTTCCTAGCAACGGGAAGCCCGCCGCGGTGTACGCCGTAATCGAGCCCATGCTGAATTTCGCCGTCTTTTCCCACGGGTAAACCCAGGCGCTCGCCAGCAACACAATGATGTAGTAGCTGGCCGCCAACAGGATGGCGCCGACCACGGCCTTCCCAATTTTCCGGGGTGGCATCGCCGCTTCTTCCGCCAGAATTGTCACGACCTCCCAGCCCGTCAGGAAGGTCATCGCGGGCAACACGAACCGCACGATGTTGGTCAGTGGGGCGCTCCCCGTGGCGAAGGCCGGCCAGAAATTTTTAGGACTTCCTTGCGTAAATCCCGTCACCACCAGCGCGCCACCCAGGATGACCAGGCCCACGAACAGGACCGCCTGAACGCCCGCCGTAAGCTTGGTGCCGCGGATATTTAACGCGAAAATGAAGAGGGTGAACGCCACCCCAATCGCCAGCTCCATCAGCGACACGTGGGCGCCGGCGATTGTGTAGCCCGGTCCCGCCGAAATCTTCGGTACCAGCGTTGCCAGCAACATGCTCGAGGCCGTCACGTAGAACGATAGCGCGCTCAAATAGGCGCCCAGAATTGCCCAGCCGGTCGCAAATCCCCAGCGTTTGCCAAAGGCCAGATAACTGTAGACGACCGGCCCGCCGCTGCGAGGAAAGATCGACGACAGCTCGGCGAAGGACAGGGAGGCCAGGACCGTGATAAACGTGGCCAGCATGAAGCCAAAGATTTCGCCACCAGCGCCGTACTTGTCGAAAAAGATACCATTGGTGTAGATCCAGCTGCTCCCAATCACGCTGGATGCGCCCAAAATTAGGAGGCGGGGAAACGAGATGTGGCGGGACAAATTCTGCATGGTTATCGCTCGCTTTCGTTGAGTTATCAAAGTTTTCGTCTTTTATGTACTTGTGAAATTCCTGAGCTCATTCTACCTGATGTCAGCGCTTACAACAACGAATACGGCTCGCTGATTTCACAAATGAGCGTTGAACGTGATTAACCGGTTGTTTACGTTGACAGGGTGAGTTGAATTTAATTTTAAAAATAAAAAATATTCGCGCCCCCTTTACGGAGTTAACTAATAGAGGGGGCGGTAAGCATGAGCGGACGACCACGTCAGCGTAAAGTGTTGGCACAGTTGGGAATTGAGGAGCGCCATCAATTCAGTGGGATTTTTGAACGGTATGGCGTGAAGTCGGGATATAAGGGTGAGGAGCCGACCATCCTGTTGCGGCAGGTCCGGTTGCTGGCGGATGAGCGGTTGATGACCGATCATTTATGGTTCAACCTGACCAAGGGATTTCAACGGTTGGTCCAATTGGAACGCGGGGATGTGATTCAGTTCAACGGGCGGGTTAACAGTTACGTCAAGGGGTATCAGGGACGCCAGCAGGATTTATTCAACGAGGTTTCTTTGGATTATCAATTAAGTTGGCCGAGTAAGGTTCAACGCTTGGTGCCAGGGCCCGTGCGACCAAATTTACCCGCAGAAAAATGGCAGTTGATCACGTTGATTCAAGACCTCAACCAAGGTCTGCCCCATTATTAGAATGACGTTCGTGGTTAAAAAATTGCGCCCCGTGACTTTTTCCATTAGAGTAGAGCCAACACAATGTGACTTGAAATGGAGGAATGCACATGGCAGCAGGGTTAAGATTTGACGAGGCGCAGGGCCAAATGCAAACAGCAACGGTCGACGGCCAAACGGTGACTTACCGCGCGTTTATGGGGATTTCGTACGTCACCATGCCGGTTGATCCAATCCAACAACTCAACGTTTTCGTGCCAGAGGCCTATTTTCATGGTGGCAGCGTCAACGGCTATCAACGCGTGACGGCACCAATCTTCATGCCCAATACCGTGGGGGGCTATTTACCGGGGCCCGCCGACTTTCCTGGCAACCCGGACGCCTTTAGCCGTGGTGAAACCATCATCCAAGCCCTCCAGCGGGGGAACGTCGTGGTCTCTGCCGGCGTGCGGGGGCGGACGCAAAATGATGGCCAGGGCCAAAATACCGGGAAGGCACCGGCGTTTATCGTGGACATGAAGGCCGCTGTCCGTTACGTGAAATTCAATGCGGGCCGACTGCCGGGCAATCCCGAGCGCATCATCACGAACGGTACCAGTGCGGGTGGCGCCACGTCAGCCTTGATGGGTGCCAGTGGCAACGCGGACTTCTTTGAAATGCGACTCCAGGAGTTGGGTGCAGCACTGGCGACCGATGATGTCTTTGCCGTGTCGGCCTACTGCCCCATTCACAACTTGGAGCACGCCGACGCCGCCTACGAGTGGCAATTCAACGGCATCACCCAGTGGCACCGCCAACGGATTCGCGTGGATGGTGGCCGGAAAATTTGCACGCCCGTTCACGGCCAGTTGACGCCCCAAGAACAACAGCTATCGCCACAGCTGAAGGCAGCCTTTGTGCCGTACCTGAATCGACTGGCACTCAAGGACGCTGCTGGCAATCCGCTTTCTTTGGGCCGCGACGGTGAGGGAAGTTTCAAACAGCTGATTTTACGGGTGCTCAAGGATTCAGCGCAACAGGCGTTAAATGCGGGCCAGGACGTGACCAAGTACGCGGGGGTCGTGGTGCAGGGGAAAACGGTGACCCGGATCGATTGGCCGCAGTACCTGCGCGCCATCACGCGGATGAAGGGGGTACCGGCGTTTGATGCGCTGGACCTGAATAGTCCCGAGGCGGATTTATTTGGGAATCGGCTGACGGCAGCCCGTCACTTCACGCCGTTCGCCCAGGCACATACCACCGTGCCCGCGCAGTTGGCGGATGCCGACCTGGTCGCGGCGGTGAATCCACTGACCTACTTGCTGAAGAAACAGAGTCAGGTCGCGCGGCACTGGCGGATTCGTCACGGTGCGGCTGACCGGGACACGGCGTTTGCGATTCCCATGATCTTAGCGACGAAGCTACAAAACCAGGGCTATGATGTGGACTTTGCCATGCCGTGGGCAACCCCGCACAGTGGTGACTACGATTTGCCGGCGTTGTTTGATTGGATTGATGAGTTGTGTCAGTGAGGCAAAGTTCTTGCCAAACAATACCTATTGGGGTATATTTGCAATTGTTGTTGATTAGTGGCCTTTCTAAGGCCTTGATGATGATAAATATTGATATAAAATTTTAGGACAGCCGCTAATCAACCGATTAATACCCATAGTGGTATAACTTGGAGGCACAACCATGATTAAAGAAATCCATGATAATGATTTTGAACAAGAAACCAATACCGGCGTGACCGTCGTTGATTTTCGCGCCGACTGGTGTCCGCCATGTAAGATGATGGATCCCATCCTGCAGAGCCTATCAACCAGCGATGAATTTGGCAAGACGGTCAAATTCACGTCAATCAACGTTGACCATGATCAGCAGGTCGCCGGTCAATTTGATGTTCAAGGGATTCCAACTTTTCTGATCAAGAAGGATGGCCAGGTCATCGACCGGTTGGTGGGTGCTCGGCCTAAGGCTTTGTTCGCCGCGGCGTTGGCCAAAGCCGTTAATGCTTAATAGTGATTAAGACTACTTCAATGGGGGCTGGACCACGTGTCCAGGCCCCTTTAGTCGATTCATTTTAACTTGCAACGCTGTCAACTTGGGTTACCGCTCCTTAAATTAAGCATGCGCTTAAAGTTAATCATCAAGTTAGTGTGAACCGGTGTTGTCACTGAACTTAACGCTTAGTTAGTGAACTGATCAATGTAGGCGTGAGTGAGTCAAATTTAGGTTCAGCCGTGGGATTTTCCACGTGTTTTGCGTGGAAAATGGCGACTTTGAAACGCGGTTTATGCGGTTCAAAGCGAGCTGGAAGACCGCTTCCCAGGCTGCCGGCGTCCTACCCACAGCGTTCCGACCTAAATTTGGCGAACGGTAAGACGGCAGATTTACGCAATGTTGCCGTCTTCCTTTTTGGTTTGTAAACCGAAATAACCCAGACCTAGCGAATTGGTTTACTTTACAACCTAATTTCGTTATAGTCGGGGCAGTAGCAAGTGAAAGGGTGACTCGGATGCAGAGATTATACGGCTGTGTGCCCTTGCTGAATGGGGTGGGGAGCCTGATGTTTCTCCTGATCATCTCCCTGGAACCGTCGACCATGAGCAGCTTGGGCGTCGACTTTGATTGGCGGCGGGCCAACGTGTTGCTGGTGGCATTAATGCTGACGGTGATTGTTGGAACGGCCTTTGCCCATCATCGCCGCACCAAGCAAATCGGTCTGGTGATCAACGGCGTTCTGATTGTGGGGATGGCGCTGGCACTTTGGCAGGCACAGGTTCCCGAGCTCATCAGCGACTATCTGTGGCTGTGGGCATTGATCATGATTTTTAATCTGGCCTTGATCGGATGGGGCTGGTTAAAATTACGCACCAAAAGAAAATAACCCGTGGAAATCGCAAGTGGATTTCCCGGGTTATTTTTTTACTGAATTTCGGATTTGAGCGCAATCGCATCCGCGGCCGTAATTTCACGGACCACGCGACAGGGATTGCCGACCGCTAACGAATTGGCGGGGATGTCTCTGGTGACCACGCTACCGGCGCCAATCACGCAGCCAGCGCCAATCGTGACGCCACCAGTGACCGTCACATTGCTGGCCAACCAGCAGTTGTCGCCGATGGCAATGGGCTTGTCGTATTCGATATCAAATAGTGTCCCGTCGGTATGGGCTTGGAGATTTCGTTCCTGGTACCGTAGCGGATGCATGGGGGTGACCAGGGTGACGTTGGGGCCGAACCAGCAATTATCACCAATGGTGACCAGCCCGCAGTCCAGGACTGTGAAGTTGGCGTTGGCGTAGAAGTTTTTCCCCAGGTGGGTGTACAGGCCGTAATCAAAGAAAATGGGGCCTTGCAAGTACAAGCCGGTATCGTGATGGGGAATCAGTTGGTCTAGCAGGGCTTCTCGTTTCGTCGTTTCATCGTCAAACGTTTGGTTGTACTGCTGCGAGAGCCGGTGGGCCAGGTGTAGCCGGGTGGTCAATTGCGCGTCGCTGGGGTCGTAGAGTTTGCCAGCGAGCATTTTTTCTTCTTCAGTCATGGGGATTCTCCTCAGATGATAATGCCGTTACAGTGATCAATTTCGTGTTGAATAATTTGGGCAACAAAACCAGTAAAGGTCTGTTGTTGTCGCTGGAAACGCTGATTTTCAAAGGTCACATCAATCGATTTGAACCGTTTCGTTGGCCGTTCGCCGGTCAGGGAGAGGCAGCCTTCGCTGGTGTCATAGGGTTCGGCGGCCTTCGTGATGACGGGATTAATCATGGCGACGGGGAGAATGCCCATGTCGACCACAATAATGCGCAGGTTGACGCCAATCATGTTGGCCGCCATCCCCACGCAATTCTCGCTGTTGGCGCGCAGCGTATCCAGTAAGTCGGTCACCGTGGCAGCGTCGGCCTTCGTAGCGGGCTGGGATTTTTGTGCTAAACGAGTTTGATCGTGAACAACGGGTCTAATCATAGGAAGCCTCCAAAAGTTGTTTGAGTTTCATTGTGGTGTTGTAGTTGCGGGCGCTGGTGTGTTGGTAAAAGGGGGTTCCAACAATTTTAGAGTAGAATGACCGGCTAAAATGAACCTTCAGCGTCGACGTCCAGAAAATAACGTTCGGCGTGAGTAGCACCTGATCATAGTCGGCGGTGACACCAGCACGTAGCCAGTCATCAAAGTCAGCTTCGTAACCAGGGAGTTTAAACAACGCGTTGTGTCGCAAGAGCGGGTCAGCACCCCACCAGGTTGGGGCGAGGGCTAAGTCGGCCATAAAGTCCGGTCGGGCGAGCACCTGACTGGCAATCGGAAAAGGAAAATGGTCCGCCAGCAGTTGATTCACAACGGCGGCACACGTTTCCCGTGGCAAGTCACTGGTGATGAACAGGTTGCCACTATTAATATACGAGCGAACGTGGTCGAAGCCAGCAGCGGTCAGGTAGTCGCGCAAATCGGCCATCGGCACGCGATGATTACCGCCAACGTTGATGCCGCGCAGCAAGATTAAGTAGTCCATGGCGTCACTCCCTTCAAGGTGAACTGGTTGAGTCGGTGTGAAGCGATACCATCAGTATAGCATGGTTGGTGGCTTAGGATGCGGCAAAATTGTGCGCCAGGTAACGAAGCAATGAGCTAAGTGAAGTTATGATTATTCCATGCTTAATAACCAGTCTCTCCTAGAATGAATACTCACCATTTTACTAATAGGACAAGACGAAGATAAGGTAACATCGAGCGCTGTGAGCTAAGTGGCCCTAAGTCGGAAGGACGTTCAAAATGGGTTCAGCCGTGGGATTTAAGAAACGTCAGTCATTTTGACGTTTCTTAAATGGCGACTTTGAAACACGCGTTTTTCGTGGTTCAAAGCGAGCCTAAAGACCGCTTTCCAGGCTTTAGGCGTCCTACCCACAGCGTTCCAATCCCATTTTGAACGTCCTGGAGGCGAACTCGAGGACTACTTGCCCGCCCACAGCGTTCCGGCCTATTTTCAGCAGCCTGGAGGCAATCATGAACAAACGTTTAGCCCGTAGTTAAGTAGTGGAGGAAGCGGTGGGCGGCCGTCGACAACCGGCCTCGTGGATACACCACCTGCAAGTGACTGACCAGCGGCTCGCTGAACGGGCGTAACACAAAGTCAGGGGTCAGAAACGGCTCGGCCGACTTGGCAAACAGAAACGTCACCTGTTGGGTGTGCTGAATCATGGCGAGGAGCGTTTCAATGTGGGGCGTGGTGAAGCGGATGTTGGGCGTGAAGCCGGCCTGCTGATACCGCTCGCCCATTTTCTCATAAACGCCGGAGCCTGGATTCAGACTCACGACGTCAACGGCCTGTAAATCGGTCATCTGAATGCTAGATTGCTTTGCTAGCGGGTGAGTCGTGGGCAGGACGACCTGCAATTCATCGTTGTCCAGGTCAACCATGTCAAATTGTGACCGGCTAAGCTGCTGACTCTGGACGTCCCGCAAAATGGCGAGGTCGAGCGTCTGATTCTGTAGCATCGTCAATAATTCCGCGCCCTCCAGTTCTTCCAAACGAATATTGAGTTGCGGGTAGTCCTGCATGAAGTGGCGCATCTTGGCCGCCAGCCCGTATTGCGCCATGACCGGCACACTGCCGATGTGAATGGTCCCGCGGCGCAACGCCTGATAGTCGGCCAGTTCCGTCTGCAACAACTGGTATTGCGCCGTCAATGTCTGGGCGTAGCGAAAGAAGACGTCGCCACTCTCCGTGATGGTCAGCTGGCGTTTATTCCGCGTGGAAATGAGGGCCACGCCCAGCTCATTTTGCATGTTCCGTAAGCGTTTAGACAGGGCGGACTGGGTAATGTGGAGTTCCACCGCGGCGTCCGAAATATTACGAATCTGATAAAGGGTGATGAAGCTGGTAAGATCGTCAATCGTCATGGTCGGAGCCATCCTTTCTGTTATTCCTGTTAAGCATAACGTTAGTCGAAAGTGGTGTTGTTTGCAACTCTTTTCTGGTCTAATCTAGCAGGTATAGACGAAATCAAGGAGGTCATCACATGGCAAACGAACCATACGATTTGCGCAAAGTATTGGCAGAATTACAAACGCACCCGGGGCAGTATCACGCCACCGACGTTGCGGTTGACCCGGACGCCGAGCTCTCCGGTGTGTATCGCTACATTGGTGCTGGTGGCACCGTGGCACGGCCAACGCAGGAAGGCCCCGCGATGATGTTTAACAACGTCACCGGCTTCCCGGAAACCAAAGTCTTAACCGGACTAATGGCCAGCCGTAAGCGGGTCGGCCTCATGTTTCATCACGATTATCACACGTTGGGACAGTTTCTAAATGATTCCGTGGCCAACCCAATTCCTCCCGTCATGGTCACCGACGCCCCCGCTCATGAAGTCGTGCACAAGGCGACTGACCCCGACTTTGATATTCGTAAATTAGTGGCCGCACCCACGAACACGCCCGAGGACGCGGGTCCCTACATCACGGTCGGCGTGGTCCTGGGCTCCAACAAGGCCAAGACCATGAGCGACGTCACGATTCACCGGATGGTTCTGGAAGACAAGGACACGCTGGGCATCTACATCATGCCTGGCGGTCGGCACATTGGCGCGTTTGCCAAGGAATACGAGGCGGCCAACGAACCGATGCCCATCACCATAAATATTGGGCTGGACCCGGCCATCACCATCGGCTGCACCTTTGAGCCACCGACCACCCCGCTCGGCTACAACGAACTCGGCGTGGCCGGGGCCATTCGCCAGGAGGCGGTTGGTCTGACCAAGGCACTAACTGTCGATGAAAATGCCATCGCCCGTTCTGAATTTACGCTAGAGGGTTACATTATGCCTAACGAACGGATTCAAGAGGACATCAACACCCACACGGGCAAGGCGATGCCGGAGTTCCCGGGTTACGATGGCGATGCCAATCCGGCGCTACAAGTGATTAAGGTTACCGCCGTCACCCATCGCGAAAATCCCATCATGCAGAGCGTCATCGGGCCTTCCGAAGAGCACGTCAGCATGGCCGGCATTCCCACTGAAGCCAGCATTCTTTCGCTGACCAACCGGGCAATCCCGGGTAAGGTCTTGAACGTTTACAATCCGCCGGCTGGTGGTGGCAAATTGATGACGATCATGCAGATTCACAAGGATGATGAGGCCGATGAGGGGATTCAGCGGCAGGCGGCCTTACTCGCGTTTGCGGCGTTTAAAGAACTGAAGACCGTTATTTTGGTGGACGAAGACGTCGACATTTTTGATATGAACGATGTGATGTGGACCGTGAACACACGCTTTCAGGCTGACCAGGATTTGATGGTCTTGCCGGGAATGCGCAACCACCCGTTGGATCCTTCGGAACGGCCAGAGTACGATCCGAAGTCGATTCGTACCCGGGGGATGTCGTCCAAATTGGTGATTGATGGAACCGTACCGTTTGATATGAAGGACCAGTTCGTGCGGGCCAAATTCAAGGACGTCCCGGACTGGGAGAAATATTTAAAATAGAGGATGATGACTGATGAAGAAGATTGTGATTGGGGTAACCGGCGCGTCCGGAACGATTTACGCGATTGACCTGTTGAAAAAGTTACAAGCCAATCCTGACGTGAAAACGCATTTGGTGATGAGTGCCTGGGCCACGAAAAATTTGGCGTTGGAAACGGACTATTCGCTCGCCCAAATCAAGGCGTTGGCGGATGTCGTTTACAGCGACCGGGACCAGGGGGCCGCGATTGCCAGCGGATCATTTCTGAACGATGGTATGGTAATCGTGCCCGCCAGCATGAAGACCGTGGCCAGTGTGGCGTACGGCTTCGGTGAAAACTTAATCGCCCGCGCTGCCGACGTGACCATCAAGGAGCAGCGGAAACTGATCATCGTGCCCCGGGAAACGCCACTGAGCGTGATCCATTTGGAGAATCTGACCAAGCTGGCCAAGTTGGGCGCCCAGATCATTCCCCCAATCCCGGCCTTCTACAATCATCCCCAGACCATTCAAGATTTAGTCGATCATCAGAGCATGAAGGTGCTGGACGCCTTTGGCATTCCCTTTGAAACGACCAAGCGTTGGGAGGGGGATTAGTATGCCCAAATTTAGCGTGACCCAGGAGAATTATACGATTGACGCGGAACTGACCGTGGTAGGCAAGGATCTGTTGATTGTGGTGACCGGCGGCAGTAATCCCCACATTGGCGACGTGACCACGCTGACCCGGGACACGGCGATGCAAACGATCAAATATCCCAGCCATGATGGCCGTTTTCACAAGGATAATTTTGTCGGCGAACGGGTCGCTCGCGTGGTCCAACCCGTGTTGCCGGGCAGCTGCACGATTACGGCTGGCATCCACGTGAATCAAATCACCAAGGCCCAGATTGCGGCGGCGTCCCCGATGGGCGAGGCGCTAGGCCGACAAATCGTGGTCTGGCTCGCGGCGCATCCGGTTGCGGCTCCTGCGCCCCAGTACTACGGTTCGGATGAACAACCGATTTAAAACCTAAGTAGTGGTGGCTTTCCGTTCCCGGCGGCGAGTTCAAGGTGCCCTGCTGTGGGGCCCGGCTCCAGCCTGGGGAGCGGTCCTGCACCTCGACTTGAAACTTGGGTAGTGTGGTGGTGGCTTTTCGTTCCCGGCGGCGAGTTCAAGGTGCCCTGCTGTGGGGCCCGGTTCCGGCCTGAGGGGCGGTCCTGCACCTCGACTTGAAGCCTCACTGAGAACCGTGAGTCTCCAAGGTCGTCCCATGGCCTAAGCCGAGAAAACCACTCGGCTAATGCCATCGACACAGCTGGGCACCTTGACTCGCCTTTGGTCACTGATACTGGTGCGCTGAGTTTCTCGGAGTGTGAGACCGGAGATACCTCAGGCCCGGGCTTCAGCTGACATTGGTGTCGTTTGTAGTTGGGTAATTAGCAATCTGAGCCAGTATCATCGCACGGAGGCAGGTTAGTCAAAGAACAAAACGGAGCTACGACGAGAAAATCGTAGCTCCTTTACTATTGAATTAGAATGCGTGCACAAATGTTGCCAGACCAGCGATGGGTCATATCAATATCATGGTGAAGCACAATCTTAACCGGAGGAGGCCAGAGGTGGAGTCAGCTGTGACAACGGTGTTAGCTGAGAATCAGCTTACAGCGTGGGACGTGTTTGGAGCCTGACGATTCTTGTCAGGCTTCAAACCGAGCCGGAGGACCGCACCTCAGGCCGCAGGCGGTCCCCATAGCAGACGGAATCTCTGGCAGCCGCAGGTGGCAATTCCTAACAAATTTAATATTGATAATCATTGTTAGCTGGGCCTTTTTTTGTTGCCTGGGTTTCCCCAATTGTTACAAATTCAGTTTCACAAAACTTTATCGCCATACATTCCCCGCCACGGCGTATAATCAAACGTAAAGAGGCGGGGAGGAACAACACATGAAAAAATGGATGATAGCGGTCGCAACCGGGGTTAGCTTGCTGGCTGTCGGCGGCTTGCAGACGGGGATGCCAGTGACGGCACAGGCCAAGGCCAAGACGACTTTAAAAGCGGTGCCGCAACGTTATCGCCACACCTGGTACCACTATGCCAACGGTAAAATGGACACCTTAACCTTTACCACCAAACAAATTGCGGGGATGACCTATTACAATGGCAAAAGGGTGAAGTACGTGGCATACATTCATCACCATAAGCTGACCGCCACCAGCTTTAAGAAGCATTATTCCTGGAGCACGGCGGTCACGACTAAACGTCATCAAGCTCAGTGGATCAACGTCCGTGGCTGGAATCAAGTCATGGGGGACGGTGATTACTACAAGGTGATGACCAAGACGGTGAAGGGCAAGAAGGTCAGTGTTTTGAGTCAGGCCAGTGGTGCTGGCGTCTGGACCAGCGCGCACTATTACCGGACCAAGTCGCTCGCTAAGCAACGGGGGACGACCTACTTCAATGGTGAGGTCTACTACCCCAAGAACGTTTAGCAGCCACACCAATTGCAGTCTAAGAATAAGTGTCTTTACCCAATAATTTTAAATACCTGTCAAACACCAACGACCGCGCGCTTTGCGGGAGCTGGTGTTTTTTGTACCCCTAACTTTTTTGGGTCTACACTTTCTGGTATTGGTGAATAACTAATACCGGTTTTTTGTCTGTTTTGAAAATCAGAAAAATAAAAAAG
>NZ_RHNN01000020.1 GCF_003946245.1 Levilactobacillus cerevisiae
TTCAGTACTAACTCGCTTCAGCTCACACTCCTCCTAAACGATAACTTGAACCACATCTAAAAGAAACATGATTAAACCGGGATTAGTACTTGACTAATGGTAGAAAAAATAGCGCCGACCCGTAATAGGTCAGTGCTATTTCGCTACGCAGATTACTTCTTTTGTTCGCTAGTGTTCGTCATGATGTGGTCGATTAAACCATAATCTACGGCGTCTTGCGCACTCAAGTAGTTATCACGTTCAGTATCTTTGTTGATCCGTTCGATCGGTTGACCGGAGTTCTCGGCTAAGATGCCGTTGATTAATTCCCGCGTCTTCAAGATTTCACGAGCGGCAATTTCGATTTCAGTTTGTTGCCCTTGGGCACCACCTGATGGTTGGTGAATCATGACTTGAGCATGTGGTAATGCAAACCGCTTGCCCTTAGTCCCAGAGGAAGCCAAGACACTGGCCATGGAAGCTGCCATCCCCATCGTGATCGTTTGCACGTCGGATTGGATGAAGTTCATGGTATCGTAAATGGCTAAGCCGGAAGAAACCACACCACCTGGTGAGTTGATGTAAAGTGAAATGTCCTTAGTGGAGTCTTGGGCATCCAAGAAGAGCAACTGCGCAATGATGGCGTTTGCCATGTCATCTTCGATTGGACCTGACAACATAATGATTCGGTCCTTTAAAAGTCGTGAATAGATATCATAGGCCCGTTCGCCACGGGATGATTGTTCGATAACTGTTGGTACTAAATTCATGACAAGATAGCCTCCCTTATTAACAATTAAATGGCTAGCGATATGCTAACATGTTGTTAGTGTACCGCTATGGTCAGAGTAGGTCAAACGAAAAGACTCGCTGACGAATCACTGACGTTTTGACTAAAACCATCATAACAGAGTTTGGCTAAACGTCACGTATTCTGTCAGTCTTGCTGGAGAGTGCTAATTCCGTTACTGCTAGTGGAGACCTGCCGGCTTACCGTTCGCCAAATTTAGGCTGGAACGCTGTGGGTAGGACGGCCCAAGCCGAAGAGCGGTCTTGGAACTCGCTTTGAACCGCCAAGACCGCGTTTCAAAGGCGCCATTTTCCAAGAAAATCACATGAAAAATCCCACGGCTGAGCCTAAATTTGGCTCACTCCCGCCTACATAGACGGTGACCGATTATGGTGGACAAACGTTATCAATCTAGCAATGGTTACCTCAATGTCAGGTTGAAGAACAAGCGAAACCGGAGGACCGCCCCTCAGACCGCAGGCAGTCCCCACAGCAGCCGAAATCTCTGGCAGCCGCAGGTGGCAATTTTTCACAAATTTTCGATTTTCAATCTTTACCCGCAGGACAAAGTAAACCAACCATGACCACTTACGGCGGTTAAAGAACCAGTTGCGAGTAGGTTATTTATTTTTGGTTAAGGATATGGTTTACTAAGAACAAGCAGAGAGGGGGTGGCAGTGTGAAAATTCACGTGGTGGTGGACGATTCGGTGAGTGAGCCGGATGTCACGATTCGGGCAGCAGCGGATACAGACGTTAATGAGTTGGTGGCCGCGCTAGAAGACGTGGGCGCCGCACAGAGACGATTAACGGTCCGGCAACGGGGACAAAACTTTCAGGTCGCGGTGACCGATATCCTCTTTCTGGAGGCGGCCGATCATCAGGTCATGGTACATACGGCACTGGACGTGTTCACGACGCGGCAACCGTTGTATGAGCTGGCAGCTAACCTGCCGACCACTTTCCAACGTATTTCCAAGTCTGCCATTCTGAACCGCGAGCAAATATTTTCGCTGACGAAATCGGTAACCGGCAATTTGGTACAATTTCAAAATTCACACAAGCAAATCTACGTGTCGCGTCGCTACTATAAGGCGTTGAGAGAGGCACTAGAGGAAAAGGGGTAATGCATATGCATCGAAATTGGTTTTGGGGTGTCTTCCTCGTCTTGGCCGCTGGCATTTTGGTCACGAGTCGTTTGGGCGTGTTCACCTATCACATTGGGTTTTGGACGTTGTTGATTGCGATGTTTTTGGTTGCAGCGTTTGTTGAAAGTCTCATTCAGGTCACCGTTGGGGGCATGGTGTTCTCTCTGGCGTTCCTGGCAATTATTTTTGCCAAGCCACTAGGAATTGTCGCACTGGCACCTTGGACGATTCTGGGGGCGGCCTTACTTCTGACGGTGGGGCTGTCACTGATTATTAAGCCGCGGTGGCGGTGGCATCATCACGGTCCCCGGGTGATTGTGAACGGAAAAGGTTGGCATCACGGCGACTGGCAAAAAGATTGGCAAGAAGACGTGCAAGATGTCGATGACGCCGAAATGATCGTTGACGTGAACATGAGTAGTAGCATTCGTTACCTACAATCACAGGATTTTAAACGCGCAGTGATTAAGGTCTCCATGGGCAACGCCAAGGTGTATTTTGACAACGTCACTCTGAACGAAGCCGGAGCGGACATTTTGGTTGATGATTCATTTGGTGGCGTCGAATTGTATATTCCAAGAAAATGGCAAGTCCAAAATGACGTGAATACCAGTTTTGGTGCCGTCGAGGAAAAGGGCGTCCAAACGGTTGATGAGACAGTTCCGCAAGTGCACATTCACGGTAATGTTTCCTTCGGGGGACTGACAATTATCTACGTCTAAGAAAAATTTTGCGAAGACCCCTTGAATTTATATGCAGTATCAGGTATAGTAATTAAGTGCTAAAAAATACTGATGCTGTTATGCGCCCGTAGTGTAATGGATCGCACGTAAGATTCCGGTTCTTGAAATGGGGGTTCGATTCCCTCCGGGCGCATCAGTTGGTCGTGACCTGTGTGGTTGCGGCTTTTTTTGTGCACAAATTGAGCTGAGGCAGCGGTTGGCCGCAAAAAAAGCGCCTGGACATGAGCAAAAAGTTCAGGCGCAATAGCAATTTCTATTTTATTTTGGATTAAGCTTTAAGCTGATCCCAACGTTTACGCAAGGGGAGTGCAATGAGTGGGGCAATGAGCACGTCCAGAATCAATTCAGGCACACCGTTGGTCAACAGTGAAATCATGAGGACGTAGCCCAACGTTTGATTGCCCTTCGCACCGAAAGCTGCGGCGACGGCGGGCGTTTGGTAGAAGAAAAAGACCAGACCCAGCACCAATAACGTGTTGACAAGTGCGGCACAGCCAGCGGCAACTTGCATGGCGCGACGTTGCGACCAGTGCCGCTTAACGCCCCAGACGTAGAGTCCACCAGCGGCTAAGCCCATTAGCAGGCGGGGGAGAATCGAAATTAAAGGATTGACGAAAATCAAGGGGGCTACCGGGCTTGAAGGCCAGGTGAAAGCGCGAATGAAGGTGATCAGGCCCCAAAAACCACCGATGGCCATTCCATCCTTGGGCCCCAAAGCGGTCCCCGCGACAATCACGGTGAGGCCAATTAGGGTCATGCTAAATGGCCCAAAGGGGATGTACCCCAGAAACGGAATAATATTTTGTAGCAAAACAATCGCCATCAGTAAGGCGTCTACCACCAGGCGAAAGGTCTTATGTCGCGTCATTTACTGAACCTCCACGTAAGTTAATGCCGTTATTATAGCATGTTTTCCGCTGAAAAAAGCCGAACAGCCTTGTATTTTTATCCAAAATCAGTTATGCTGGTTTAGGTGTTATTCGTATGACTTTTATGCGCCCGTAGTGTAATGGATCGCACGTAAGATTCCGGTTCTTGAAATGGGGGTTCGATTCCCTCCGGGCGCATCACTAACAAATCGGTTATCTCATACCTTGAGGGTGTGGGATTTTTTTGTACACTGTATTAAGGCTGAACTTTCTGCACGCTGAAAGCAATACTGATAAGCAAAGATCACAGGCGGATGCCTCTGGTGGACGTTGCCATTGCGACCGTTATTTTCTAGTTTCTTCTATTGTAAGGGCTTACACAAATTAACGGACTTAATCACTTGCTAAAGCGGGGTTAGTGCCTTATACTAATAATCGTAAAAGGTTGGCTTTGGTTGGCCTTTAAATTTTTGACCAGGGTGGGCGGTTATCAGCCACCACTGGTCGACTACCGTCCCACTAGGAGGTAAGCAGGATGCATGAAGATTGGCAGTGGGTAGAAGCAATGATGCCCCAGATGGTTGGGAAACTGACCAGCCGCTTCCGTGTTCTGCAAGGCGTTGCCAACCTCCAACCGGTTGGTCGCCGAACACTTGCGACGAAGCTTGCTTGTTCGGAACGAACGGTGCGTACGACCACGGATGCTCTGGCAAGTTTGGGTTACATCCAAATGTCCGTCAAGGGGATGCAAATCACAGCTGCCGGTCAACGCGTGCTTCATGGGTTGACACCGGTCATGAACGAATTGGCTGGTCGTCAACAACGAGAGCGCGAGTTGGCAAAGCAACTGGGTATTGCCCATGCGACCATTGTGCCGGGGGACAGTACCGCAGCGAATGGTTCGCTGAACGGGGTTGCCCAAGCCGCGAGTCGCGTGCTTAATGAGCAGTTGCCGCAAGGGAAGAGCACCGTCGCCGTCATGGGTGGTCATACGTTGGCTACCGTGGCGGGGGCGCTCACCCCAGCATTGGCGGTGAACCGGGACTTGTTATTTGTCCCGGCTCGGGGCGGTGTTGGCGAATCCCCAGCGATTCAAGCGAACACGGTGAGTGCCACCATGGCGGAGAACACGAACAGCGAGTTTCGCCAACTCTACGTGCCTGAACAGTTGAACACGGAGACGTATAAGTCATTGTTCGCTGAACCAGCGATTGATGAAGTACTCCAGTTGATTGCACAGAGCAACGTGGTGATTCACGGCATCGGCCAGGCATTTGTCATGGCCGAGCGGCGAAATATGGATCCGCACGTTATCGCTGATTTATCCGCGGCCCATGCCGTTGGAGAGGCCTTTGGTTATTTCTATGACGACCAGGGCCACGTCGTCAGTAAGTTCCCCCGCATTGGGCTGGAAATTGACGACTTAGCCGCTAAACAATTAGTCATCGCTGTTGCCGGTGGTGCCGAGAAGGGGGCTGCAATTGCAGCCTACATGCGTTTAGCGCCAGCACAGACTTGGTTAATTACCGATGAAGGTGCTGCTGACTTTGTTTTAAAGAAGTGATACAATGAACATGTATTGCTTTTTAAAAAAATTATCTTTGTTTGCTTCCTGAAGGAGGAAATCACAGTATGACTGTAAAGATTGGTATTAATGGTTTCGGACGTATCGGCCGTTTGGCTTTCAAGCGGATTCACGAACTCCACTCAAGTGACATCGAAGTTGTTGCCATCAACGATTTGACGACACCCTCAATGTTAGCTTACTTGTTGAAGTATGACTCAACTCATGGTCGTTTCCCTGGCGAAGTTTCCGCTACGGACAAGGGCATTGTGGTTGACGGTAAGGAATACCCTGTATACGCTGACCCTAAGGCTCAAGATATTCCTTGGGTTAAGAACGACGGTGTTGACTTCGTTCTCGAATGTACCGGTTTCTACACTTCCGAAGAAAAGGCTCACGCCCACATCGATGCTGGTGTTAAGCGGGTATTAGTATCTGCTCCAGCCGGTGCCGTTACGACGGTTGTTCCTGGTGTTAACATGGATGCTTTAAGCAAGGACGACATCATCGTTTCTGCTGGTTCATGTACCACTAACTGTTTAGCACCTATGGCTTACTTCATGAACGAAGACTTTGGTATCAAGGCCGGGACTATGACCACGATCCATGCCTTCACTGCTACCCAACAAATCTTGGATGGCCCTCGCGGTAAGAAGATGCGTAACAACCGTACTGCCAGTGTTAACACGATTCCTCACTCAACTGGTGCCGCAAAGGCTATCGGTTTGGTTATCCCTGAATTAAAGGGTAAGTTACAAGGCCACGCACAACGTGTTCCTTTGACTGACGGTTCTTTGACAGAATTAGTTACTGTTCTGGACAAGAAGGTTACTGCTGACGAAATCAACGACGCTATGCAAAAGCATGCCGCAGGTAACGAAGCCTTCGGTTACAACGCCGACGAAATCGTTTCTTCAGACATCATCGATGATGACCACGGTTCTGTCTTTGACCCAACCCAAACTGAAGTTACGACTAACGGTGACACCCAAATCGTTAAGACTGTTGCTTGGTACGATAACGAATGGGGCTTCACTTGCAACATGGTCCGGACTTTATTGCACTTCGCAACTCTCTAATCCGACCGTTGTATCAGTAGCTTAATAAATAAGACTCACGAACGCGGCGGAGGGAGGAATTTCTTCGCTGCGTTTTTTGTAAGTCTTTGCAAATTTTGCACAAGTCCTTTGAAATTCTGAGGTAAGTGCTGTATATTGTGAAAGTAATCTTAAAAGATATTACTCAAGGAGGATTTCAGAATTGGCTAAATTAACAGTTTCTGATTTAGACTTAAAGGGCAAAAAAGTCCTGATGCGGGTCGACTTTAACGTTCCCATCAAAGACGGCGTGATTGGTAACGATAACCGTATCGTTGCTGCATTACCAACTATCAAGTACGTAAGCGAACATGGTGGCAAGGCCATCCTCTTATCCCACTTAGGTCGGATCAAGAAGGAAGACGACAAGCCAGGTTTGTCCATGCGTCCAGTTGCTGAACGTTTGTCCAACTTGTTAAACAAGCCAGTTACCTTCGTCCCAACGACTGAAGGCAAGCAGCTTGAAGACGCCATCGCTGGCTTAAACGACGGTGATGTTTTGGTTATGGAAAATACGCGTTACGAAGACGTCAAAGATGGCGAATACGTTAAGCGCGAATCCGGTAACGACCCTGAATTGGGCAAATACTGGGCTTCATTGGGTGATGTCTTCGTTAACGATGCTTTCGGGACGGCTCACCGTTCCCACGCATCTAACGTTGGTATCGCTTCAAACATGGGCCAAACGGCTGCCGGCTTCTTGATGGAAAAGGAAATCAAATTCATCGGTGGCGCTGTGGACAACCCAGAACACCCATTTGTTGCTATCTTGGGTGGTGCTAAGGTTTCTGACAAGATTGGTGTGATCGATAACTTGTTGGCTAAGGCTGACAAGATCCTTATCGGTGGTGGGATGACTTACACGTTCTACGCTGCTAAGGGCATCAAGATTGGGAACTCATTAGTTGAAACTGACAAGATCGACTTAGCCAAGGAAATCTTGGAAAAGGCCGGCGACAAGTTAGTTCTGCCTGTTGACTCCGTTGTTGCTGAAAAATTTGACAACGATGCTGCCCACAAGACGGTTGATGGCGACGTGCCTGATGGTTACATGGCCTTAGACATTGGACCTAAGTCCATCGCTGAATTCAAAGATGTTTTGAAGACCGCCAAGACGGTTGTTTGGAACGGCCCAATGGGTGTCTTTGAAATGAGCAACTACGCTGAAGGAACTTTGGAAATTGGTAAGTTCTTGGGTACTTTGACGGACGCTAAGACGATTGTTGGTGGTGGTGACTCAACTGCCGCTGTGCAACAATTGGGCGTTGCTGACAAGCTTTCCCACATTTCTACTGGTGGTGGTGCTTCTCTCGAATACCTCGAAGGAAAGGCCTTACCAGGGATCGCTGCAATTTCTGATAAATAAATAAATAAAGAGCTGTGGTGGTTGGCATCACGGCTCTTTGTTGTGATGGTCGCGCATTGTTAAGAGTCTTCGCTGGCTTATCTGGTGGGAATTCGGTAAGATGATGAGCGTAGTCAATTTATTTTTAGGAAAGGGTGGATTAGGTTGCGGATACCACTCATTGCTGGTAACTGGAAAATGAACAAGACGGTAACGGAAGCACGCAGTTTCGTTGAAGCTGTGCAGGGCAAGTTACCGGCTGCGGATGTCGTGGAAACGGCAATTGCCGCGCCTGCGTTGTTTTTGCAGACCATGTTAGATGCCAATACTGAAGATGTCCTACGAATTGGGGCGGAGGCTTGTTACTACGAGGATGACGGGGCGTACACGGGTGAAACCAGTCCGCGCGCGCTTCACGAGATGGGGATTCCTTATACCATCGTCGGTCATTCGGAACGGCGCCGGTACTTCAACGAGACGGACGATGTGATTAACCGGAAAGTGCAAGCTGTTTTTCGAAATGGCATGACCCCCATCGTCTGTTGTGATGAAACGATGGGCCGCCGAGAATCTGGTGAAAAAATTCACTGGGTCGTTAACCAAGTGACCGCTGCGCTCAAGGGCGTTAGTGCAGCCGATGCCACCAAGATTGTGGTGGCGTATGAACCCAGTTGGGCCATCGGCAGTGGCACCTCTGCTTCGACTGATCAAGCCGAAGAGGGCTGTTACCTGATTCGCCAAACGTTAGCTGACATCTATTCGGATGAATTAGCTAATGGCGTTCGAATTTTATATGGCGGCAGCGTGAAACCGGACAACATTGCTGGCTTAATGGCCAAGAATAATGTCGATGGGGTGCTCGCTGGTGGGTCAAGTTTGGATGAAACCTCTTTCATTCAGCTGGCAAACTACCAAAATTTGTAATTCGGGCAAAATGTGATTGAAAGTTCAAAGTTAAACTTATAGAATAAAGCATGGGATTGTTGTTTAGTTCCCGTGAAGCCAAACACTCATAAGGAGAGAATACAAAAATGTCTATTATTTCTGATATTTACGCACGCGAAGTCTTAGATTCTCGTGGTAACCCAACTGTTGAAGTTGAACTTTACACTGAAGCCGGTGCTATGGGCCGGGGGATCGTTCCTTCTGGTGCCTCAACTGGTGAACATGAAGCCGTTGAACTTCGTGATGGCGACAAGAGTCGTTTCATGGGTAAGGGTGTTACTAAGGCTGTTGACAACGTAAACAACATCATCGCCAAAGAAATCGTTGGCTACGATGTTACCGACCAACGCGCCATTGACCAAGCCATGATCGACTTGGACGGTACGCCAAACAAGGGCAAGTTAGGTGCTAACGCTATCTTAGGTGTTTCCTTAGCTGCTGCCCGTGCTGCTGCTGACGAATTGGGCCAACCTTTGTACAACTACCTAGGCGGGTTCAATGGTCACGTCCTTCCTACGCCAATGATGAACGTTATCAACGGTGGGAAGCATGCTAACAACAAGGTTGATTTCCAAGAATTCATGATCATGCCTGTTGGTGCCAAGACCGTCAAGGAAGCTATCCGGATGGGTTCAGAAACGTTCCACAACTTGAAGAACTTGTTGAACGAAAAGGGCTACTCCACTGCCGTTGGTGACGAAGGTGGGTTCGCTCCTGACTTGAAGAACAACGAAGAACCATTCGAAATCTTAGTTGAAGCCATCAAGAACGCCGGCTACGTACCTGGTAAGGACGTTGCTATCGCCTTTGACTGTGCCTCATCAGAATTCTACAATGCTGACACCAAGAAGTACGAACTTAAGGGTGACGGCAAGGAATACACTGCTGAAGAATTTGTTAGCTTGCTTGAAAGCATCGTTGACAAGTACCCAGTTGTTTCCATCGAAGATCCTTTGGATGAAAACGAATGGGAAGACTGGAAGATGGCTACTGAACGTCTTGGCAAGAAAGTCCAAATCGTTGGTGACGACTTATTCGTTACGAACACGGATTACTTGGCAAAGGGTATCAAGATGGGCGTTGGTAACTCTATCTTAATCAAGCTGAACCAAATCGGTACTTTGACTGAAACTGTTGAAGCCGTTGAAATGGCTAAGCAAGCTGGTTACACGGCCGTTATCTCTCACCGTTCTGGTGAAACTGAAGACACGACCATCGCTGACTTAGTTGTTGCGTTGAACGCCGGTCAAATCAAGACTGGTTCAATGAGCCGTGGCGAACGGATCGCTAAGTACAACCAATTAATGCGGATCGAAGACCAATTAGGTAAGACTTCCGAATACAAGGGGATTCACTCCTTCTACAACCTGGACGAAGATGCGCGTTTAGCCATCATCAACAAGTAATTTTAAAAATGAAATCAAAGAAGCAGGTCCAGCGATGGGCTTGCTTCTTTTTTTCGTGAATTGAAAAAAATCAAAAAAAGTTCGAGCAAAATAAAATAATCGCGTGTTCATTACGGAGTTAACTTTAACGAAGGGGGAATACAAGATGAATAATTTTGCGAAGTTACGTGTTATGTTGTTGATAGTTGGTGGATTTGCCGTGGGGATGGGGGCGGTTAGTGCGTTTGCGGATAAGGATGAGAGTAAGCCATTGCCTGAACCGTACGATTTAGTCGTCGAGCACTACATTCAGGGGATAAATGAAGATGGTTCAACAAGTAACGAATTGTACGATACACGGACGCAACATGTTAGTCGCACCGGTAAGATTGGCAAATTGCCGGAACTAACGAAAGCGGGATTTAGTTGTCGAGATAAGGAAATCCTGACAACGCCAAATGCCTTTGGGACCACGTTGCTTTACATTGGGGTGACCAAGTCGGCAAACGTGCACATCAGTTTTGTTAACGAGGACAGCAAATTACTTTGGGAAAATAATACTGGTGGAAAACTGACTTTAGGCGGTAGACCGGTCCTTAGGTTGAAGCCTGGATACGGGTTAATCGACCCTGAAGATGCGAAACGGTTTGTGTTGAAACAGAA
Source organism: Levilactobacillus cerevisiae (assembly GCF_003946245.1). Lineage (GTDB taxonomy): Bacteria > Bacillota > Bacilli > Lactobacillales > Lactobacillaceae > Levilactobacillus > Levilactobacillus cerevisiae. The sequence continues at coordinate 10,528 of NZ_RHNN01000020.1, forward strand.
TGACAACTGGACGGTTGGTGTCAAGAAAGTGGGGACTGGATCGGTTGAGACAAATGGGAAACCTGTTCTAAATCCTGACAAGTTAAATCCAGGGGCAAATAATGTCACGGTCGCACCGGAACCGCTACCTCAGCCAAAACCGCTTCCGAGCCTACCGCCAGTCCCTAAGCCAATAATTCCCAGCACGCCTGGCACAACGCCAACACCAATCCCTGTACCAGTTCCGGTGCCAATCGTACCGGGGACTCCGGGGCATAAACCACAGCCAGCACCCAAGCCCAAACCAGTTCCCATTCCAATCGTCACTGGGTCACAGAAGCCTCACGTGACACAGCCGATGCAGCCAAAGCCTGCACCAGAAAAGGAGCAAGTTGCTCCAGCACCGGATGCGGTCGTGAAGCCGCAGGTAAAGCCAATCACCAAGCATCCCTTGGCACACCAAGGTTTAGCGGACTGGTGGCACCCAGTAACAGCGGAAGAAACTGGCGCGACTACGGAGTCACAGGTAACCCTGAAGAAGCCCCACACAATGCAATCTCAATCCGCAAAGCAACCCGCTGGACTCCACCACCGTCGTTCCGGTACGCAGCAGACACCCCAGTCGCGACCCCAGCAACAGCAAAGGTCGACGCAGGCAAAGTTACCGCAAACAAATGAACAAACGCTTCCAATGGCTTGGTACGGCGGTAGCCTGCTACTAGGACTCACAGGCATTGCGAAACGGCGGCGGATTCGTCACTAGTTAACCGCGGATTTGTGCTAAACTAGTTGATAGACAAAAAACGGAGGAATCGCCTAATGAAACGACAACTACACACCCAACATGATCTCACACGCCTCAATGCCATCTTTTACGGAAGCATTGTCGGCCTCTTGGCTGGGGTGGTCGTCAGCACGTTTCGTTTGGCCATAGAGCACCTTATTAAGCTGATGCAAGTAATGTACGGCTGGTTCGGCCAGAATCCCTGGTGGCTCATTCCATGGGCAATTTTGCTGGTAGGGGTGGCCGTCCTGATTGGTCATTGGACAAAAGAGACCCCCATGATCAAGGGCTCCGGAATTCCCCAAGTGGAAGGCCAGTTGGCTGGTGAGATGGATTACGCTTGGTGGCCAGTCCTCTGGAAAAAGTATGTGAGTGGGATTCTAGGGATTGGTGCCGGCCTGTTCCTCGGGCGTGAAGGCCCCTCGATTCAGTTAGGGGGGACGGTGGCCCAGGGAGTCGCTGAAGGCTTTCATCTCAAAGGGAGCAAACGACGACTCCTGATCGCCGGTGGTGCGGCGGCAGGGTTATCCGCTGCCTTCAACGCGCCAATTGCGTCAACGTTATTTATTCTTGAAGAGGTTTACCATAATTTTTCGACACTGGTTTGGCTCACGTCGCTGACCAGTGCCGTCGTTGCCAATTTTGTTTCCAACGAATTTTTCGGACTGACGCCGGTGTTACACATCACCTATCACCAAGCATTGCCATTGAAGTATTATTGGCTACTGCTGGTGCTGGGCATTGGGCTGGGACTGCTGGGATACGCCTATCAGTGGGTCACGTTACGTGGTGGTGACTGGTATGCGAAAATTATCTGGTTACCACGCCACTTAGACGGGATCATTCCGTTCTTGCTGGTGATTCCAATCGGCCTGCTGTGGCCCATCTGCTTGGGTGGCGGGAACCAGATGATCGTCGTCTTTGCGAAACACACACCGCTGTTGATGCCGTTGATTGGCTATTTCATCCTCAGATTCTGTTTTTCCGCCATTAGTTACGGTTCCGGTCTACCAGGGGGGATTTTCTTACCCATCCTGACGTTAGGTGCATTGCTGGGCGCCATTGGTGCACGGAGCTTTGTGGCTGTTGGCTGGTTACCGAAAATGTACGTGGCCAACTTGATTATCTATGCGATGGCCGGTTATTTTGCCGGGATTTCCAAGGCACCGTTTACCGCGATTCTACTGATCACAGAAATGGTCGGGACCCTTCATCATTTGATGCCGCTTGCGGTAGTGGCCATTGTGGCTTACATTACCGTGGACGTGCTGGGGGGTGCCCCAATCTACGAAGCCATGTTACGACAAATGGTGACGCCAGCGGGTGCTAAGGATGCCGGGCCAACCGATCGGGTTGAGTTTGCCGTCAATGAAGGCTCAGGACTCGCTGGGCGCCAGGTTCGTGACTTGGTTTGGCCAGAGGGCTCACTGTTGGTCAACGTCCGGCGGGGCGAGCGCGCACTGATTCCCCGTGGCGACACAATCTTACGGCCCGGAGACATCCTAGTCGTGTTCACGTATCAGCATAATCGTGCTTTTGTTCGGCAACAACTTACCCAGTTAAACGATTCTCATCCTCATTTGGCCGATTAACCAAGCTGGGGGCTGGTAAAAAGTGGCCGACTATGATAAATTGGTAAGGTATAGTTAGACCTATTAGACCTATTCGATAGGTAGGAGGCAAATTTGTGTATAACTTTTTAATGACCTGTATTTTAATTGTTGCTGTACTGATTATCATTGCGGTAATGATGCAGCCTGCCAAGACCAACGACGCGTTGTCCGCTTTATCTGGTGGTGCGGATGACTTGTTTGCAAAGGCTAAGCCCCGTGGCTTTGAAGCCTTCATGCAAAAAGTCACAGTTGTCTTAGGCGCCCTCTTCTTTGGGCTGGCACTGGCTTTAGTTTATCTATCTTCACACTAGAGTAGAATGTAGGCCTCCTGTTTATTCGCTACAGGGGGCTTTTTTACAAGCTACCCCAAAATAGCGGAAAGTGGTGGTTTTACATGATTCGAAAACCAACCCCGCTCTTTTTCGAGCAGGGGCCTCAAGCAGTGATTTTACTGCACGCTTATTCCGGGAGTTCCAACGATATGCGGATTCTAGCACGGCGGTTTCAAGCTGAGAACTACACCGTGCTGGCACCCATCTTCAGTGGGCATGCGACGGGAGATCCCGCTGACATTTTGCGGCTGGGGTCACCCAAGCAATGGCGGCAGGATACGCAAGACGCCATTGCCTCGTTGCAGGCACGTGGTTACCAGCAAATCGCCATCTTTGGCCTGTCACTGGGTGGGTTGTTTGCGACCCGGGCATTACAGGAACATCCCGAGCTGCTCGGTGGTGGGACGATTGCCTCCCCCGTCATCTACCGGGGGCAAACGAACGTGCCAACAGCATTCATTGAGATGGCACGCGCTAGTTACCAAGCACAGAACATCACGGGGGATGACCAGGAACAACGCGTGAGTTGGCTGAAAGAGCATCTCAACGCGCAACTCATGGCCATTCAAGCCTTCGCTGATACGACGGCGACCCATTTAGACCGAATCAAGCAACCCGTTTTCATTGCCCAGGGAGATGCGGATCAGATGATTGATCCCCGCTCTGGTAAATGGCTAGCGGAAGCTTATCCGGCCGACCAAATTGATTTTCACGAGTACGCTGGTGCAGGACACGTTTTAACCGTGAACACCGCTCACCGTGCATTAGAAACGGACATTTTAGCTTATCTACAAACAATCTTTTAAAATAACGAGGAATCGATAGTGCAAGAAAATACATTGAAAACAGAGTTAACAGCTTTCTTTCGGGCTCACTCGGAAGGTAGCTATACAGTTGAAGATATCTCGGATGCACTCCATTACCACGGCTCAGCGGCTTTTAAGCTGATCGTGCAGGAGTTAGCACAGTTGGAACGCGACGGGCTCGTTCAAGTAACGGACCACGGCCATTTTGAACTGGATCCAAGTCAGCGAACGTTGACCGGGATTTTCCATGGCAACGACAAGGGCTTCGGCTTTGTCGCATATGATGTAAACAAGATTGAACCGGACGCCTACATTGCTCCCAACAATACGTTGCGGGCATTGAATGGTGATACCGTCAAGATCGAGATTGTCCGTGCGGGTGACCCCCGTAGCGGCAAGGGACCTGAAGGTAAGGTTACCGAGATTGTGGAACACCACTACGAACAAGTCGTGGGTGAGTTCTTCAAGACCGATGACGACAACGGGTACCTCGGCCAAGTTCGCTTGACTGATAAAAAAGTCATGAAGTACAAGTTCTACGTCACTGAAGTTGGGTTGAACCCAACACCAGGTGAAGTGGTGACGGCTGAAATCACCGAATACCCTAGCGCAGAACATCCTGATGCCATGGTTGGTATTGCCAAGCAGGTCATCGGGAGCGTTGACGATCCCGGTATCGATATTTTACAGATCGTGTACCAACACAACATTCCGTCAGAATTCCCTGAAGAAGTGATGCAGGCCGCTGATGAAATTCCAGATCACGTGTTACCAGAAGAAATGACCGGTCGTGAAGACATTACCGATCAGGACCTGGTTACGATTGATGGGGAATCATCTAAAGACTTGGATGACGCCGTCACGGCTTGGAAACTGCCTAACGGTAACTATCACTTGGGTGTCCACATCGCGGATGTTTCCCATTACGTGCAAGAAGATTCTATCTTGGACAAGGAAGCTTACAAACGTGGGACCAGTGTCTACCTGACCGACCGCGTTATTCCAATGTTGCCACGGCGGTTGTCTAACGGCATTTGTTCTCTGAACGAGGGCGAATTGCGGTTATGCATGAGCTGTGACATGGAAATTGACGACTCCGGTAACGTGGTTAAGCACCGGATTCACCCATCCGTGATGCGTTCTAAGGCGCGGATGACGTATACCGCTGTGAACCAAATCTTGGAAGCCCATGATCCATTGACCATGGACCGCTACAAGGAACTCGTTCCCATGTTTGAAACGATGGGCGAGTTGCACAAGATTTTGGTTAAGCACCGGAAGCGTCGTGGGGCCATTGACTTCGATGACCGCGAAGCAGAAATCATTGTTGATGATAAGGGTCACGCCATTGACGTGCAATTACGGACGCGTGGTGTGTCCGAACGGATGATTGAATCCTTCATGTTGGCGGCCAACGAAACGGTTGCGGAACACTACTTCCGTGCCAAGGTGCCATTCTTGTACCGGGTCCACGAAACGCCAGATGGCGATCGGGTCCGGAGCTTCTTCGAGTTCTTAACGGCCTTCGGGATCAACGTTAAGGGTGACCCGAACCACTTGCGGCCAAAGATGTTGCAAGGGATTCTGAAGCAAGTAGCTGGCAAGCCGGAAGAAGCCATGGTTTCCGTGATGATGTTACGGAGCCTGAAGCAGGCGCGCTACGCTGACCAATCCTTAGGTCACTTTGGGTTGGGTGCGGAGTTCTACACCCACTTCACGTCACCAATTCGGCGGTACCCAGATACCATGGTTCATCGGATGATTCACTATTACGAAGACCACGGTACCGGTGCGGACAGCAAAGAAAAATTTGCCCCAATCTTGGAAGAGATCGGTGTGCACACGTCTGAAGCTGAACGGCGCTCAATCGATGCCGAACGTGATACCAACGATATGAAGATGGCTGAATACATGGCTGACCACGTCGGTGAAGAATTTGACGCCGTCGTTAGTTCCGTCATGAAATTCGGGATGTTTGTCGAATTGCCAAACACCATCGAAGGTCTGATTCACATCAGTCGTATGCAGGATGACTACTACGAATACGTCGAAAAGTACCTGGCCTTAGTGGGTCGGAATACGCGGCGGACGTACCGGATCGGTCAAGAAATCCGGGTTAAGGTTATTCACGTCGATAAGGAACAAAGTGAAATTGATTTCGAATTATTAGACCCTGAAAAGGCCCCAACCAGTGACTTATTGCCACACCGCGAACACCGTTCTCGTGGTGGTAATTTCCACGGGCGGAGTAACAACAGCAACGGCCACAGTAATGGCAATAACCATGGCAGTGGCAACAACCGCAATGGTGGCAATCACCAAAACGGGAATCAACGATCATCGAATCAACGCGGCGGTAACAATAGCCAACACCGGAGTAACAACACTCAGGGTGGCGGCCAACACCGTAACAATTCACAAGGTGGTCGGCACTAAGCGAGGTGACTGAACTTGGCGAAGAACAAGACCAAGAAAACACCAGATAACGTTTTAGCTCAAAACCGGAAAGCCCGGCACGACTATGCGGTTACGGAAACGGTTGAAGCGGGACTCGTTTTAACTGGGACTGAAATCAAGTCATTACGGGAGCGGCGAGTGAACCTGCAAGATGGCTTTGCTCAGGTCCGTAACAACGAAGCGTGGTTGATGAACGTCCACATCAGTGAGTACGTTCAGGGAAACCGATTCAACCATGATCCGCTGCGGAACCGGAAACTTCTGTTGCACAAAAAGGAAATTCGGCGGTTAGGCCAAGCCACAATGGACAAAGGGGTCACCCTGATTCCGTTACGGATGTACCTGAAGCATGGATTTGCCAAAGTGCTCCTGGGGGTTGCCCACGGGAAACGAGAGTATGACAAGCGTGAGACAATCAAACGGCGGGAACAAGACCGGCAGATTGCTCGTGTGATGAAGCATTACTAGACACATCAAGGGGGTAGCTGAACTAGTTTGGTTCGGCTGGCCCTTTTTACATAAAACTAGGGTTGGTTGCAATTGGGAGGTTAATAGGATGGTTACAACACCAAAGATTCAGGTGAAGGATTTACACAAGGCATTTGGTGAAAACGAGGTTCTGAAGGGCATCACGGTCGATGTCCAGGAAAAGGAAGTCCTCTGCATGATTGGGCCTTCAGGTTCCGGAAAGAGTACGTTTCTCCGCTGCCTGAACGGCTTGGAAAAGATGACGAGCGGCACGGTTCTGATTGATGGCCAGCGGGTTGGTGACCCGAAAGTCAATCTGAACCAGATTCGGGAGAATATCGGCATGGTCTTTCAACACTTCAATTTATTTCCCCATTTGTCAGTCCTGCAAAATATCATGTTGGGTCCCGTGCAGTTAAAAGGGTTGCGTAAACCTGATGCCCAAGTGCGGGCGGAGAAGTTGCTCGAGCAGGTTGGCTTGGAAGACAAGGCCAACGCGATGCCGCATTCTTTGTCCGGTGGCCAACAACAGCGGGTTGCCATTGCGCGGGCCCTGGCCATGGAGCCCGAGATTATGTTGTTTGACGAACCCACGTCGGCTTTAGATCCGGAAATGGTGGGGGATGTCCTCCAGGTGATGCAAGATCTGGCCGAAGGTGGCATGACCATGGTGGTCGTAACACATGAAATGGGTTTCGCCAAGAACGTTGCCGACCGTGTAGCCTTTATGGATGACGGTATCATTCAAGAGGCAGGCACGCCTACCGAAGTCTTCGACCACCCACAGAATCCGCGGACCCAGGAATTTTTGAATAAGGTCTTGAACGTTTAGACAGAAAGGTCCAACTGGTAAAAATCAGTTGGACGTTTTTTGTTTTCTCAGTAAGTATGTTAATCGGTCTAACTACTGCTGCAACAGTGTTAATAGTGTTTGTTATCACTCGATAAAAATAATGGTAGATAACACTGTTAATCAGTAAACGTTTATGGTATTATATCTATGAAGAAAGATTTCGCCAATATATGACGTATTTATTGATTGACTGAACAAACTAAAACAGGACGGATTAACGCGGTGAGTTTACTTGAAAGACAGTGAGCAGTCGTTGACGATTGGTGACTCAGTATGAACTAGGGCATACCGCTGAATTGTAAACGCTAACATCGACTGCGGGTAACGATTTCGTAAAAATGACCGTTAGGAGGGGAAACTTATGAAATGGCAAGCAACAGCTCTATTACTCGGATTAGCGTTGGGGGTCGGCCAGCCAGTGAGCACCGTTCTGGTGCCAGCAGTGGTGCCAACGGTGACGGCGCGGGCCGCTACCACCACTGAGGCCGACCTCGCCACTGGGACTTATGGGAGTGTCGATTGGGTTTTGACTAGTGAAGGCGTCCTCCATTTGAGTAGTGGGACGTTGCCTGATGAGAATCCCGTACCAGCAGTGCAGACGGGGCAATTTGCCTATCAAATTGCGTTGAAACTGGGCATGACGGATACGCAAGCAGCGGCTGATTTAGTCACTAAGGTCGTTCTTGATGGACCTGTCAGGGTGGGAGAAAGTGCGGTTGACCTATTTGCGCAGCTGCGTAACGTCACATCATATGAAAATTTAAAGCAATTAGATACCAGTCAGACAACTGATATGACCGGTATGTTCCGAATTCAGGGACGGGATTCAGTTACTACTGATATGGACGTCTCCTCGCTTGACACGAGTCATGTGACCAAGATGACCTTTATGTTTTACGGTCAGAAGTCCCTCAAGCAACTGGATGTTAGCAACTTTGACACGTCACAGGTAACAGTTGCCACGTCAATGTTTAATGGTGATCACGCACTGACAGAACTAAATTTTGCGAAAGCAACTTTTGAAAATCTCGTTGGAACGGGTACTATGTTTATGTTTAATGGTTCAGGGATAAACATTTTACGCCTGCCTAAATTTGCGCCACCGGCTAATTTTAAGCCCACAAGTTTCTTCTCAGGGATCCCAATTACTGAGCTGACATTAGGGCCAGCAACGACCTTCAATGGCTTCAATCCCAGTTTGTGGAATGCACAGACGATTGAAAACGAATACACGGGTCTCTGGCAAGCAGTGGGCACTGGTACTGCTCAGAATCCATTGGGCGAACAGTTCGCGACTGGTAAAGCCGTTACCGACTTGTACAACACGGCTGATAAACCGACTGCCGTGGAAACCTACGTCTGGGAACCAGTTAACCGGGTCATCGAACCCACGACGCCACCCGTCGTAACGCCGCCCGCAGTCACCGTGGGGCAGCCCGTGACGGTCCAGTATCTCGACGCACAGGGGAAATCTCTGGCCAGCAACCAAGTCTTGACCGGTAACCTGGGCGAGAGCTATCAGGCCAACCAGTTAACCTTTACCGGCTACAAGCTGACTAAGACGGACGGCCAAACTAGCGGCACGTTCACCAACCAGGCCCAAACTGTGACCTTCCACTACGCCCGCGACCTACAATCCGGTGGGGATGCGGCGACCGTAGCGCCAATCGCCAGTGTCGTTTACGCTACCAAGAAGATTGGGTTATACCGGACGAAGAACTTCTCCAAGAAGACCGTCAAGCACTGGTATCACAAACAGAAGCGAACCAACCGGCCGATGTTTGTGGTGCAGGGCACAGCACTTTCTAAGAACGGAAATCTCCGGTACAAGGTCAAGGACGTGAACCATAACTCCAAGACGACTGGCAAGACCGGTTACATCACGGCCAAGAATAGCTACGTCACTTCCGTCTATTACGCAACCAAGCACGCACAAGTTAAAGTGATTGCGAAGAACGGGGTCAACGGGTACAAGCAAAAGGCATTGAAGACGAAGCAGCTGAACTACAAGCAGGGCAAAGTCTTAAAGATCAAAAAGATTGTCGCTTACAACAAGACGACCCGTTTCCAATTAACCAACGGCAAGTATGTCACGGCTAACAAGAAGTTAGTCATCGCCGTGCCGTAAGTAAACAGGCTTCACCCGGACGTGTCATGCGCCGAGTGAAGCCTGTTTTTATTTATTATCGTGTTTTGTAAACTGCGCAATATCGCCCGTTGCTGGTGCCCAAACGTGGTTGCGGAGGGGATTCAGGGCCTGCTGTTGATGCTTTGCCCAGCGGTCGAGAATCGCCGCCAAGCAGATGACCAACGCTTCATGATCCGGCTGGTCGACGGCTAGGGTGGCCGTGCCACCACCGGACTGACTGACTTGATCAATCGTGGCAATTAAATCGCGGCCGTGATAAATTTTAAAATGGCCACTGTTCAGGTTGCCCATGATAATCCAGTTGAGGCCCCGAACGAACAATACCTCACGGATTAGGCCAAAAGTCTTACTAACGCGGCCGACCGTTTGGCGGTGATAAATCAAGCGGAATTTTGGTAACAGGCCCAATGACTCCTGCTTGACCTCAGCTTCCAAGTCACCGGCAATCGTATAGACCGACAGCACGTCCGCTCTAAGCCCCCATTTGCCCACGAGTAAATAGCATGACTGATTCGACGTGTCGCGAATGACCGTGGTGGCCTTGGCCGAAAGTGCGGCCTGATTTAGGTACAGTGTACGCATGGGGACCCTCCTTTGATGCAACCTCTTCGTTGTTAAACCCATTCTAACATGTTTCGCTAGAAGCTGTTCGATAATATCATTTACGCTGCCATTATGATAGAATAAAAGGCGAGGTGTTGGGAATGAAACCGTTTATTCATAATGACTGGTGGCCGGTGCTTGAGCCCGAATTCGAGCAGACTTATTATCAAGAACTGCGTGAATTTTTGGTGCGAGAGTATCAGCACTACCGGATTGATCCGGACATGTATCATATTTTCACGGCGTTTGAGTGGACACCGTTTAGCCAGGTCAAAGTGGTTATCTTGGGGCAAGACCCGTACCACAATCCTGGCCAAGCTCACGGGTGTAGCTTTTCCGTTCGTCCGGGGACACCGATTCCGCCGTCATTGAAGAATATTTACAAAGAACTCGAGAGTGACTTGGGCATCAAGCCGGTTAACCATGGCTATTTGGAAAAATGGGCCAAGCAAGGTGTCCTGTTACTCAACTCCGTTCTCACCGTCCGCGATGGCAAAGCTTTTTCTCATCAGGGACACGGTTGGGAACGGTTAACGGACGCGGCGATTGCCAAGTTGTCGGCCAGAGCTGAACCGGTAGTGTTTATCCTGTGGGGTAGCGCCGCTCGGTCCAAAATCAGCCTGATCGACACGCAGACCAATATCGTTTTGCAGGCACCGCATCCCAGTCCGTTGTCCGCCTACCGCGGATTCTTTGGGTCCAAACCATTTTCCAAGACCAACATCGCATTGACATCATTAGGAGAAACGCCCATCGATTGGCAGCTACCAGAACACGTTGCCGAAGACGAGGGGCCGGACTCAGCATCCAACCAAGCATAGACAGAGTGAGAATTGATTCGTGGGATATTTTATGGAGGTCATTATCTATGGAACTTTTTGATAGTCTCAAGCAAAAGATTAATGGACAAAGCAAAACCATCGTTTTCCCTGAAGGGGAGGATGCCCGGGTCTTGGGTGCCGCTAGCCGCTTAGTCGCTGACGGGTTGATCAAGGCCGTTGTCTTAGGCAAGCAAAGTGACGTTGAAGCCACTGCCAAGGACAACAATATCGATTTAAGTCAATTAACGTTATTGGACCCAGCTACCATTCCAGCCGACCAACACAAGGAAATGTTAGATGCCTTGGTTGCCCGCCGGAAGGGGAAGAACACCCCAGAACAAGCCACTGAAATGCTCAAGGATCCTAACTACATCGGGACGATGATGGTCTACATGGGCCAAGCCGATGGGATGGTTTCCGGTGCCGTTCACGCAACTGGGGACACCGTGCGCCCTGCCTTACAAATTATTAAAACCAAGGAAGGCGTTCACCGTATCAGTGGTGCCTTCATCATGCAAAAGGGTGATCAACGTTTCGTCTTCGCTGACTGTGCCATCAACATCGAACTCGATGCTCCCGGCATGGCAGAAGTCGCTATCGAAAGTGCGCACACTGCTAAAGTCTTTGATATAGATCCTAAGGTTGCCTTACTTAGCTTCTCCACCAAGGGCTCTGCCAAGGGTGACATGGTTACCAAGGTTCAAGAAGCAACCAAGATTGCCCACGAAACGGCGCCTGATTTAGCCGTTGATGGTGAATTACAATTTGATGCCGCCTTCGTACCGAGTGTTGGTGCGCAAAAGGCCCCAGACTCCAAAGTTGCTGGCCACGCTAACGTTTTTGTCTTCCCAGAATTACAATCCGGGAACATTGGCTACAAGATTGCACAACGTTTCGGTGGCTTCGAAGCCATTGGACCAATCCTGCAAGGCCTGAACAAGCCTGTTTCTGACTTGTCTCGTGGCTGTGACGAAGAGGATGTTTACAAGGTTGCCATCATCACGGCAGCCCAATCACTTTAATCTTTCATTTCTTGGACACAAATGAATCGGTTAAATAAAGATACCCGGATTGCTATTTCGTAGCAGTCCGGGTATTATTTATCTGGTAGTCGTGAAAACTATTTTTTACGGACGGTTAAAGATGATATTAGCGTCCGTTCCCGCCGGCAGATTCAAGGTTCCCTGCTGTGGGGCACGGTTCCAGCCTGAGGGGCGGTCTTCCACCTCGCCAGAGAACCTCGCTGTGAGGCACGAGTTTCTCTGGTCGGCCCATGTCCAGAGCTGAGAAATTCTCTCAGCTCCGGACATCGACACAGCTGGGAACCTTGATCTGCCTCTGGTCACTTTACAATGTGGCACCAATTTGATGGCGACGAAAAGTTTTCATGACAAAGTTTTGAACTTGCCTTATGATTGGATAACTTATTTTTCCGTTCCTGAGTTAAGCACGCCCTTTAAATTTAGCGTGCGTTTAGAAAAGCTGTGGCTATTTTCACCAGTCCTGCGGCGAGACAGTATTTGAAAGATAACTGGCCTCTGACCTATCATAAAATAAGCTAAAGGCTGAAAATTAAATTGTCGGCATAGTCCGCTACATGGTAGGATATAACGCTGGATATTGGCAACACGGTCTGAACCCGACTACTTAGACTATACCCACTCACAGTAAACAAACGTTTTCAGTCCAGCGATGGTTACGGCAATGTCATGTTGAAAAACTGTCATAACCGGAGGAAGCCAGGACGGAGCCAGCTGTGCCAGTGGTGTTAGACCGAGCGGTTTTCTCGGCCTTACAGCACGGGACAACCTTTGAGACGTGAACTTCGGCTTAAAGTTGAGGTGGAAGCCCGTACCACAGGCTGGAACCGGCCCCATAGCAGGCGCAGTCCTGGTAGCCGCAGGTGGCAATTTACCACAAATTTTGTGGATTGAATCCCTGTTAGCTGAGGCGATTAACGTTTGTGCGTCACGTAATCATTTGATAAAGGTGTCAATTCAAAATTAAAAAACAAAAGTATAAGAGAAAAAGGGGAATATCAGTATGTTTGAAACGACCGTAACCAGTCCCGACCAGACCATGGCCTTGGGTCAGGCGTTGGCGGCTAATCTTCAGCCGCGGGATGTGATTTTGTTGGATGGCGACTTGGGCGCTGGGAAGACGACCTTTACCAAGGGCCTCGCGCTGGGGCTGGGCATTACCCGCAACATTAAGAGTCCGACCTTTACCATTATTCGTGAGTATCAGAGTGGGCGGATTCCCCTGTATCACATGGACGTTTACCGCCTGGAAGATGGCAGTGGGGATGAGCTCGGCCTGGATGAATACTTCAACGGGGATGGCGTGAACGTAATCGAGTGGTCCAAGTTCATCGCTGATGAATTGCCCGCTCAGTATCTGCGGATCGTGTTCAAACGCGACGATGAAGCCGGCGAAAGTCAGCGGACGTTGCGGTTTGAACCCGTGGGCGCGCGTTTTGAAAAATTAGTTCAGCAGTTGGAGGCCAGTCAAAAATGAGTGAAGAAGTCGCGATTCGCTTACCGGAGCCGACCGAAGCGAAGCACGTGTTGGCGTTGTTAGACCGGCTCCAACAGGAAAGTGATACGTTTAGTTTGGCCGACGCCGACGATCCCATCAGTGCGGCCCAAGAGGCTGACCAACTTGACCAAATTATGCGGAGTCCCCGCCACCTATTGCTGGTTGCGAGCCTCGGTGAAACCTTGCTGGGCGTCTGTTCGATTTCACCGACCCCACAAGGCAACGTCGGCGAGCTCGGTATCGCTGTCGAGAAGGCCTACTGGCATTTGGGCATCGGCACGGCACTCGTGGATGAGGCACTTTACTGGGCCCAGACGGCCAGTGACTTGCAGGCGGTTGGCTTGATTGTGCAGACCCGCAACGTAGCGGCCATGAAGTTGTACCAGAAGCTCGGCTTCACCCGCACGGCGACCCCGCCAACTCAGGTGACGGACGACGATGGCGAACAGGTAACTGCGGTAGAAATGGTTTACCATTTAGATTCAGCGGAGTAGCTCGGTTGTGACCGGGCTTCGTTTAAACAGTTCTTCTGGGTCTGCCTGGCAGTAATTTTGTCGGCGTGCTTGCATTGGTTGATTTGGGTATGACACTGGGCCAATGTTTGATGGATTAATGAGCACGTTTTTACCATGGACCTGGTTTTACTCAGTGATGCTGGTTACGTTGCCTGCCGTTGTCCTTGTTTATAATCGGCAGGGGCTGGCGTAAACGGACCACCAGTTAGAAATTAGCGCCATGATTAGCAGCTTTTGCTGGGTTAAATAATCGGCGGATGATTTTGAGACGGGATCGTTACCTCTAATTAATAGCGCGCCAAGTCCGATGACGAAAGAACTGGTACTGATTCAACGGTTTTTATCTCTCAATTTTCAGACATAGAAAAACTAGCCGCAACATGAAAAACTGATTTCGTGTTGCGACTAGTTTTTATTGTGTTTGTTAATAAGTTGATATTTTATCAGGCTAGCTAAAAGCGGCGACGTGTCTTGAATCCAATTGCGATTAAAGTAATCAAGCCTAAAATTAGACCGAAACGACTGGCCGATTCGCCGGTCGCTGGTAATTCTTTTGAGCTTTTTTGCGGCTTGATACTGGTTGCTGGTTTAGTCGATTGTTTTAAAGAAGATGTCACCGAATTATCCGGTTTTTGAGTGTTGCCGGGATTCAGTTTATCACCAGCGGTGCTACCACCTGAAGTGGCTGCGATGACGTGCAGTTTGACGACTAACGTTTGACCGTCATCGGTGCGCAAAGTGACCTGATAAGTTCCAACCTTTTTTAAATCAGCTTGGCTAAGGTCGACTTTGACCGCAACGGTTTGACCAGCTTTATTTTTACCAACAGCCTTAAAGTCCTCGGCAGTCGGAGTGGTGCCGTTGACCGTCATCGTGTAATCTTGACCAGTTAATTGGCTAAGATTATTGCTGCCGGCCTGCTTTTGGTAGTAGTAGCTCACGTTCTGCGCCTCTGAGCTAAATTTTCCAGTTGGCTGGCCGGACGTTTTGACGTATGTGTAGCCAGCAATTGATTTCGCTGTAGTCGTGTACGGTGAGGCAAATGGTCCGGTTAAGGTCGTGACTGCTGCGAGTTGCTGACCGGACAAGTCCAAATAATGCACGGTGACTTGGCCTTGGTCTGTCGCTTGCTTAGTGTAGGTCAAGACGATAGTTGGCGTCGTAGTACTGAATTTGCCAGCTAATTTACCGGTAGCTTTTTGATACTTGTATTGCTTAAAAGCTGGTGGTGTAATCGTGTAGGTTGCCTCAAGCGTTCCGGTCAAACGGCGGTCGGCGGCGATTGACTGACCGTCAGCCGTCTGGTACTTAATAACGACACTGCCCAGTTTGGCGGGAGTTGCTTGATAAATTAAAGTGACGGTCTGTGGCTGCCCAGTAAAGGTTCCTGCTAAACTCCTGTTGGCATGGTGAAAAGTATAACCAGCAATGCCAGGTTGACTAATGGTAAACGGAGTATCAACGTCGCCAGTTAAGGTTTTCGCTGGTGCAAGGACTTTACCGTGGTCGTCGACGTAATTAACGGTGACTGATCCCTGAGCCGCAGTGACTTTTTGATAGGTGAGTGTCACCGATTTTGTCCCAGTGGTAAATTTGCCGGTCAAGTCGCCAGCTTGAAATTTATAGCCAGCAATTGATTTGGGGGTCAAGGTATAGCCGCTATCAAGCTGGCCAGTCATTTTTTGTGGGTCTGCAATGGGCTGACCGTCTGTGTCGAGATAATTGACAGTGATACTACCTTCAGTAGGTTGTTGTTGATAAAGCAAGGTCACGGTTTGGGCGTCACCACTAATGGCCCCGGTCAATAGCGCGTCGTCTTGGGTGCCTTGATAGGTGTAACCAGTGATTGAAGGCGGTGTAATCGTGAAGGGGTCTTCGATAGCGCCGGTGATAGTGGTCGCTGGCTGAATCGCTTTGTTCGTAGCTTTGTCTACGTAGTTGACGGTCACGGGTTGTGAGGGCTTTGGCTGCCAAACGAAGGTATCTGTAGCTTGTGTCTTGGTGCCATCATAGGCGGTAACTAATTGAGCAGTGGTCAAAACCTGATTCCCGTTAGGATTGGTGACAGTTCCCGTGCCGATGTTTTGCCAAAAGCCAGTGTATTTATTATTTTCAGTCACTGATGGTAAGGCCGTCCCGTCAAGTTTAGAATAGGGGCCAAGTTTGATTTCTTTTAGTGCGCCTGCATAGATGAACATTTGTTTGAGGGTTCCCGCAGAATTGCTGAGTTGGCGCATGTCAAATGATGACATGTCGATTTTTTGTATTCTAGATATGAAGAACATTTGGCTCATACTGGTAATATGACTAGTATTTTCCCAGCCGGTCGTATTGATGGCGTTAGCTTGAAGTAGATAGCCCATACCAGACAAATTAACTTTAGCTGCTTTAAAGTTCCACCCGGATAAATCTAATAAATTGAATAGGCGATTACCATTGGCATCGAGGCCACCAGCTCGCGTAAATGCCCAATAGGCACTGGTGAGTGAACTCACATCCCAGTTGCTGAGATCAAGGGTGCCAATGAGCGCCGTTGCGAAAAAGGTCTTTTCCATCGTTTGCAGATTGCCGGTTTTCCAGCTTTCAATCCCAGTTAGATTCGTCAGTTGAGAGTCATTGTCAAATAGATCATTGATGGAAATTGTCCTACTGGTATCTACTTTTTCAAGACCATCAATTTGCGTTAGATTTGATAGACCAGCAAATAGTCCGACGGCGTAAGTGTTAAAAGTGACCGGACCCGTAATTTCAATTTTAGTGATCTGTGAACTGTAGGCGGCCCAAGGCGAGGTTTCACTCTTGTGGCTCGCAAAGTCGCCCGGACCAATCGTCAAGGTGCCATCTGCCAGGGACCAGTCACTTGAGCCGAATTTTCCAGTAATTGGTGTGGTGGCTGTCGCCGTGTCCGCTAAAGCTAGGATATTATGACTGGTCGGTAACGATACTACCAGTGGCACCGTTAGGGCTGACTTAGGTCGTGATAAGTCGTTAGATAAGTCGTTAAAGGAAGCGGCATCGGCTGAAATTAATGTCATCGCTGTCATTAGACTGAATCCTGTAACGACTAGGCAGAGGGTTTTACAGAGGTGTTTAAAGGGTTCTTTAATCAACATAGTTTACTCCTCCAGTAATTAGTGGCTGAAAGCAACTGTTAATGCACGACTCTATTGTAGTATGGATATGAACCAATGTATACCTGTGCTATATGGTTAGACCTGACGTGATTGGTGAGACAGTCGCACTACCATGCGATTATAAGCAGTTATGGGCACTCAAATAAGAATCTGCTGTGAAAGCGGGTGTGAGTCCTAAGCGTGACGCTGATATTTCCTGGTAATTATGGCCAACGGATAATCAGGCACTGTGGTATTAATCAAATTAACCTGTTAGGCGACCGACCAATTTATTGAGATAAGGTTAACTGTTGAAAAATTGTCTTAATCAGCACTAAAATTGACGTTATCCGATTGAAGCTTGATTTGGTTAGGACTTTTTTTGTCAGCATGAAAGCGTTATCCTTAGAACAATGAATCAATTTGAGGAGGACCAATCATGTACCGTGCAAACGAGCAGCGTTACGATAAAATGATTTATAACCGGGTGGGGGACAGTGGTTTGAAACTGTCCGCTATCGGGATGGGACTGTGGAACAACTTTGGGAGTGTCGACGCCTACGCCACACAAAAGGCCATCATTCACCAGGCCTTTGATCTCGGCATCACCTACTTTGACCTGGCCAACAACTACGGGCCGGAACCCGGCAGTGCCGAGGAAAACTTTGGCAAGATGCTGGCGACGGATTTGAAACCTTATCGGGACGAATTGGTGATTGCCAGTAAGGCCGGCTACGTGATGTGGCCTGGTCCCTATGGCAACTGGGGGTCACGCAAGAGTATCATTGCCAGTGCCGACCAAAGTTTACGGCGGACCGGCTTGGATTACTTTGATATTTTCTACAGCCACCGCGCTGACCCGGCAACGAATCCGGAAGAAACCGCGTTGGCCTTGGATCAGCTGGTACGGGAAGGGAAAACGTTGTATGTCGGCCTGTCCAATTATAGCGGCGCACAAATCAAGGTGATGAGCGCTATTTTCCGCGAGCACCACACGCCATTTATCATTGACCAACCGCGGTACAACCTGTTGAACCGGGACGTTGAAGCGGACGTGTTCCCTGAATTAGTCGCTGAAAAAAAGTGTGCTGTGAGTTTCAGTTCGTTGTGCCAAGGCCTATTGACGAATAAATATCTTAAGGGCATTCCACAGGATTCACGGGCAAACAAGGCGACCATTCCGTTCCTACACCCCGCACAGGTGGCACAAACATTGGGGACGATTAAGCAGCTAAATGCCGTGGCCGCCAATCGGAATCAAAGCCTGGCGCAAATGGCGTTGGCTTGGAATTTACGGCAACCCGCCATTGCCAGTGTCTTAATTGGTGCCAGTCGGCCGGAACAGGTTTTGGCCAACGTGGCGGCCTTGGACAATGTGGCCTTTAGCGAGGAAGAGCTGGCACAAATTGAAGCCATCTTAGCCGCTCAGCCGGCAATCGATTGGAACGCTAAGTGACCAATTGCGTTAGTTATGAGAATGATGTGGTCGGTCACCTGTTAAATCACAACAACTTGGTCTAATTGCATAAGTAAGGAGGCCCAGGTGCATTGGAAACTGCATCTGGGCCTCTTATTTTTTGCTATTGACGTAGCCGGCATTAATCCACCAGATCAATCCGTCTCAGTCGTCGACGTACTTGAGAATGTCGCCTGGCTGGCAGTTCAGGACTTGGCAGATTTTGCCGAGCGTACTGAAGCGGATAGCCTTGGCTTTGCCAGTTTTCAAAATTGACAAGTTGGCGGGCGTGATGCCAATCGCCTTGGCCAGCTCCTGGCTACTCATATTACGTTCTGCCATAACCACGTTCAAAGTTAGCTTAACCACAGTAAGAGGACCTCCTAAACGGTCAAATCATTTTCGGTTTTCATGCGCATAGCGTGACGGTAAGTTTCATAGATGGCGGCTAGGAAAATGATGACGTAAATATCTTGGACGCAGTCTGACCAGGTTTGAGGCGACGCTCCGTGATTGACTCGTAGTAACCAGCTTCGCGTGAGTTGATTTCCACTGGCAAAGAAGAGGTCGCTCACGAAGGTGACTAGCTGCATTTTGAAAATAGTGCGTAAGGCTTCTTCGTTTGAGGCCGAAAAGTATTCTTGGGCAACGATATTGTTGAGCAGCTTAATCAAGGCCTTTAAAGCTTTGATGCCAGCCCATGCCATTAAAATGATTCCTACTGACATGAGCAGGGCATAGGGCCAATTGGGAAAGCTTTTCACAGCTGCCAGCGTTGCTTGATGATTGTTTGCTAAGCGCAGAAAGTCACTGCTACTTAGAATGTCGTGGGCGGTTCTGTTCTGGAAAGCCTCAAATAGGTAGCCAATCGGGAACAAAAACACCAAATAGCCGATTGCAATGCAAATGTATGAAAAGAAAACAACCGTCTTAATACCAAATTTCAACCATTTTGACATGGTTAACATCTCCCCTGAAATTTATTACAACTCGATAATACAATATCGATAAACAATAATCAATAGCTGAAAATCAATAAATTAAAATGAGAGTGGGACAAAAGGCGGTTAGCTGGTGAGCATTAAGGCTGAAAGCCGGATGATCCTGGGCTTGGATTATTTGGCTTTCAGTTTTAAGCGGAGCCAGCTGCCTTTCGTTCAACGTTTCGGCAGTATAAACTTGGAGATAAAAAAATGAGCCTGGGATTTTGTCCCAGGCTCATTTTTTTATTTCGGTCGTAATTTCAGGACTACTCAGTGTTAGGCATTCACCGTCACAAACGGCTTCAATGGCTGTGTGCCGAAGTGATTGGCTTCATACAACAGGATGTTAGCGCAGGCCAAACTGTCGTCTAGCGCGTTGTGGTGATGGTGCAAATCAATAGCCAGCTCATCACACACCGTGTCGAGTTTGTGATTGGGGAATTCCGGGAAGAACTTCCGACTGGTCTTCACCGTGTCCAACGTGAGGTAGCGGGCAGTTGGCAAATTGTAGTGCTCGAGACTGCTCCGCAAGACGCCGTTGTCAAACGGGGCGTTGTGGGCAATCACCAGCCGGTCCCGTTGAAAGAACGGCGCCACGTGTTCCCAGACTTCCGGGAAGGTGGGCGCGTTAGCCACGTCGCGTTCGTGAATCCCGTGAATCTGCACGTTGCGCCAGAAAAATTCGGTGTCTGGCTTAATTAAAGAATAAAATTCGTCAACGACTTGGCTGTCGCGGACAATCGTCAACGCCAAGGAGCAGGCACTATAGCGCTTGCCGCTCGCCGTTTCAAAGTCCATGGCTACAAAGTTCACAGAAGCCTCTTCCTCTCTGGTTTTAGGTGGTTAAATACTAAGTGATTTCAATCAATAATGCAAGTGTTTTGGAAGTGGCTAATCGCAAACCGGTCAACCTAAACTGTCAAGCCCTTAACATCCAGCTCGACGGGGCAGTGGTCCGACCCCAGAACTTGATCTAAAATTTCTGCTTTTTCCAGTTGATCCTGCAGCCGATTGCTGGTGATAAAGTAATCGATCCGCCAGCCGGCGTTGTTGTCGCGGGCGTGGAACCGGTAGCTCCACCACGAATACCGTTCGGTGGCATCCGGGTTGAAGTAACGGAAGGTATCCGTGTACCCCGCGGCCAGAAGGTGGGCCATCTTTTCCCGTTCGTCGTCGGTAAAGCCGGCGTTCTTGTGATTGGTCTTGGGATTCTTCAGGTCAATCTCCGTGCGGGCCACGTTGAGGTCGCCACAGAAAATGATCGGCTTGTTCGCATCCAGTTTCTGCACGAAGGCCAGGAAAGCTTCTTCCCAGCCCATCCGAAAGTCGAGCCGCTTGAGCCCGCTCCCAGAGTTCGGTGTGTAACAGGTCAACACGTAAAAGTCTGGGTACTCCAGCGTAATCGTCCGGCCCTCGTGATCAAAGTCCGGGGAGTCGATGCCGTAGAGGACGTTTAACGGCTTGTGTTTGGTAAATAAGGCCGTCCCCGAGTAGCCCTTGCGTTCGGCGTAATTCCAGTATTGGTAGTAACCAGGCAGGTCGAGGTCGATTTGGCCCTCCTGTAACTTGGTTTCTTGAATCCCAAAGAAATCAGCGTCGAGTTCCTGAAAAGTTTCCACAAAATTCTTTTTCACAATTGCCCGTAGGCCGTTTACGTTCCAAGAAATAAATTTCATTACGCACCTCCAACTAACTGGTTTCAGTATACCAGAAAAGTTAGAAATTGCGGTATATTGGAGCGTTCTTCCCCGGTTCACCCAGAATTCATGGTAAAATATAATCACTCACGACAAAATCACGTTTTATTTGGTTACGGTGCGGGTCTGGTGCCGGCCACTTCGGTGAATTACCCAGGCACGGCAAGGCGTTTCACCAGGCCAACGCATGCGATTGACGCCTGTTTTCAGCGAACGCGGCGTAATCCAGCCGGCATTCGCTGAAAATAAGCGTAACCAGGCACAAATATTTACAGATCGAGAGGAATTTTATCATGATGACGGACATAACGACGGCTTTCCCAGCAATTGAAATCTTACGGGACGAGCCACTTGCACATTATACACACACAAAGACCGGTGGACCGGCGGATTTCTTAGCGTTCCCCACCAACATTCAGGAAACGAAATCCTTACTGGCGTACGCCAATGAGGAACAGGTCCCGGTGACGGTGATTGGCAACGCCAGTAACCTGATCGTTCGAGATGGCGGCATTCGGGGCTTGGTGATGATTCTAACCAAGATGAACCACATCACCACGACCGGTAACACGGTGACGGCGGAGGCTGGCGCTGCGTTGATCAAGACGACCCAGGTGGCGCAAGCTCATGCCCTGACCGGCTTTGAATTTGCCGCTGGGATTCCCGGTAGCGTGGGCGGGGCCATCTTCATGAACGCCGGTGCTTACGGCGGGGCCATTAGTGATATCGCCCTTTCCGCCGAGGTATTGACGCCCGCTGGCGAAGTCCGTACCCTGACCCAAGATGAGTTTGATTTCGGTTACCGGCACAGTTCGATTCAAGACTATCATGACATCGTTTTGACGGCGACCTTTGCTCTGGAACCAGGGGATGGGACAGCTATTCAAGCCAAGATGGATGATCTGAACGCACAGCGTGCTGCCAAGCAACCCTTGGACTTACCTTCCTGTGGGAGTGTTTTCAAACGCCCAGAAGGCCATTACACTGGTCAGCTGATCCAAGCCGCTGGGCTACAAGGCTTGAAGTGGGGCGGTGCCCAGGTTTCGACTAAGCATGCGGGGTTCATTGTGAACATCGATCACGCGACGGCCACGGACTACCTGGAACTGATTCACCACATTCAAGACGTGATTTGGCAAACGGACCAGGTCAAACTGGAAACCGAAGTCCAAATCATTGGCGAAGAACCAGCTGCCACGAAGTAAGCAAAATGACAAAAAGGGGGAACCTTATGTGCCTATAGTTGAAGCAGTGATCCTGTTGATCGTGTTAGTTTTATTCTCTAATATTATCAGTCACTACCTCACGTTTATTCCGGTCAGTTTGATTCAAATTGCGCTGGGACTCCTCGTCGCCTTAGTTTGGAACTTCGAGGTCCCACTGGAAACTGATTGGTTTTTACTCTTGTTCATTGCACCGTTGTTGTATAACGATGGCCGGCGTTTTCCCAGAAAAGAACTCTGGCGATTGCGGGGGCCAATCTTTGCCAATGCCATCTGGCTGGTCTTTTTGACCACAATTTTAGGTGGCTTTCTCATTTACGAATTGATTCCCAAGATGCCGTTTACTGTGGCGTTGGCGTTGGCAGCGATTTTGTCACCGACCGACCCGGTTGCGGTGCAGTCGATTTCCAAGCAGGCCAAGCTGCCAGATAGTTTGCTTCACCTGGTCAGTGGGGAAAGTCTGATCAACGACGCCAGTGGCCTGATTGCCTTCAAATATGCGATTGCGGCGACGGTGACGGGTGCTTTTTCAATGGGCACAGCTGTGGGTGACTTCTTTTACATCAGTATCGTCGGCTTTTTATCCGGTCTGATTTTCATGACCGCCATTCAACTCTTAATGGATATTTTACGGCGGCAGGGGATTGATGACGTGATCTTCAACACGGTGTTGCAAATTGCCACGCCGTTCGTCGTCTACCTAGTCACCGAAGAGATTACCCATGCTTCCGGGGTAATTGCCGTGGTCACCGCGGGGGTGCTCTACCACGCCCGGGAAAACCGGATTGTGGAGGACTCACCCGAATTAAAATTGGTGACCGAAAAAGTTTGGGATATTATTATCTATTCTTTGAACGGTATCGTGTTTGTGATTCTCGGCATCGAATTGCCCGTGGCGACGTCGAAAGTGATTAAAGGTGGTCAGTTCAACACGTGGCAAGCGCTCTTCTTTGCCTTCATGGCCTGGGTGATCATCGTGGTCATCCGAACCGTCTGGACATACGGGTACGTGCTGTTTGAACGGATTAACCACAAGGGCACCACGGATAAGCCAGGCTTGCGGATGTCTATTTTATCCGGTCTGTCTGGTGTGCGGGGGGCCGTTACCATGGCCGGGGTCCTGTCGGTGCCGATGACGATTTCGTCTGGTGCGAGCTTCCCGACCCGTTCGTTGATGCTGTTCGTGGCTTCCGGCGTCATCATTATCAGTCTGGTCGCCGCCACCATCACCTTGCCGTTAATTTCGACGTCGGGCCAACCCCTGCAAACGCGGGCGAGTGCCAGCGACGAGGGGGCCAACGACCTTGATTTGGATGAGGACGGCGAGGAGATTCCCGAAGATCCGGTCCGCCAGATTAGTGAGGATGAGGCCCGGGCGTACATTATGCGGTTAGCCATTTCAAAAATTGAAGAACTCCGACGACCGAACAATCAACGAGCCGCTTATGATTTAATTCTAGACTATCAATTCGTGATTCGCCGGTTGGAAATGAATTATCGGGCAGATACCGCCATGCAGAAGGTTTTGGAAGACGAAATCAAGCTGCGCGAGGTCACCTTGGCTGGTGAACGGGCATCGCTGAAGGAACTGCGTCAGGGTGAAAAAATCACGCAAACCAGTTATGTCGGGGCGATTCGCCGGATTGAAAACTTTGAAAGCCGATTGACTCAGGTGGCAGGACATACGATGCCAAGTGTGCTGCGTTACTGGCGTGTCTTCTTCAAGCATATGTTCCGGAACGCGGCCTACTGGTTGCATTCGGAGGACACGGATCGCTTGCACGCGGAAAATAATTTGATTGAGCGGGAGACGTCGAAGGCCGCTATCAAGGGCCTGTCACAATACCTGGCAAGCTCGGACGTGGACGAGACCCAGTTCGATAACCAGGCCGTCTACCATTTGCTAGTCCAATACCGAAACCGGATTGAACGAGCCAAGGCGGAGACTGCACCGGACCATGAAGAGCTTTACCAACACCAAATCAATAAGTTGCGGGTCCGGGCGCTGGGTGCCGAGAGAACGGGGATTCAAACGTTATTGGAGGCCGGTAACATCACCTGGAATATGGCCTCTCATCTGCGGCAATACGTCAACTATTCAGAAAACGTGCTGGTCATGTCGTTGAATAGTGAAGAGGGATAGAGTGGGACCAAGGGCGGTTAGCTGGTGAGCATTAAGGCTGATAGCCGGATAATCCCGGGTTTGGATTATTTGGCTATCAGTTTTAAGCGGAGCCAGCTGCCCTTTGTTCCACGTTTCAGCAACGTGGACTTGAAGACACAAACGGTCCAGCTATCAGGGATTCAATCCACAAGATTTGGCTGGAATTGCCACCTGCGGCTGCCAGAGATTCCGGCTGCTGTGGGGACCGCCTGCGGCCTGAGGGGCGGTCCTCCGGCTCGGTTTGAAGCCTGGCGAAGACCGCCAGTCTCCAAACACGTCCCACGCTGTAAGCTGGTTCCCAGCTAACAGCGTCGACACAGCTGCCTGCATCTCTGTCCTCCTTCGGTTAGGATTGGTTCTTCAACATGACAGTCATGTGATTATCGCTGGACTGGCAACGTTTGTCCAGCGTAATCAGCCAACTGGCTATGTCGGTCCAGTCATGGAGTTTAGTCCTTCGATTTCACATTGACGAAACGTGAGTTCTATCCACAGCACTAAGAGTTTTGGTGCGCGTAATCAGTAAGATGTCAATTTAACTTAAATTAAAAAATCCAGACGGTCATGAAAGTGTCCCGTCTGGATTTTTTTGGCGTCGAACTACCCCAGTGCTCCAGAAATAATTCAGCGACTCTTAAGCCAGGTCCATCCACCGTGATCACTAAAATTAATTTCGGGGGTTACAAAGACCAAGTAAATTTCGTTAGTAAGGATAGGGGGCTAACGGTGGCCACCGACATAGAAAAAGGCCGGTAACTTTCAGCCATCACAACTGAAAGCACCAACCTGAATGAAGTCATTATTTGTGTATACGTAGAGACCAGATTAACTGGAGCTGTGGTAGATATATCGTATTCCTGACCTTACATTGCTGAAACGTGTGGCGGCGGGCAACTGATTCCGCTTAACACTGATAATCAACCAATCCAGGCCCCGGATTAGTCGCTTATCACCGTTAATGCTCGTCAGTTAAGCGCCCACCGCCACACTCTCTAATCCGCAGCGTCGCGGTTGTTCATGATGAGGTAAAGAATCCAGTAACAGAAGAGCTGGATCAATGTCATCAAGCCCACGAAGATCCACATATCCGGCGTCCACATGGCCAAGAGCGGTCGGATGAACTGTTCCGGATTTAGGAATAAGTAAATCGTGTGAATCCGGAGAAAACGACCAATGTACAGACCAACCGACGTTAGGAAGGTCAACACTAAGACGACGAATAGTCGGGCAATCCCGTTCCCCTTTGCCAGCCGCTCGGTAATGGACTGACTGACGTGATTCAGGCTCCAGAAGCCCAAAAATGAGCAGCTGATGGCGCTAATAATCATGTAGGTAAAGTAGATCCATAAGTGCGGCGTGACTCTTAGCAAGCCGCTCATGGCGTATGGCTGCAAGAGCGACAGGTGGAACAGATCGGTTAGGAGATAGGGGGCGTTGGGATAGAACAGCAGCCACAGAATAACGAGTGGCCAAAACAGCCAGCCGCGGGGGTGCTTGCTCCCTAAGTGAAAGCTGATTTCAATGGGGATGGCCCCCAAGAAGGTGTTGAGTACCAAGAACGAGAAGGGGTCCTTGGCACGGAAAAAGAGGAAAATTAGCCACGCCACGAAAAAGGCACGGATTTCCCACCGGGCTCGCCGCTTCATAGCCATCACCAATCCTTTCACAAAGTCCTACCCTTATTTTACAGCGCGAAGGCCGGATACGAACAGAATATGACTTCTATATTAGCAGATTATTTTAATATAAATAACGGCGACGACTGACCTTAAGGAATCTGTAAGCTTTGCGACCATTCCACTAGAGTTTGCAGGGATTGTCCGCAATCGGGGCGAAATGTCAGCGGCGCCGTGCTATAATAAAATTTGAATTCAATTTGGAGGGAAAGCTATGAACCTGGATTGGGGAAATCTCCTAACTATCGGAAATTTGGTCAACCTCCTCGACATTCTTGTGGTGTGGTTCGTCATCTATGAATTAATCGTAATGCTACGGGGAACCAAAGCGATTCAGCTCTTCCGTGGGGTTATCTTAATTCTGATTGTCCGCTTTGTCAGTGCCTACTTGGGGCTGAACACGGTGTCGTGGCTGGTTGATCAGGTTATCAACTGGGGTGTTATTGCCATTATCATCGTCTTTCAACCGGAAATTCGGCGGGGGTTGGAACATCTCGGTCGGGGCTCTTTGTTTGTTCGGGTTCGCCACGAAAATGAAGCGGCCAACAAGATGATTGAAGGCTTGGATAAAGCCATTCAGTACATGTCCAAACGGCGGATTGGGGCGTTAATGACCATTCAACGGGACACGGGACTGGAAGACTACATTGAAACGGGCATTGATTTGGATGCCGAGTTGACCGGCGAACTGCTGATCAACATCTTCATCCCCAACACGCCGCTGCACGATGGCGCGGTCATCATTCGCGACAACCGGATTGCCGTGGCGGCGGCCTACCTGCCGTTGTCCGAGAGCAACCTGATTCCGAAAGAGTTGGGAACGCGTCACCGAGCAGCCGTTGGGATTTCTGAAGTGACGGACGCCTTAACCATCGTTATTTCTGAAGAGACCGGGGA
Organism: Levilactobacillus cerevisiae; assembly: GCF_003946245.1. Taxonomy (GTDB): domain Bacteria; phylum Bacillota; class Bacilli; order Lactobacillales; family Lactobacillaceae; genus Levilactobacillus; species Levilactobacillus cerevisiae. The sequence continues at coordinate 37,655 of NZ_RHNN01000020.1, forward strand.
AGTGTCCATTACCAAGAACAACGAACTCCTTCGCGGCCTCACGCAGTCGGATTATTTGAAATTTCTGCGAAATGAATTGGTCAACGATGAGGCGACGGACACCAACAATGTGTTCCTGAAGGCCTTGGACTGGTTTGATCAGCGGTTCAGAGGGGGGCGGCGTAAATGAAAAACGAACGTTACACGACGTGGCTGTACCGGATTTTAGCCCTCATTTTAGCCATCCTGCTGTTCTTTTACGTGAACAGCACCAAGTCTTCCAGCAGCAGCTCATCGACCAGCTCAACGGGCAGTAACACGTCGCTGACGGCGACAAAAACGATGACGGTCTCGGTGCCGCTGCAGTTAAATGTTAACAGCAACAAGTATTTCGTGACCGGCTACCCTTCAAAGGTGAAAGTTACGTTGAAGGGGCCGCTGGCGTTGGTGACGACGACGGCGAATACCCAAAATTTTAAAGTTTACGCGGCGCTGAGCGATCTGGGTGTGGGCAAGCACAAAGTGACCCTGCACCAAGAGGGCTTGAACCACGAGATTTCATCCAGCATTTCCCCAGCAAAAATTGACGTCGACATCGAACCCCGCCGAACGGTTTCTTTCCCGGTCAAGGTTCGGTATAATAGTCAAAACATCGCTGCGGGTTATTCCGCTGGCAAGGCGACTTCTGATGCAACGACGGTCAAGGCGACCGGCGCTGCCAACGAGATTTCGCGGGTGAAGAAAGTCATTGCGCAACTGACCGTGCCGACGAACACCAAGAAGACGGTGAATAGTCAGGCGGTCATCGAAGCCCTGGACAGTAGTGGCAAGACGGTCAACGTCATTTTGACGCCGTCGACGACCACAGTTAATTTGCCAGTTACTTCTGATGGGGAGAGTAAGAAGGTCAGCGTGAACTTGAACGCTAAGAACGGCTCGTCCGGGACTACTTATAAGCTAACGTCCGATGTCAGCAAGGTCACCGCTTACGGGAGCGCTTCACAGTTGAAGGCCCTCGGCAGCAGCGTCGATGTTGACGTGGACGTGAGTGATGTGAAAAGTAAATCGACCAAGACGGTCACGTTAGATACCAGTGACAACGATGTCACGGCGTTTGACCCGTCGACGATTAAAGTATCGGTCACAGCAACAACCAAATAAACCAACAAACAGATTGAGAAATGAGGAATTTTGACATGAAGTATTTTGGAACTGATGGTGTTCGGGGAGTGGCTAACCAAGACTTGTCTCCCGAGTTAGCGTTTAAAGTCGGCCGTTTTGGTGGCTACGTCTTGACGCAACACGCTGATAGTGACAACGCGCACCCCCAAGTCTTAGTCGCCAGAGACACCCGGATTTCCGGTCAATTGCTGGAAAACGCTTTGGTTGCCGGCCTACTATCTGTGGGGATCGAAGTCTTACGATTAGGCGTGATTACGACGCCAGCCGTGGCTTACTTGGTACGGACGCAAGGCGCCGCTGCCGGGGTCATGATCACGGCCTCCCACAACCCAGTTGAATATAACGGGATCAAGTATTTCGGAAACGACGGCTACAAGCTGTCCGACGAAATGGAAGAAGAAATCGAAGCCCTGTTGGACGCCGAAACGGACGACCTGCCACGGCCAACGACTGACGGTTTAGGAACGGTCGAAGACTATTCCGAAGGGAGCCAGAAGTACATTCAGTTCCTGGAACAGACCATTGGGGATGACCTGGAAGGCCTCCACATTGCGGTCGATTCCGCTAACGGTGCTACCAGCGGCTTAGTTTCTCGTTTGTACGCTGACCTGAACTTAGACTTTGACACGATTGCGACGACCCCTAATGGGTTAAACATCAACGATCAAGTGGGTTCAACGCATCCAGAACAATTACAAAAGTTTGTCGTTGAAAAGGGCGCTGCCATTGGGCTGGCATTTGACGGCGATGGCGACCGGTGCATCGCGGTTGACGAAGAAGGTAACATTGTTGACGGCGACAAGATCATGTACATTTGTGGTAAATATATGGCCGAACACGGGCGTCTGAAGAAGGATACCATCGTGACGACGGTCATGAGTAACCTGGGGATGTACAAGGCCATGGAAGCCCACGAACTGAAGTCTGTGAAGACGAAGGTTGGGGACCGGTACGTGGTTGAAGAAATGCGGAAGTCCGGGTATAACCTGGGTGGCGAGCAGTCTGGCCACATCGTGTTCTTAGACTTCAACACGACGGGTGACGGCTTGTTAACGAGTTTACAATTGCTACACATCTTAAAGGCGACGGGCATGAAACTGTCTGAGCTGGCTGCTGACGTGAAGACCTACCCACAAAAGTTGGTTAACATCAAGGTCGCTGACAAGCAGGCCGCTTTGAACAACCCTCAAGTTCAAGCCATGATTGCGACGGTTGAAAAAGAAATGGCTGGCGACGGTCGGGTGCTGGTACGGCCTTCCGGGACGGAACCACTGCTGCGGGTGATGGCGGAAGCGCCAACCGTGGAGACGGTTTCGGCTTACGTGGATCGGATTGCGGATGTGGTCCGCGCCGAAGTCGGCGTCGAATAACTGGTTCACTGATTTTACTTGGATGTTTGACTCGCCTTACCGGTCGGTGGAAATAAGCCGGAACGCTGTGGGCGACCGTCTGGAGCCGAAAGGCGGTCTCCAGACTTACTTTGAGCCTCGTAGTGCGAGTCTCAAAGATACCAGTTCCCTAAGCAGCATAGGTCGCTACTAAGGGAACTCCCACGGCTGAGCTTATTTCCACCGACCTCACGGCTGACATCGCGTTAAATCGTGACACAGCTAGCCGCTTGTATCACAGTGGTGTCAGGACGACTGCAACAATTTTAAATTGATTTTGGAACAGGATTGAGGACTCCATAGATGAGCCACCAATCCTGTTTTTTGTCGAATATTGCTTTGGGAATAGCAGTCCTTTCTGTGTAGAACCTGAGCTAGTGTGGGGATTGCCCCGTTTGCTTTTGTTAGACCGGGCAACATGCCGCTTAATTTAGGGTTTTGCGGGTATAAAAATTTTGATATACCGGTTTAGACTTTTCTGATTGACAACCCTGACAGAACGCTGTAAAGTATAGTCATTCAGGAATGGTTTTCATGGAGTTTCAGTCTATACCAATTTCTGAGAAAGCTGATTCATTGACTACTTAAAATTATCCGACCCGTCCGGCGAACCGGAACCGGTGTCGAGCAAAGGAAGATTAAACTATGTGTGGAATTGTTGGTGTTACGGGTAATGACAACGCCGTTAAGATTTTAGTTGAAGGTTTACAAAAATTGGAATACCGGGGTTACGATTCAGCCGGTATCTACGTGAACGATCAAAAGGGACAGGACTACTTGGTTAAGACCAAGGGTCGGATTTCCCAATTGCGTTCTAAGATTACACCCGATGTTCACGGCTCCACTGGGATTGGGCATACACGTTGGGCGACCCATGGGGTTGTCAGCGTGGACAACGCGCATCCTCATTTCTCCAACGACGACCGGTTCTACCTGGTCCACAACGGGGTCATTGACAATTTCCAAGAGCTCAAAGCCCAATACCTGAGCGATGTGCCTTTCAAGAGTCAAACGGATACTGAAGTGGTTGTGCAACTGATCGACAAGTTTGCCGTTGAAGACAACTTGGACGCTAAGCAAGCCTTTCTCAAGACGTTGAGCCTGTTAAAGGGTTCCTCCTACGCCTTCTTGATGATGGACCGCGAACAGCCTGACACGTTATTTGTTGCTAAGAACAAGAGCCCACTCCTGATTGGGGTTGGCGATGGCTTTAACGTCGTTTGTTCCGATGCACTGGCAATGTTGCGTGAAACGCATGACTTCTTGGAACTGATGGATGGTGAAGTTGTGACCATCACACCAGACAAGGTGGCCATTCAAGACGCCGACGGCAATCCCGTTGAACGGAAGACGTTCCACGTTGACATGAACGCCGACGAAGCTGACAAGGGGACTTACCCATTCTACATGCTGAAAGAAGTCGACGAACAACCTAACGTGATGCGGAAATTGGCACAGACTTACCTGTCAGAACACGGTCAACCTGAAATTGATGACAAGCTGTTGAAGGCCATGCAAGCCGCAGACCGCCTGTACATTGTGGGTGCCGGAACGAGTTACCATGCTGGTTTGATTGGGAAGCGGCTCTTTGAAAACTTGGCCCACATTCCAACGGAAGTTCACGTTTCGTCTGAATTTGCCTACGAACAACCAATGCTGTCAGAGAAACCATTCTTTATCTTCCTGACGCAATCTGGTGAAACGGCTGATAGTCGTGAAGTGCTGGTCAACGTCAACGATGCTGGCTACCCAAGTTTGACCATCACCAACGTTCAGAACTCCACGTTGTCTCGTGAAGCAACCTACACGTTGTTGTTGCACGCGGGTCCAGAAATTGCCGTGGCCTCAACCAAGGCTTACACGGCCCAAATTGCTTTGGAAGCCATCTTAGCCAAGGCGCTGGGTGAAGTGACCGGCCAAATCATTGCCCAAAACTTTAACATCCGGCAACAATTGGGCTTGGTTGCGACGGGGATGCAAGCCATCGTCGACGAAAAGGACAAGCTGGAAAAGATTTCCAACGAGTACCTGTTGAAGACGAACCGGGCCTTCTACATTGGCCGGGGACTTGACCACGCCGTTTCTCTGGAAGCTGCCCTGAAGTTGAAGGAAATTTCCTACATTCAATGTGAAGGATTTGCGTCTGGTGAATTGAAGCATGGGACCATTGCTTTGATCGAAGACGGCACACCAGTCATTGGCTTTATCACGCAAGCCAAGACGGCCGGCCTGACCCGGAGCAATTTGCAAGAAACCATGGCTCGGGGCGCCAAGACGTTGACCATCGTGCGGGAAAGCCTTGCCGTTGATGGCGATGACTTGATCTTACCGGACGTTGACGAAATGTTGATGCCATTGCTGAGCGTTGTCCCAGCACAACTGTTGGCTTACTACACCAGTCTGAACAAGGGCCTGGATGTGGACAAGCCACGGAACTTGGCCAAGAGTGTCACTGTTGAATAATCCGTTTTGGGAGCTGCCTACTGGGTGGCTCTTTTTTTTCGGGCAAAATTGGGCCACGCGTTTTCCTTGCGTTAACTTACTTTTAGTTGTATAGTGTCTTAAAATCATCAATTACGAATGGAGGTGCAGACCATGAAATACACGAAGCGCGTTGACAGTCATAAGAATCAGAAACAACGGGATGCAACCTTTGAAAAGTTCCGCAAGCAACAGAACGATTTAAGCGCTAACCGACGGGGTGACCGGCGGAAGTAGGACGGTAGCCAAGGTGGCGGTCGTCCTTTTTATTTTCACTGCTTTTCAGGAATTCTTGAAAATTCTGAGCGAAAGACTTGCAAAATTGGTCTAGAGCATTTATAATCGGACTATACCATTAAGAGAGGGAGACTGAATGATATGAAACAATTGACGAACATGAATGTACAAATTGTCAGTGACAAGCAAGCGGGGGGCCAAGCGGGGTTCCACGTCTTTGAAGAGGCACTGCAGAATGGCGCTAAGGTTTTAGGCTTAGCAACTGGGAGTACTCCGGTCACCATCTATGAACAACTTGCGGCGAGTGATTTGGACTTCAGTCAATTAACGTCGGTCAACCTGGACGAATATGTTGGTTTGAACGCTGACCATCCACAGAGCTACCACTACTTCATGCAAGATCATTTATTTAACGCAAAACCATTTGCCCACTCATACGTTCCCGACGGTTCGAACTTGGATGCGGCACAAGCAACGCAGGATTACGACGCAATCATTGCGGCTAACCCGATTGATTTACAACTCTTAGGCTTAGGGAAAAACGGCCACATTGGGTTCAATGAGCCCGGCACGGATCCCGAATCAACCACGCACAAAGTAGCTTTAACGGAGTCGACCATCGAGGCCAACGCACGGTTCTTCGACCACGCCGATGACGTTCCCCGTTACGCTTACTCCATGGGAATCGGGTCCATTTTACAAGCCAAGCAAATCTTGATTGTGGCTTACGGTGAGGCTAAGGCCGCTGCCGTTGCTGCCATGATTCAAGGCCCAGTGACCCCCGACGTGCCTGCCAGTTATTTGCAGACTCATCCGAACGTGACCGTTATCTTGGATGAAGCTGCAGCAAGTCAGTTAGATTAAGTCTTTGTGTCAACCGCGTTTTCTCTTAAATTTCTCTTTCTGCACCTGGGCGAGTTATGTTATTCTTGTCCTGGAAGCGATTTTAAGGGGGAAAACGGTAAAATGAAGCAAATAAAAGGATGGCTACTAGCCACACTCGTTATGGGTGTTGGCTTGGGCGGCCTCGTCATTACTAAGGGAACGGGTCATGCGGCGACCACGAACCCACAAACCTTTATCTCAACGATGAAAAGTCCTGTAACCACGGTTGCGAATCAGTATAAACTGTATCCGTCCGTGATGATGGCTCAGGCGGCTTTAGAGAGCGCTTGGGGGACCAGTACGCTCACTACGACTGCCAATAATTACTTTGGCATCAAGGGGAGCTACAACGGTCAATCCGTCACGATGCAGACTGCCGAATACGACAGTAACGGTCAGCTTTATTACACGAATGCCAACTTTAGAAAATACCCAAACGCCAAGGCGTCAATGACCGACAATGCCACTCTGTTGCGGAATGGGACCAGTTATAATCCCACCGTTTATAGTGGGACTTGGCGGGAAAATACGTCTTCGTATAGCGATGCAGCCAATGCACTTACGGGGACTTACGCCACGTCACCAACCTATGGAACTAGTCTGATTTCGATCATCAAAACGTACAGTTTGAGTTCCTTGTTGGACGGCAGTACGACCAGTTCCTCGAGCTCCTCGAGTTCTTCGAGCAGTAGTAGCTCGGACACAGCCGATCCGAAGCCCGTGGTTTATGATGCTGCGACTTACTTTGGGGCCAGTGGTACGCAGACAGCCCGGTTGAGTAGTAAATACACCAGCTACCGCCTGTACAATCACATCAAAGGGACCCGCGCTAAAGTGACGAAAACGGCTTGGAGTAAGGTTAAGGCCGGCCAGGACGTTCAGGTTTATTTGGATATGCGGGGTGTCAAGAAATCTTCGACGACTGGCAAGAAGACAACCTGGTACCGGATTCGCTTTAGCAATTCGAGTTCCGCGAAGAAGTACTGGGTTTACGGTCAGGCGTTAACCTTGCCAACGGTTAAGTACACCAAGGGAACCGCGACGGTTAAGGTGAACAGTGCGTTGAGTGGCAACTACTACGATCACGTGTTTAATTCACCATACCTGGCAAAGTCATTGGGCGCCCTGAAGAAATTGACCGCTAAGTCATACGCGGCGGACAGTCAGGCCGTTAAGACCCAAGATGGTGTCAAGTCTACTTGGTACCGAATCAAAGTTGGGAAGCAAAAGGTTTGGATTGCATCAACGGAGGCTGCGGCCAGTCCCCAGTACGACTATGTCGTTTACTCGGCGGCTAGTGGCACCAAGAAGTTGAGCGCCAAATACAGTAAGTATCATCTCTATAACCACGTGAAGAAGACCCACTTCGACCAGCAGAGTTTCGATTGGCCGAGCGGGAGTAAGAAGGGCACCAAGGTAACCGTAAACTACAAAGGCGTCAAGTCTGCTTACGGAACTACCTGGTACCGACTGAAATTCAGTGGTGATAAGACGAATTATTGGGTCGACGCCAAAGCATTAGATTAGATTGAAGCAAAGAGCCTGGGGTGATACAAGACCTCAGACTCTTTTGTCGTCTTCAGCCTGAAAGTTCGCCTGCTAACCGCTGCCGTTCCACTCGCTTGATTTCAGATTTAAAAACTTTTTTAACGAATCGCTAAAGGCTGGCTAGAAATTACCCACAAGAGCAGAATATTTGGTATAATACTACAGACTAAGCCTGGTACGTTTACGGGCCGCATAAGGAAACGTAAAATCTGAGTTAGGAAGTTTAATTCATGGATAATTCTTACAAAATTAAAGTGCAACATGTGACGAAGGAATATGATCTTTACAAGAGCCAGGCTGAAAAGCTCCGGTCTTTCTTTTCATTGAGCAATTCCTCTGTGCCTCATTTCTGGTCCTTAATGGGTATCTCACTTGAAGTGAAACCGGGTGAAACGTTGGGCTTGATTGGGGTTAACGGTTCCGGTAAGTCAACGCTCTCCAACATTATTTCGGGCATCATTCCACAAACCACGGGGACCGTTGACGTCCACGGAGATACCTCAATCATCGCTATCGGCGCCGGCTTACGGGGAAACTTGACTGGGTTGGAAAACATCCGGTTGAAGGCCTTGATGCAAGGGCTGACCAATCCTGAAATTGATGCCTTGATGGACGACATTGTTGCGTTTGCTGATATTGGTGACTTCCTTTATCAACCCGTTAAGAGCTACTCTTCAGGGATGAAGTCACGGTTGGGCTTTTCAATTGCCGTGCACGTGAATCCCGACATCTTAATCATTGATGAAGCGTTGTCCGTCGGGGATGATACCTTCTATCAAAAGTGTGTGGACAAGATTTCTGAATTCAAGGACGAAGGAAAAACCATCGTCTTCGTCAGTCACTCTTTGAAGCAGGTTGAAATCTTGTGTGACCGGGTTGCCTGGATCCACTATGGCACGTTGAAGGAAATTGGTTTGACCGATGATGTTGTGAAGCACTACCGTGAGTTCACGAAGTGGTTCAAGGGTCAAACCAAGAAAGAAAAGAAGCACTTCCAGCGCCAAATGAAGACCAACCAAAAGTCATTTGACATCGACGCTTACCAGAAGCAGGTCACGGAAGAACGCCAAGCAGCGGCGCCAAATGATAAAAACGTGGCGGCCGAAGTCAAAAAGGACTTCTACGGTTCAGTGATCAGCGAAAAGATGAGCTGGGGCAACCGGCTCTTAACCTTTGGTGTGGCACTGGTCTTTGTACTGGCCTGCTTAGTTAATGTTTCCGGACATTCAGTGGTTGAAGTGATGCAGAATCCAAGCAGCATCGTCCATCCAGAAACGGTCTTACATGACCCGAATAAAACAACAAGTGTGAAATAAATTAGAAAATAGTAAGAAAACAGATAGATTTTTCTTATTTATCGTGGTATCTTTAAGTTACCATTTATTTACCCCTTTATTTGATTTCCCAATGAATCGATTAAAGGTTTATCTCTCATTTGGTGAAGACTAAATGGCGGGGCCAAGAAGAAATTCTTGACCTCTTTTTGTGTAGAGTGCGGAGCGGGGCGCCCAACTGGCGAGCATTAACGGCGCTAAGTGAAGGCCCCCGGGCTTGGGGCCTTTGCTTAGCGTTGTTAAGCGGAACCAGTTGCCCCGCGTAGCACGTTTCAGAGGCCGCCAGGACCGCGGATACTATCCGTGTAGAGCTAGCTTAACGGTTCAAACAAGTCTGTGAATAAAGCGACTACCCTGATCCTGGGATATTTTCTTAGCCGGGTTAAGCGGAGGAGTCTGGCTCGCGTAGCACGTTTCGGAGGCCGCCAGGACCGAGGATACTATCCGTGTAGAATCAGTCAAACGGGTTAAAGCAAGATAGGCGCCCTGGGTTTGTACGTGTTGTTCATCAAAACCAGTTACCCCAGAAGCCCATTCCAGACCGCACAACCCCAAAAGTTCAGTCAACGGCCAAACCGGTATGTAATCATCAGCCACCCACCAAAGCCGGCCTATAATTCAAGGAAAAATAAGGGGGTGAGTCAACATGACACAAACAACCAAAAAGCGCGTTGCAATCGAAGCAGCAATCAGTATCCTCATCATTGCCGGAATGATGGCCTTGTTTATTGCGGTTGGGTTCTGGATAGCCGAGGCCAATGACTTTAGTCTCATCAACGTGGGAATCGCCCACATCCACTTCTACCGCATCACGGAAGCAATCGGCCAATTTTACGGGCACCCATTACTGACTGGTTTAATCTTATTTGGAGGCGGGGGATCTCTGTTGCTGGTTGGGTTAATGGAAGGCTGGCGAAAAGTGAGTCGCTTGTCTTAGATGACTGGCTGACCAAACGAATCGTAAAATAATTTTTCAAATAATCCTCAAGCTGCCTAAGCGGGAGCAATCCCAGGTAGCTCTAGGGGATAAGTGATAAGCCCCCATACTGATACCCCAAAAAAATAGTGAAAATCGCCAACTATTTTCTGAAAGCTATTGACAGCGCTTACAAAATCCGGTATATTATATCTCGTAAGGTATTAATAATTACCTTCTAATCAATTCTCTTTCTCTCTTATGCCGACCACTGCCATTCCCTGGTAGTGGTTTTGTTTTGCCCAAAATCACGGTATAATGGACGTATTGTGTGGAGGCGATCAAAAGTGAAAAGTCATGAAACATTTACGCTGATTGAGGAGATTACCCGTCTCGACGGCAGTAAATACATGGAAATTAGTAACATGGTGCAAAATGGGCGGGCCGAATTGGCTGTTGAACGCAAACTGATCAAACAGGTGCGGATCCTACAGTTGAACATTGCCCATACGCCTCACGTCCAGACTTATGAGGACTACGTGAACGAAAACTACGACATGCCCGCTGAGGACTTCACTGAATTTCAAGAATGGCGACGCACGCCGGAGATGGATCAGGAAGTCGCTGCGATTTTACATGAAAACCATATCGGGTAGCGAGCAAATTTAATTGTGAGTGGAGGCTGTGACGGCTGTCGCAACCTTTTTTTGTGCCCAAATTTACATTGTGGCAACTGGTGCCGGCCAAGAGACCTCAAACGTATACGCATTTTCGACACACATCGCGAAAGTTGTTACTAATTAAGCCGGGAGATAGTTAGGATAACTGGGAAACGGGGGTGCACAAAATTGTAGAATTTTGTTGCCAGAGCGGTCACAAACCCTTTTGCTTATGGGGTTAGCGTAGCGGCGTGGTCAGGGCGGTAGCGTCCCATCAACGAAGCTTTAAAAGCCGTTTGCCTATCAGTGTATAAGTCGAATGACAGTTTAATTGGCTACAAAATTGTGGTACTCAACTAATAATCGTGCTACTATGAAAACGGATTCATAAACATCATACTTTGTTTTGGGAGGGTATTTTTTATGAAAAAATCTTTAACCGTTATGAGTGCGTTACTTTTGTTGACCAGTGCGGGTGCTGGCATAACCTTGAACCAGGTGACCGCACCGGCCACGAGTGCGCAAGCGGCGACGTTGAACGCAGCTAAGTTGGCAAATGGTAAGTACAGCATCGCCTTTAGCATGTACCAGACGGGCACCACCACGATTTCCGAAGCGTCAAATTACTTAAGCAACACGGCGGCTGTTAGCGTGAACAATAAGAAGGCCACGGTAACCATCACGGGCACCAAGAACGGCAATATGTTCATCAAGGCACTGACCCTGGGTGGCAAGACCGCAACCGTAAAGCAAGTCGCTACTGGCAATACATACACGTTTAGCAACGTTGATCTGACCAAGGACCAAACGATTGGCTTTAGCCTAGCCGTTCCAGTGAATGGCCAAACGGTCACCATGCAGGAATCTGCGACGTTGAAATTTAACACGGCGAGCTTGAAGGCAACCAGCAAGGCTCAAAAGAAGGTTGCGCTGACCACCAAGCAAGTTAAGGCCCAAGCCAAGAAACTCAGTGGGACGACCACCAAGGGCGCCAAGGTCACCGTTAAGCACAACAAGACCACGCTGGGCAAAGTGACCACCAAGAAGAAGGCTTACACGGTGAAACTGAAGAAGGCCGTTAAGAAGAGCTGGAAATTAACCGTCACCGCCAACAAAGCGGGTTACAAGACCGTAACCAAGACCGTGATTGTTAAGTAAGTGGCAAAATCACTACCGGTTTCGGTGGTGATTTTTTTGATAATATCTAAAAATAAGAAACGGGGGAGCGCATCATGAAACACCTACAGCAATTTTTCCGCTTCGTGAGCTGCCTAATCGTTGGGCTGGTCGCTTTTAGTTGGGGGCAAACAACCTTGAGTCACGCGGCAACTTTAAGCGATGGTCTGTACCAGGTGCCGATGAAGATCATTAAGGCGGACAGTACTGCCACGTCCACGGCCAATCAATTCTTTGGCAACACCGCGGTCATTCGCGTGAAGGACGACCAGGTGACGGTGCTGATCACCTCGAACGGCGAACAGTACATTAAATCCATGAAGGTCGCTGGTCAAACGGTGACCCTGGTGAAGACCGCCAATAAGCAGGCAATCTATCAGTTTAATTTGACGGCGCAGACCAGTCCGCTGACCACCACCTTCAAATTGACCACGCCATTGGGTTCCATGAACGAAACGGCACGGCTGACACTTGATTTTGCCCAAGCCAAGCAGGTTAGCAGTAGCCTGACCACCGCGGACCTGTTGGCGCAGGCCGAAAAAGTGACCCAAGCGGCCGCCAGTAGTTCGAGCAGCAGTCTGAAGATTCCCAAGACGACGGCTGCTAAATCCAGCGCCAAAACGACCAGCACCAAAACGTCCACCGCTGCGAAAACCAGTGGCACAACTGAATACTGGCGTTACCAGGTCCTCCAGGGCAGCAAGATGACCAAGTCGGAGGCCAACCAGTACTACACGGACGTGGCAACCGTGACGCCCAAGGGTAACGGCTATCTGGTCAAGTTAAACGTGAAATACGCGAAGTCCCTCAAACTGGGCAGTAAGGCCGTCGTTCCCGAAAGCATCGACGGGGTCAAACCGCAAAACGTGACCTACGGCAAAAGCGGCAGCGATTATACCATGAGCTATACCTTTACCGTGGCGAAGCGCAGTGATCTCACGAAGAAGCTTATTCCGGGAAAGATTCACGTGACGGTGCCCGCAATGGCCATCAGCCAGACGTTCCCGATTCGGTTCCGCTTTGCGCGGAGTGGGGCGGCCGACCAGGCGAGTGCGGCGAACGTGGCCGCTTTACCCAAGAAGACCAACACCGCAGCCGCGGCGACACCTGCGAGCGCCAATAGCGAGTCGCAACGCCACCAAACAACTTTACCACCAACCGGCGAGACGAGCAGCAACTGGTCAGTTCTTGGGATCATCGGGTTAGGCCTCAGTCTGCTCATCTGGTGGGGAGGTCGACGCGATGCGTAACTTTCGTAAACGTTGGCTACTCAGCCTCTTAGTACTGACGGCGTTTTGGTTGATGCCGACAGCAGCGCACGCCCAATCCCTGGAGTTTTCCGCGCTGAAGTACAATACCAATCAGACCTCCATGGCCAGCGGTTATTTCGTCCATCCGGCTGCGGTGACCGTCAAGAATCACGCCTACGTGGTCACGATGGACATTAAGACGGCTAAGAAATTGACCGACTGGCCGGTCACGGTGCTCTCGATTGATGGGCAAGCGCCAGCGAACGTCCGCAAGGAAAAGGATGCCGCGGGCAATTCCCACCTGTACTACGCGTTCACCACCACGGATTTGAAACGGGACGTGACCGCCAAGCTGTCGATCGATGTGCCCAAGGTCTACAAGGCCAAGCACCTGATCACGTTTAAATTTAAGACGAACAATTTACCGTCACTCGGGAGTAAGACCCCGACCACGACGGCCAAAGCCACCTCCAGTAGTCGCGCCAGCAGCAGTAGTAGTTCTAAGGCGGCGACATCGGCAGCGGCCGCCAAGACCAGCAGTTCCGCTAAGGCTCAGGCGCAATCACGAGCGAAAAGTTCGGCCAAGGCCAAAGCCAGCAAGTCCAGCAGCAGTCGTGCTAGCAGTTCCACGGCCAGTCAATCGGTCAGCAACGCCCAACAATCGGGCACCACGGCTGACGAAGTACCCGCGCAAAAGACCCACTGGGGCGGCTTGATTGGCGGGATTGTGGCCATCATCGTGCTGGTTGGCGGTGGCGGCTTGTGGTACGTTGGCCGGGGACGACATTAGGAAGGTGAGAGTTGATGAAAAATCCTAGAAAAATGGGGCTGATCACGCTCGCCGTTTTGGTGGTCCTGGGTTTGGCCGGCGGAGGCATAGCTTGGCAAACCCAGCGGCAACGCCAGAGTCAGCCACGCATCGTCGCGACGACCTACGCCATTGTCCAGATCGCCGACAAACTAAATTTACCGTTAGTCGGCGTGCCCACGACCGCCAACACCTTGCCCAAGCAGTATCGCCAGGTTGCCAAGGTCGGGAGTCCAATGAATCCCAGCGTGGAAAAAATTACGGCGCTGAAACCGACGGCGGTCTATTCCGTGACCACGCTGGACGACCAATTTGGCAAGGCGTTCAAGGCCCAACACGTCGCGCCACATTTTCTAAATTTGAGCAGTGTGCATCATTTGCAAAAGACCTTGACCCAGCTGGGACGGCGCTATGACCGTCAGTCAGCGGCGGCAAAACAGAACAACTTGATTAATCAGGCAAAACAACGGGCGACGCGGCGGGCACGCGGCCACCAGGCACCCCGCGTATTGGTCTTGATGGGCCTGCCGGGAGCCAGTTACATGGTGGCGACGAACCACGCCTACGTGGGTGACTTGGTCCGACTGGCAGGGGGCGCGAACGTCTTCACCAGCAAGGACCAGGAATACCAGGCGCCCAACGACGAGGCGATTCAAAAGGCCGATCCGCAGGTGATTTTACGGCTTGAGCACGCGATGCCGGCCATGGTCACCAAGCAATTTGACCAAGAGTTCAAAGATAACGCGATGTGGGCCCGGACGTCGGCGGTCAAGCATCACCGCGTCTACGATTTGCAGGAGCCAACGTTCGATGCGACCGCTAATATGCGAGTCGTGACCGCGTTAAACCAGGTCAGTCAGTGGCTGTATCCGAAGGGGGCGGCCGCATGACGACCCACGCAAATTGGTGGTACGGTGGCGTGCTGGTGTTGGTGGTGCTCACCGTCTTGCTTGCGTTAATGGCGGGAACCGTCTGGATTGGCCCCGCGCAAGTGCTTCATGCGCTTGGTCAACCTAACAGCCAAGCCTTTGTAACCGTCTTTTCCCTGCGGATTCCTCGGATTCTGAGTAGTCTGATCTGCGGCGGGAGTCTCGCGGTGGCCGGTGCGCTCTTTCAGGCCGTCTTCCGGAATCCGATTGCCGATCCGAGTATCTTGGGGATCAGTGCGGCGGCAGACTTTTTCAAATTAGGTGGAGCAATGCTACTGCCGTGGCTCCCCGGGCGTAACTGGGTGATGGCCATGGTAGGTGGTTTGGTGGCACTGGCGATTCTGACCAGTGGCCGGGCCTTAGCCAACCCTTACCGCTTAATCATCGTCGGGGTCGCCCTGGATGCGACGTTCGTCGGCCTGCAACAATTGTTGAGTAGCGGGGCGACCACCATCAGTCACAGCACCTTCAACGGCCTGACTTGGGGAGATACCACGACACTCCTGATTCTGGGCGTCCTGGGGCTGGCTGTGGCGTTAGTGATTGCGCCCTGGGCCAATTACCTTAAATTGACCGACAGTGCCTTACAGAACGTCGGGGTGCCCGTGAGCGTGATCCGCTGGAGTCTCCTGTTGCTGGGGATGTATCTGGCGGTCAGTGTGACGGCGGTCGTTGGCGCGATTCCATTTGTTGGGATCGTCATCCCCAATATTGCCCGGCGCCTAGTGGGTCACGATTATCAAACGGTCCTGCCATTTTCGATGCTGGCCGGGGCCTGGCTGATGCTGGCGGCCGATACGCTGGGGCGCACCGTAATCGTGCCTAGCGAGATTTCTGCGGCGACCATGATGGCCGTTATCGGTGGACCATTTGTCATTATTCTCTTACAACGGGGGCGAGGTTTTCATGGAATGTCAACGCGTTAGCTATCATTATCCCCGCCAAACCCAGGGTTTAACCGATTTAACGGGCATTTTCCCACCCGGAAAGGTGACCACCATCATTGGCCCCAACGGTGCGGGCAAGTCGACGCTGCTCAAGTTGTTGGCACGCCAGTTAGCACCCCAAACAGGGCAGATTTTATTAAATGACCACCCATTGGAACAGTTCGCCCCAAAAGAATTCGCTCAGCAAATTGCCATGGTGACGCAACATCACCAGTTGTACGACGAAATGACGGTGCGCGAGGTGGTGGCGACGGGCCGGCTGCCGTACCACGGCTTGCTTCAAGCGGTACCGGCGGCGGAGGTTACCCCGTACGTCACGGCGGCGGGACTGACAAGCTTGGCAGATCAGATGATCCAAGAACTGTCGGGTGGCCAACAGCAACGCGCCTGGTTGGCGGCAGCGTTGGCTCAGGAACCGAGCGTGCTCCTGCTGGATGAACCCACGACGTACCTGGATGTTCGTTATCAGCAGCAGTTGATGACCCAGATGCGCCGGTTGGCGGCAAAGGGACTGACCGTGATTCAGGTGCTCCACGATATCAATCAGGCCTTCCGGGTGAGCGATTGGCTGTGGCTGTTGCAGGAAGGTCGGCTGGTGACAACGGGAACGCCTGACCAGTTGCGGGATGCCGACTTGCTGGCCCAAACCTTTGCAACTCAGGTGGAGATTGTGGACGTGCCGCGGTTGGGACCGTATATTGTGCAGTTGCCAGAGTAGGGTACCTGAAAAGGATAGGTAAGTTGGAGAGCAGTTGGAAAATGCGATTGCTCTTTTTGGGTTGCTTGAAATGATAGAAATACAACGGCAAACCAACCAGAGTAAATGAGCTCCACTAGATGATGTGAAATAATATTTGTGCAGTTAATTTATTGACACTAAGTCCCTTTGATAATTGAATAGTCAACTTTTGAAATGCTTTTGACATTTAAGCTTGCTTTTAGTTTAAGGGAGGCGCACTATAAGAAATAGATTAAATTGCTTTTTTGAATAGCGCTGAATAGCTAGCCAGTTATCCCAAATAGCTGGTTACCGGTGATAGTGGTGATTCACGTGGAACCATGCAATGACATGTGAATTTTAGAACAATCAAGACTGCACCTCAGGATAGTTAAACTGTGAGACTGGTTTATGCAAGCTTGTTCAGCTACTATTTTTATGATTAGGGCTAAATGTGGCTCTTTAATAAAGAGACTTTAGGAAATAGTAGAGGACCGACCCATGCAGTCAGACAGTAAAGTATTAGCTACCACGAATAATGTCCAGGTAAAAGAAATGGACAAGTTTGGTCGCTAAACCGCGGTCGTTTGGTGGGAGACAGATTTTTTCAGCATTAGTCTGCGATTCACGATCACTTATCCGGCAACCACCACAGATAATGCCGCAAAAGCTCCGGTTAAATTAGGCACAGAAACTGGAGAGCTAATTCTAATAAGATGTGGGACAAGAGGTGAGAAAAAGAAATGAAAATCAAAATGGGTTTAGTTGTCCTTGTTAGCCTGTTGGCTGCCGGTTGTACTCAGGAAGCAACCTTAAAAGAACGCGCGTGGGCTAGTATGGTTCCTGCCACGAATGCTCAGGTTGGCCAAATTAAGCAGAGCACGACACCGAATATTGATGTTGCATATAAGATGACAAATAAGAAGGTTATCTTCTATCGCAGTTTAAAAGAATTTGGGAAAAAGTCTGGAGAATCTGCCTACTATGCGACCGAGCGATATGAGACTTTTGGCGCAACGAATAAGTACGTGACAACCAAGGGAACCTTTTATCACATGGTAACCTATGAGACCGGTGATTTTGAAGGGGTTCATGGACCTGAGACGATGGCTAATTATTCGGATTTCACTGATATTGGTTACGTGAAGGCGAGTGATGTCAAGCAAATCAAGACCATGCATAACATCAAGACTTATAAGCATAAGCGACCAGTTTATGTCGCGGACCCGGACATCCATAGAATTTGGAATAAACCACCTAATACAGTCCACTACACTTATATTTCGGGTGTTTTTGATCGACTGGCAGCCGAACAACTGTATGCGACCAAGGAAATTACTAGGTACAACGGCGCGCATTATGTTTTCCTAGAACGTGCGAATGGTCAAAAGCTGGGATGGACGTTCAAAACACCTAAGACCGTAATAGCGGGAAAATACCGTGATCCGGGCAAACAGTTCCTCGCACCTAAGAAACATGAGACGATGAAGAAAAAGGTCCAAAGTCATCGCTCCACCGGTAATCGGGTAACAACCAACGAAAGCCTATCAATGCCGCAGCGGGCTTACATTTCACGCGATAAGCAGCATCACATCGCTAAGGTCCTAGTGACCGGAATGGATAACCGGATTTCTAAGGTTAACTTCCATAAAGGACAAGCAACGAAGCTGACTGTGTATACGTACCGGCGTAAGCCTTGGCAAACGATTACTAGCCCCAAGAAGTTACGAACACATTATCAAGCTGCGCATGTTTTTCTGGAAACCGATCAGGCTCGGGTTAACTTCCATTCAATGAAGAGTCCAAAGTTAGTGACCGTGATTACTTATGGTTATGACGGCATGGCAACGACGACTGTTTACCGTAGCGGACGAGTGACGTTCAATACGCACAAATACAAGCACATCATGTCTTACCCGTTATCGCAGTTTAACTTTAAGTAGCCCACTCTTGGAGGAATAAGTGGTAGCTTAATTGAGAAATGAAAAGGAAACGCGCAAAAGATAATCAGTCACAATATCTGATTATCTTTCATGATTTTGCAAAGAGGGAAGGTGTAATTGCACATGAGAAAATCGCGTTTACTTCTGCTGGTAGTCGTGGGACTAACCATGGCAGGTTGTTCGACTATTAAACAGTCTAAACCAGCTGCGGCCAGTACCAGTTCGACTAGCCAGAAGGAGAGCACGGCCAGTAGCCAGGCAAGTAGCAGTCAGTCAAAACCGTTATTTGTGGGTGAAGTCTTTTCAACTGAGAAGGCTGATCCGAATATTCCTTACAAAATGGCTAACAAGCACGTTAAATTTTACCGGAGCCTGAAGGAAATTGGTGCTAAAGATGGGGTGTTCTCTGACTATTTTGAAGAGAAGGGCGAAACGTTTGGAATTACCAAGGTGGTTACCGCGACGAAGGGTATTTATTATCACGTTGTTAAGTATACTGTGAATGAAACGAGTGGTTTTGAAGGGAAAGGTAAACCAGAAGGGCTAGGCTACGTTAAGACTACCGACTTGAAACGGGTATCATTGATTAAGTCTGAATGGGCCTATGCCAAAAAGAAAGCCTATTATGTCGCCGATCCTAACAGCCACCGTATTTGGAATCGGCCGGCATATACGGCACCTTTTACGTATATTACCCACGTTTTTGACCGGTTAACAACGCAACAACTGTATGCAACCAAAGAATTAATTACCAGTAAAGGCAAACACTACGTCTACCTTGAAACCGCTAAGGGGCGTCAGCTGGGATGGGTTTATAAGGCCCGGCACACGTTGATTGCTGGTAAGTACCGTGATCCGGGGAAACAGTTATTGAAGCTGAAGAAGCACGAGAAAATGGTGACCCGAATTCAAAGTAAGAAGTCTACTGGTAATCGGGTTGGCGTGAACGATAGCCTTTCCTTACGTCAACGGGTGTACATTGTTAGAAACAAGCATCATCAGATTGCACGGATTCTAATTATCAGCATGGATAATCGGCCGACTAAGATTTACTTCCGGAATGGTCTTGCCACAAAAGTGAAGACCTATACTTATCGTCGCAAGCCATGGAAGGTGACAACGAATAAGAAAAAGTTGCGAACAGTTTACTGGGCACAACACGGAGATGATTATATGAATGTTGATGCCATTCGTAGTAAGTTTTATACCATGAAAAGTAAGAAACTAGTTAAGGTAAGTACTGTGGCTAATGATGGATATGTCCATATCTTAATCTATCGCGACGGACACGTGAAATTTCATACAGAGGTGATTGAACACAATATTACGTACAGTATCAATGATTATAAGTAGCTCACTCTTGGAGGAGTAAGTGGCAACTTAATTGAGAAATGAAAAGGAAACGCGCAACAGATAATCGGTCAATCTGGCTGATTATCTTTTGTGATTTTGTAAGACAGGGAAGGTGTCAGTACATATGAAAAAATCACGTTTGTTTTTGCTGGGACTTGTGGGGATAACCATGGCGGGTTGCTCGGCTACTGGCCAGTCGAAATCAGCCGTGGCCAGTGCCAATAGCAGCTCTACGAAATCGCCAGTAGGTAGAATTATTTCGACAGAAAAGGCTAACCCAGATATTTCCTACAAGATGGCTAACAAGCACGTCAAGTTTTACCGGAGTCTGAAAGAGTTTGGAACTAAGTCAGGGGTCTATTCAAGTTATGCGACTGCTAAGACGTTGACGTTTGGTCCGATTGAAAAGTACACTACCACTAAGGGTATTTATTACCACATGGTCAATTACAGTTATGGGGCGTATGGTTTTGATCATCCTTCGTTGCCAGATATGTCAAAGGACTACATGGAATTTGCCGAAAATGGTTACGTCAAGTCCACCGACCTCAAACGGTATCACCCAATTAAGAAAGCTTGGACGTATAAGCATCGCAAGCCGTACTACGTTGGGAATACCTGGAGTCATCGACTGTGGAACGCACCCGTTGCGACCATGCACTACGCCTACGTGATGCGCGGTTTTGACCGCTTAGCCATGCAACAGTTGTATGCCACCAAAGAAGAGGTTAAGCGCAGTAACGGCGCGCACTACGTTTATTTGGAAACGGCCAAAGGGAGAAAGTTGGGCTGGGTGGCTAAGTCACCAAAGACCTTGATTGCCGGCTACTACCGGGATCCTGGTAGTCAATTTTTGACGGTACAGCCTGGTCAAACGATGAGAAAGCACGTGCAAAGCAAAAAGTCGACGCATAATCGCGTGGGGATCAACGACAGTCTCTCCCTGCAACAGCGCGCTTACGTCGTCAAAAGTCAGTACCAGGTCAGCAAGGTTCTAGTCATGGGGATGGATAACCGGCCAACTAAGATTTACTTTAGTAATGGGCATGCCACTAAGGTGAAATTTTACGAGTACTGGCGCAAGCCGTGGAAGACGGTGACGAAGCCCAAGAAGCTCCGGACTCACTTTAGCGTCTGGCATGAATTTGCGGAAGGTGTGCCAACACGGGTCAGTTTCTTCTCAAGCAAAAGTCCTAAGCTAACTGCGGTGAAGACTGAGGGCAGCGATGGCTCAGCGACCACCACGATTTATCGGAGCGGCAAGGTTGCGTTCAAGACCCATCCGTACAAGCACGTGGTCACGTATCCGCTATCAGATTTTAAGTAGCTCACTCTTGGAGGAGTAAGTGGTAACTTAACCATAACTGCAAAAAGAAGGCCAACCACTCAGAAATTTTCCGAGTGGTTGGTCTTCTTTGACATGCAATAGATTAGATTATTCAATCGCTGCCTTAACTTGGTTAATACGGTCATACAGAATACCGTCTCGCAAACCGGCGTTCGAGAACGTGATCAGTTGCGAGTCCAGCAGCCGCATCAGTAGGGCTACTGGAATCAGTCCGCCAATGATGATGTCGGCCCGGTCCTTGGACAAGCCCGGCACCTTCTTGCGGCCAGCCAGGTCTAAGCCTAGCAACTGGGTCAACGTGCTGTACACCTCGGTGGCGCTCAGCTTATAGCCGTGCACGTCCTCAAAGTTCAGGAAATTCTTGTTTCGGCGGTTGATCTTGGCCAGCGTCCGGTTGGCACCACCCAACCCAATCACGGGCAGGTTCGCCGCCTCACGGAGCCACCAAACGTCGTTGAAGACGTTGTTGACGAAGGTCATCGCAGAAAACAGCGAATCGGCCTGCACCTTGTCGCTCTCGAGGTAGGCCTGCGACAGCGTCACGGAGCCTAACGGGATTGACACCACGTGCTTCATTTGGCGGTTCTGCACCAGAATCAGTTCGGAAGAACCACCACCGGTATCGACAATCAAGCCGTTGATGATCGGCAAGGTATGAATCACACCAAGGTAGTCGTAGCGGGCCTCCTGGGCACCAGAGATGACATCGAAGTCGAGGTCAAATTGATCTTTGACCTGCTTCAAAAATTGTTTCTGGTTGGACGCCTGGCGAACGGCGGCAGTGGCCACGGCCGTGATTTCCGGGTTGTCTAATTTTGAATAGACGGCCTTGAATTCAGCCAGAGCGGCCAGGGTACGTTCAATGGCGGCTGGTTGGAGGAGTTGTTCCTCCCCCATGTTTTCTGATAACCGAACGTAGCGTTTTTCCTCGGTCACCGTCTTGTGATTGCCAGCTTCGTCAATCTCACTGATGGTCATGCGGACCGAGTTCGAACCCAAATCAATGACAACTAAGTTTTCCATTTATTCCAGACTCCGATCAATAGGGGATTTAGGCTGGTTCTTCGGGCTCAGCATGGGCTTGAACTGCCGCGGGGCATTGCTGTCCTTGGGTGCATGGGTGGCATTCGCCTTGATTTGGGCGGCTGCCAGGTCCATGAACGTTTCTTGGGCGTCGAGCGGTTCCAGGCCACGGCGGTCAACGCGCGTAAAGGTGCGGTCGGCCATCAGGACCCGTGTCTTGACGTTATCATGCCAGAGCGTTGCGAAAATGTCAAAGGCCCGTTGCCGGAGACTGTCGTTTAAGATTGGGAATAGCAGTTCTACCCGACGGTTCAGATTCCGCGTCATCAGGTCGGCACTGGACAGGTACAGTTGCGGATCACCGGCGTTCGCAAACGCATAAATTCGACTGTGTTCCAGGAAGCGGCCGACGATGGAATGGACTTCAATGTTTTCACTGAGTTCGGGGATGCCCACGTTTAAGCAGCAGATGCCCCGGACAATCAGCTTGACCTTGACGCCGGCGTGGGAGGCTTCGTAGAGCTTCGCAATCATGGCGGAGTCGGACAGTGAGTTCATCTTCATTTCGATCCAAGCGGGTTGGCCGGCCTTAGCGTTGTCGATTTCTTGGTTGATTTTCGCGGTAATAAAGTTCCGAATGCCATCGGGTGACATGTGGAGCTGATGGAAGTACGGGGGTTCGGAGTAGCCGGATAACATGTTGAAAATGTTGGAGGCGTCGATCCCCATGTCCGTGTTGGTGGTCATCAGGCCCAGGTCGGTGTAGAAGTGGGCGGTGACGTCGTTGTAGTTCCCGGTTCCCATGTGCATGTAGCGCCGAATACCATCGGGTTCCCGACGAACAATCAGCGTTAACTTACAGTGGGTCTTCAAGCCAATCAGACCGTAGATGACATGACAGCCCATCTTTTCAAGTTGTTGGGCCCAGTGAACGTTATTTTCTTCGTCGAAACGCGCCTTGACTTCCACCAGGACAGTAACCTGTTTGCCGTTTTGAGCGGCGCTCCCCAGGTATTTGATAATCGGTGAGTTCGCAGAAACCCGGTACAACGTCATCTTAATGGCTAAGACGCCGTCGTCACAGGCCGCCTGGCGAATCAACTCCGTGACGGCCGCGAAGTCGTCAAAGGGGTGGTGGACCAGGACGTCGTGTTGCCGAATCGTCTTGAAGACGTCATCGTCATGTTGCAGGCCTGGCGTCCGGGCAGCGGTGAATTTCGCGTAACTCTCATCGTCGTGACCACTGATTTGTTTGGTCAGTTTCGACAGGAAGGTCAGGTCGATGGGGCCACCAATTTCGTACACGGCGTAATCAGCGATCTTGATCGAGGTTGCCAACCGATTCTGGAGCGGCTGGCTGATGCCAGCTTCGACTTCCATTCGGACGGCGCCACCATGTTCCCGTTTCTTTAGTTGTTGTTCAACTTCCTTCAAGAGGTCGGAGGTATCTTCTTCGGCCACGTCCAAGTCCATGTCCCGGATGACCCGGTAATTGGCCGCTTCCTTCACCTGATACCCAATGAATAGGTTACCGATGAAGGTCTTGATGATGTCTTCCAGCAAAATGAAGTCATTGTCGCCACCCGGTAAACGGACGGTTCGGGGGAAGATTTCGGGAACTTGCACGGTCGCGAAACGCTTGTCTTTCTTATCCCCATCCTTGAACAGCCGCATGGCAATGTTCAAGGTATTGTTGCCGATAAAGGGGAACGGCCGCGAGCTGTCGACAGCCATGGGCGTCAGTGCCGGCGAGATTTCATCATTGAAATATTTTTCAATGAAGCGGGTTTGTTGGGACGTTAACTCAGCGGGCGTCAGGATGTGAATGTCTTCCGCCGCCAAAGCGGGAATCAACATCCGATTCAACGTCGAGTATTGTTTGATCACCTGGTCGTGAGCCTTGGCGTTGACGGCCAGCAGTTGGTCTTCTGCTGTCATGCCAGAGGCGTCTGGCTTAGGATAGTTGACCGCAGCCAGCTTGGAAAGTGAGGCGACCCGGACCATGAAGAATTCATCCACGTTGCTCTGGGTGATGCCTAGGAAGCGCACCCGTTCCAGTAGGGGGTTCGCCTTGTCGCGGGCCTCCTCCAACACACGATCGTTAAAGTCGAGCCAACTGAGCTCCCGGTTGGTATAATATTTCGGTTTTGTATAATCCAGGGTCATTTGTGTAACCTCCTCTGTTTTAAGACTGGTTGTAGGCCGAAGACGTCGGTGAAGAAATCAGCCTTGTAATTGAATGCCCAACGAATCAAGGACAGCTCATCGTCACTGAAAACGGTGATGATGACTTTGTTCGTGCGAATGGAAACGGAAATACGTTGAATGGTCTGTTGATGGGCGTCGTCTAGTGCGTCCGCAATCCGTAAAATGGCGGATAACTTGGCGACCACGACCCGCTTATCGCTATCTAATTGGCGGAAATGGGCCAGGTCTTCGGCGGGCGTTCGGGTACTGTGATACCGTGAAACGGCGGCGATAATCTGCGTTTCTTCGGTGGATAGGCCCAAGATTTCGGATTCCTTGAGCACGTAGTCGGAGTGCAGGTAATGTTCATGGGTATCGATGAAGCCACCGATATCGTGGACGATGGCCGAGACCTCTAAGAGCAGGCGGTCACGCGGCGTCAAGTGGTGCAGCGGCTTCAACTGATCGAAGAGGTGTAGCGCAAACCGGCGAACCAACTCCATGTGGTGGGGTTCTACCCGGTAACGTTGGGCCAGGTCATCTGCGGCTGCTAAAATTTGATTATCAAAGTGATATTTGTGGTAGCCGGCGGTGATGGCCTGGTTCGTGGTCAACCCGTCCAAGACGTTCAGATTGACCAGGTGGAGTTTTTCAGCGTGGACCACCGTCAGTAATTTCCGCACGAGCAAAACGACTGGCAGAACCAGTTCGACATTTTCCTCGGTCAGGTGCAGGCGTTCCATCAGATATTGGTTGGACGCCCCGGCAACCTCATTACAGAATTTGTTGAAAGACTTGACGGACAACGTGTAGCTCACGTCGCCCTTGGGGATGAAGTAGGTGTTCAGTGGTGCCGCACCAATCAACATCACCTGATTCTGAGTTGTTTGAAATTCTTCGGGAAGGAACCGGTAGAAGTCGTCGACCTTACTGTTGATGTAGTCGTCGAGCACGTCCACCGGATTAGGTGCCGTGGCCCGCAACGTTTGGAGCACTTCTTTGATACGAATGGGTCCCAGCTTCATGTTGTGTGAGGCAATGAGCTTGTCGTGCGCGAAGAAGGACAGGGTCGTACTCCCGGAGTTCATGCCGATGATGGCCGCGTGATCCTTGACCAGGTGGTGATAGTGGTAATATTTCAGGGCGATCGCCTCGTTGCGCACGAAGGATTCTTCGCCCAGCGACAGCCACTCGATGTGCAGGCCCGTCCGCACGTAGAGTTGGTCACGAATGAATTCCGCGTTGGGGGCCAAGGACAGCGCGTGGGAACCCCACAATTTATACTGGGTCACCCCGTAATCCTTGAGGACTTGAAGAAAGCCGCGTAACGCTTCGACGGCGTCACCCACAGTTTCAAAACTAATTTCTTCATGGTTGTAAATATTTTCCCCGATGGCGACGGCCGATTTGACCCGTTCGGTCTGGGCGCCGGTTTTAAGGTTCACAATCGACAATTCAATACTGGAAACATTTACGAGCATAGCGCCAAAATAATCATCAGCCATAAAATTCATCTACTTTCTGTAAAATATGAGTTGCTGTGAGGCTATTGTGGATTAGGATTGTATTTCCAAATCTGTTGCTGAAGCGTACGATAAAAGGTAACTGGCTCCGCATAAAAATCCAAGCCCGGGATTATCTGGCTTTCAGCCTTAATGCTCGCCAGCTAACCGCCATTTGCCCCATACTCAACAAATTAGTTTGTTTACTATCATACTAGAATCGGTCTGGACCATGTTGCTTGAATCAAAAATAAGGGCAAAAAATTTGAAAATTGATTTCAAACCGAGAAAATTGTGGTTTACCATCAACAAATATGGTAACGCTTAAATTTAGTCGGTAAATAATTGGTTGTCCATGATGACCAGGTCCAGGTGCTTTTCCGTTCGCTGATTCTCAGGTGGTAATTGGCGGTAATCGCCATATAGCCGCTCTAAAATTTTAGCATAGTTTTTCGGCGCCTGAACAGTTAACTGCTCGAATGGCACGTCGATTAGGTCAGTCAACTCCGTAACGCTGTAGATTTCTTTTTCATAGGCGTATTGTGAGGCGAGATTTTTCACCTGTGACAGGCTATCATCCGCTTGATACTGGGTCATGTCGGTTTCCCGCTGTGCTTTTAATGCATTAACGGCCGTGACCTGTTCTGGCTTGAGCGGACTCTGGAGTTTGCGAAGCGGGTTGTCGACCAGGTGATACCGTAGCTGAAGCAGGATGCGGGTGTTCAACAGCTGAAACTTGGTGAGCTGTTCACGTTGGGCCACCTCATCATCCGGAATCCGGTCCAGTGGGAAAATATCAATGAAAATCCCTTTGCGGGCATTGTTCACGTTTCGCTTCTCCTCAATGTAGGTGTTACGGTCGAGCAGTTTGGCGTAGCTCAACGCGTAATTTTCGTCGCTGGCGGGCGTTTGAAGGAAGTAATGCGTTCCCGTCAACAGAGCAGGTGCGGCGGCTAAAAAACGGTCGTAATCTGTTCGCAACAGACCTACGTCAACGTCATCGTCCCAGGGAATGAACCCCTGATGACGAATCGCGCCGAGCAGGGAGCCACCCATTAAAAAGTAGGGGAGCTTGAGTTGCTGGCAGAGCTGATTGAATTGGGTCAGATTTCCCAACTCAACTTGGTGAATGCGTTCGATTAAACTCGGCATAGGCAGGTCCTTTCTGCAATTTGCTTGGGTATGTGACTGGATCTAAAGATTGGGAACACAAAATTAATTAGGAAAGCTCAGCTAACAAGGATGGAAACAACTAGGTTTGGTAAGAATTACCACCTGCGGCTGCCAGAGACTCCGGCGTCTATGGGGACCGCCTGCGGCCTGAGAAGCGGTACTCCGGCTCGGTTTAAAGCCTGCCAAAACTCAGCAGTCTCCAAACGCGTCCCACGGTGTAAGCTGATTCTCAGCTAACACCGTTGTCATAGCTACCTCCATCTCTGGCCTCCACCGGTTACCATAGTTTTTTAACATCAAGTTGATGTGATTTTCGCTGGACTGGCAACTTTTAGCTACCAGACAGTCATGCCGTCAGTCCTAACCGTGAGCAACCTTGAGAGTTGGTGCATACACGGTGGGTATATCGCAACATGAGACATACATATTAATAGCTAGAGAGCTACACCACAGACGATGGAATCCCCTACAGCCGCAAGACGACACAAAGTTCACAACATTGTCAGCAAACCCTGCCTAGGACAAAGGATAGGTGCTGGTGTGGACCGTTTGGCCGTTCGTGTCCTTGAAGGTGACGGTGATGTTCTGCGTGCCCTTGGGTTCAAACATCGCCAGTCCGGTTGTTGATTTGCCAGCGTTCACGGGCATGACTGTCCGGTTCAATTTGTTATTATCCGTTGTTTGGCTGGTGGTGAAGGCCAGGTTGCCAGTGCCCAGCTTCTTGCCATTTTGGCTGGCACTTACGGCCGATTGCCAAAGGTCGCTAGGTATAATTGATTTTCCCTGGTTGTTAGTTACGGTATAATAAATGACGAACAGATTGCGGTTGGCAGTTGCACTGGCAGTCACCTTGGAACCAGTGAGCTTGAAGGCTACGTGGTTAATGGTAAACGTCTGATTGCTAAATGTGGCGGTCTTGGCGACGGAACTGCTAGAGCTGGCACGGCTACTTTGCTGGGTCTTGCTGGATGACGTTGCTTGGCTCGACTTGCTACTAGCGGGTTCCTGTTGACTGGAAGGTGTTTTGGCGGCAGACTTGTTTGTAGCGCCACAACCGGTCAGGAGCAACAGACTCCCTAAGACGACGAGTGATTTGACATGTGACATGTTAACTTCCCCCCTCGAAAGTTATGAATCTAAAATTTATGGTGTTCAGTGAAAACAACTAATTGTCATTTAATACAGTTAAAGTGGTGCGCTGGCAATTGCCTAATCACTACCTTTATTCTAGCATAGGACGGGGTGGACCACCGCCTAATTGGGTAGGAAAAAGCTGGTATTTACTGGACGTAAATGCTAAGATAAAAATCGTATTTTGAGAAATGTAGGTGGGTAATCATGGCTGAGCAGGAAGAGCCGTTGTTAGACGCTTTTATCAACGTCTATATGAGTTCGTTGAAGTATTTGGATGAGTTTATTTCCGAACCAGCGAAGGCGTATCACTTGTCGTTTGAACAGTATTTGATTTTACGAGAAATCACCCATAATGATCACGTGACCTTGATGGACATTGCTAGTAAACGGCAAGTCACCCGGAGCGCAATTTCCCGGCAAATTAAGGTCTTGTTGAAACAGGGCTATCTGCGACAGGAGCCGGATGAAAATGACCGGCGCCGGTTGTATCTATTGGCGACCCCAGCGGGCACCAAGGCGGAGGCCGCCATTCGGCAACGCGTTGACCGCCGTTTTCAGGGGTGGGTGGATGTTTATGGCGACAAGCGAGCACACGAGATTCTGAAGTTCATTCAGGACTTCAGCCAGGATACCCGCATGAAAAAGTAACCAACGTTAAGGCGTTTGGACACCGCGAGTCACTGCGGTGGAGAAGGAGATTGAAGTCAATGAGCAAAAAGCGCATGAGTACCGAGGAAGAGAAGCGCTGGCGCAAGATTGTCTTCATGGATGATGGCCACGATGACAAGCGGTCGCCTCGCCATCCAAGATCATTTGTCTACGGTGAAGCAGAGAAACAATCTTGGTGGGAACGGTTGACCCGACATTTTAGTCGGCGCTAGATGGAATTGAGAGTGGGACAAGGGGCGGTTAGCTGGCGACCATTAACGGTGATAACCGAATAATCCCGGACTTGGATTGTTTGGTCATCATTGTTAAGCGGAGCCAGCTGCCCCTTGTGCCACGTTTCAGCAGTATAAGCGTTGAAAATGAAAAATGGGTCTGGGGAATTTAGCTCCCAGGCCCATTTTTTAAAGTCTTAGTCCGTGACTACCTCCACGGGAGAAAATTCTTTCACAAGTTCGACGTGCACGTTATCACTGCCACTTAGGAGCTTGGCAACGGGACAACGCCGTTCGGCCAGATCCACCATGGACTCAGCGGTCGCTTGGTCAACGCCGGGAATCCGAACTTGGGCGGTGACGTAGAATTGCAAGCCGCGGGTATCCCGAGCCATCTCAACAATCGTATGAACCTGTGATGTGTGCGGAATCCCTTTGCGTTCCTCAATGGCTTCGAGGGTGGCGTTCAAACAGGTACTGAGTGCTAACCCAACAAATTGTTCGGGATTGGCACCCGGCCTGTCGTTCGTGGGGCTACTGGTTAGGGCGTCTAGACCCCCGGGGATATAGGAATGGCTTTCAAGTCCATCATCGTTGATGGCAACGGTACGGTAACGGGGTGGGAATTTTTCGCGGTCAATGGCCACTGGGAATCAGCTTCTTTCGATTAATTTACTCTTAGCCTACGCCGATTCAAGCTAAAAAACAACGGAAAAGGGACTAAAATGTAAGGGCTTACGACTGAGGTAAACCAATGACGGTTAAGTCATTAAACAATTGCATCAAAATAAGCCGGGATAAGGGCTCAACCGGTTGCACACGTCACCCATACCAATTATAGACTAAATGGTCGCTAACACAGATTATACCGGGAATAAATCTTGGTATAAACCCCGCAAATTCGGCGAATTAACGTAAACGGTTTTATGTAAAAGTTTTGTAATAATTGGGTAACAGGGGTAGACCACGCAATGATTAATGTTTATAATATAGTTATTGAGTAGCAGACACTGGCGAACAAGTTTGGGGGGAGCCATATGTTAAACGAAGAGCTATTGGATGAACGTAGACGGTTCCAAATGATCACTTGGCGGGCTAAGCAACACGGTGCCCAGGTGGTTGGTAAAAATATGATGCAACAATTTACGCAAACGGTGGCAGAGCAGCAGGCAATCTTGGCTGCTGCGCAACGCCGAGAGACGTCCGCAGTTAGTTAAGTGATTGTAGCTATCGATGGCCATGGGGGTAAGCCCCCCGGTATTCGTGGTACGCTATGATCGGTTAGGGGGCTAGATGATGAAACATCCCAAGATGTATTACGTCTATTACCTGAGCGGCTGGTTATTCTTAGGTGTCATGGCTTATGCAATCTATCATATGGTCACGTTGTGGCTGGTAGCCAGTCACATGTAGTTTGGGTAAGAACTGATAATAAAGGTTCTAAAATATCTGTTGTTGGTAATCAAATGAATTTGATTACTGGCAACGGATATTTTTGTATAATCAAAGAATG
>NZ_RHNN01000021.1 GCF_003946245.1 Levilactobacillus cerevisiae
CTCAAAAAAAATTGCCTAATCTCAAAGGATTAGACAATTTTATAAATGGAATTACCAACAACAGTTGACATAGAACCCTTCTTGTTCGTTAGGAACATCGTCTTGGTGCGCACGCCTTCGATGCCTTCAATGTAGTGATCGGCTTCCGCTGTGGTTTCCGCAACTGGGTGGTGTACCAGTTGGTAGGGGATTGCCATATTATCCAGTGCTTGGGTGACCTGTTCTGTTGGATTCATTGTCCGGGCTCCTTCCATATCTTCTTAAAAGTATGCTCTGTTTTTAACCTTCTACCTTTCTAACCTTGTATGATACATCTCTATCAGCTTCAGAGTTCGTTCCTTCTCTGTCGGTTGCTTTAGTCCATACAAAGTATCGACAAATCTATCATTTTTCATATGTGCATCCCGCAAATCAGTTGCCATGATAAGCGAGCCATATAAATCTGCAAGTGACTCCGAGGAATGCCTCAAACGGGCAGAAACGATGCGTTCCGCACACTCTTCAAGACAACTCAAATCTTTTTTACTGAGGTTAGGAATACAAAAGGTATTATACACTAAAGTATTAGAGTAACGATAATCTCCCTTCATTCCCCCACCAACTGTATCCATCCATGCTGTGTGCATTTTAGACTCAAGTAATGCAAATAGTGATAATGTTGCATTACCTACCTGGAACACCTGATCACTGCCGATTGTTGGATATACACCAAATGTCATTGGAATATACTCACGGCCTCCAGAAGAGACACGCGGTACCAATAATACATCTGAATCCACAGCTTGATCTTGCACAAGTTCCGTTGGGCGATTAGCCCATTTCTTTGTGGAGGGTGACGGGCTGGCTAAACGAGTATCATGAACCGCCTGCAATCGTTTGCTGATAGGCAATAGCTTCAAAATATTCATAGGAGCATTTTTTAAATATAAAATATACCTCATTTCATTATGAAGGAGTTCACGTGACCCAATAAACGGACGGATGTACTCTGCAATCTGAGGATACTTGTTCACAAGATCTTTTCGTTCTTCCACAGACACGATAAGGTTTTTTCCATCTCGAGGCATTGTACCATATGCCATTTTAGGTAGATTTTCAATACTTTTATTAGTGGGATGTAATAAAACTCTAGGCATATCTAGTAAATATTCATTAATTTCATCAGCATATTTTGCAACTGGATCATCTGAAATATTAGCATAACTAAATATAGTTGCTGCCGACTTATTTAATGAGAACCCAATTATAACTGCAAATACTTTTGCCCCATTATTATCCCACTTGAAAGTTTGATGAACAAAATTATAATAAAATCCTCGCCTAAAAAGCTCCTGACCAACAATTACTGCCTGTTCACCCTGTGCAATCGAATTAGTCGAAACAAGAGCTGTCCTCACATTAGGATTTTTTGACATTATATCAGCAGACTTTAGATACCATCCTGCAACATAATCAACCTTCCCCATCTTCTTTACATTAGCGTCCACTGCCTTCAACTCTTCTTTTTGATATGAAGTCATCACAGTTTGACCAATAAAGGGAGGATTACCAAAAATGTAATTTATATCATCTACCTTCAAGTTCGATAAATTAGGCGATTCTGTAAAAACCCTAGTCCAGCTTACCTTTAATGCATCAGCCTGAATAATATTCGCCCCCGCATGCAATGGAATTCGTCGGATAAGCTCGCCAAACAAATTACTAGCTTCAATATTCATTAAATGATCCATCAACCACATTCCTACCCGAGCAATGGATACTGCATATGGTAAGATTTCAATTCCATAAAATTGGCTCACCTCTACACGAATACTCTTTGAAGCAAAATCAAACGGCAGCTGAACTCCACCTCCATTCATTCTAGCAACCTTAGCATTATCTTCTATAAAGGTATCAATTATGTCATGTTCTAGTCGTCGAAGTTCTCTATAAGCGATAATCAAAAAGTTCCCAGAACCACAAGCTGGATCCATAAATTTAAGATGTGTAATCTTCTCATGGAGATCATTCAGAGCCTTGGTTCGAGCACCACCAGCATTGGACTTATGACGAGCATCATCAAATTCCTTGTGCAAGTCATCCATAAACAGGGAATCAACTACCTTTAGTATATTCTTTTCCGAAGTAAAATGTGCTCCAAGTTGATGACGTTTTTGGGGGTCAAGAGCTCCCTCAAACATAGAACCAAAAATCACTGGACTAATGCCAGACCAATCTAGCATTGATGCCTCAATTAAAGATTTACGAATTTCAGCATTGAATTCTAATCCCAGATTTATCGTGTATTTCGCAATGTCGAGAGCGAATAACCCGCCATTAATATAGCCAAACCGACGATCCTTACCAATCCAATCTTTAGGGCTGGTATTCAGTTGTCTAAACAGAAGAGAAAGTTTACTTAAAAGATCAGTCCCATCTTCAGAAGTTTCCTCTAAAAACTTTTGAAACACCCCGTTATATTCAAATATATGTGTATCATCAGCAAATAAACAAAAAACTATCCGCGTCATTAGTAAACTAGCAGCATTGGGTTGAACACCAGCCTCTAAAACACTACGATATATTTTTGAAATAGACTCTGCAGCCCTCTTATCCACTTTAGCCTGCCGTTCCTGTTCTAACTGCTCGTATCCTGAAAGAAAATTAAAGATATCAATATCTTTAACAAAATCAGTAATTGTCGTATTCCAAATTTCACCTGTTGATGGTTTTTTTAAATAAAAGTTCTCAAAATTACAGGCAAGAATGTATTCAGGTGAACTTCCATCTTCTATTTCATTTAAAGTATAGGCATACTTTAACGCTTGTTCATACCCCGCTTTAGGATTATCTACAATTTCTACATTCTGTGATTCCATTTCTATTATTAACGTATGCTGAAGAAGAGAATCAATACGCTTATTATGGCCCTCCATTTTAACCTTATACTCAAATCCAGAACGATATACAGACTTAGAAATACCAAAAACGTCATAAAAGTCTGCCATAAATTCCCGGGCATGTTGCTGCTCACCCAATGATCCTTTTTTCACTTGATGGGCCCACTCTTCTACAAAATTCAGGGCTCGTTGTACGATCAATTTATCTGCCATTCTAATCCTCCTAAAATAGCGTACAAATACACTAAGTATTTCTATCTGCCTAATTTTTTCAATTTATTATACTGCTATTAAGTAAAACTCAACAAATATGTCCTGTCAATACCAGCCACATCAAGCCGGCTGACCCAAGCTTATGATACTCCGCCTGATTTGCTACCTTCTTTCAATTTACACACAGCTACATACACATATTCACAGCTCGTAATTTTATTACAGAAAGATCGACACATTTTATTCCTGGGTTGCGTCCGAATTGCATCTGATCACATAAGAATCAAGCATTTTAAACACCTACCACACCCCTCGCTACCGAATACCTTTATATGTTGCACTAACAGATACACCAAAGGTCTCAACTTTTGGGTTCAATCAACTTCAGTCCACTAAAAATCTTACTACGTAATCGATAGCCATTCGCGTTTTTTTGCTTCCTTGTCCTTTATCCCAAATTCGCTATCACTTATGATACGGCGACCCCTCATTAATCATAAACGCCCGGTAAACCTGCTCCGTCAACACCAGCCGCATCAACTGATGGGGCAACGTGAAGCGCCCAAACGAAATCTGGGTGTCCGCCCGCTTCAAAACCGCCGGCGTGAGTCCCAGTGAACCTCCAATGACGAATGTGATGTCTGAGTGGCCGTAGGTGGTCAAGTCCTTCAGTTCCTTGGCAAACTCCTCAGACGAGCGTTCCTTGCCTAAGATGGCCAATGCGTAGACGTATTCGCGGTCCTTGATTTTACTCAAGATGCGTTCGCCTTCCGCTTCCATCACCTGGTCCATTTCCGCCTGTGACAGATTCTCTGGTGCCTTTTCATCGGGCACCTCGACGATTGAAAATTTACAGAAGCGCGACAACCGCTTCGCGTATTCCGCAATGCCTTGCTTGAAGTATTTTTCCTTCAGTTTGCCCACAACGACAAATTTGATGTTCATAATTACGCTCCTATACACAGGTTGTCCACAAAGTTATCCACAGGTGCACAAGCTGTTTTCCTAGATATTGGGGTGGCCATGACCCAGACCCCCTATATTTATTTTTTGCTAAAATGTCAATATAAAAATAGTTATCCACCGGTTTTACCCAAAACGTCCGTTCGGGCTATCCGCTTACAAACCTTACTGTTTCAGGGATTGTCGACCATAAAAGAACTAAAAAGTTTTTCTATCCACAGCTTTCAACTCAACCTGTGGATAACTTTTGCACCGGTTCCATCCCCCGTCTAGCCTTGTTCATAACTTTTCCACTGTTCCATTATGCCATTTATCCCCCAAGTTATCCACAGTTATCCACAAGCGAAATTTCGCCCCTGAATTACTTCCTGGCGTTGCCCCGATTTCGTTCGGTCCCAACACCACCGGTCGCGTTTTCATTTACCTTAAGCCGACCTTAAACTTCGGTTTTTCATTAATTTGGTTATCATCGCAAAAAAACGGCCGCTGGAAAATTCCAACGGTCGCTTTCATTTCAACTTCTATTTAACTTTCTGAGCTTGCTGAGGTGGATGACGAACTGCTACTCAACTGGGAAGACGTTTCGGTCAATTTAACCTTAGTGGTCTTCTTCTTACCGTTGTGGTAGTAAGTCATCGACACGGTATCATTCAGCTTATATTTGTACAGAATGTCCCGCAGCGTGGATTGATCGGAAATGTCGTGACCACCCATCGAGGTGATGACGTCGTACTTGGTCAAACCGGCCTTCTTCGCTGGCGAACCGGCGCTGGCACTCATGACCACGACCCCACTCTGCACACTCGTTGGCAGCTTCAGAATCGACTTTTGTTGCGAGCTGGAAACGTTGGCAAGGTCCACGTAGGTAATCCCTAACGCTGGTCGCACAACTTTCCCCTTCTTAACCAATTGATTAATGATGTTGACAACTTCGTTCGACGGAATGGCAAATCCCATCCCCTCAACGCTCGTCCCTTCAGCATCACTGGCAATCTTGGAAGAGGTAATCCCGACGACTTGACCGCCGACATTAATCAGCGCCCCACCGGAGTTCCCGGGGTTAATCGCGGCATCCGTTTGAATAACCGTGGCGTTCCCGGTCTGGGTCCCAGAAGAATTTGTCGTTTCAATCGTCCGTTTTTTGGCGGAAATGATTCCTTCCGTCAGCGACGTCGCGTACTGGCTACCCAGCGGCGACCCAATTGCCAAGGCGGTTTCACCGACCTTGATCTTATCGGAATCCCCAAATGAAGCGACGGTCTTCAAATCAGCGCCGTTCACCTTCAGGACAGCTAAGTCGGTCACGGAATCTTTCCCAACTAATTTAGCCTGCAGCTGCTTACCCGAGCTGGTCACCACGCGCAAGGCGGATGAGCCGGACACCACGTGATTGTTGGTCACAATGTAGGCCGAGTTGCCGCTCTTCTTGTAGACGACCCCCGACCCTTCGGAAGCCTCTTGTAACGCCGAGTTGGATTTCGAACTCGAACTGGAAGACTCGCCGAATAACTGGCCAAGTGTACTGCTACTGCTGCTTTCCTTTTGCAAATTAATCACGGAGACCATCGCCCCCTTGACCTTGTTGAAGGCCTTGGTGGACTGGCTGGAAACGTTGACCGTCACGTTGGACGTCGATGCGTTGCCGCTCTTATTGCTCCCAGCAGGCACCGCCGTATCGTTAACCCCACTGTTATTCATGTAAGTAATGCCACCATAAGCGGCACCCCCACCTAACAGCCCGGCTACCAGGGCCGTTATGGCAACCTTGGTCAAGGTCAGGCCGCCCCGTTGCCGCTTTTGCGGTTCCGGAGTGGGCGTTGGAGTTGCTTGGTTTTGATCAGTATTATCATTATTTTGATTATTGTTGTTATCCATCACATTGCGCTAACGCGCGAACCCTCCTCATTTATTGGTCAGCAGTCTTAGCCGCTGGCCATCGTTTTTAATAGTTATAGTTTAACGATTGAGTATGAATTTTTTTTGATGATTCGGTGCCGAAGTCCTAAAGTTTACCAAAACTTACGCTGAACGGGTCAACCGGATGGTTACAGCGCCTTGCCGGGCAGTCAAAATGGACCGGAACGCTGTGGGCGGACGCCGGAAGCCAAAGGACGGTCTTCCGCCTTACTTTGAACCGCTACGGACCGCGTTTCAAAGATACCAATCCTCTAAATGGCCCAAAATCAGCCATTAAGAGGATTCCCACGGCTAAGTCCATTTTTGACTGCCCTATCGGCTAACACACGTTCAACCAATTCAGCATAATTTCGTCAACTGACTTAGCCTATTCCAGAACGGATCATCCAAATTGTGTACGAACAGCCGATACGCTAACCACTCACAGCGCACCAACTGACAATCAGCCACAAGCTTGTATCGACATCACCCACAGCACCAAATTCACCCGCTACAAAGCCACGAGCGGCGTTGCTTCTTCTGGATTGGTATCGATCAGCTGGAAGTCGTTGCCGACCCCGAAATCACGATTTTCCATCATTGAGGCCACGGTGAGGTGACACAGCGACTGCATGTTGTTGTGCAGACTCCGGTGACCAAGGTAAATCTTCTTGGTCCGGTTGCCCAGCACGTCCATCAAGGCGTCGGCGCCCTCTTCATTTGACAGATGGCCCTTATCGCCCAGGATCCGCTGTTTCAGTGGCCACGAGTACTCGCCCATCCGCAGCATTTCCACATCATGGTTACACTCCAACAGGTAGGCATCGGCGTCCGCAATCACGCCTTCCACGTGCTCGGAAACGTAGCCGGTATCCGTCAAAATAACAAACGTCTTCCCGTGATAGTGAATCGCATAAAATTGGGGTTCAGCGGCATCGTGTGACACGGAAAAACTCTCCACGTCAATGTCACCAAATGTTTGAACCGTATCCGGCGCAAACAGGTGCTTTTGGGCCAAATCGACCTTACCAATTTTGCTATCCATCGCGTCCCAAGTGCCCTTGTTCGCATACACGTTTAGCTGCTCGTACCGCCGCGCCAGAATGCCGACTGCCTGCCGGTGGTCCGAGTGCTCGTGCGTGACCAACAAGGCGTTGACGTCCGTCATGTCGCGGTTGATGTCGCCCATTAATTTTTCAATTTTCTTGCCGCTCAACCCGGCATCAATCATGATGCGTTCGTTGGGGCTCTCCACGTAGGCCACGTTACCCGTGCTGCCACTAGATAAAATGCTGATGCGCAGGTCATCTGCTACTGCTGTATCCGTTCGCAAATTCAATTCGACCTCTCCTTAAATTTCAATACCGTAATCATACCGCATTTCAGCCCCCTTGTAACTAATATTAATTGGGTTATAACGGATTGCCATCGCCTTACCGGGCGGAAAAAATAGGCTGGAACGCTGGGGGAAGGACGGCCGAAGCCTAAGGATCGGTCTTCAGCCTTGCTTTGAACCGCTCAACCCGCGTTTCAAAGTCACCATTCTCTAAGAAAATCACTTAGAGAATCCCCCGGCTGAGCCTATTTTTTCCGCCCTCACGGCTGACATGCCGTTAATCCAATTAATGGTCCGGCTCTATTCATTTCCTATACTATACAAATGATTGTCTCTCCCAATTCATGGATAAATGATACCAAAAAACGGTCTCTAGACTTATTTTGAGCCGCCAAGTTCGCGTCTCAAAAGTATCAATTGCCTAAGCGGCTATCGCCACTAAGGCAATTCCCACGGCTTGGTTCATTTGCACCCGCCCTCCGGCTTACGTTTACGAATCCCGCAAATAATTTCTTCCTGCCACGGACTTAGTTCACCAATCTATCACAAGAGTAATAATTTCCAGTAGAGTACAAGCTCAGCAAAGGAATTTCACCTTGCTTTGAACCACCCAACGTCCACCCCACAAAAAAAGACGGCTCGCGGCCGCCTTCCTCACTATCTTCACTCACAGGTATTCCGTGATATTGCGTTAATTACTAGTCGTCGACGTCCCGCTGACCGTCTTCACGTTGCTGTCGTTGGTCAGGATGGCCCCGGTGAACGCGTTGACGTGCTTCAGCTGGAGGACGCCCGCGTTGTTGCCACTATTGGCCTTAACCGCGATGACCCAGGTTGGAATATACACGCTGCTATTCTTCAACGTGAAGTAGCGCGTGTAAGCCAACTTGGTCCAGATAATTTTGGTGTTGTTGGCGATCTGGTTATATTGGTACAGCCAAATCAACGCCTTACGCTCCGAAATGGTCTCGGTTTTTTCCCGCAACGTCGCGACGCTTGCCAGGTACCCCTGGGTATAGCCGGTGACCTGGCCGTCATTGGTCAGGCTGAACCGAATTTCGCCATACCGGGAGTAAATCTGGCCGTCCGTGACGTGTTGGGTATACACGACGGTATTGCGGCTCGACAATTGACTGTTATAAAAGTAGTTGGTCCCATTTAAAATCAGGGCACCGTTATTAACGACGGTATCCAGCGTCTTATCCGGATGCTTGGTATCGACGCCAGTGATGGCCGTTTTAAACGTGGACGCAATCGTCCCATCCGTTTGGTAGCGCACGGTCTGATCACTCAGGCTCGTCAAGCTACTCTTGATGCTAGCGTCGTTGGTCGTGGAAATGTAGTAGCCTTCGCCGCTCTTCTTGGACGGCGCGCTAAAGGTAATCTCGTCCGCCCGCATTTCCTTGATAATCGTGGTGTCACTGTCCGCAGAACGACTCGATGTGGTGTCGGTCTCACCGGACGTGTCCCGTTGAAAGGCGGCGAACAAGAAGATATCAATGACAATGAACGCGACTAAGAATAACCACTCGATGCGGCGAAAGTCCATGCCGAACCGCCCTCCTTTTTTGACCGGCTTACTGCTGCTTCAACATCTGGTTGTAGGTTTTCCAGCTACCGTTGTAGTACACGTACCAGGTAGGCGTCAGGTTGACGACCTTATCCGATGAGGACGAGGCCAGCCACTGATACCCCAGCTGCAGGGTGCCGATTTTCTTCTTACTATACCCGGCAGCCGTCAACTGGTCAATGACGCTCTGCGTGCTAGGTAGCGATTCGGCTTTTTTATCCGTGGGTACGGGGACCTGGAGGCTGTACAGCGAGAAATTATACCGCCGCACACCCTGGGCCAACATTTGAATCCGCGCCGCACCATAGTTACTCTGATTGAAAATGGGGAACCCTTCCACGAAACTACGGTAAGTCACGGTCGACTTGCCTTTACTGTAGCCGTAATAGCGCAGGTTTTCCATCGGGATCCCAATGGACTTGACCGCGGTATAACTGGCACTGAGCGCTTGGCTGAAGGTAAATGACGATTGCAAGGCGCTGTAGTCCTCATACAACGCGGTTCCCCGCTTATTATAAACGGTTAACTGCCGCGAAGCCCCATCACTGTAAATCGTGTTGTCCTTGTTCTTCTTGGCCGAAACGTTGGTCGATTCCCCCTTGTTCAGCAAGCGGGTGGTGAAATAATCCGTCGACTGTTGGTTGACCAAGTAACTGTAGGATTGCACGGTCACACTACTATTGACGTAAGGGATGGCCGATTGGTTCAGCCACTTCATCTGGACGTTGATCCGGAACAGGTTTTCCTTAAGGATTTTCTGCAAGGCCGCCAAGTCACTCTTCCGCACACTGATTCGGTAGACTTCTTGATTCTGATCGTCCAACAAATACA
The DNA here is from genome assembly GCF_003946245.1 of Levilactobacillus cerevisiae. Classification (GTDB taxonomy): domain Bacteria; phylum Bacillota; class Bacilli; order Lactobacillales; family Lactobacillaceae; genus Levilactobacillus; species Levilactobacillus cerevisiae. The sequence goes on from NZ_RHNN01000021.1 coordinate 9,689, forward strand.
GGTGTTTGGCGTCGTTCAACGGGATCATAATCCGGGAAAATTCCGCGGAGTGCCGCGCCAATTGACTGCCAAAGACGGTATTAAACATTTTAATATTCACGGGTGCCGAATACGAGAGCAGCAAACTACTCTTCGTCGTTAAATATTTCATGTACTCGGCACGGGACCCCGGTTGAATCCGCCGAATGCCACCCAGTTCCCATTTAGACAGGGCCTCACGGATTTCCGTGGTCAGGTTAACTTTTCGGTTGTTCAGGAGTTCCTGCTTGCCGGCAGCGTTGCTGTAAACGACTTCCGTGGGCAGGTACACATCCTTTTGCGGACGGGTGTTCAGCTCGGTCGTCGGGGTATTGGAACTCCGCTGACGACTGCGCTCATACTGCGCGGGATTCGTCCAAATCATGGCCGATAACGTCACACTGACTGCCACGGCTATGGTCAATCCCAGTGGTAGAAGTGCTTTAGTTATCTTCATCCCAGAGATCCTCCTCATCGTACGGCTTGTAAGGCAGGGAAATGTAGAACGTGGACCCGCGGCCTTCACGACTGTCGACCCAGATTCGGCCGCCCAGCATTTGCACGACTTCCTTGGAAATCGCTAAGCCCAGACCGGTACCACCTTGCGCCCGAGAACGGGCCTTATCTACCCGGTAGAAGCGGTCAAAGATGCGGGGAATATCGGCCCGCAGAATCCCCAACCCTTGGTCAGACACGCTCAAAATGACGTTATTGTGCGTTTCCAGCAGGCGGGCGGTGACGACCCCACCATCTGGTGAATACTTGATGGCGTTGTTCATCAGGTTGTCGAGCACCTGCGTGAACCGGTCCGTGTCGATTTCGACCCAGAGATCCCGCTTGGTGAAGTCCCGCTTGATGGTATACGTCTTCTCCGGCTTGTCGTCTTGCTTCAACATCATGTCAAACCGGTCTAAAACGTAATTGAACAACTCGTTTAGATTGACCATTTCCAGGTCGACCTTCTGCGTCCCGGAATCCATCCGTGACAACGTTAACAGGTCATTGATCATCCGAATCATCCGGTCAGTTTCTTCCTGGGTGACCTTCAAGAAACGTGGAGCCACCTCAGGATCCTTCCAAGCCCCTTCGGAGAGGGACTCGATGTAGGCGCGCACGCTGGTTAACGGCGTCCGCAACTCATGGGACACGTTGGAAACGAACTCTTTCCGGTCTTGATCGATCTTTTGTTGCTCGGTGACATCATGGAGCACACAGACCAACCCGGAAATAAAGCCAGACTCCCGTTGAATCAAGGAGAAGTAGGCTTGGAGGATTAAGTCATGTTCTTTCGTTGAAAAATCCAACACTAACTCATCGGGATCTTCCAGCAATTCGCGCAACGTATAGTCGTCACGAATGTCCAGTAAGTCCAAAATGGATTTACCCACGGCGTCATCGGGGTCGTGGTCAAGGAAACTGCTGGCAGTCTCGTTAATAATCGTGACGTTCCCGCGCCGATCGGTGGCAATAACGCCGTCGGTCATGTGGGCCATGACGGAATCCAGCCGGCGTCGTTCGGACTCGGTCGACTCTTGGGCCTCTTCCACCCGCACGGACAGGTTATTGACGGCACTGGCAAGTTGTCCCAGCTCATCATTCCCGTACACGTGCACGTGGCCAGAGTAGTCTCCCCGGGCGATCCGCAACGTCTGCTTCTTCATTTCATCGATTGGTCGGGTTATAGCCCGGGAAATAATTATCGCCATGACCAGTCCTAAAATAATCGCCACAAACGTTGCCGATACATAGATCAGCGTGATTTGATTGATATTTTGATAGACCGAGTCCAGGCTCGACCGCATGTAAATAACCCCGACTAATTCGCTGTTATTTCCCTGAGTACGAATCAGCCGTGTAATGGTGGTGTAGTAGCGACTATTATTCTGAGAATTATAAGTCGTCCGCACCACATCGCGGTTATTATAGATGGCGTTCTTAATGTTGTTATCAGTGGTTTTTTGCCCAACGATCCCTTGGTTATCAACTTCATTGGTCCCCCGAATGGTCCCCTTGTTGTCGATGACCCGAATCTGAGCGTTATTGGTATTGTTGATTTCTGACAGGGTTGACTTGATCTGCTTATCACTTTTGGTGGTATTAGTCGTGGTCAGCTCATCGGACAGTCGATTGACAATGTACGTTTGAACCACCTGTTGGGCCTTGAATGTATTTAAATTCTGGCGTTCCAACTGGCGAACGAACACAGCGCCAACAATCTCCAGCGTTAAAAGTAGGAGTAGCGCGAAGACCAGCGCGATCTTAAAATGAATCGACTGGAAAAATTTTATTTTACTATTCACGAAGTCACATACTCCTCAATGCGAGATTTAGCGTTTCCGCTAGCTTAGGCCTGGTCGGAATCTGGGTTGCGCAGGTAGTAGCCAACCCCCCGCCGCGTCACCAGCCAAGTTGGGTGGCTAGGGGCGTCCTCGATTTTTTCACGCAGGCGCCGAACCGTCACGTCAACCGTCCGGACATCACCGAAGTAGTCGTAGCCCCAGACCGTTTGCAGTAAATGTTCGCGGGTCATGACTTGGCCAATGTGTTGGGCTAAGTAATGGAGGAGTTCAAACTCACGGTGCGTTAAATCAATGTTGGCGCCGCGCTTAGAAACGGAATAGGCTTCGGGATGGATGGTTAAATCACCAATCTCGATGTCTTGGTTTTCTGGCTCTTCCGGTTGAGCGTGTGCCGCGGTATTCTGCCGCCGCAGGTTCGCTTTGACCCGGGCAACCAGTTCCCGGTTAGAGAATGGCTTGGTGACGTAATCATCGGCGCCGACTTCGAGGCCGACGACCTTATCCAATTCAGAATCCTTAGCCGTGACCATGATGATTGGCATATCATACTTCTTGCGAATCTCACGGGCAACTTCCAGCCCATCAACCTTAGGCAACATCAAATCAAGAATAACCAGGTCCGGATGTCCCTCTTCAACCTGTTGAATAGCCGCTTCGCCATCGTAGGCAACATCGACTTCGTATCCTTCTTTTTCCAAATTAAACTTCATAATATCAGTAATTGGTTTTTCATCATCGACAACGAGAATTTTCTTAGGCATAGTAAAAAGTTCCTCCTTAAGGAAGTGCGCGCGATCCGGTAATTACAGGATTACCGGCAGACCGGCCGTTGGGTGTCACATTACCACCGACAACGGGGCCACTACAGGTTCTTTTCAGTTTCTTTCATCGTTTAAAGTCAAGGAATAGTGAGTCATCTTTTGTTGATGACTCGATGTTTTTAAGAGTGCGTTGCGTGACCCGAGAAAGATCCGGTATCAGTGAAAACAACGCTAACTGAATTATAACACATCATGAAGTTTCTTTCAGTCCTAGTCTATCAAGGATTTAAGGTAGTTTTAACCCGTTATTTCCCGGGAAATAAAATGATTTGACGGACAAAATACATTATTATGTCTATTAAGCCATGAAAATTCGGTGAAAATGGCGGCCCACACCGACCAAATAGGAGGTGGCGGCTCTTTTTCCAAAGCATTTTTCAATCGGTACTCTTACAATTGGCTAACTCTTAATCGTTTGTTAAGGTCTTCGGCTTTGTCTCTGGGTTCAATCGTCGTGGCTTATTTCCCAAAAGTGACGCTGAATTCTCTGAAAGAACGGTAATTTTAAGCCAGTTTAAAATAATTTGGGTTTTGACCAGCATGTAAAACGGCTTACCTCCCACCAATTACCTTGAAAAGCTGGTTCAGATTGCCAAAAAAACAAAAAAATTTTCTAACTGCTGAAATCCGTGTCAATCCGCATGAAACCGGGGATAGTTTTTCCTTCAGTATGGTAGAATACCCAGTATTTTTGAATAAAAATAAACTTTTTTTTGAAAAAGGGTTGCGCCCCCCTCGCCTGCATGATATGATAGTTCTCGTTGATATGGAAGACATACGACAAGCAATCACATGGGCAGTTAGCTCAGCTGGCAGAGCAACGGACTCTTAATCCGTGGGTCCAGGGTTCGATCCCCTGACTGCCCATCACTTACTAATCAGCTTTCACGAAGTTCGCTTCGTGGTTGCTGATTTTTTTGTATCAATAGGTAATAAATATCCGGTACATTTAATATCTATGCATAACGCCCCGCTCGTTCGCGCCCCGCTATTTATAGGAGAGAACGTCACGGAAATCTAGTCGAGGTGATGCGTTTTGCAACAGGAACAGAAGAAGAATCACATGTCTTACCGGGTCGTCGCCCTAGTCATTGGGTTAATTTTAAACGCTTTTGGAAACGCTTTAAGTGTGGCAGCTAATGCCGGGAGCGGGATTTGGACCGCAGCGGCCGTCAATATTGCTTACTGGATTCACGGCAATGTCGGGGTCATCCTGTTGATTGTCGGCATTTGCAGCGCCCTATTAAACCAAATCCTCATTCGCCAAGTAGATATTCCCCGTTTTATTGGCGAGGTCGTCTTCATCACCTGTTTCAGTTACTTTATTGATTTATTTGTGGCGATGTTTACCAAATGGGGAATTCCTAATCTCGGGTTAGGCTGGCGCATGTTACTCAGCGTGTTGGGGGTCACCATCTTTGCTTGCTCAATTTCCATTTACCAGCGAGCCAACCTAATCATGCATCCCAACGACGACACGTCTAACATCCTCCGCTTCATGTACCTAGGCGGTCGGGCAACTGCCTCACAATTCGTGGACTTCATCCCCCCAATCATCATGATTGCCGTCTGCTATGCGTTCACCCGGCAGATTTACTCCGTGAACGTCGGTACGCTCTACTCGATTCTCTTCAATGGCGTGATCATTGCGGCGTCTGACAAGCACATCATGCCGCATCTCTACCATAATTTCCGCGTCTCCCATTAAAATATAAATACTTAACCAGCGCCATGACGACACACCAACGTCATGACGCTTTTTTGGTCCCCAACCTTGACCACTGGCAACCGCCGAAACCCTTTACACCCAACGCTTTCACGGTTATAAATTAATTTGTAAGGGATTTCACTAGCTTTCGCTCGCACTTTCCCGTATTCTAACAGAACAAGGGGGAGTTAAAAATGAATGATGTCTTGTTGACCCGCGACGCACTACTGTTAGAAGCCTTGAATCTGGTTTGCCAAAAGGCGCGACTCAAGCCGAGTGCACTCCTGCTCCTAAATTTTCCGTTCACCGATTCCGAACTACAGACACTGGACCACTTCCTCAATCGCTGTATCTTTGATCATCAAGCCCTTTCCGCCCACGATGTCGCCCAAAAGCTACACGAAATTCGCCCGATCATGGCGGCAGTCGATTACCATTTTTTGGCGGCCGATTTAATCAAGGCCTGGCAGCGCGAAGACCGCTATCACGGCTTGGTCTTCGAATAGTCTGGACAACGACTAACCGCAGGCTTAAGCTTAAGTGATACGCGGGTTGGACTATTCAGTCACACAGTATTTGGATCACCGGTTCATCCCCAGCTTATTTGGAGAGGATTGGTTTCCATGCAAAAATCCGTCATGTTCGTCACCACCTGTCTCGCCCTGCTTATGGGCGTTTCGGCGCGTGCTGCCACCAAGAACCCCACGCCGGCCAACAAGTACCGCTACGCCGCTAAGAAGGCCGCCTATTACAACAAATCGACCAGCGCCTACTACCGGTCAATTTGGACCAGTGCCCGCAATGCCTGGAATAAATCCAAGTCTTTCAAATGGTCGCCCACGAAGAATCGGAAGTCGCGGACGTTTACCACCTCCGTTTCCAGGACGACGGGCATCTGGACCAACGCCACCGGCATGGCATACAACGGGATGTCGTTTGATCAAAATGGTCGTCAGACTGGTGCCGCCATGTATCTGAATCGCGCCATTCTGAAAAAGTACAAATACAATAAGAAGCAACGCACCAACGTGGCGATTCACGAAATGGGCCACGCCCTCGGTCTCGGCCATAACAGTGCCGGTTCCGTCAGCGTCATGAACCCGGCTAACCGTGATTACGCGCTACGCAACGTGGACATCAAAGGCGCGCAGAAAATCTACCGGACCACGACCAACACCAAGAGCACGCTGGCAGCAGCTGCCCAACCAACCCTGACCGTTGACCACCTGAAGGACTATTCCAATGGAATCTACGGCGTGGAAGCGCTGCGAAAAGACGCCGGAACCATCGTTGAAGGTACCATTACCAAGAGTGTCGGCCATCACAAGGCACCCAAGAATTACTACACCACGCAAACGTTACGGGTGATCGAACACTTTAAGGGGCTGTCCGGCAAAACCGTGACCTTCACGCAGGGTGGAACGACCGCAATGGCCGTCACCGACAGCAAAGTCCTGCATCACGGTGAAGACGTGGTGGTCATGCTAGCCAAGAACGCCCAGGGAAATGATTACATCATCAATGACGGTCAGGGCATGTTCATCGACACGCATACTAGTAACGGACACGAACTGTTCGAGCACGTTTCTGATCACAAAATTTATACAGAAGATATGTTGCATTAGAAAGCAAAGCAGCCGCTCCGGAATTTTCTCCGCAACGACTGCTTTTTTACACCAATTTCACCCGGCAATCAGGCCAGGTACTCACTCCCGGTGGAAGTACCGCCGGCCGGCCTCAATCAGATCAATAATGGCAAATAACGCAATGAATCCCCCGACTGATTCCAAGAAAAAACGCCCGTAGTCGACCCAAAACAGCTCACCCAACGTGAACAGGTCAACGACGCCCTTAACCAGAAAAACGGGTACCAGTAAAAAAATAAAAATCTCAAACAAATCGACCGTTTGACCCACTTGATCCATGAATAGCTTGTGAAAATGCATCCCCGTTCCTCCTCCGCTTGCGTGATCACCACTTCCCCAACTTTAACGCCACTGGCGTCTCCCCAAAGTTAAGTAGCAAAATAGTTCTCATCAGTCATCATACGATAGTTCAAATAGTGAACGCCACCTTTTTCCAAAAGAAAAACAGTTACCCACATTTCTGCGGCATAACTGCTCTCTTTAGAGGTCAAAATTTGAGGTTGGCGGTGAGTCCTGTCTCACGGGGCAGGCACTCACTGAATGTCAATTTCAGCTCAGTAACTATCTGGGGTACTGGCGTGGCGGCACGTCATCGCCGTAACCGCCTAATCCATGTTGCTATTTCCAATAAGCATACTTATATTGGGCATCGCTCATCATGCTGTATTTCAAGCCGCCGACGGACTTGGAAACCAGGTGCGCCTTGGCTTGTTGGTACAGTGGCACTAGGCCGGCTTGCTTGGTGACGTAGGTGTCCGCTTGCTTCAACAGGTTCCACCGTTGTTGCGTGGTGTACTTGGCGGTATTGTCGACCTGGGTCATCAGCTTGGTGAAGTGCGCGTTGTTCCACTTGGTAAAGTTGACCGAGCTGGTCCCGTCAGCCATTTGTAAGAAGTCAGCTGGGTCCCGCCAATCCGTGGTCCACCCGTCCAGGTCAATGTCGAAGTTTCCGGCCGCACCCTTGGCAATTTGTTGGGCCAGTGGCATTGATTTGATCGTGATGCTCAGACCTGGCATGTACTTCTGGGCCTGTTGTTGCAGGTATTGGGCTACGTGCTTTTGTTCATCCGTATCGGCCGTTAAGAGTTCCAAACTGGCCTTCTTGATACCGAGTTCTTTCTTGGCTTGATTCCAAAGTTGGGTCGCCTTCTTGGGGTTGTAGCTCAGAAGATTGCCGACGTCTTGGGAGAAGTCCTTGCCGGTAGTGGGGTCATTCCCGTCACCGTAAGGAATCAAACTCTTGGCAGCGGAAGACCCATCCTGCAACACGCTCTTGGTCAGCGCGGTCCGGTTCACCACGTAGGAGAAGGCTTGACGTACCTTGGTGTTATGAGTCACCGTCTTCTTGTCGTTAAATTCCAGGAACCGCATCGAACTGTTCAGCGTCGTCTTCAACTCAGGATTATTAGCATTTTGCTTGATGTACTGACCGGATAACGTGGTCTCTTGGACCTTGCCGGATTTGAACAAACTAGCTGAGGTCCCGGGATCCTTGACGACTTGTACGTTAACCTTACTGATTTTCACGTTCTTGGCGTTCCAGTAGTTGGTGTTCTTGACGTAGGACCAGCTGTCAGCCGCGCCGCTCCACCCGGTTAATTTGTAGGGACCTTCGGACATAGTCTTGGCTGCGCTAGTGCCGTACTGACTGCCGCCAACCTTGTTAAAGAGGCTGGTCTTGACTGGATAGGCCGCCGTGGCTAAGATATCTGGCAACCAGGGTTGGGGCTTAGACAGCGTCAACTGGAGCGTGCTCTTGTTCAGCGCCTTCACACCTAACGCCGAAGCATCCTTCTTACTGGCTTGAATTGCCGCATAATTCTTTAAATATTTGAGTTTGTTGGCTACCTGCGACTTCGACTTAGGATTGACCTGCCAATCAAAGGAAGTCACAAAGTCTTGGGCTGTCACCGCATCCCCGTTAGCCCACTTAGCGTTCTTTTTGATCTTAAACGTATAAACGGTGCCATTTTTCGTGGGCTTAACCACTTTCTCGGCCACCCCAGCAATGACCTTGCCGTTCTCGTTCAACGTATACAGGCCTTCTTCGGTTTGTGAAATCAAACTCGAACTGTTACTGTCCCCGGAAATCGCCGGATTGGCGGTGGCGGGATTTCCCACCATCGTGACGTTTAATTCTTTGTTGGCGCTCGTCTTGGCCTCTGAAGACCCACAACCGGCCAGCGCTGTCACTGCTAATAACCCAATACCTAATCCCATTAATTTTTTCATATATAGACCCCTCAATTTTCTGTCCCAACGAAAAAATCGCCCGTCCTCGTCAGCCATTTCTGGCTAACAAGGGCGAACGATTCGCGGTACCACCTTGTTTTATCTCTCATGGTGCTTTTCACACCCGTGCGTTAATGGGCACGACCCAGGCGCGGCTACTAATTTCACCCCGCCAACTTCCAGATGCGCTTCACCCTAACCGTTTCATCCGGCTTCCATCGCCCCGGACTCGCTAAACAAACGGTGAAGGGCTACTCTTCTGGGCAACGTCTTCTTGATTGGTATATAATCTATCATCATTCATTTTTAATGTCAATCGTTTTATAAACATTCACTTTAATGTATATTTTCTGCCGTTTCACGAAAAAAAGAGCTAACCCGCGTCGCCGTAGGTTAACTCTGCTGTATATTCTTGAATAAAAACCGTTAAAAATTGCTTAAAACTTTTTATTTATTCGCGTTTTGTTGTCGTTGCCCTTGCGACACGGTCGTCGTTTGCCGGCTGACCGTCTTCCCCGCTTGACTAGTCGTCGTCTGCGTCTTCACCGCAACGTGCCCCTTACCCGTTGTGTCGAGCTGCACGGCAGTCTGGCCAGACGCTGGCTGGACTACTGAATCCGTCACAGTGGATTGATTCTGCGGCACCTGACTGAATAGCAAACCTCCAGCAACTAGGCCCAGCAGAATCCCACCGATTCCCCTGAATTTTTTTTTCATGTGCTTTCCCCTGATTTCCCTTTAGTGCGTAATACTTCCTCTTCCTTGATTATACACCAAAAAGTCAAATTCCCTACTTATAAATTTCCACATTGTGTTGGTTGCTGGAAATCACGACCGCATTCAGGCCTAAAATCAGGAGAATGGCACCGGCTGCGATAATAAATAACAACGTATAGGACGCATGATCAATGACCAGGCCACCAAACAGCGGTCCGAACGCCCGCCCGACACTGGTCCAAGCGTTGGCCATCCCCTGGTACTTGCCCTTCACCACGTGGGGTGTCAGACTGCTGACAATTGCCGGAATGGCGGGGAACGCCGTGGCTTCACCCATCGTCAGGATCACCATGGCAATCACAAAGTGCAGGTAATCCTTGGCAAAAATCAAGGTGACAAACGACAACGCCACAAAGAAAATCCCGACGTACACCTGCAAGTAGAGATTGCTGAAGAAGTTGGCGAGCCAATTTAACAGCGTCTGGAACACCACAATCAGGCCAGCATTAATCGTCCACAACAGGCTGTAATCCCGCATCGGAATGCCCATCCCGGTCATGTACACGGACAGGTTGGAGGCCCACTGCTCGTACATGATCCAAATGACAATCAGCGACACGAAAAACGTGGCCATGATTCGCCGGTTGGGCAGCGCAATGTGGACGTTTTGCATCTGCTTGCTCACCACTTGACGTTGCATCACGGCCGGCGCGTGGTAACAGCTGACCGCCACGACGAAGAAGCAGACAAATAGGCTAAACGCAATCACGAATAGCAGCGTCACACTGGTACTGTAGACGAAGCCCACCATTGCGGTCCCCAGGACAACACCTAAATTTTGCGCAAAGTAGAGCATGTTAAAAACATAACGACCGTCGCGGCTGTGAATCGTGGTCCCCAGGGAGTTGACCATCGTCAGGGTCCAGCCAGAGGCCAGGCCCAGGAAGATTAGCGCAATTGGAAACGCTGGCCAGCCGTGGCTGAAAATCAAGGTACCCAAGGTGAGCAACGAGACGCTAACCCCGCCAATAATTAAAAAATACGGGTTCAACCGGTCAAATAGTCGGCCGCCAATCACACTCCCGACCACATTTGCCGAAGAATACATCAGCAGAATAATCCCGACCTCAGTCAGTGAGGCCCCCAGCCGGTTGTGCATGTAAATCGTGGTCAGCGGCCAGATGAAGCTCATGCCGATACTGCTGAACAACGCGCCCAGCAACAACCAGCGCAAACGAATCTCTTGCATAAGACGCCTTCTCTCAAAGATTAAAATTCAATTAGATTAATTCTAGCATACGTCCCGCCGAAATTGAAGCTTGGTTAAACGGATCGTTGCCAGGGCCTCTGGGCTGGTGAAAATGAGACCGGACCGCGGTGGGCGCCCGCCCGGAGCTAAAGACCGGTCTCCGAGCTTACTTTGAGCCTCACACCCCGAGTCTCAAAAATAGCAATTGCCTAACCGGCCTTCGCCGCTAAGGCAATTCCCACGGCTTGGCTCATTTTCACCAGCCCTGCGGCCAACATTAGTTTAACCTACAATATCAGGCTTCTATTTCTACGCGCCACGTCTAACCACATGGTGCTAGACACCTCATGGTCCCTGATTTACAATTCTGATTCATTCGATTTCAGCTAATCAGCACGCGCTCATTGTATTTCCCCGCCATCTCCCGTACACTACAAGCAAAGGAGGCATCACTGATGACCGTTTTATTTATCAATGGCAGTCCCCGTCAACACGGGAACACCGCCGCGCTCGGGGAACGCTTCTTGCATGACATTCCCCATGACACGTTAAATCTAGGCGACTATCATCTCAATTTCGTCCAGGATTTTCGCGATACCGATCACCCGCAAATGGACGCGACCGACGATTATGAACAACTCATGAAGACCTTCGCCGCGGCCGATGAGATTATTTTGGGCACCCCCGTCTACTGGTATGCCATGACCGGTCAGCTCAAAGTGTTCATGGATCGCTGGTTTGACAGCTATACCAACGATTTTGACTTCAGTCACAAGCGCGTGTATCTCTTGGTGGTTGGCGCTGATCAGCCCCAGACCAAGGCGCTGGGCATCACCCAAGCCGTTCAACATTCGTGTGAGTGGTTGCAAATGCACTTTGAGGGCACGGCCACAGTAACCGCCGACGGTCCGGATGATGTCCGCAACATGGCTGATTTTCCGAGCAGTTTTTGGCAGTTAGGCAGTCGCCTGCGGACGCGGGTCATCTAACCTTGTAGATTGATATCCATAAACGTTGTGATATACCGCTGGATATACGCCAACAGATGCCACAACCAATCAAATCCAAACAATGTTTCATGTGAAACATTCTAAAACTTAATCAAGTACAAAAAGTCCGGCATACCACCATTTCTGTTGGGTATGCCGGACTTTATTTATCTCATTTAGACGGTGTAATCTTCATCCATGATTAGGACGGGCTTGATCACTTCGCCACTGGTTGACGCCTTATCCGCCTCGTTGATATCGGCGAATTTGAACATTTTTTCTAGTTTATCAAATGGGTAGAGGCCCTTTTGCCACAAAGAAATCAGACGTTTCAATTCAATCTGCGGCACGGCATTCCCCATGACAACCCCAGTAATAGTCTTTTGTGGGCTAACTAAATCGATGAATGGGACAATTTCTAATTTTGTTTGCGCAACGGCCAACGGCGCGAAGACCCCGTTGATACCAGTTGCATCCAATGCTTGCCGCATTACACTGTTAATCCCAGTGGTATCAACCGCATAATCAACACCCTTACCATTTGTCAACTTATGAATCGCTTCAACGGGGTCAGTTTCAGCCGAATTGACCGTGTCCGTCGCACCAATTTCAATGGCCGTCTCCAACCGATTCGACTTGATATCCACAGAAATAATCTGGGTACAGCCGGCAACCTTCGCCGCCATTAGCGCACCGTCACCCACCGCACCCGTTCCAAAAATAGCAATGGATGAGCCCGGTTCTGGCTTTAACGTGTTGAAAATGGTTCCAGACCCTGTCACGAAACCACATCCCAGCGGACCAACCTTCCGCAAGTCGACGTCTTTGCCCACGACTGTCACGTTGTGGTCTTGTACTAACGTTGTTGTACTAAATGACGATTGATTGAAGAAATTGCTGACCTCTTGACCGTCGTTTTTAGTAAAACTGGCCTGTCCATTCGGCCGCTTTCCACCCATATTCAGTTGTCCCCAATTAACACAGGAAGCCGGTTGCCCAGCCAAACAGTTGTCACAAGTGCCATCATAATCGTAAGACAAAACGACGTGGTCGCCAACCTTTACACCATCAACGGCGTTACCAACTTTCTCAACAATCCCAGCACCTTCGTGACCCAGTACAACTGGCAGCGGCAAATCACCAGCATCGCCTACCCGCACAGCCTCATCACTGTGACAGATACCACTCGCCACGATATGTACCAATACCTCTTTGGGTCCTGGATTATCATCAACCAAGATTTGTTTCATTTCAAAGGGCGCATTCCGCTTCTCAACCACTGCAGCTTGAACTTTCTTCGTCATTTGTAGCCACTCCTTTTGTAGATGAATTGGTAACGCTTTCATCTTACCGGCCGCTGACCTATTACGTCAAGTGAACTAACAAACAATTATAAGTTACTTCTCACTACCTCCCAGCAAGGCCTCCATGAGCCACCCCCCAAAACAATTTCTAGGCACAAAAAAACCACCGCTCGGGGAAAGCGATGGTCATCGGAGTAGGGGTAACGTCACTATTATAAGAATGACGTTAACTATTTTTTCATTATTCCAGGGGAGGAGGAGTACATGAAAAAAGATTGTTAATCTTTGGTAGAAGCAACCTTATTGGTTAACTTCTATGCTTCATATAATAATGGGAAAATATGATGAAATTGTGAACTTTCTGGCACACTCTTATGAATTTTGCGGATATTTATTACTAATGGGGTGACAACCTTAGGGGCACAAGGAGTTTGGCCCATAACTATTTTTATTAAGTTCAGGCAACAATCTTTAAAATAACGCTTCCGCACCCCACTTTATGCAGAACAGTCGCGTTTATTCATAAATTTATGCATGAGTCCTAAATTCATCCGGTTAAGTCACCACAATCGTCCCCACAAAAAATAAGGCCGCCCGCTGCAAAGCCGCTAGCAACCCTATCCTGTCTACTGATCCGGCGTGTACGCCACGGACGAAAATTTGTTGAACGACTTCACGAACAACAATTTCACCGTTCCCCGCGGACCCGACCGGTTCTTTTCAATAATGACTTCGACTTCCCCGACATCCTGATCGCCGTCATCCCGGGGATCACTGTCGTTACCGCCACCGTCTTCGTCGCCATCCCGTTCGTAGTAATCATCCCGGTACAGAAACGACACGATATCGGCATCTTGTTCGATTGACCCAGATTCCCGAATATCGGATAGCACGGGCCGCTTGTCTTGCCGCTGCTCCACACCCCGTGAGAGCTGGGATAGCGCGATGACTGGCACGTGCAATTCCTTGGCCAATTTCTTCAATTGCCGCGAAATATCGGAAACTTCTTGTTGCCGACTTTCGTGATTGCTGCCTTCAATCAACTGGAGGTAATCAATCACGATTAAGCCGAGGTTGCCCCGTTCTTTGGCCAACCGCCGACACTTCGCCCGGATTTCCGTAATCTTATTCCCGGCGGTATCGTCAATGTAAATACTGGCCTTGGCTAGACTCCCCATGGCCACAATCAAATTCTGCCATTCCTCTTCGGACAGTTGTCCCGTTCGCAAATGATTGGCGTCGATGGAGCCCTCCGCACAAAGCATCCGGTTAACCAACGATTCGGCGCTCATTTCCAAACTGAAAATGGCAACTGTCTTGTCGGTCTTAGTCCCCACGTTTTGGGCGATGTTCAACGCAAAGGCGGTCTTCCCGACGGCTGGCCGGGCGGCTAAAATCATCAATTCATCATCATGCAACCCGGTCGTCATCTTATCCAGCTCGGCGTAGCCCGTCGACAGCCCGGTAATGACGTCCCCTTGTTCGGACAATTTGTTAATCTCTTCAAAGGAACTGTTCAGCACATCACGAATTGGCTTGAACCCGGATTGATTCCGCGTCTCAGCGACACTCATGATGTCCTTTTCGGCGTTATCTAACAGGTCGGAAACGTCTTCGTCCTGCTGGTACCCCTGGGTCGCAATGTTCGTGGCCGTCTGAATCAGGCGCCGTAAAATGGCTTTTTCCTGAACAATTTTCGCGTAGTAAGTTGCGTTGGCTGCGGTGGGCACCGAACTCGCCAGCTCAGCGATGTAGGTGATGCCGCCCACATCGTCCAATTCATTTTTGGACGTCAGCCGGTCGGTAATCGTGACCACATCAATCGCTTCATCGCGGTCGTTCAAGTCCATCATGGCTTGGAAAATAATCTGGTGTTCCCGGCGGTAAAAGTCCTCTGGGGCCAGGTATTCCAGCGCATCCACCAACGCGTCGGTACTCAAAAAGATCGCCCCGAGGACGGCCTTTTCGGCTTCGAGGTTCTGTGGTGGTGTGTGATCTGTGAGAACGTTATTATCCATGCTTAGTTTTTCCCTCTTTAGCAAACCTTCCGACGTAAACTAGAGTTCCATTTTACCATGGAATGGGGGTCGCTGGTTAATCTAAGCGTGCCTTTTTTCCACGCGCAAATGTAAGCCCTGTCTACCGCGGTTGACCGACCTTTGTGAGGAAAATAAAAATCCGTCATTCCAAGGTTATCAAGGTGACGGATTTAGTAATGTGTTGCATTTTCAATTCATTTGATGTGACCCATCAGAATAATTCGAGCCGCCGGAATTGGCTCCTGATCGCCAATCAACAATCGCCGCTGCCGGAAAAATCAGGCCCACAATCCCCAGCACCAAGTTCAAGAACCACATAAAGCCAAAGTTTCCGTCCGTAATCAGGCCTGTGAAATTCAAAATAAATAACCAACTAACCCAAAATTTCGATGACTGCCATAACATGTTGATCATCTCCTTGAGATTAGTGTACACCTGATATATATATAATCAATAACGTTTTATATATAAACATATCGTTATTGGCGTACTTAGCTTCGTGGTTAAAATCGATGTCTCCACAATACTCTTGTTAACTTTCAGATAAATTGATTTACCCTATCAATCGTCAAATTTTGTCGAAATAGGGGTTGTCCTGTGGCAGTCGCTCCCAGCCTTCACTGGAGCGCGTCAATCCAACTCAATTTTACCCATAAAAAAAGGCCACCCAATCAGGTGACCTTTCCGAATGCGCAATTAGCTAACGCGTTATTTCTGTTTCGCAACCACGTGAACCCGAATCTTTGCGGTCACGTCAGTGTGGAGCTTAACGGGCACGTTGGTGAAGCCCAGCGTCCGAATTGGTTCTGGGAGCTCAACTTTGCGCTTATCAAGCTTCAAATCGAATTGCTTTTGTAAGGCTTGAACGATTTGCTTGCTTGGAATTGAGCCGAATAACCGGTCATCCTCGCCGGCCTTCGCCACAATTTCAACCACCGTTTTGTCGGCCTCCAACTGCTTTTGCAAGTCCTTGGCCTCAGCTAATTCATCAGCTTCACGGCGTTGTTCCGCTTTGCGTTCGGCACTCAACTGACTCATGGCGGATTGGTTGGCTTCCTTAGCCAGCCCCCGTTTGATCAGGAAGTTTTGGGCGTAACCGTCAGGAACATTCTTGATTTCCCCGCGCTTACCCTTACCGCGAACGTCTTTCACAAAAATAACTTTCACGTCGTTCACTCCTCACTTATTACATATCTAATAATTATCCTACGCCACCTCAGCCTGAGAAGCAATTAACTAAGTCGTTGCGGGCTCAGACTCGTCGGCGTGATTCAGAATATCTAACAATTGTTGCTTGACCTCGGCCACCGTCTTGTCGGCAATCTGGGTCGCCGCGTTCGACAGGTGTCCGCCACCGCCCATAGCTTCCATGGTCAGCTGCACGTTGATTTCACCCAACGACCGGGCAGAAATCCCCACCCGACCATCGGCGCGCCGCGTAATCACGAACGAAGCGTCGACGCCGGACATGTTCAGGAGGTCATCAGCCGCCTGAGCCGCGGTAACGGGATCGTAGGTTTGATCCTCTTCTCCCGTGATCAGCGCCATGTCTTCGTTAACGAACTCGACCATTTCGATCAAATGGTTGCGTTGCAGGTAACTATCAACGTTTTCCTTCATGTACTGTTGCATTTCAATGGCATCGGCCCCGGCTGACCGCAAATAACTGGCGGCGTCAAACGTCCGGGTCCCGGTCCGCAGTGAAAAGTGCTTGGTATCCACGAAGATCCCGGTCAACATTGCCGTGGCTTCCAGCTTGTTAATCGGCTCGCCCTCTTGGGATTGATACTCGAACATTTCGGTAATCAATTCACAAGTGGAGCTTGCGTACGGTTCAATGTAGACCAGCAGTGGATTCTCAGGGAACTCTTCGCCCCGCCGGTGATGGTCAATGATCATGACCCGGTTTTCCAGGCGTTGATAGAGCTCAGCGGAAATGGAAATCGACGGTTTGGAGTGGTCCACCATCAAGAGCATGCTCTGATCGGTGGCCTTAGCCAGTGCTTCTTCCGGCGAAATAATGGCGGCGTCCACGTCCGGATAGGCCTTGAGGTTATCCAGCAGGCGTTGCACGTCGGAATGCACGGTTTCTTTGTCGAGGACGATCCAACAGGTCTTGTTGTTCATCTTGGCAATCCGCCGAATCCCGAGACAGGCCCCCAGCGAATCCATATCCGGTTGGGTGTGGCCTTGAACGAAGATTTGGTCGGATTCGTTCATCAGCTCTTGTAGGGCTTGTGAAATCATCCGTGCCCGCACCCGCGTCCGTTTTTCCATCGGGTTGGTCTTACCGCCGTAGTACCGGGCCTCTTGATCGGCGGCCTTAACCACGACTTGATCCCCACCCCGCCCGAGTGCCAGGTCCAGGTTACTCTGCGCTTGGTCGGCCAGCTTGTTCAGGTTTGCATCGCCGTAAGCAATTCCCATACTCAGGGTCAGCGGGAAGTTTTGCTTGGACGTGCTCTCGCGAATGGTATCGAGAATTTTAAATTTATCCGCCTCGATGGCCGCTAGCGACTTGGCGTAAGCCAGCACGAAGTAGTGGTCATCGTCCAGTTGCTTGAGGTACATGTCAAACTGCTGCACCCAGGCCGACAACTCGTTGGTCACGTAGTTTCGCAGGTTGGAAATATCTTGATCGGTCATTGATTGCGTCACTTCATCATAGTTGTCCAAGAACACCTGACCGATGGCAATTTTCTCGTCATCGTACTGTTCCTGAATCAGCTGAAAATGGGTGATGTCGTACAGGTAGACGGCGTGAAAATCCGGTTGGACGTACAGCGTAAAGCGGTAGTCACGCCAACTCACGGTCGTCATGGTTTGCGGTGGCGTGGTGGCCACCAATTTTGCCAGGTCGGCATCGATCTCAGTCAACGGTCGGTTCAAGACGTCCGTGTCGCCGAAATACTGTTGCAGGTAGGGGTTGACCCACTCAATCTGGTCGGTATCGCCCAGGATCATGACGCCAGGCGGCATTCGAATCAACGCCTCCTGCTCACCCTGCTGAATCCGAAATGACAGGTCGGAAATGTACTGCGTGGTGTCCGCGCCAATTTCCGCCATGGTGTTGAACAGGTACAGCGTCGCAACCCCCACCAACACCAGAATCACGATCCCGAAGATCCAGTTCAACAGAAATGATAGCACAATGCCAAGAATGGCCAGTAACGCCGTCAACACCGCTATTCCCCGCAACCGCCGATTCTGGAGAAATTCGGGCACGTTGTCTCGTGAAAATATTTTATTCATACTGACTCCTCATCTGTTTCATCTGGAAAAGTTATGGTTAGCCCAGTAATTTTTACCGGGTCAGAAAGATACAAATAATACCTTTATTTTAGCACACTTCGGGATGAGCACAAAGTAACGTTCTTGGATGAAACCGCGGCATGGCGGGCCTGCATTCGGATTCTTAGGGCCTGATGAAAAATTGGCAAGTGGTCTACCCGCCACTCACTTACGGGACGCACGACTACGCGTTCAGGTCGGTTGGCCACGACATCGAAAAACTTTCGCTTGACCTTGACGTAACGACAACCACTATAGTAGATTTTAAGCAAGAACAGGAGGTGGTTGCCATGACTTACAGTGTCCAAACGCTCGCGCAACTCGCTGGCGTCAGTCCCCGAACACTCCGGTACTACGACCAAATTGGCCTACTGCCGGCGCAACGTAATCCAACCAACGGCTACCGGGAATATCCCGCAACTGCCGTGGATCAGCTCCAATTGATTCGCTATTTTCAGGTGTTTGGCTTTAGCTTGACCGCCATTCAGGACTTACTGGCCCGGCCCAGTAACGAGCAGACCGCGGCCTTGGCTGCCCAACGCCAGACCTTGGCAACCGAGCGGGACCACCTCACGGCCTTGCTGAATACGCTGGACCGCACCCTTGCGGCCAGAAACGGAGGTCCCCAGATGGCCGATACAGAAAAATTTGCTGCCTTTAAGCGCGAACAGCTGGCGCAAAACGACCAACAGTTTGGTTCTGAGGCTCGCAAACGCTATGGTACCGCAACGTACACCGCCAGCCAACAGAAGTTTGCTGGTCTGAGCGAGACCGACTACCAGCACATGCAGGCCACGGAGCAGGCGCTATTTACCGCACTGAAAACCGTGACAACGACCGGCGACCTGGACAGTGACGACGCCCGCCGCGTATACAAGTTGCACCGCCAGTGGCTATGTTTCACGTGGAACAATTACACCGCCGTCGCCCACCGCGGCCTGGCCAAAATGTACGCGGCTGACGAGCGTTTTGCCAGCTACTACAACCAGCACGTCGGCCTGCCCAATGCCACAGAAACGTTGGTGGCCGTGATTTTACGCTATGCGCAGTAGGAAAACTGCCCATCCCTCGCTAACAATGGCAAGGGGCTTGGGCGGTTTTTTTACGCTGATTTACCCGCTTGGGTGGCATTGAGTCGCCGGACCTCAGGCGTGCTTAGTTTGCTTTGCCAAGTAAGCTTCCGCAGCCGCAGAACTCCCATCCCCCAGCGTCCGGATAAAGTAACTATTGGCCCACAGATGCCCCGTCTCGGCTTGCTGCGCTTTGATCTCAGGATGCGCCTCAAAGAACAGTCGCGCTGACCCGCCCTTGAAAGCTTTGACCACGTTGGTG
This sequence comes from Levilactobacillus cerevisiae, assembly GCF_003946245.1. Classification (GTDB taxonomy): domain Bacteria; phylum Bacillota; class Bacilli; order Lactobacillales; family Lactobacillaceae; genus Levilactobacillus; species Levilactobacillus cerevisiae. The sequence continues at coordinate 29,335 of NZ_RHNN01000021.1, forward strand.
GGGGCGTATTTCGGCTTAAAACTAAGCACCAGGTCAACGTCTGCCGGATACACGGCCACTTGGACAATGGTCACTTCATTGAGACCGGCGATGCGCTGTAAAATGGCTGTCATGTCTGCCACCAGTTGTGGCGTCGTAAATATGGCTTGCCGTTTCTTAGTCGTCCAGATCAATTGAAAATGGCACTTGTAGTCGTATCCGCGCTCGTGGATGACCTCGTTTTCGTCACTCATATGTACCTCCTATAAATATATTTATAAGACAATTCGCTATGCTTTAAGTATACTCATATGCTATGCTGTAAGCAACTTAGAACGCCGCCAAAATTGATGACTTATTGGAAGCCGTAATCTGTTCAGATTGGCACGCAAGGGGGGACTTGTCGTGGGGGAGCATTTGGAAAATCAGCAACGCCTCTGGCTGTTTATCATCAGCCTCACCATCTTTTGGGGTGTGCTGACCCCCATCCCCAGCTCCGCACAGACCACTGGCGCCCAGTCACCCGCGCAGACCGTTCACACGACTCACAGTGACCAAGATCCCGTTGTCTTTGCGGACCCCAATTTAGCAGCGCTGGTTGCCAAGGGGCTTGACCGTGCTGGCCAGCCGGTCACGTACGGCGCCATCCGCCACTACCACGGCCGCCAGCTCGCCGTTAACGATTCTGACGGACGCGTCGTTGCCACCTCCCTGGAGGGGCTACAAAGTCTCCGGGAGTTGCCAGCCGGGATTGGTGCGGATATTCAATTCGACCTCGCGCCGCACGTCTCCTGGACACCATTACGAGGGGTACCCGTATCGGGGAGTCTGACCCTCGCTCAGGATGACATGCATGATGTTAATTTCACGGTCGTCAACCAGATCCGCGTGCTAGAAGACCCTAGAGTCGTTTCTTACCGCGAATCCGGTTTAAATGGGCAGAACCGTTATCGCAATGCGACTGGCCTGACCAACGCGGATATCCATCTGCTTGAACCCGTGCTTAGCCAGTTTGGCCGGCTTAAACACCGGGCTGACGATGGCACGATGAGCTTCGCCTTCAGCAATCAGTGCCTGACCGACTTCTCCTACTTTAGAAAGTTTGGCAAGGTCAATGTTGTGGGCTACGGCGAGTTTGTCGACTTCAAACATGCATTCACCTACATCGATCCCACCACCTTCACGTCGGATACCGTCGTTCGCCTACCAGCACGCGTCAAGGGGCTCGACGGCGAGCCGGTACAGACTAGTACTGCCGGCTACTTTGGTCAGAAACTTACACTGGACGGTACCGATATGCTGGTGAGCGGCGTTTTCTCCGGGACCCCGTGGCTCATTTTGACCCATCAGCAGGGATCTTCCAATTTTTCCTTCATGGACCCCACCGTCTATTCCGATGGGAGTCTGCTTACCTCCGATGGCATGCAATATTACCGGCTAAAATGGCAGAAGGCCCCGGTGGCAGCCGCTCCAGCACCGCAACCTAGCCCGCCAACACGTCCCGACAGCAAGCCCGGCAAACCAGCGACGGTGCCACCGCAATCCCCAACACCTAATCGACCACAACCGTTACTACCACCGAAACCGACCACCCACCCGCAGCCAATGGCTCACCCCCGGGTCGTCTACGCAACAGAAACACTCTACCGCTACCAGCAGGCCACCTTTACCCACCAGGCGCGTCAAGCAAAATACGCCCAGCAACCACGCGCGAATCGCCCCCTGTTTGTGATTCTCAGCGAAGCACGGTCACACGCCGGTCGTCGCCGTTACTTCGTCCGTGATATTAACCACGGTAGCGCAACGGACGGGCAAACGGGGTACGTGACGGCCGACCCCCAGTACGTAACTTCGGCCTACTACCAATCGACACCACATCACGTCACCGTCATCAATCCAGCGGGTATCGTGGCCCATCCGCAACCGAACTTGTCCGCTGGCAACCCCGTCACCCACTATCCGCAAGGCACCGTCTTGTCGGTGGTGGCTTTCCAGCGACGCCACCTCACGACCCGGTTGCAACTTTCAAATGGCACCTACATAACCGCCAACCGCCGACTAGTTCGTGCAGGCGTCCATCCCCTACCCAAGGGCCTCCAGACGAAGACGCGGGTCACCCGTTACGGTACGGCCAGCCTGACGAAGCGCCTGCAAACTTACGCCCCGGGCACCCGCTTGAAGGTGCTCGGTTGGACCAGCGCTCATCCCGATGACCTAAGCACAGCCAGCCCACGTCGTTACCGAATCCCGGGTGGCTACGTGACGGCGAACACGCAAAAGGTGCGGTTGATCTGGTGAAAATTGCTATGTTTCACGTGGAACAATTACTTTGTGGCAGTCCCTATGCTCACTGACGAAGATGTCGTCCAGCGTCGATTGAACACTCGGCATTCAAAAAGACTGGCTCCACCTTCTGGTTGGTGCCAGTCTTTTTACGCTTCAACCTTTAAATTAATCTTCGTCTCAATTAAATCGATATTACTTCGTCGGATCCTTAATCTCGCTCCACTTCATCACGTGCAGCATCCAGGAAATCCCGTACTTGTCGGTGAAATGCCCCATCTTGCCGCCCCAAAACTGTTCAGCGAATGGCATGTCGATGGTGACTTCGCCGCTGGCCTGCAAGTGTTGGTAAAAGTCCTCAGCCGCCTGAACGCTAGCCGAGTCATCCCCATCAATGTCCAAAATCATGTCGACCTGGTTCGATGACTGCACGGGGCCGCGGAAACTATCCGCCACTTGGAAACTCATGCCCAGCACGGTAAAACCACCATGAATGGTCATGCTGTCCAAATCAGCATCGGCTGGTAACTGGAACTGCTCGATTTGACCGGCCTGTGGGCTCAACCGGTAAACGTCGGTCGCTCCGAAAACATCTTGATAGTAAGCCAAGGCATCTTTGGCATTTTTAAACGAAAAACTGGGAATTAAACGGGATTGCATGGGTCAACATCTCCTCAATTTAGATGGCTTAAGTGTACCAATCTTGCGGGCAAATATGTAGTGATTAGGCTTAACGAATCTGTTATTTTAACGATTGATTATTGCCCGGTGTTGCCCGAAAAGAACGCTTCGCCACCTACCCATCCTGAAAAATCGGGATTTTCAGTCACAATTTTACGCGCAGTTATTTCTATAGCATTCGCTGAAAATCATGTCGGTCCTGCACCACCCCCATTTCAAATTTCTCGTTGACATTCCCCAAATTCCTGCTAAACTAGCAATCATTAACAATTGATTAGAAAATTAAAAGTGATGACGAAGACCAGTACCGTCGTTGGTCATTGTTAGCGAGCCCGGTTAAGTGCAAGCGGGTCAAAGCTAACGACGCGAACTCCCTTCTGAACTGTCAGCTGAACTCATAGTAAGCCCGACCGGTGGCAACCGTTATCCCTGCAGTGAATCGCGACCTGGCTGGCTCATCGGACCTAGCTGATGACAACCCGCCTCTAGGAGTGTCGCCGTTCACGTTCGAGTAAAAATTAAGGTGGTACCGTGCGACAGCGCCCTTACGGAGAAGTTATTTCCGTAGGGGCGCTTTTTGTGTCCGCGGCCATTTCTAATCAATTGAAACTAGGAGGTTGTTTCACATGAAACATTTTGCAACGATCATTCCCGTCGCCATGCTGATGGCCATTACCCTGAGCGCCTGTGGCAGTGCCGCGGGTCAGACCAAAGATAAAACCTTGAACGTCACCTTGGCTGATGAACCGGCCACCGTTGACCCCAACAAGGATACCGATACCAATAGCGCCAGCGTCATTTTCCAAACGATGGAAGGACTCTACACCTACAGCAAGAACCACAAGGTCATTGCCGGGGTGGCGACCAAAGTTGTCACCCCCACCAACCACGGCAAGACGTACACATTTACCCTGAAGAAAAACGCTAAATGGGCCAATGGCCAACGGCTGACCGCCCAGGACTTCGTCACCTCTCTGCAACGGATGGCTGACCCCAAGACCAAGGCTCAGTATGCCAGTATTTTGTCGGCATTTAAAAACTACAACGCGATTCAACATAGCAAGCTTTCCCCGTCCAAGCTGGGTATCACCGCGCTCAGCCAGACCAAGCTCCGCATTCAGCTGACCAAGGCCGTGCCGTACTTTAACGACCTGCTTGCCAGCAAGTACTACCCGCTGAACACCGCGGCCGTGAAAAAATATGGCAGTAAGTATGGGACCAGTGCCGCCACTGCGGTTGCCAACGGGCCATATAAATTGGTCGGCTGGACTGGCAGTAATTCCACTTGGCATTACGTGAAGAACCCTGATTACTGGAATGCCAAGGCCGTTAAAATCAAGAAGATCAAAGTTGCCGTGACCAAGGACGAATCAACTGCGGCCAACCTGTTCAGGGCCGGTAAGGTTCAAGAAACCACCGTCAGTGGCGAGTACGTTCGGGCTAACGGCAACGAAAAACAGCTCCACACCCACCTGCTGGGACGGATGAATCTCTTGTATTTTAACCACAAGAAAAAAGTTACCGACTCAGAAAACTTGCGCCAAGCCGTTTCCTACGTCATCAACCGTAATCAACTGACCAGTCAGGTACTTCAAGACGGTTCCAAGGCCGCTCTCAGTGCCATTCCTCGGGGTGACCAAACAAATCCCAAAACCGGCGGCGACATGGCGACCGAGACGGGAAATCTGCTACAACACAACGTGGCTAAGGCCAAGGCCTACTGGCAGAAATATTTGAAGGAAACCGGTAAACCCAGCGCCACCATCAGTATTTTGACCGATGACAGCGATGACGATAAGAAGATTGGGACTTACCTGCAGTCCGTCATGGAGAAAAACTTTAAAGGGTTGACCGTCAAGACGACCGCCCTGCCCCACGCCCAACACGTGGCCCGCGACTTCTCCGGTGACTTTGAAATTAACCTGATTGGCTGGTCGACCAATTGGCTAGACGCTTCCGACTACCTGGATTTGGCAGCCAAGGACAACTCCGTCAACTTCACCCATTGGAACGACACCACCTATAACCAAATCCTGACTAGCGCCAAAAATAAGACCGGTCAAGCGCGCTACGACGGCCTGGTCGAGGCTAACAAATACCTGATGAGCGTTAAGGGTTACGTTCCGCTCTACCAGCCGTCAGAAGCCAAGTTGATCAGCAACCAGGTCGGCGGGCTGACGTACTCCCTGATTAACGATGCCCAGTATCAGTATGCTTATTGGAAATAGACCGTGGAGAGAGGCAGCTGGACTCTGAGTGTTACCGGAGCTAAGGAGTCTGCCACTCGTAGCGCGTTTTAGAAGCTGCATATTTCCAAACACCCAGTGGCACAATCAATCAGGCGACCACCGTTCTCTCACTGTATCAAATCAGCTAACGCATCCGTACCCAATTTAAGGAGGAATTTGCTTATGACCAAAACATTCTACAACTGCACGCTATTCGATGGCGCCACCGACCATAGCACCCCTGACGCTTGGTTCACCGTAGACACGACGACCGGTAGACTAACTGCACGAGGAACCGGTCAACCGGGACCTGCCGACGAACAGGTCGATTTTCACGGCCAATACGTCATGCCGGGCTTTATCAACGTTCACACCCATATCACCAGCAATCCCGATTCCTTCAGTGGCAGTTTCGGCGCGTCTGAAACGGAATCCGCCGTCTTTGGCTATGAGAACCTGCAGAAATTATTAAAATCCGGGGTGACCTACATCCGCCAATGTGGATCGACCTATGACGTGGATATCAAGCTCAAGCGCCTACAACGAGACGGCAAGTTGCCCCGTACGCCCCACATCATGGCGTCTGGACGGGCATTCTCTATGACGGGCGGTCACGGGGATGGTCGCAACGCCGCCTACTTGGTCGATTCACCAGACGAGATGCGTAAAGCAGTTCGTCAAGCCTTCAAGGCTGGTGCTGAATGTATCAAGGTTATGGCAACTGGCGGTGTGATGACCCCCAATGATTTTATGGAGGACCCCCAGTTATCCGTTCCTGAAATGACCGTTGCCGTGGAAGAAGCGCACCATAAACGTCGCCTCGTTGCTGCCCATGCGGAAGGGAATCCAGGCATCCAAAACGCCCTCGATGCTGGTGTGGACTCCATCGAGCACGGTTTCTACGTCAACGAAAAAGAAGCCTATCAAATGATTGAACAGGGTACCTACCTGACCCCAACACTGATTGCGGAGTGGGTACTTCCCGAAAAAGGCCGTGGTATCTTACCCGATTGGGAGGTCAAGAAGGCCGCTGATGCCATCGATGACACCTATCATAATCTGAAACGTGCGTTTGAAATCGGCGTGAAATTCACCTGTGGTACCGATGCAGGAACGCCATTCAACGGTTTCGACCGCACGCCCGATGAATTTGGCCTACTAACCAAGGTGGGGATGACCCCCGCACAAGCCTACCAGTGTTCCAGCATCAATTCAGCAATGCTACTAGGTGTATCCGCGGATTACGGCACACTCGAGGTTGGCAAGTACGCAGACTTCCAGGTCTTAACGGGTGATCCCCTAGCCGACACGGCAGCTGTTACCCAAGCAGATAAGGCCGTCTACCTAAGCGGTCGGCAACAATTCTAGTTAACTTAAGCAGCACGTTCGCGTCAATTTAGTGACGGCGAATGTGCTGCTTTTACGTGATAGTCGACCAGAAAATGTCATTAGCAACTCGGCATTTGAAAACGGAACCTGGCCTTATGGTTGACGCCCTCACAAAAGATAAATTCAAATTTTATCGTTGACAATCCATCTTTTGGTGGTAAACTAGCAATCATTAACGATTGATTAGAAAATGAAAATGTGATGATGAAGTCCAGTAGCAGTGACTCAGCTTGTCAGCGAACCCGGTAAAGTGAGAGCGGGTCAAGCAAGTCACTGTGAACATCCCTTCGGAGCAGTTAGCTGAAAACCAAGTAAGTGCATACCGGGAGCATCCGTTATCAATGCAGTGAATCGCGGGAGTAGTCGCGGCTTTCATCGATCCTAGCCTTGGGGTCGTGACTTCTAGGAAGCTCGCCGTTCATAAATTAGACGATGCGTTTTCGCGTCGCAAAAATAAGGTGGTACCGTGCGCAAGCACCCTTACAGAGAGTCATTTTCTGTAGGGGTGCTTTTTCGTGTCTACCGTCCGCTAATTCACTAATCAATTGTATTCTAGGAGGTATTTCACATGAAACATTTTGTTTGGGCAACACCACTATCGTTACTCGTTCTACTTTCCCTGTGTGGCTGCGGGAGCGCGGCTGGCAATACGACCAATAAGAACCGGACGCTTAACGTGACCCTCGATAGTGAGCCAGCCACCGCCGACCCTAATAAGGATACCGACACCAACAGTGCCAGCGTTATCTATCAAACCATGGAAGGTCTCTACACCTACAGCAAGCGCAATAAAATCGTCGCGGGGGTCGCCACAAAAGTTGTGAAGCCGACCAATGGCGGTAAGACCTATACGTTTACCCTCAAGAAAAACGCTCGGTGGGCCAATGGTCAGCGGGTGACGGCTCAGGACTTTGTCACCTCCCTACAGCGGATGGCCAATCCCAAGACCAAGGCGCAATATGCAAGCGTTCTGTCAGCGTTTAAAAATTACGCCGCTATTCAAAAAGGCACCCAGCCAGCTTCAAAGCTAGGCGTGACCGCGCTGAGTAAGACTAGGCTCCAATTTCAATTGACCAAGGCCGTGCCCTACTTCAACGACCTGGTCGCTAGTAAATATTATCCACTAAACACGGCAGCCGTGAAAAAACACGGGCAAAAATACGGGACTAGCGCTGCTAAAACGGTGGCTAATGGTCCATACAAGTTGGTCGGTTGGACCGGGAGTAACGCCACCTGGCATTACGTGAAGAATACCCACTACTGGAACGCCCAAAATGTTCAGATCAAACGGGTCAAGGTCGCCGTAACCAAGGACGTGAACACCGCCACCAACCTGTTCAAGAGCGATAAGGTCCAAGAAACCACCGTGACTGGTGAATACGTCCGAGCCAATAGTAACAGCCAGGACCTGCACACCCATGTGACTGGGCGAATGAACTATCTGTACATCAATAGTCAAAAGGCCAGCACCAAATCAATCAATCTACGTCAAGCACTATCCTATGTCATCAACCGTAAACAGTTGACCAGCCAAGTATTGCAAGATGGTTCCAAACCTGCATTAAGCGCCGTTCCTCAAGGTGACCAATCCAATCCGCAGACTGGCGAAGACATGGCCAAGCAAGTCGGTAACCTGTTAACGCATAACGTCGCCAAGGCCAAACGCTACTGGGCCAAATACCTGAACGAAACTGGCAAGACCAAGGTCGCCTTGAACCTTTTGACCGATGACACCGATGATGATAAAAAGGTTGGTGCCTACCTTCAATCCGTAATGGAAAAGAATCTCAAAGGCCTAACCATCACGACAACCGCCATCCCGCATGCCCAACACGTTGCCCGCGATTTTGCCGGTACCTTCGAACTGAACCTCACCGGCTGGTCGACCAACTGGTTGGATGCCTCCGACTACCTCAATTTGGCGGCCAAAGGGAATTCCGTCAACTTCACGAACTGGACCAGCACCACCTACAACCAGTTGCTGGCCAACGCTGACAGTAAGACCGGCCTAGCACGTTACAACGCCCTGATGAAAGCTGATAAATACCTGATGAGCGTCAAGGGCTACGTCCCGCTTTACCAGCCGTCGGAAGCCAAGTTGATCAGTAATAAGGTCGGCGGACTCCATTATTCTCTGTTGAACGAGGCACAATATCAGTATGCTTATTGGAAATAGACCAATTACTGGTAGTCAATAGCGGTCACTGTCCGGCGAGACCATCCCGTCAATCTTCAATCTGATTATGTTCACTCTTGCAATTGCTAAACCATCAATTAAAAATCTTCACTAACTAACTCTAGGAGGAAACTATTATGACGAAAACAACTTTCTTCAACTTCACTTTATTCGACGGCGCTGGCGATCAGAATAAACCCGACGCCTGGTTCACTGTGGATGGCACTTCCGGTAAACTCGTCGACCGTGGCCAAGGAACACCGGCGCCTGCCGATCATCAGGTCAATCTTGAGAATCAGTTTGTGATGCCCGGCTTCTTCAACGTTCACACCCACGTCACGCTGAGTCCCGACTCCTTCAGCGGCCAGTTCGGCCAATCCGAATCTGAGGTTGCCGTCTTTGCCTACCAGAATTTGCAAACACTCCTGAAATCCGGTGTCACTTACATCCGACAGTGTGGCACGACCTATGACGCCGACATCAAGCTCAAGCGCCTGCAACAACAGGGACTCCTGCCCCACACCCCGCACATGCTAGCCTCTGGACGCGCCTTCTCCATGACTGGCGGTCACGGGGATGCCCCGCACGCCGCCTACCTGGTCGATTCCCCCGATGAAATGCGCAAGAGCGTCCGCCAGGCCTTTAAAGCCGGCGCCGAAACGGTCAAAGTGATGGCAACCGGAGGCGTCATGACGCCCAACGATTTCATGGAGGACCCCCAACTTTCCGTGGCCGAAATGCGAGCAGCCGTTGAAGAAGCCCATCACAAACGGCGGTTGGTCGCAGCCCACGCGGAAGGGAATCCTGGCATTCAAAATGCGCTGGATGCTGGTGTTGACTCCATCGAACACGGCTTCTACGTGACCGCGGACGAGGCCCAGCAGATGGTGAAACAGGGCACCTACCTAACACCCACGCTGATTGCCGAGTGGACGATTCCGGCATTTGGCAAGGACGTACTCCCGGACTGGGAAGTGAAAAAATGTGCGGATGCTTTAGACGATACCTACGTGAATTTGAAACGTGCTTTCGAGCTCGGCGTCAAATTCACCTGCGGAACCGACGCCGGTACCCCCTTCAACGGCTTTAACCTAACGCCAGACGAATTCGGTCTGTTGACACGGGTGGGCATGACGCCAGCCCAGGCCTACCAGTGCTCCAGTTTGAATTCGGCAGCTCTCTTAGGTGTCGACCAGGAATACGGGACGCTAGAGGTGGGCAAGTTCGCTGACTTCCAGGTCTTAAAAGCAGATCCACTAGCGGACACGGCCAACGTCAAACAAGCCGATAAGCAAGTCTACATGGGTGGTCAGCGCGAATTTTAGAAAATTGAAGAGCCATGCGCCAGCGGAGGATCCGGGTCCTCGTGTTGGTGCATGACTTTTTTAATAAAAGGGCCAACCACATCTCTGCCGTTGATCTCCAGTGATTAAAAAAAAGACCAACCACATTTCTGTAGTTGGTCTCATTTCGGTTTTAATTAACCTTCTTCACTGACGAAAGGCATTAAGCCCATAATCCGTGAACGCTTGATAGCGATGGTTAACTTACGTTGGTTTTTAGCACTGGTGCCAGTAACCCGGCGAGGTAAAATCTTGCCTCGTTCTGAGATAAACCGACGTAATAAGTCAGTGTCTTTGTAATCAATGTATTCGATGTGGTTGGCTGCAATAAAATCAACCTTCCGACGGCGACGGCCGCCACGACGTTGTCCTGCCATGAGATATTCCCTCCTCGATATTTAGTGTTTAGAACGGTAAATCATCATCGGAAATGTCAATTGAATCACCGGAATTGGCAAACGGATCGGCTGAGTTATTGTTCCCAGTGTTCCCCTGATTGTTATTCACCGGATTCGGTATCGTAGGTTGAGTTGGATTCGACGTTGGCGCCGAATTCCCACTCGTGTACGGGTTGGCATTTTGATTCTGATTTTGCTGAGGAGCATTATTCGCGGAACCACCATTGTAGTTACCACCTTCGTTGTTGGCGTTGCGAGAACGCGGTTCAAGGAACGAAAAGTCCTCGACAACAACTTCGGTCACGTAAACACGTTGGCCTTGTTGATTTTCGTAATTCCGGGTCTGGATGCGTCCTTCAATTCCAACAAGGGAACCCTTGTGGAAGAAGTTAGCAAAGTTTTCCGCGGACTTGCGCCAGATGACGCAACTTACGAAATCAGCTTCCCGTTCACCCGTTTTGTTGGTGAACCGCCGATCAACAGCCAGCGTAAAGGTGGCAACAGCAGCACCGCCTTGGGTATAACGTAAGTCAACATCCCGTGTCAGTCGGCCAGTAAGCACTACTCGGTTGATCATTGCTGAATAACTCCTCTCAAGTTAAAGTTTAAATTAGTCTTCGCGTTTGACGATCATATGACGTAAGATACTGTCATTGATCTTGGCTAAACGGTCGAATTCGTTTAAAGCTGCATCATCAGTTGCGTTTAACGTGATAACATGGTAGATACCTTCGTTAAAGCCACCGATTTCGTAGGCGAATCGACGCTTTGACCAGTCTTTCGAGTTGATCAATTCTGCACCATTTTCGGTCAGTAAGTTGTCGAAGCGTTCAACCAAAGCGGTCTTAGCGGCATCGTCAAGGTCTGGACGAATGATGTAGGTGATTTCGTATTTAGTAGATTCCATGAATGTTACACCTCCTTATGGACTTCAGGCCCCCGCTGCAATGCGGAAGCAAGGAGAGACACTAGCGTAAGCCAGATACTCACAAGCTAGTAGTATAGCATAAAAAACAATCTTAAGCAAATCGGGGCCGACCGATGGGTTGCTGCTTACGTTACATAGGTTAACTCCGTAAAAAAGCCGCGTTTGTTTTTTTATTTTGAAAAAAATTCGAAAAACTTTTTCGAAGTTCCACAAACGCCATCAAACCGGGAACGTTTCTCGAAAAATCAACTGTCACTCAGCCCTGAGTCAGCCCCAGAAACCTTTACCAGTTAAATTCCTCCGTGTAAATTTGCCCCGGCCACACGCCTTGGTGCCGAAGTTCTCGTCGCCAGTAGCGCATCATCTTAGCCGGGCCCGCAATCAGGATCACGCTCGTGCGCGACCAATCAGCCGGTAATGTTGGCCAAACCGCCGTAGCCTTTAGGCGGCCGACCTGCTGCGTCATCGTAAAGGTTGGCCGTTGCTGATACGCCCTCAACAATTCGGGATACAGCAAATCACTTTCCCGGTGCGCCGTGTAGAAAAAGTGAATCGTACGCTCCGGATGATCCGCCACGACGCTTAAGAGGGGCGTCACGCCAATGCCACCCGCTAAAATGATGATGGGGGCATCCGCCGGTTGATCGGCTAAGAATGCCGCATACCGGCCATAGCCGCCGTCGATCTTAACCGCCGTCTTCAACGGCACTTGGGAGAGCTTTTGGGTGAAATCACCATCCCCCCGAATCGCCAAACGCAACTGTTGCTGGTCGTCTGGCACGTTGACCAACGAGAACGGATGCATCTCGTGTAGCCCAGCAATACTGGGGACCGCCATAAAGACGTAATCACCCGCCCGCAGATTCATTGGCCGGCGCTGAGGTAACTGGACCACTAGCTCCTGAACGTTGTCAGCCACCGTCTGATTGACAATTAGGGTGCCCGTTCGCCAGGTTTGTGGTGCGCCAAATTTCGCCCACAAATAGGTCACTAACACAAACGCCGTGGCCCCATCGAACCACCACATGAATGGCGTGATGGCTGTGATGTAGCTGATTAATTGCACGTGAATAAAGACCAAGCCGACTGCAACCAAATTCAAGCGGTGCAGCCAGACCGAAATCTCGTGGCGAAAGACCCGCTCTAGCCACTTCTTCGCGCGGGCAATGGGCGGAATTCGGCTGGTCAGCCACCCTGCCATGAAGAGGCAGGAGTAGAGCATCAGCCCTAAAAAGAGATCAAATGCCCAGTCACCGGTCGTTTTAATCCAGCCGGTCGACTGCGTGCCACTCTTGTGTAGGTAAGCCAACCCGATGGCCGCAATACTTAAAATGCCGTGCAGGAGATACATGCTGGGCAAGCCCACCAGGCGATCGAGCCACTTTGGCCGGGTTCCCAGATAAATGGCCAACAGGAACCACACGTAAGCGATGACGCCCCAATCAATCGCTAGGAGTTCGCTTCGATACAATGCCGGTAAGCCCTGCGTCACCGTTTGCAGGAATGGCAGGGGGAGCACAAAGATGGCAATCAGCCAGAATAATCCCAGACTATAGCGATGCTTCTTGAGCATGAGCCCACCGCCCTTCCGCAAAACCAACCAACTCCTGGTCAGTAACCAATAGGCCGCTTAGTTGTTGCGCCGCAATCAGGGGCTTGAACGCCGTTTCGCCGGCAGCCATCCCCGCCGTTGCCCAGACATCGGCATCGACGAGGTGGTCGGCCACAACCGTGACCTGTTGGAGTGGCATCACCGCGGCTGGTTTGATGTGGGTGCCCCGTTTCGCATAGCCGGAAGTCGCCACTGCAGCATTTTTTAATTGGTAACTGGCAATGACTTCCTGAAGATTCTGGGGATTTTCAATGCCTACGCCCCAGCTGAAATCCTGATAAGGTTGTACGCCCAACTGCATATCCCCGCCACCGTTGAGGGCCACCCCAATTATCGCGGGCTCTGCCAGAAGTGGGGCCAAGTGTCGGTTATAGGCCCGCTCAATGGCCCACCCTTTCACCAATCCCGTGGGATCATAGGTGCCCGCAAAGAGGGGGTCAAAGAATCCCTGGGTCGCCTTTTCAGCCGCGGCACAGCGGCCGTAAACCTCACTGAAATCGGCGTTCTCCGTCAACAGGCGCCAATCGCCAGCTTGAAACCGGCGAACCAGCGAATCCGCACGAAACGGGGAAAAGGTCGCATCCACCGTCTGTAATTCATGGTAAATTTCTTCCGTCACCAGATTCAACTGAATTTCAACGGCCGGTGACACTTCGCGAACCGCAAACGTGATTGTAAACGGGATATTTATCAAGTTAATGACTGTATTGGGAAAATGATACGTCGTTTTTTTACTCATAAGCTCGCCCTCCTAAGCCTCTGCTTGGTTCAAAGCGTTCTGGAGCGAGCCAGTGAAACCTTTATATGTTTCCGTCGCACCGGAAACCTGTTGAATCTTGGTACTCTGCGCTTTCAGCGCTTCTTTCTTGTACGTCGGTAAGACTTGTTGATTAATGCCGATTGATTTTTGATTCGTATTCGGTGACTGCAGGACCGTAATTTTGGCCAAATCACCACCACTCACGGTTACCTTGACCTGAACGTCGCCCCACTGCGTACTGGTGGCTTTACCAGTGTAGGTGCCATTCTTAAATTTACCCTGACTGCTCACGCTACTGCTGGCGGTCGTACTGGAACTGGATTTAGACTGCGCCTGCTGGCTGGTCTGACTAGTCGTTTGTGCTTGGCTGGTTTCGTGGGGCTTCCAAAAGACTAAGTAACCGTCGATAGCCATCGCCACGGCCACCACAAAGGACAAGCTGGTACCAATAATTTTTTTAAGCATTGACCTCACGCCCGCTTTCTTAATGATTATCGTCATTATAGAAAGATGGGTTCGTCAAAATCATGAGATTTTCTTAGAGGAAAATAATTATTCTATCAGTTAACTAGCTAGTCTAGTGTTTATACGGGTTCTAGCCCTTCAGCGATTGGCGGGTTTAGGCTAATTTTAAGGTTCGGTATCGACTGATTTGGCTATTCGTTGGGTCACCTAATCAACTACTCAGTCGCCGTTACGCCAGTACTTTGGCTCATTTGACGAGCTAATGCTAGCAACAGGTAGCTGTCTGGCAACAAGTAGGTGACTTGGTGGGCCACCGCCCAAGCAAGCCCCTCTTGTAGCACCTGCACGGCTGCGGCAGGTCGGCCCAACTGGAGTAAGCTTTGCGCGTACTGATAATACACGAACGGCAGGTTAATGGGTTCATCCACCACCCGTTCGGCGCGGATAATGGTCACGGCGCGTTCAAATCCCCGGACGTTAGGTTCGCGGCTAAGCTGAACGTCCACGGCATTTTCCGCCGCCATTAATAACAGATCCAATGAATGATACGTCTGCGGCTGCTGGGGCGTCATGAACATCAAGCCGGCACGCAAATGGAGCTGCGCGGCGTCGACATCCCCGATTGCTGCCAACGATTGGCCATAATAAAACAACACGGCTTGCCGGTCACTGTCGGTCGTCAATTGATGCAGGGCCTCCCCAGCGGCAATATTTGCCACTAGTTCGCCGTAGTTCTGTGTTTGCCACCAATTCTGCAGCTTTTGGTTAAATATTGGCAGACGGTGAATCGGATAGGCCTGTGGCAATGGCTGATTGCGCGGAATACCTAATTGATGGTAGAGCTGGGTCAATTGCGCCACACTAGGAGCCTGTTGCCCCTGTTCGATGGCGGCGAGCACATTTAACGGACAGAGCCGCGTAGCCAAGGCCGTGAGAGCCAGTCCCTGCTGGTGTCGCCGCGTTTGTAAGTAAGTACCAACGGCTTCAGGCTTCATGGTCAGCCTCCAACCAAGCGCTTAGCTCGGGACTTTCTAGTAGGAAGACGTGTAGTTGAATATGGTCCAGATCGCCATTTGCATAGAGCACAGGTACCGTCTCAAACTTGGTGCGTCGGTGGCCTAACTTAGCCACTAATAGGCACAAATCGATCATGTTGGCCGGCTGTAACCGGACCCAGCACCAACTCGCGTTCTCCTGCACGACCTGTTTCACGGCCTGTGCGCCCATCACGGCACAACAAAATTGTTCAAGCCGACTTTCTACTCGCGTCATTACCCCATCCTCCTCGTCCATTGCCCCGAAACGTTATCGTTAATGCAAAGATACCAGAGCTGACAGATAAAGTAAATACGTTGAACCATATACAATTATTTAAATATTTAATATTGAAATACTGATATAACACGTTTCTAGCAACCGAAAAAATTAAGAATATTATATAGATTTTTGCAGACTATTACTGCTAACCATGAGTTGTTTTTTCAAAAAATGAGACGCCGTCCAGTGACAGCGTCCCACGATGAACACTTACGTTACTCCTGATGTCGCCACCAATGCAGTCCCAACAGGATGATTAAACCGCTCCCCACAAATTCTAACAGATTCTGCCGGGACTCACTGGTTGCGGGTAGTATTGTCTCTTTCTTCGTGACGCCTATTTGACCATGAGTCACCACTGATTTCCGCGGACTAGCTTGCTGTTGTGCCGATTTCACCGGACGTTTCGCTGCGCTGGCCACCGGCTTATCGTCCGCATCCCCTTGACTTGGCTCTTGTCTGTTTCCTGTTTGAACCGGCAAACTTGGCTGCGGTTCGGGCGTCATCGTTGCGGCTTGACCCCCTGGTTGTGGCTCAGGTTGCGGTGTCGAAATGACAGGTGTTGGTGTTGGTGTTGGTGTTGGTGTTGGTGTTGGTGTTGGTGTTGGTGTTGGTGTTGGTGTTGGTGTTGGTGTTGGGTTCGGCGTCACCTTTTGAAAATACAAGCGAACCGCCTGGGGAGCAGTCCGATACAGGCCACCCGTCCCCGTTATATTGCCGTGACGATACACATAGCCAGTCAGAAAACTCGTTTCAGCTGGCGTAATCAGCTGATCCAGCGTAAATGGCGTGTTAATTTTTCCACTAAACGACCGGGTCCCCAGCATGTGCTTATCGTTATCAGCATCAAGGTAAGTCACATTGACGACCCCTTCAGCCGGTCGCTTTTGGTAATATAACGTGATCAGTTGTCCAGCCGTGTCAAAAGTTCCAGCTGGCGGCCGCGAACTCGACTGGTACTGATAGCCAGCAATCACGGGGGGTGTGACCACAAAAGCTGCCCCGTATTTGCCCGTTAACGACTTGCCGCCCAAATAGGTCTCCGTCTCTGCCTCACGATACTCTACCCGGATTGCCCCAGAGCGGGGAACCCGCACGTAGGTCCCAGCCATTTCGGAGGTAAACTGCGTCTCCAACTGCTTAACCGGTAAACTCGGGCCAGCTGGATTAGCGGCCGTTCCTGACCCAATCGCTTGCCACTGGTCGGTATCATGCCAATTTATCCGGATGGTGTCATCATACTCTGACTTAAAATTGCTCAAGCCAACCGTGAACCCATTTTGATCACGTAAGTAATTTTGCTTACCAAATTTTAGGACCTTTAGATTCGGCATATTCGCTAACATCAGCTCTACGCGGCCCTCATCCCAGTACGGCCCCATGGGATTGTCACGGTAGTCCAAATGGCGCATGTCAAAACCAGACAAATCCAGGCTCGTCGCTGCTGCGCCCATAAATAATTTCTGCATACTGCCCGCATGACTCGTCTGCCACCCACTCACATTCACCGTCGTAGCCGTAGAATTGGTCAACATTTGTTCAAAATTCACCACGTTCCGTACGTCCCACTTATGTAGATCCAGCGTTGTTGCCCCCGTCTGGGCGAGCATTTGGTTCATGTCCGTGACCTGGCTCACATCCCAGTCCCCAATCGCCAATTCCCGAGCCGGTACCCACTGAAACATCATGGCCATGTTGGTAACCCGCCCCGTTTGCCAGCCCCGCACGTTCAATCTGGTTAACTGATTGCAACGCCAAAAGACCTTGTCCATGTTCCGCACTTGCCGCACATCCCAACGGTGCAAATCCAGCGATTCGATTGACGTCCCCATAAACATGCCATCCAGTGACGTGACCTGGCTGGTGTCCCACTGCGCCAACCCGTGTAGCTCGGTCAGCTGATGGTCCTCGGCAAACATGCCGCTCATATCCTGCACGTTTGTCGTTTGCCACTGGCCTAAATCTAAGTCCGTGAGATTGCTCATGCCATTGAACATAAACTCCATGTGTTCCACGTGACGCACGTCCCACTTGCTGACATCCAATGTCGATAGGCCGCTACCTAAAAATAATCCGTCCACCCAAACCAACGCGTGCGTTTGCCAATCCGCCACGTGTAACTCCTGTAAGGCTCCATCACGTTCAAACATCTCCGTCATCGACTCAACCTGGCGGACATCCCAGCCCCGTAAGTCCAATGCTTTGAGTTCGGAATCGTACTGGAACATGAAAGACATATCGACCACCTGACTGGTATCAATGTTCTGGGCGCCGGTGAATCGCTGTAAATGTGCCAGCGAGCTAAATAGCCTAAGCGCATCTTCCGGTAGCACCACCCGCCCCGTAATCTGAATCTCCCGAATCTGATCCGCATACTTATACCAATTCCCGCCTTCCACCAATTTACCCGCACCGATCCTGAGGACACCAGAGCGCAATGACCACGGACATGTCCCCACCTTCCCAGTAATTTCATCAGACTCTTCTTTTACCGCATTAGAAGTTTCACCGTTTAACATTTTCGTATCTGCTTGCGTTGGCAATTGCCAGGTCATCACACCCAGGGCTGCGAACCCAAGAATAAGACTTCCCTTCACCATATTGGCCATCTGCCGCTGCGTCTGTTGCATCCCCTGAATTTTCAAAATATCCTCCTCTACGTCGAATTCTGTCGAAAGTTCCGGTCTAGAGCGAGTATACCTGCTTACACGATGAAAAGCCACTACAATCATTCACAATTTAAATCATATTCAGCGATGACTGTTTGCATGGCAGTGAGCAAAAGAAAAAGGGTTCCCGCCACTTGGCAGGAACCCTTCAAAATCAGATTAAATTTAAGCTTCTGGCGCATCAGAATCCGGCGTCTCAGTGTCACCATCGTTGGCTACTGGGGTCGTCGTTGCGGCATCACTGGCAGGTTCGTCAGCGTTTGCAGCAGGCGTCTCCGCAGTTGCGGCGGTAGCGTCATCTGGCGTGTCGTCTTCCTTGTCGACCTTCGCCATGGTGGCCACGGCGGCGTCGTCGGCCAACCGAATCAGGTGAACCCCTAAGGTTGCCCGACCGGTTTCAGAAACATCGGCCCCACTAAAGCGGATCATCACACCCTTGTTGGTCACCAACATCAGGTCTTCTTCACCGTCTAACGTAGTCAAACCAGCTAACGGCCCGTTCTTCGCGGTCACGTTCACGGTCTTGATTCCTTTACCGCCCCGGCCCTTGATTGGGTACTCGCTGGCAGCCGTTTGCTTCCCATAACCCTTTTCGGAAATGACAAACACGTGGCTATCCGGCTTCAGGACGCTGGCACCAATCACGTAATCGCTGTCGCGCAGGCGAATTCCCCGCACACCGGAGGCTGAACGACCCATAGAACGGACGTCCGCAGCCGCAAAGCTGACCGCATAGCCCAGATGGGTCCCGATGATCATGTTGGCTTCGGCGTTGATAATGTCGACGTCAATCAGTTCATCGTCTTCCCTCAGGTTAATGGCCTTCAGACCATTACTCCGGATATTGGCAAATTCATCAACCGGCGTCCGCTTAACGGTTCCTTGCACGGTGGTAAAGAACAAGTCGCGTTGGCCGTTGTTACCGGGGTTCGCCACGTTGATTACAGCTTGAACGTGCTCGTCGGTATTGATGCCGAGCAGGTTGATGACTGGGATCCCCTTGGCTGTCCGTCCGTATTCAGGGATTTCGTACCCCTTCATCCGGTAGACTTTTCCGGTATTGGTAAAGAACAGCAGCATGTCATGGGTCGAAGTGGCCACGAGGTGTTCGATGAAATCATCATCGTGCACGCCCATGCCTTGAACCCCTTTACCACCACGGTTCTGCGCCTTAAATTCAGACGTTGGCAAGCGCTTGATGTAGCCGTTATGGGTCAAAGAAACCACGACGTCTTCTTCAGCGATCAAGTCTTCGTCTTCCAAGCTGAGCACTTCACCGACCATTAATTCAGTCCGACGAGCGTCCCCAAACTTGTTTTGAATGTCTAACAATTCTTGATAGATGATGGCCTGTTGCCGTTCCTTGGATGCCAAGATTTCCTTGTAATCCTTGATGTTCGCCATCACATCGTTGTATTCCTTTTCGACCTTTTCGCGTTCCAAACCGGTCAGACGTACCAACCGCATGTCCAAAATGGCTTGTGATTGCTTGTCTGACAGGCTGTAACGCGTCATCAATTCATTCTTCGCGATTTCTGCGGTCTGTGACTGCCGAATAATCGTGATAATGGCATCGATGTGGTCCAGCGCAATCCGCAACCCTTCCAGGATGTGGGCCCGGGCTTCAGCCTTTTTCAGTTCAAACTCGGTCCGCCGGCGGATAACTTCCATTTGGAATTCCAAGTAGTATTCCAAAATGGCTTTGAGGCCCAACACCTTAGGCGCACCGTTAACGATGGCCAACATGTTGATTCCAAAGGACGTCTGCATCAAGGTCATTTTGTACAGGTTATTCAAAATGACTTCGGCGCTGGCATCCCGCCGAACGTCGATCACGATTCGCATCCCTGTCCGGTCGGTTTCATCGTTGACATCCGTGATGCCTTCGATCCGCTTGTCCCGAGCAAGTTCAGCGATTCGTTCGATTAGCTTGGCCTTGTTGACCATGTACGGAATTTCCGTGGCTACAATGCGTTGCTTGCCGTTCTTTTCTTCTTCGATGTCGACTTTGGCCCGTAAGGTAATGGTACCCTTCCCGGTCTCGTAAGCCCGGCGAATGGCCGCTTTCCCCATGACGATCCCGCCGGTTGGGAAATCGGGACCTGGTAAGGCCTCCATCAAATCGGCCAGGGTGGCATCTGGGTTGTCCATCAAAATGTGCAGGGCACTAATGACTTCCGTCAAGTTGTGCGGTGGAATGTTGGTGGCCATCCCCACGGCAATCCCGGAAGCCCCGTTAACTAGCAGGTTCGGGAACCGTGATGGCAGGACAACGGGTTCTCTTTCGGACCCATCGTAGTTATCTTGGAAATCGATCGTATCCTTGTTGATGTCACGCAGCATTTCCATCGCGATTTTACTCAACCGCGCTTCGGTATACCGCATGGCAGCGGCCCCGTCACCATCGACGGACCCAAAGTTCCCGTGACCGTCGACTAACATGTAACGGTACGAGAAGTCTTGCGCCATCCGCACCATGGATTCGTATACGGCGGAATCTCCATGTGGATGGTATTTCCCGAGGACATCCCCGACCATCCGGGCAGATTTCCGGAATGGTTTGTCGGGCGTGATCCCCAATTCTTGCATATCATATAAAATCCGACGGTGAACTGGCTTCAAGCCATCCCGCACGTCTGGTAACGCCCGTTGAACAATCACACTCATTGCGTAATCCAGGAAGGATGTTCGCATGGTTTGTGACAGGTCAACGTCGGTAATCCGACCTAAATATTCGTGATCATCAGCCAAATTTTTACCCTCCGTTCTTCCCTAACACACGCTAAACATCCAACTCAGCAAAGGTGGCATTGTCCTCAATGAATTCACGCCGGGGAGCGACTTTATCGCCCATCAACATGCTAAAGACTTGGTCCGCGTTGATGGCATCGTCCGCATCAACCCGCAAGAGACGCCGGTTTTCAGGGTTCATCGTGGTATCCCAAAGTTGTTCGGCATCCATTTCCCCTAACCCTTTGTACCGTTGAATTTGGGGCTTCGGTGCTGGTGGTAATTGTCCCAATAATTCCTTCAATTCGCTGTCGGTGTCCAGGTAACGTTGCATCTTCCCTTGACGCACCCGGTAGAGCGGTGGGCAAGCAATGTAAACGTAACCGGCATCTAGCAACGGCCGCATGTAGCGGTAAACCAGTGTCAACAGGAGCGTCCGGATATGGGCGCCATCGACATCGGCATCGGTCATAATAATTAATTTATGATAGTTTGCTTTGGACACGTCAAAATCATTGCCAAAGCCAGTACCCATGGCGGTAAACAGCGAACGAATTTCTTCGTTGGCCAGAATCCGGTCCATGGAGGCCTTTTCCACGTTCAAAATCTTCCCCCGAATTGGCAGGATAGCTTGAGTCAACCGTGAACGGCCCTGCTTGGCAGAACCACCGGCGGAATCCCCTTCGACGATGAACAGTTCGGAAATAGCAGGATCCTTGGACGTGTTATCAGCCAATTTCCCAGGTAAGTTGGAGATTTCCAACCCACTCTTTTTCCGCGTGACTTCCCGTGCGCGTTTTGCAGCGACCCGGGCCTTGGAGGCTAACGTCCCCTTGTCCACGACCTTGCGCGCCACGTCCGGATGTTCCATCAAGAAGCGCATAAAGTGGTCCGCAAACGTATGATCCACGGCCGTCCGGGCATCGGAGTTCCCTAATTTAGTCTTCGTTTGCCCTTCAAATTGAGGATCCGGATGCTTGACGGAAACCACGGCGGTCAAGCCTTCACGGACGTCATCCCCGGTCAGGTTGGGTTCGTTATCCTTCATCAGCTTGTTCTGGCGCGCGTAATCGTTCACGACCCGCGTCAGCGCCCGCTTGAACCCTTCTTCATGGGTCCCACCTTCGTAGGTATGAATGTTGTTGGTAAAGGTCAACAGGTTGTTGTGATAATCATCAGTGTATTGTAAAGCCACTTCAACCGTGATCCCGTTTTCTTGGCCTTCCACGTAAATGGGGGGCTCAAACAGGGTCTCTTTGTTTTCGTTCAAGTAGTCAACGTAATGGCGAATCCCACCTTCGTAGAGGAAGTCGTCTTCGGTTGGCTTTTCTGGGCGTTCGTCACGAATCGTGATCCGCAAGCCCTTGTTTAAGAAAGCTAATTCACGAATCCGGGTGGTCAACGTCTTGATATCAAACGTCGTCGTTTCCCGGAAAATGTCTGGATCTGGCAGGAAGTGCACGATGGTGCCGTGTTGTTCTTCCGGCAGACCCTCTTCGATCACGCGCATCGGGCTGACCACGTGACCACGGTTAAAGGTAATGCCGTACTTCTTGCCACCCCGAATAACTTGGGCGTCCAATTCAGTCGACAGGGCGTTCACAACGGAAGCCCCAACCCCATGCAGACCACCGGAAACCTTGTACCCGCCACCGCCGAATTTGCCACCGGCATGCAGGATCGTGAAGACCGTTTCCAGTGCGGGTTTCCCCGTCTTCTTCTGAGTATCGATGGGAATTCCCCGGCCATTATCGGTCACGGTCACACTATTATCCTTGTTGACCGTCACGTGAATTTCGTCGGCAAAGCCTGCTAGGGCTTCATCAATCCCGTTATCCACAATTTCCCAGACCAAGTGGTGCAGGCCTTGGGCGCTGGTCGAGCCAATGTACATGCCGGGACGCTTACGAACCGCTTCCAAGCCCTCTAAGACTTGAATTTGGCTGGCATCGTATTCTTTCGCCTGTTCTGCTTTGGTTTCATGTTCGTAATCAGCCACTGCCTAATCCTCCTTTGTTGCTGCGTCGTTGTCTGGCGCCGCGTCAGCCACCACGGTGCCATCAGCCACGTGAAAAATGGTCGGGTCCTTAATCAGTTGGCGGGTGATCCCGCTCAAACTGGTGGTGGTAATAAACGTTTGGACTTTATCCTGAATTGCCGTCAGCAGGTGAGTCTGCCGGGCATCGTCTAGTTCTGAAAGCACGTCGTCTAACAGGAGCACGGGGTATTCGCCCGTCTCTTCTTTCATCAAATCAATCTCAGCTAACTTCACGCTCAACGCCGTGGTCCGTTGCTGGCCCTGCGACCCAAACGTTTGCACATTCTTGTCGTTGACCTGAAAATGCAAGTCGTCGCGGTGGGGGCCCACCAACGTTGTCCCCTGGTAGAGCTCCTTGTCGCGCTGTTTCTCGTAGAGCGCCGTCAATGCGGCACAGATGGTCTTGGCGTCCGTTAACTGGTCGTCAGGCACCTGTGTGGCGTAATGAAACGTCAAGACTTCCCGCTGTTGTGAAATCTCAGCGTGAATCGCCTGCGCCCAGTGTTCCAACTTCCGCAACATCGTCAACCGTTGGGCAATAATTTCTGCCCCGTAGGCCGCCAACTGATCAGACAATACCGACAAAAAAAGGAGGTCCTTTTTTTGCTTGTGCTGGAGATCCTTTAAGTAGCGGTTTCGTTGTTTTAAGAGCGTCCGGTACTGACTCAGGTTGTAGAGGTAACGCGGGTTCATTTGCCCGAACTCCATGTCCATGAAGCGTCGGCGCACGGCTGGCGCACCCTTGACGATGGCTAAATCTTCCGGTGCAAATAGAATCACGTTCAATTGGCCCACGTACTGAGAAAGCCGGGCCTGTTCCAGGTGATTGACCTTTGCCCGTTTTCCTTGACGTGAAAAAGTCAGCTCCAACGGGACCGTCCCGGCGGCTTTAACCACCCGGCCACTGACTTTCGCCGATTTGGCTTGCCAGTTGACCAGATCATGGTCGTTTGCCGTCCGGTGACTGCGCGTTAGCGCCAACACATAAATGGCCTCTAATAAATTGGTCTTGCCTTGTGCATTTTCACCCAACAAGACGTTGATACCCTTACCTAGCCGCAGATCAGCGGTTGGGTAGTTGCGAAAATGCTGCAACTGCAACTCTTGCAAATACATTATTCACCCTGCTTTGAGCGTATAACAAATGATCCTGTCTCAGGAACGTCGACGGTATCGTTAGGATACAGCTTGCGGCCGCGCCGGTTATCTGGTTCGTCGTTGACGTTTACGGTGTTTTCCCGCAAGTACCATTTGGCTTGTCCGCCCGTACTGATAACGGATTCTTCCTTGAGCATTTGGCCCAAAGTGATGTAGGGCGTGTCAATGAAAACTTCTTTTTTCACAATTTCACCCCTTAATTTTCTTCTCTTATATTATACCGCTTTTTAAACAAAAGGTACAGGTTAACTACCTTATTTTTGGCGTCTGAGCCGATTTATGCCATTCTTGATATTTTTTCCAAAATACCGGTAACTTTGCTCAGAATCAAAAATAGCCCCGTTATGGCGGAAATCCCTAATTTTTGACCTCAAATTCAATAAAAAATGTTATGTTTCGTAATTTTGCCGTCAGGTGCGCGCGCAATGACCCCAAAACGGCCGAAAACTAGGGCCTTTTCACTAAGCCGGTTGGCTGAGGTTAGGATCCGAAAAATCTGGCAAGTTGCGACCAGTCCATTGCCACCTCACTTGCGTCTAGCCAAACCCACGCTCATCGCTGGCAACCAACCGCGACCACAGCAACTGCCTTCGCCGCTCGTCGTCAGCCAGACACCTAGTGCTCGCGAGTCGGCTATGACCAGTCTGTCTCAAAACAAAATCGACTGGCACTAACTAGCAACCGGCTCCTCCCAAAAAAATCCGACAACCGCCAACGACCCCCATCACGGACAAACACCCGTGCACACCAAACCGCAGACAACAGTCAGTGGTGTTCGTTTCAAACGCCAACGCCACAACTTGCGAACCATCGCCCCCATCCCCTATTTGCTCAACTCCAAACAACGAAAAAACGCCGTCCCCGCAACCGGAAACGACGCTTGTGAATTCTCTTGTGAAACGGCTTGTGAAATTTTAGAACGTCCGTACTGGCGTAATCAACTGGATAAAGTTGCTGGTATCTTCAGTTGGCACCAGGGTGAACGGCCGCAACGCTGACGTGAACGCGACGCGAATCGTGCTTTGGCCAAACGAATGCAGCGCATCCTTCATGTAATCAGGGTTGAACGAAATCTCGAGGTCATCCCCGTCCAGCGCCTTGGGCACCAGCTCTTCTTCAACGTTTCCGACATCGGGTGAGTTACTGAAAATGGTCACCTGGTTGTCGGCCGGCGTCAACGTGAGCTTAACCACGTTGTTCCGGGATTCGTGAGACAACAGTGAGGCCCGTTCGACGGCAGCCAATAATTCTGGTGCTTCGAATTCAACGGTCGTGGACGCATCTTTTGGAATCAACCGCGACGTATCGGGGTAGTTACCTTCCAACAGACGGGAGTAGAACGAGGTGTCGCCCAGCAAGAACAACACTTGGTTCTCAGAAAATTGCATCTTCACGTCCGCGTCGTCGTCACCGATCATCCGGGATAATTCGGTCAAACTCTTCCCAGGGATGATCACGTCAAACGTGGCATCGCTTGGCGTTGGCAAAGCAATTTGCCGTTGGCTCAAGCGGTGACTGTCCGTGGCGACCGCCAAGAACTGGTTGTCGGCCAAGACGAAATGAACCCCCGTCAAGATTGGTCGGCTTTCCTGATTAGACACGGCGATAACCGTTTGCCCAATCAATTCTCTAAAGACCGCGCCGGACAGCACAACGGAGTCAGCGGCATCAATTTCTGGTAAATGGGGATAGTTGTTGGCGTCTTGCCCGTTGATGTTGAAGGCCGCCGCACCAGAGGTGATCTCCGTTTGGAAACCATCTTTGACTGTGACCGTCATTTCCTTTTCAGGCAACCGTTTAACGATTTCGCTAAAGAAGCGAGCCGTCAATACGATAGCACCGGGTTCGTCAATGTTCAAGCCAATGTCTGGATCGTCAGCCCGGATCAAGGTTTCAATTGAGATATCGGCATTGGAACCAGTCAAAAGTAACCCAGCGTCACTAGCCACGATTTTTAATCCCGATAAGATGGGAATCGTCGTCTTCGATGAGATGGCACGGGAGACGTTGTTCAGTTCCTTGATGAACGCGGCCCGGTTGATGGTGAATTTCATAAACTGACACTCCTTTTCGTGGTGCGTGTTGTTTAACTTAATTAAAAGAAAAAAATAGTAGCCGTAGTAGAGCGGTGTATTCTGTGGATAACTTTACGTAACAGCCTGTGTTACTAGTCTTTCCACCTGTGGATAACTTGTGGATAACTTTGACGCTTTTGAAATCTTATCCACACGCACCGTTAGCTCACTGGCTTAATCATACCGCAGTTGGTCGCAAAAAGACCGTCGCGAGTCTGCTAAATGTTCGGTTGACCCGGGACGATCTGACGCTAGCGCCGTAATTCGTCTTTTAAACTTTCGATGTCCTTTTGCAACTCGGTATCAGTTTTCAAGGATTCGGTAATCTTGTCGTAGGCGTGAATCACGGTCGTGTGATCCTTGCCGCCAAATTCATTGCCAATCCGGGGTAGTGAAGCCTCAGTCAATTCGCGTGACAGGTACATGGCGATTTGCCGCGGCATGACGATGGCTTTCTTACGTTTCTTCCCCTTTAAGTCCTTGAGTGAGACGTTGAAGTAGTTCGCGACGCGGTCTTGAATCACAGGAATCGTGATGGCATCACTAGCATTGGCCAAGTTCAAGCTCTTCAAGGCTTCCGCGGCCAAATCAGTGGTGATTGGCTGGTGCATCAGCTGAGAGTAGGCTTGAACCCGGGCCAAGGCGCCCTCCAGTTCCCGGACGTTGGAATCAATCTGACCCGCGATGTAGCTGAGCGTATCGTCGGGGATGTCGATCTGGTCGGCGTCGGCCTTATTCCGTAAAATGGCGATCCGTGTCTCCAAGTCTGGTGGTGTGATATCAACGGAAAGACCCCAAGCAAACCGCGAAACGAGGCGGTCTTGGAGCTTGGGAATTTCGTTAGGTAGCCGGTCGGACGTCAGCACGATTTGCTTGCCGTCGTCGTAAAGGGCGTTGAATGTATGGAAGAACTCTTCTTGTGTTCCTTCCTTATTAGCGAAGAACTGAATATCATCAACCAGTAGCAGATCAACGTTACGGTACTCCTGACGGAACTGCTCCTGCGTCCGTGTTTGAATCGCATTAATAAAGTCGTTCGTGAAGGCCTCGCTAGTCACGTATTTGACCTTGGTGTCCGGGCGATCTTCCAGCATTTTATTGCCAATCGCGTGCATCAAGTGGGTCTTGCCTAAACCAACGCCACCGTAGAAGAACAGCGGATTGTACATCACGCCGGGTTCTTCGGAGACCACCAGGGCCGCAGCGTGGGCCATCTGGTTGCCTTTTCCGATAACGAAAGTGTCAAATGTGTAGCGGGAATTCAGCGCCGTTTCCTTCATAAAGGTAGGCGTCGGCTCTGTCGAGACAGCTTCCCCAGGGGTCGCGGTCTTGGCCTTGAGCGTGGCTTGTTGCTGGCGCTCGCCCTCCAAAATGAGGATGGGCTGAATATCTTCGTGAACGGCTTGGTATGCGTATTCTACCAATTGCTGGTCCAGGTGTTGATGGGTCCAGTAATCACGATGCAGGGGTGATGGGAGTTCCAACGTTAATTTGTTGCCGTTTAAGGCAATCGGCTTGGCGGTTTCGATCCAGGTCGAGTAGGCTGTCTTGGAATTGTTTTTCTCAAACAAGGCCTTGATGTCAGTCCACAAAGTTAACATATCTGGCACTGATGTTTCCCCCTAATTTTCAATTAAAATCTCATCTAGCGTTTGGACGGATTCCACCCAAACGAAAACGTAAGTCCAGTGTAGCATGAAGAAAAAAAGTTTTCCACAGGGTATTCCGAGGTGTGCATAATTGTTTCACAGGAAGTGGATTGAGTTATCCACAGGGTCGGAAAAATCTGTGGATAAATTTAAGCGACTAAAGTTATGCACAGGTTCAAGCTAACTAAGAATAGCACAACGGTAAGTGTTTCACAAGTTATCCACAGAAATCACAATTCCTGTTTTTTTAGAATTCACAGTCTGTGGAACGGTGGATAACTCGGTTGGCAAGTCCGGAATAACTTTTCCTTAAAACTAGAGTTATCCACAGGCAAAGTGCATGAAACAAATTTTACTGGGCACAACTTTTTTAATGAAATTCAAAGTTGCTGTTTCATTTCTCTCTTTTTTATGCTAATATGTTCAGGAAATGCATTTAGTATTTGTCTGGCAACACCAGATAAAAAATAGTCATAGATCAGAGAGGAGATTTTACGATGAAGCGCACTTTCCAACCAAAGAAACGTCACCGTTCCCGTGTCCACGGCTTCCGCAAGCGCATGAGCACTAGTAATGGCCGTCAAGTATTAGCACGTCGCCGTCAAAAGGGACGTAAAGTATTGTCTGCATAGGCCGCTGATGGTTCAGTGGTCTTTTTATTTTATCTGCGGGGAGACTGGAACACCAATCCCGCGCGGACTGTAAATCGAGAATTTTGGAGATGCACATGCGAAAATCTTACCGCATTAAGAAAGAAGCGGAATTTCAGCAGGTCTTTGAAACCAGGAATTCAGTCGCAAACCGGCAATTCGTGGTCTACTCAATGGAAAAACCTAACCAAAAGCACTTTCGGGTCGGCATTTCCGTCGGGAAAAAGATTGGTAACGCCGTTCACCGTAATTGGGTGAAGCGCCGGATCCGGCAGAGCCTTCTCGAGCTGAAGCCATATTTGAAACAAGATGTGGATTTTCTCGTGATTGCGCGGCCCCGGGCGGACGGTATCAGTATGCCCGACGCGAAGAGCAGCATGATTCACGTGTTGAAGTTAGCGAAACTACTGGATTCCAACTATAGCGAGGAATAAACGTGAAAAACGTGAAAAAGTACAAACGTACCCTACTTATGCTGGGCATTGTGAGTCTGGTCTTTATCCTTTCTGCTTGTAGCAATAAGCCAATCACCAATCAAAGTACCGGGATCTGGGACGGATTAATCGTCTTAAACTTCTCGCGGGCGATTATCTGGTTGGCCAACTTGTTCGGCGGCAGTTACGGTGTCGGGATCATTGTCTTCACCATTATCATTCGGGTGATCTTGTTGCCACTGATGATCTTCCAAACGCGCAGCATGCGGAAGACCCAAGAGGTGCAACCACAATTAAAGGCCCTCCAAAAGAAATATTCGTCTAAAGACCGTGAAACCATGGCCAAGCTACAATCCGAACAGCAAAAGCTGTATTCGGAAGCCGGCATCAATCCGTTGATGGGGTGCTTGCCAGCCTTGGTTCAACTGCCAATTATCTGGGCTTTGTACCAGGCCATTTGGCGGACGGCCGTTCTGCGGTCCGGGACTTTCCTGTGGTTACAATTGGGCCACAAGGACCCGTACTTCATTTTGCCAATCTTGGCCGCGTTAGCGACGTTCGCAAGTTCGTGGTTAACCACCAAGTCGGCACCGGAAACCAACTCCATGAACATGATGATGGTTGTGGGGATGCCGGTGGTGGTCTTCTTCACCGCCTTGAACGTTGCATCGTCCCTGTCACTGTACTGGACGGTTTCCTACATTTTCCAAGTGGGTCAAACCTTACTCATTCAAAATCCGTGGAAGATTCAAGCGGAACGCGATGAGAAACAAAGGGAAAAGAACCAGCATGACCGCGCCGTGAAGAAAGCTGTTCGGCGGGCCAAGCAAAGCAAACGTAAGTAACACCAACTGAAATGCATTTCTGAGTCGCCCTGACGAAAGTGGGGCGGCTTTTTTTTGTGAAAAGAGTGCGACCAAAGGCGCTTAGCTGGCGAGCATTAAGGCTGATAGCCGGATAATCCCGGGCTTGGATTATTCGGCTATCAGTTTTAAGCGGAGTCGGCTGCCTTGGGTCGCACTCTTTTCACAAGGTAGCGGTGGTGCGTGCCCTAAAACAACTGATCCTGAACTAATTAGCTCTAAACCAACCGGTCCCAAATCCAGTGAGCTCAAATCGGGGACCAAAAATCAAGTCCGCCAAAAAGCCAATCATCCCCAACAATGCTCACATAGAGTACTAACGAAACTCATCCAACATTTGTGACCCCAATTCGCTAGGCTTAAGGGTTTCTTACGGTTTGAACACGCAAATAAGGTCACGGCCAACCTCAAATTCAGGTTAAACCTGGCCCTAAATTGTGAATCCTAGCAAGAATTTAATTTCGTTAGGGAATACTTAGGGAACCGTTACGCTTTCACCACGCCCCAGTCACGTTTTCTTCGCAAAACACCGGCACCATTGAGGCTAATGATGCGGCATAAGTTTTGAGAGAAAAGAAGGGATTTTTGTGGAAGCAATAACGAAAACGGCGGTGAAGAAAAAACGGCCGTATCTATACGAAGTGGACTTCATGCGGCTATTTTTCATCTGCGGGGTGCTGTTTAACCACAGCATCAACGTGGTGCTTGACGCCATGAGTACCACCGGGTGGGCCAGCACGAGCTTGAGCGACGTCCGGTTAATGTTTCACTACAGCCGTAACGGGTTTCTGTTCATGAGTGGTCTGGTCCTGGCGATGAATTATTACAAACGCCACGAGTGGGGGCGCTTTTATAAAAAACGTTTTGGCGGCAGTCTGGGGCCGTACCTCGCTTGGAACCTGATTTTCTTGATCCTCTATACCAGTTTGGGTGGCGGCAGTACCGGGCAGTCATTTGGGCTGACCTACCTTGACGACATAGTTCACGGCGGGCACTACTACATGTATTACATGTTGCTGGTGATGCAGTTATACCTCGTCTTCCCGGGAATCGTCTGGCTGTTCCAGCACAGTCAGCATCACTTGCGGTTGCTAGGCGTCAGCTTTGTGGTCCAACTGGCCATCGATGCCTGGATCAAATTTCAACTGGAATACCTGAACTTGGCGGGATGGCCGTACTGGTTCCGCCACTTTAACATTAATATTTTTGTATATGAATTTTACATTATCTTTGGCGTCTACACGGCCCTGCACTACCGCGAGGTCTCGACGTTTATCGACCGGCACATCAAGGTGATTGCGGCCAGCGCGTTGGCGTTGTGCCTGGGCACCGTGGCCTACCTGCGTTGGTGGAACATGGGTGTCTTGCATATGAGCTACGACTTTGCCACCTCGCCGCACCAGCCGTACATGCAGGTCTTTGACGCCGTAATGATTGTCACGGTGTTCTGGCTGGGACAGCGTTATGCCAAATGGCGGGCCGGCAGTCTGCCCCCCGAACTGGCGCAGAACGTCAAGACGGGTGCGAAGATCAGCTTCGGTATGTATTTGAACCAATCATTTTGCTTGTATTTGCTCGGACGCTTTCTGGGCACGCTAACCGTGAACGATGGCACGCTTCTGGCCATCTTGCCGGTCGGCTACGGCGTCGTGCTCACGCTGTCGGTGGCGGTGGCGTACTTCTGTTACCGGGTGGCGCCGTTTGGCTGGCTGATTGGGCGGCCGCAGTGGCATCCGTGGCAGTGGCTCGCCACCCTACGCCAACCCATCCACGCCGAAAAGTAGCGTCGCACCGGATCTGGTTTACTAGGATGTTGGCAGTGCCTCCGGGCTGGTGAAAATGAGACCGGATTGCTGTGGGCGCCCGTCTGGAGCCAAAAGGCGGTCTCCAGACTTACTTTGAGCCGCTGAGAAACGCGTCTCAAAGATAGCAATTGCCTAACCGGCAAGAACCGCCGCTAAGGCAATTCCCACGGCTTGGCTCATTTTCACCAGCCCTGCGGCGAACATTGTGGTAACCCGTGATCCGGGCGTGCGCAATTTCTCTGTGACTGGGTAGCGTCGTCCGGGTCCAAAAAGGTTAACAGTAGCGACACTGCTGATGGACTAGCCGGGTTACACGGATGTGAGCCGAGAGGGCGGCGAAAATAAACTCAGCCGGAGGAACGCCCTTAACGGCGGGTTAGGCCGTTTAGGGCGTTGGCGTCTTTGAGACTTGGTTTTTAAGGCTCAAAGCGAGCCCGAAGACCGCCTTTTGGCTTCGGGTGTCCGCCCCCAGCGTTCCGGTTTATTTTCGCCGCCCGGTAAGGCGCCAGTGATATCCGTGTAACCCAGACCAGACGCGTTATGGTATACTAATGCTTAGCGAAAACAACATGGAGGAATGGATGATGACGATCTACACGGGGAAAACGGAAGAGGCAGCGATTGCGGCGGGACTGGCTGCGCTGAATACGAGTCGCGACCAAGTTGTCACCAAGGTGGTCACCGCTCCACGCAAGGGTTGGCTGGGTATTGGTCATCGCGATGCTATGGTTGATGTGACATTGAAGCCCGTTGCTGTGGCACAAGAACAGGCGAGCCAGGCAGTCACCCAACCGGTTAAAGCAGTTGCGACGCCAGCGCCGGTTGACCAGCCAACGACACCGGCGTCTGTAGCGCCCCAAGCGGCGGCTAAGCCAGTTCAACCGGTTGTCCCAGACTCACCAGCCATTGACCCCGCAAAACGCCGTGAGCAACGACAGGCGGCCATTGACGGCGTGCAGGACTATTTAGCCACCATCGTCGATCAACTGGGCATCGATGCCAGTTTGGACGTTGAAAACGTGGCTCACCGGCAAGTTCACCTGTCTTTTACCACCGACAAGGAAGGCTTATTAATCGGGAAGCACGGCCGAACGATTAACGCGCTTCAGAGTTTAGCCCAACTCTATTTAAACCATCACGGTGCCGCTCACGTGGACGTGGTGCTGGACGTGGCGGGCTACCGGGAACGGCGGACGGCGACGTTGACTCGGCTGGCTGAATCAACGGCCCGCGAAGTTGTGGCGACCGGCAAGCCGATTTATTTGGACCCGATGCCATCGTTTGAACGGAAACAGATTCACGCTGTTTTGGCTAGAAATCGCTACGTCACAACTTATTCGGCTGGCAAAGAGCCACACCGCGCCGTTGTGATTGAGCCGGATTAGTTTAGGTTTGACAAATGAGCCGTTAGCCCTTATAGTGAAGACAATCATTCTTATCAAGTTTACGATAAAGTAGTGAAAGTACTTTATCCACGTACAGTTAGGTGGCGTGGAGTAGGTGCTTTTTTTTATGGCGTTAAATGATACGCCCGGCGGGTTGAACCGGTGTGGCGGCCTCCGGGCTGGTGAAAATGGGACCGGAACGCTGTGGGCGCCCGTCTGGAGCCAAAGAGCGGTCTCCAAACTTACTTTGAGCCGCTGAGAGTCGCGTCTCAAAGATAGCAGTTCCCTAAGCGACCAAGACCGTCACTAAGGCAATTCCCACGGCGAGGCCCATTTTCACCAGCCCTGCGGCGGACACGGGTTTAGCCCGCGACGTCGCCATTTTCCTGAGGGTGGTTGATACCCGGGCCACCTTGATCCGCCGCTGGTCGCTGACAAGGCGTTAACCCCTGGCAACGGCTGCGACCAGTCATGGCCACTGCTGGGGTTACAGGGGTGACGAATGAACTACGGAAAGTAGACGAGATAGGATTACAAGTAAACTGATAAATTGGTAGCAAGACCAATAAAAAACGCAGGCAAGTACAAAGACATCCGGGCTAAACTCGTGTTCGCCCGGTAAGGCGCTAACAACGGCAACGCCACGGATGAAGAGGAGGATGACTGATGGCAGTTACGACAACAGAATTTGATACCATTGCGGCAATTTCTACCCCGCCTGGTGAAGGTGGGATTTCTATTATTCGGTTGAGCGGCGAGGAAGTCTTTGCCGTTGCCGGAAAACTCTTTAAGGGCACCGATTTGACTAAAGTGGCTAGCCACACGATTCACTATGGCCACATCATGGATCCGGAAACTAATGACGAGGTCGACGAAGTCATGGTCACCGTTATGCGGGCGCCGAAGACCTATACCAAAGAAGATATTATTGAAATCAACTGTCACGGTGGTATCGTGGCCACCAACCGAATTTTACAGCTATGCTTGAGCTACGGTGCACGGTTGGCAGAACCCGGTGAGTACACCAAGCGAGCCTTTCTCAACGGTCGAATTGATTTGACGCAGGCCGAGTCCGTCATGGACCTGATTCGGGCCAAAACGGACAAGTCAATGAAGGTTGCATTAGACCAACTAGACGGTGATTTGTCTAAATTGATTCGAAATTTGCGGCAAGACATCCTCGATGCCCTGGCTCAAGTTGAGGTCAACATTGACTACCCCGAATACGATGACGTGGAAACCATGACCACCAAAATGCTGCTGGAGAAGGCCCAAGAGGTCCAAAAGCAGATCAAGGTGCTCCTGTCAACGGCCAAGCAAGGGAAGGTCTTGCGTGAAGGACTGGCCACAGCTATTGTGGGCCGGCCCAACGTGGGGAAGAGCAGCCTGCTCAACCACCTGTTGCACGAAGACAAGGCCATCGTGACCGACGTGGCCGGAACCACGCGTGACGTGATTGAAGAGTACGTCAACGTCAAGGGCGTTCCTTTGAAATTGATCGACACGGCGGGGATTCGGGATACCCAAGATAAGGTTGAAAAAATTGGGGTTGAACGCTCGCGTAAAGCCATTAACACTGCTGATTTGGTGATGTTGGTCTTAAACGCCAGTGAACCGTTGACCTATGAAGACCGCGAGCTGTTACAGGCGACGGCTGACACGCAACGGATTCTCATTTTGAACAAGACCGATTTGCCCAACAAGCTGGATATGGCGGCGGTGAAGGCCGCTGCCGGTGACAGTCCAATCATGGAGACCTCGATTCTGCAGAGTACGGGGATGGACCAGTTGGAATCAACCATCGCCCACCTGTTCTTTGATGAGGGCATCGAGTCCAGTCAAAATACCGTGATGGTCACCAACGCCCGGCACATCGGCCTGTTACATCAAGCCAGTGCCGCCCTCGATGATGTCCAGCACGGGATTGCGGCGGGGATGCCCGTCGACCTGGTCCAAATCGACATGACGCGGGCTTGGGATTTACTCGGTGAAATTACCGGGGATAGTTACCAAGACGAACTGTTAGATCAGCTATTTAGCCAATTTTGTTTAGGAAAATAACACCACACAAGAGATCGCTTAGCCGCCCCAATCAGCGACTGGGCATGGAGGGAAAGAACCATGACTGAAGTAATTGCATACCCCGGCCAGGACTACGACGTGATCGTCGTTGGTGCCGGCCATGCGGGTAGTGAGGCCGCATTGGCCGCTGCTCGGATGGGCAACAAGACACTCTTAATGACGATCAACCTGGATATGGTGGCATTTATGCCTTGTAACCCATCCGTGGGGGGCCCGGCAAAGGGAATCGTTGTCCGTGAAATTGATGCACTGGGTGGCGAAATGGGCCGGAACATTGACAAGACCTACGTCCAGATGCGGATGCTCAACACGGGGAAGGGCCCGGCCGTCCGCGCTTTACGTGCCCAAGCCGACAAGCACGCCTACCACGCTGAAATGAAGCATACCATCGAACGCGAACCTAATTTGACCTTACGGCAAGGGATTGTCGACGACTTAATCGTGGAAGATGGCGTCTGCAAGGGGGTCATCACCAACACGGGTGCCCACTACAGCGCCAAGGCCGTAGTCATCGCTGCCGGTACCGCTGCTCGGGGTAAGATCATCATCGGGGAACTGATGTATTCTTCTGGTCCCAACAACTCCCAGCCCGCAACCAAGTTGACGGCTAACCTACCGAAGTACGGTTTCGACCTGGAACGGTTCAAAACGGGAACGCCACCCCGGGTCGATGGCAACACGATTCACTACGACGAAACCGAGGAACAGCCCGGTGACGTGGAGCCCAACCACTTTAGCTTCACCACGCCCGACAGTGCCTACCTGGATTTGAAGAACCAACTCTCCTGCTGGTTAACCTATACCAATCAGAAAACTCACGAAATTATTCGCGAAAACTTGAACCGGGCACCGATGTTCACGGGTGTCATTGAAGGGGTCGGCCCCCGTTACTGCCCATCGATTGAAGACAAGATCGTCCGGTTCGCTGACAAGCCCCGCCACCAACTCTTCTTAGAGCCAGAAGGCCGCAAGACTGACGAGTGGTACGTTCAAGGCCTGTCAACGTCCATGCCAGAAGAAGTGCAACAGAAGATTTTGCACTCCATCAAGGGTCTCGAAGACGCGCAAATGATGCGGCCCGGCTACGCCATTGAATACGATGTCGTTTCTCCGTACCAATTGCGACCGACCTTGGAAACGAAGCCGTTGCAAAACCTGTTCACCGCTGGCCAAACCAACGGGACGTCCGGGTACGAAGAAGCAGCGGGTCAAGGTTTGTTAGCCGGCATCAACGCTGGTTTACGGGCCCTGGGCAAGCCAGGTTTCACGTTGAAGCGTTCCGACGCCTACATTGGTGTCATGGTCGACGATTTGGTCACCAAGGGAACCAAGGAGCCTTACCGCCTGTTGACGAGTCGGGCCGAATACCGCTTGATTTTGCGGCATGACAACGCCGACCTTCGTTTGACGGCCAAGGGCCACGAACTCGGTTTGATCAGTGACGAACGCTACGCAGATTTCTTGGCCAAGAAGGCGGCTTTGCAAGCTGAAATGGATCGTTTGAACAGCATCCGCATCAAGCCAACGGCGGCCATCAACGCCTTTATCGAAAGTCACGGCGACAAGCCCCTGCAAGACGGCGTGTTAGCTGCGGTCTTCCTGCGCCGGCCATACGTGGACTACCAAACGTTGGCGCAGTTCATCCCGGCCCCAGACCAGCCGCTGGATCGCCACATCATCGAAGAGATTGAAATTTCACTGAAGTACGCCGGCTACATCAAGAAGGCCGAAGATAACGTGGTCAAATTGAAGCGGATGGAGGCCAAGGCCATCCCCGCCAAGATTGACTACGACGCCATCGACGGTCTAGCCACCGAAGCGCACCAAAAGTTGAAGAAGATCCAACCCGAGACTTTGGCCCAGGCCAGCCGAATCAGTGGGGTCAATCCCGCTGACATCGCCATCCTGAGTGTGTACATCGAACAGGGAAAGATCGCCAAGGTTGACTAGTAAAAATATAATTAAAATAGGCATCACAATGGTTATTACGTTAGCCATTGTGATGCCTATTTATTATTAATAAATAACTGTTGATCATAGATATTAGAGTGTTTAAATAATTATGTGTAAATAGAAAAATAAGCAATTGAAAAGGGAAAGCCTCTCCCTTATGATAGTTAGCA
>NZ_RHNN01000022.1 GCF_003946245.1 Levilactobacillus cerevisiae
CATTCTTTGATTATACAAAAATATCCGTTGCCAGTAATCAAATTCATTTGATTACCAACAACAGATATTTTAGAACCGTTAATGCTCAGGACCTAAGCGGCTCGCTCCGCACTCTTTTACCACAAAAAACGCCCCCAGACCTGCATCCGGGAGCGTTACTTGATTTTAAACGTAAATTAGTTGGCTTATCTAAGCTATTTCTAGTTTAGTACCAGCCGTTTGCTTGCCAGAAGGCTTGGGCTGCTGTCCATGAGCCGTAACGGG
Organism: Levilactobacillus cerevisiae; assembly: GCF_003946245.1. Lineage (GTDB taxonomy): Bacteria > Bacillota > Bacilli > Lactobacillales > Lactobacillaceae > Levilactobacillus > Levilactobacillus cerevisiae. The sequence continues at coordinate 265 of NZ_RHNN01000022.1, forward strand.
AAGCAACGTATGAGTTGGCTACCTTTTCTTGGTTGGCAGCTGAGTAGTCGCCGTTCAAGTAGGAAGAGCTCAATTGGTACTTGCCAATGTATTGGCCATTAGTTGCTGAGTATGAACCGCCAGATTCCTTGTTAGCGATCCAAGCCTTAGCACTTGCGTCTGAACCAGACACGCCAGTTGAAGCAGTCGTGCTGCTTGATTGGGTCTTGTTGGTCGTTGCTTGGCTAGTTTGGTTGTAGCTCTTAGTAGAAACGCTTGCTGAACTCGTGGTTGCGGCTTGCGTACTGTTAGGCACGTTCAAGGTTTGACCCACGTAGATCAAGCTGGAGTTGCTGAGGCTGTTAGCCTTTTCGATAGCACTAACGGATGAATCGTACTTGTTAGCTAATGACCAAACAGAATCCCCCTGCTTGACCGTAACGTTTGAATCGGCGTTGGCCGTTTCGTTAGTGGCGAAGATACCGGCGCCGACAACAGCAACCGTTCCTAATGTCGTAACTAAAGCTTTTTTGATATTCATAATAGATGAATGTCCTCCTTTGTTTGCTTAACGGCTTTTAGAATAACCGATGGTTGTGTCATTTAGGTTGGCGTTACGTTACGCCAGTATTAAGAAAAATATTACAGTATGACATTTCGTAATATTTGTAACCCTGCTGTCATATAAAGCGCTTTTTCGGCCCCTTTTTTGCCCATTTTGGTCGAAACGGGGCTGGTTTTTAAGTGCTTCTTGCACTGAATTTCCCCAAAAATTTGTCATATTTCATGAAAATTCGATGAAATTCTGACTTTTTTACGACGATTTTCATGGTTCTGCTTATTAACAGTTAAGTAAAATCGGTCGATTCACCTCCAAATTCCGTCGCCAAATCCGGAAAATTTTAGACAATTCTGGCCGCAAAAATAAAAGCAATACTCACCAGCCATCAGTGAGGTAGAAAATAAATTTCGTTATATTATAGTAGAAACTGATCAATTACCTTGCCCTTAACCCAACAATTAACCGCTCCCAACTACCGCAAAGACGCCTGCCCTAAGTAGCCAACTAAGCTCTCGCACTGTCTCAGACGCTAATTTAAGCTGGAACGCTGTGGGTACTCTAAATTGGCCTCACTGACCCCCACCTAGACCGTGCCTCATTTTAATAGACAAACGTTGCCAGTCCAGCGATGGTTAGGGCAATATCATGGTAAAAACCAGTTGTAACCGGAGGAGGCCAGAGATGCAGGCAGCTGTGACGACGGCGTTAGCTGAGTGATCTGCTCAGGTTACGCCGTGGGACGCGTTTGGAGACCGGTGCTCTTTACCGGGCTTCAAACCGAGCCGGAGGACCGCTCCTCAGGCCGCAGGCGGTCCCCACAGCAGCCGGAATCTCTGGCAGCCGCAGGTGGCAAATTTCGCCTAATTTTATGGCTTGAATCTCTGTTAGCTGGGCCGTGCAACTTCTTTGGGATTTTACGTAAAAAAGCTAGCCGGCAGTGATGCACCGGCTAGCTTCACAGGTCAGACGTTATTTTTCAACGTTCTTCCCGTCATATTCATCAATCATGATTTGCTTCAATTCGGAAACGAGTGGTTCGCGTGGGTTAGCGGTCGTGCATTGGTCTTCGAAGGCCAGTTCGGCTAATTTGTCGACGGCTTTATCGAAGTGGGCCTTGTCTACGCCGTTCGCCTTCAAGCTCAAGGTAACGTCAACTGAGTGAGCCAAGTCGATAATCTTGTTGACTAAGGCTTCCTTCAGTTCTTCCTTGGTCGTTCCTGGCAAGCCGAGGTAGCGCGCGATTTGCGCGTAGTCTTCGTCAGCCCGGAAGTATTCGTACTTAGGCCACATGGTCAGCTTCGTTGGTTCCTTGAAGTTGTAACGGATCACGTGTGGCAAAGTGATGGCAATGGCTAAACCATGAGGCAAGCCAAATTCCCCACCCAGTTTGTGGGCGATTGAGTGGTCAACCCCGAGGAAGGCGTTGGCAAATGCCATCCCGGCCAGCGTTGACGCGTTGTGCATTTCTTCTCTGGCAGTGATGTCGCCGTTGTAAGAGTTGGTCAGGTTGTCCATCACTAATTTAATAGCTTGCAGAGACCATGGCCGCGTGTAATCTGACGCCATGTTTGACACGTAGGATTCGATGGCGTGGGTCAAGACGTCCAGTCCAGAGTAAGCAACGGTCTTCTTAGGAACCGTTTCGATAAACTGGGAGTCCACGATTGCCACGTCAGGGGTCAACGCGTAGTCGGCCAGTGGGTATTTCACGTGGGTCTTGGAGTCGGTGATCACGGAGAATGGCGTGACTTCAGAACCAGTCCCAGAGGTCGTTGGAATCGCAACGAATTGGGCCTTGTGTGGCTTGTTAAACTTGTAAGCCCGCTTCCGGATGTCCAAGAATTTCTGCTTGGCGCCGAAGAAACTTGCTTCTGGGTCTTCGTAGAATAACCACATGTTCTTGGCGGCATCCATGGCGGAGCCCCCACCTAAAGCAACGATCGTGTCAGGCTTGAACATCCGCATCTGTGTGACCCCACGGTTAACCGTGTCGGTCGTTGGGTCGGGTTCAACGTCGGAGAACAGGGAGTATTCGATGCCGTCTGGTTGGCGCTTCAGTTCGTTCAGCACCGTATCGATGTAGCCCAATTCAACCATCGCTGGGTCGGTCACCAGGAAGACACGCTTGATGCCAGGCATGTCGTCGAGGTAACGGACGGACGTCTTTTCAAAGTAAACTCGAGGTAATTTAATCCACTGCATATTATTTCGCCGCTTTGCAATCGTTTTGATGTTCAACAGGTCAAATGAGGAAACGTTATGGGACACGGAGTTCTTACCCCATGAACCGGTACCTAAGGTCAATGAAGGCACCATTTCGTTGTAGAGGTTCCCAATCCCACCAATGGCGGATGGCGTGTTGACCAGTACCCGGCTAGCCTTCATCTTGATACCAAATTCGGTAGCTAAATCGTCGTCCATGGTGTGGATGGCAGCCGTATGGCCCAGCCCACCGAAGTGTAGCAGTTGGTCACAGAGGTCAAAGGCATTTTCCTTGCTGGTCGCCTTGTAAACGGAGATCATTGGGCATAACTTTTCTTGAGACAGTGGGAACTTAGGACCAACGCCGGTGATTTCAGCAGCGAGCACCTTGGTGTCAGCTGGAATCTTGATGCCGGCCATGTCAGCGATTTTCTGAGCGGACATCCCGGGAACGGGGCCCTTAACGCCGCCTTCTGGCTTGAACATGGCTTCGGCTAAGGCCTTTTCGTCACTCTTCTTAATGAAGAAGACGCCGCGGTCTTGCATTTCTTTCTTGGTTTCCGCGTAAATTTCGTGGTCGATGATGGCACTGTTTTCAGAAGCACAGACCATCCCGTTATCAAACGTCTTGGATAAGACGATGTCGTAAACGGCCCGCTTGATGTTGGCCGTCTTTTCAATGTAGGCTGGACCGTTACCAGGACCGACCCCTAAGGCTGGCTTCCCGGTTGAGTAAGCGGCCTTGACCATGCCAGGACCACCGGTAGCCAAGACGCTGGCAACCATGGGGTGGTTCATCAAAGCAGTAGTGGCTTCGATGCTGGGCGTTTCAATCCAGGAAATAACGCCTTCAGGTGCACCAGCGGCGATGGCAGCGTCGCGAACAACTTTGGCAGCCATGACGGATGACTTCTGGGCTTGTGGGTGAAAGGCGAAGATGATTGGGTTCCGCGTCTTCACAGCAATCAGCGACTTGAACAACGTGGTTGACGTTGGGTTGGTAACGGGGGTAACCCCAGCTAAGATCCCCAGTGGTTCAGCAACGGTAATCAGTTGACGTTCGTGGTCATCCTTGATGATGCCGACCGTCTTATCTTTCTTGATTGAGTGCCAAATTTCTTCGGTCGCAAACATGTTCTTGATGGCTTTGTCTTCCATAACACCCCGACCAGTTTCGTCGAAGGCCGCCTTGGCCAACTCCATGTGGTGGTCCAGCCCAGCAATCGCCATTTGATGAACGATGTGGTCAACCTTTTCTTGGTCGAAGCTGTCCATCGCACATAAAGCGTCGTGGGCTTTAGCAGTGAGGCGGTCGATCATTTGGTCCACCGTTTCATTGCTTTCTACTTTTTTAATTTTTGAATTTTCTTTCACGTCTTTTAACATTCTTATGCCTCCATTTTTGAAAACACCTTGTTAACTTCTTCACGAGATATATCATATCATGATTTTGAAATTCCGCAAGCCCTTTTTGTTAAAATTATCACAATTAATTCGTTCGCCTGCTTAACCCTATCGCAGCAGTACTTACAGCTGTCTGAAATGTAAGCGCATACATGCTCGTCAAAACTTTTTCACGGTAAATAAGGCTGTGAATTAAATCACGACCCAACCTTTTCATTTTCATAGTTAGCCGTAAAAACAGGCTAACCACAAGAAATTTTATGCAGCGGTTCCGGCAGTTAACGAAGCAGAAGCAAACATTCAGCTATTTTCTTGCCTGGCATCCCCAGGATTATGCTAAAGTAGTAGTTATGGAAGCCCTTTATTCTTTCAGGCATAAGTATAGAAAGTTTAAGGCGGCGAGGAACATGGTAACCTGCAAATCACATTACTCAGTGGTACGAAGCAAGCTTGAAGCCCGCCTTAGGTTCCGGGCGGCCACCACAGCCTGACGACCAACACAACTACCATAACCATCCCCACCAACCAAGGACCAACGGCAGAAAACGTTCAGAAACAAATATCCGCCACGGTATCATCAACGGATCCGTGTCAGCCGCAGGGGTGTTGAAAATAGGTTAAGCCGTGGGAGTTATCTTAGCGGCGGGGGCTTGGCCGCTTAGATAACTGGTAGCTTTGTGACACGCCCCTAAGTGGCACAAAGCTAAGCCTGAAGACCGCCTTCCAAGCTTCGGGCGCCCGCCCACAGCGTTCCGACCTATTTTCAACGCCCCGGAGGCGGAAGCCGCCATCAACCAAACACACCACCCTAAGGACCAACGGCAGAAAACGTTCAGGAACAAATATCCCCCGCGGTATCAGCAATGATCCGTGTCAGCCGCAGGGGTGTTGAAAATAGGTTAAGCCGTGGGAGTTATCTTAGCGGCGGGGGCTTGGCCGCTTAGATAACTGGTAGCTTTGTGACACGCCCCTAAGTGGCACAAAGCTAAGCCCGAAGACCGCCTTCCAGGCTTCAGGCGTCCGCCCACAGCGTTCCAACCTATTTTCAACACCCCGGAGGCGGAAGCCGCCATCAACATAACCAAAATACATAAATATTTGTTACTGAAAGGAGTTGAGGACTGTGCAGGCATGGCAGTTCTGGCGGGACGCAACCCGTCACTTTTTCCGACACTGGGGCAGCTACGTCACCCTGGTCTTCGTCACCAATCTAGTCATAAGCTACTTAGCGGTACCCGCCTTCACCTGGCTGACGGCGGCGCTGATGCAGTGGCAAAACGTGCCCTACGTGTCGTACACCAACATCGGCGCGATTGCTCTGAACCATCCCATCGCCATCATTGGCTTATTACTAATTTTATTAGCGGTCGTCACCCTGATCTACTGGCAATTTGCCTACCTATTGCTGGGGATCATTAACATTCGGAACGGCCGGCCAGAAACGACCCGGGCCGTGCTGGGCGACACCGTGCGCAGTATCGCCGGCGCTTCACCGAGCACGTTCCTCTTCTTTATTGGCTACTTCATTATTATCATTCCGTTTGGGAGTGAATTGTTTACGACGCCGCTCCTCAACAAGGCAAAAATTCCGGCGTTCATCGTCAGCTACCTGATGGCCAATCCCATCTGGGCGGTGCTCATGGCCATTTTTTACGTGGTTGCGGCCTACCTGGGGATTCGACTCATTGCCGTGTTACCGTTGATGATGATCGACCACTACCACAGCCGCGAGGCCATTCGCCTGAGTTGGCAGCGGACCCGCCGCAATTTTTGGAACTACTTTAGCAAAATTATTGTGACGTTGGTGCTGGTCAGTATCGCCGTCTTTATCATCTACGCGGCGCTGTACCTGGGGCAGTTGCTGTTTGATAAGACCCACTTCGGCCTGATTGCGGCGACCGCCAACCTTTTCTTAATGGAAGTTATTACGGAATTTATCGTCTGCTACTCAACGGTGCTGTTCATGATGGTCATCCTCAGCAGTCACGACGCCCACCAACGGACGCCACTCTCCCTGTTTAGTTTCCGCGAGCCAGCGAAGACCAAGCTGCGGACCCGACTCCTGATTACGAGCGGACTGGTCATCATCAGTGCCGCGTTGGTTGGGTTTAACCTGATTTATCTAAATGGCCTCGCCATGAGTAAGCCCCTGACGATTGCGCACCGGGGCGTCGACAACGGCAACGGCGTGCAGAACACGATTCCGGCCATGGTCAAGACCAGCAAGGAAAAGCCAGACTACGTGGAAATGGATATCCGGATGACCAAGGATCACCAGTTTGTGGTCATGCACGATGCCAATTTGAAAGCCCTGGCCAACATCAATAAGTCCGTGTCCAAAATGACGCTGAAGCAGCTGACCCAGGTGACCGTCACCGAAAACGGCTACCAGGCCAAGGTTCCCAGCTTCAACCACTACCTGAACACGGCAATCAAGCACCACCAGAAATTACTGATTGAAATCAAAACGGGCGGTGCGGATACCAAGGACCTGCCCGAGCGCTTCTACCGGCAGTTTGGGAGCCGGATCATGGCCAACGGCGAGCAGGTGCACACGCTCAGTTATAAAATTATGAATAAACTGAAAAAAGAGCACCCGCAGCTGTTTGTCAGCTACATCATGCCCTACAACCTGACGTTCCCGCAAACCCGGGCCAACGCCTATACCATGGAATCCACGACCTTGAACGACACCTTTATCGATCAGGCCGACCGCGAGCATAAGAAGGTTTATGCTTGGGATATTGATACCGTCACCAATTTGGACCAAATGATGTTCATGGGTGTCAACGGCGTCATCACCAACAACCTGTCCGTGATTCAACAAGAAATCAAGGACAACACGGATCATCCGAGCTACGCCAACTTACTTTTGACGTTTATGAATGATTTGTCGTTGGAGACGCAGACGCAATAAGCACAGTCATATAAGCGCGTAACGACTTGAAATGCGGGTCGTTGCGCGCTTTTGGATTGCTCGGCAGTAATTGTCTCGTGGTAAGCGCAGGCTATTCCTTCGACAATGCCTGGCCAAGCCAGTATGCTTAGCTTATTTATAGGAGGAGGTTTCAGGATGACACCCAAGACGCGCACAATTTCAGTTAGAGTTACCGCCGATCTCAAGGAACGGGCCCAAAAACAGTTAGCCAGGCAAGGACTCACCCTATCAGCGTTCATTCGTCAATCCTTGATTGTGGCGGCTAACAATGAAGTGGTTAGCTCTGATTTTTACGACTCACCCACAGCCCTAGCAGCCAAAGCGGAAGCCGAGGCCGGTGAAACTGAAACTATCGGCTCTCTGCAAGACTTAGGCGACTGGCTGGCAAGTCTTGATGACGCACACGACTAGCCACACTTTAACCTCACAGGCCCCGTCATGCAAAAAACACCACTCCCCAATCAGGAATGGTGTTTTCATTATTTCTTCTCAATTTTACGAATCGGCCGCTTGATCAAGCGTAACAGCTTTTCCGATTGCAGGCGGGAGACAACGGCGTCCACCGCGACCTGCATTAATTTTTCGTTCAAATCCTTGGCCGCTGGCTGAACCTGGTCCTCGCCTAAATGGTGGAGGCGGTCCTCCAAGCTGTCGATGAAGTTGTCGTAGGCCTGCTTGGGATAATCGCCGGCCGTAATCTGGTCAATCCCCGAGCGAACCGTATCCGTCTGAAACATGGGCTTCAGGAGGCTGATCATTAAAATATCGGTCAGCTGCATGGTCTGATACTTCTTCTTCACTGGTGCCAAAATGACGTTGTGTTTCACGTAATTGTTGATCATCGCTGGCGTAATCGTGTCGACACCCAGCGGTCCCAACACGTCGTTGATCAGCGCCGTCACTTGGTCCATATACAGGTCAAACTTCGGCAAATCGTCCCACCGAGGTAACTTAACGCCGTGCATCTGGTGTTCCCACCGGGTATATTGATTGAAATCAGCCATGTCTTTTCCCTACCTTCCCGTTTCTACTTTCGATTATAACATATAATCTAGTCCTAGCGACTAGCTAAAACATAAAACCGGCAATTGACCTAGCGCCAACGTATGCGACTGAGAATGCGATGGCCCAAACCGTCCTGAACCAGGACAAAGACCGGCACGACGCTGGCCATTAGTGGCAAATATAACAGAGCTAATTTCCAATTTAACAGGCCGACCAGTGAGAAAATTGGCCCAAAGAAGATGAAAATCACGGCGAACAATCCCGCCATGAGGGCCACCAAGCCCACTTTGAAACGGTTGAGCGGCCGCGCCACCATCACCAGGGCGTTGAGACTGATCAATCCCGTCATCAGGACGCTCAACGTAGACGTGGTCGCGAAGCTCAGGTTGAATTGGGTGCCGAACGCCATGATGACGAGGATGTAGCCCACGACACAGACGGCGGCCGGTGCGGCAATTTCCATAACTTGTTTCATAAACCGCCCGGCAATCCGCGCATAGTTGGGCTGTAGCGCCAGGAAGAACGTGGGGATTCCGACCATCAGGGAGGAGATTGGCGTGAGCTGAATCGGTTCAAACGGGTAACTGCGACTCATGAAAATGAAGATCAACGTGAGCGCCACGGAATACATGGTTTTGATTAGGAAGAGTGACGCCACCCGCTCGATGTTGTTGATGACCCGGCGGCCTTCGTTGAGGACGTTGATCATCGCGTCAAAGTTGGAGTTGACCAGCACGAAATCGGCCAAACTCTTGGTGGCTTCACTCCCGGAGGCCATCGCGATACTGCAGTCGGCCTGGCGCAGCGCCAACAGATCGTTGACCCCGTCCCCGGTCATGGCCACCGTGTGCCCCGCCGTTTGGTAAGCCTTGAACAGCTGCTCCTTTTGTTGCGGCGTGACCCGGCCGAATACGTTGTAGTCCGCTACCAGTTGGCCGTAGTCCGGATGCTCGCCCACCTGGCTCATATCGACCAGCTGTTGGGCACCAGCGATCCCCGCCCGGTCGGCAATGCTGGCTACCGTAACGGGATTATCTCCAGAAATGACCTTTAACGCCACGTCCTGGTTGGCAAAGAAGCCAAAGGTATCCTTCGCCCGCGGCCGCAGTTCATCGGTAATCAAAATCAGGCCGCAAGCCCGGGGATTGGTCGGCCGTGGGGAGGTTAGCGTGTCGGCCGTCGCCAGCAAGAGCACCCGGTAGCCCTGTGCCGCCAGCGCTTGAATCCGTTGTTTCACATCCGTTGGGACCGTTTCAAAAATGAATTCTGGCGCACCCATAATCGTGGGCTGGCCGTCCAGAATGGCGCCACTCCATTTACGACCCGAGGAGAATGGCAAGACGTCACTGGCCGTCACCGTGGGCGTCCCGTAGGCGTTCTGCACTGCTTGGGCCGTTTCGTTATCGTCACCCGTGGCGGCGACCAATTCGGCGAGGCGCGTCTGCAGCGTTGCCTCAGCGGTGCCATCGAGGGATTCCACCCGGTCGAGTTGGAGCTGGCCGTTGGTGATGGTCCCCGTTTTGTCTAAACACAACACGTCGACTCTGGCGAGCGCTTCAATTGCGGGCAGCTCCCGGACTAAGACGTTGTGCCGTCCCAGGGTGAAGGCGCCGGCCGCCAACGCCACGGACGTCAGGAGGACCAGGCCCTCCGGAATCATGCCGACCATCGAGGCCACCGTTCCCAAAATAGCACGGTTCTGGCTCTGTCCCCGTAGCATGGAGGAGATGAAGAGCGCGGCACCCAGCGGGATAATGGCAAACGTCAAAACTTTAATAATCCGATTAATAATGTGGAGTAGCTGACTGGCGCTCCGCCGTTTTTGCTTGGCCGAGTGCGCCAACTGTTTTACAAAACTGCCGTGGCCCACCGTGGTGGCTTGCACCAGGGCCCGGCCACCGAGAATCACGCTCCCGGAAATCAGGTCATCGCCGGTCGCCTTTAAAATGGGCGTGGCTTCCCCGGTAATTTGGGATTCATCGACTTCTAAGCCCGCAGTATCGCGGATACAACCGTCAACCGGCAACTGATTGCCGCGGTGTAACTCCAGGAGGTCATCTTGGACAATTTCATCTTGATGGCGCGCCGCCACCTGGCCTTCCCGCAACACATCGATGGTGCCTTCGGACAGGAGGGCGAGCTTATCCACCTGGCGTTTGGACCGGACTTCTTGGAAGATCCCAATCCCGGTGTTGACCACCACGACGCCTAGAAACAAAAGGTTTTTATAGCTCCCGGTGAACAAAACCAATCCACCCAGGAGGACGTTGATTAAATTAAATAAGGTTAATAAATTGTCCCGAAATATTTGTTTGACACTGCGAGTCAGCGGGGGTAAGGGGTCATTCTGTTGGCCAGCTGCCACCCGTTGCGCAACTTCAGCCGCCGTTAATCCCTGGTCTGCCGGCGTTTCATAACGTTCTGTTGTGGTCATCTTCCCCGTTACCTCCATTTCCTTTGATTTGTTCTTGTGGGTTAAAACCGTCCGCCTCCGGGAGGGTGAAAATAGGATCGGATCGCTGTGGGCGACCCGAAGCCTAAACTGATTGTGCTGACCGTTCCCGGCGGCGAGTTCAAGGTGCCCTGCTGTGGGGCCCGGCTCCAGCCTGGGGTGCGGTCTTCCACCTCGACTTGAAGTCTCACTGAGAACCGTGAGTCTCCAAGGTCGTCCCATGGCCTAAGCTGAGAAAATCACTCAGCTAATGCCATCGACACAGCTGGGCACCTTGACTCGCCTCTGGTCACTCACAGGGATCATGCCAATTTTTGTCGAGGTAACTGGCGCTGATCCTATTTTCACCTGCCCTGCGGCTCACGCTTATTTACCCCCCAACGACGCCAAGTATGTGTCTATCTTCAGCTTTTTCTGTCCGTAAATTGTGACAGCTCGCAGCCTCGCAAGCGACACGTGAACAGAACACTTCACTCCCACGTGATTACACCCCTATTGTACTAGAAAACCAGGTGTCCCGGCCCCTAATTCGTTCAGTTCTGGGCAATCTTTTAGAGAAACGCAAGTATTTTTGCTGCGGGCATCAGTAACCCTTTGGGCGCTAGAAGACTACAATGGACCTGAGAGGTACCTGCTTAACTGATTTATTTCAAATTCTTCAAAGGGAGTAATATTTTGAATCACAAATCATCAGCAGTCATTCTATTTATCCTTTACCTGATTCTTCTCGGCTGCATGCTGGCCAAGCAAAACATGTTGGCGATGTGGCTCATGACGTTTGGCATGTTGCTGGAGGCCAGCATCAACCTCTACGACCAATTCCACCAGCATCGGTAAGCGTTGTCATTTGCGGCTGAATAGCCTAATATAGTAGATATACGCTGGTTGCGGGTTTCGTCGCCACCTGGACCCTTTTGGTGGCTAAATCTATGTGATACCGCAACTATTCGCGACGACATTTTCCACTAATCAGACCATCATTCACCTACACAAATGCTATGACGGCGGCCCCGGTCGCCAAGAAGGAGAGTTTTTAATGACACCCACCAAGATTACGAATACGATCAAACTGGCCGATGGCAACCGCATGCCGGTCATGGGCTTTGGCACTTATAAAATTGGTGATCAAGCAACCATGAACACCACGATTGACGCGGCCTGGAACGCTGGCTACCGCATGTTTGATACGGCCATGATGTACCGCAACGAAGACATTCTCGGCCCCGCTTTGCAACAGGTCGGCATCCCCCGCGAAGGCGTCTTTCTAACCAGCAAGGTTGCCGAAGTGGTCCAGGGTTACGACCGGACCATGAAGGCCGTGGAAGGCTCGCTCAAACGCCTGCAGACCAACTATTTGGATTTACTATTGGTGCACTGGCCCGTCCGCGAGTACTTTTTCGACACCTGGAAGGCCATGGAACAGCTGAAGGCCGATGGGCTGGTCAAATCGATTGGCGTGTCCAACTATACCATCGCCCACTTGGAATTGTTGGCGACGCAGGCCAAAGAAATGCCGGTCGTCAACCAAGTGGAATACCACCCCTACCTGAACCAGCAGGCGCTAAATGATTACGATAAAGAAAAAAACATCGTCACTGAAGCCTGGAGTCCACTGGGTCGCCGGGCCGTCCTGGACGATCCAATGATTGCCAAAATGGCCAAGCACCACCAGAAATCCGTGGCGCAAATCATCCTGCGGTGGGAACTGCAACACGATTTGATCACCATCCCCAAGTCCACTCATCCCGAACGCATCACCGAAAACGCCGAGATCTTTGACTTCGACTTGAGCATTGATGAAATGACCATGATTGATATTTTAAACAAGAACGAGCGGACTGGGAACGAACCCGAAATCGTGTACGAAACCGGGAAACAGTACTAATCGTTGCCGTGGAGATTAAACTAGTCGTTGATGGCGCCTCCGGGCTGGTGAAAATGAGACCGTAACGCTGTGGGCGAACTGAAACCCAAGTTGGGCGGTCATTGCCGTTCCCGACGGCGAGTTCAAGGTGCCCTGCTGTGGGGCCCGGCTCCAGCCTGGGGTACGGTCTTCCGCCTCGACTTGCTGGGCACCTTGACTCGCCTCTGGTCACTCACATGGGTGGCTTGAGTTTCTTTGAGCTGATAGAGGAGCGGTTCTCATTTTCACCAGCTCTGCGGCTCTCACTTGTTTAATCTGGGGCAACGCTAACTACTGTCAGTCAAAGTAAATTCGATACCAATTAAAAATAGTCATCAACCTTTCCGCAACAGGAGAGGTTGATGACTATTTGTTTACATATCATTTTATAAATCTCGTCATGTCGGCTAGACGCAATCCCACTTGTCCAACCACACCACGGTGCAATCCGCCAACTCAAACAAGTGCTGCCACCAACGCACAGTCATAGCCGCAGGAAGCCAGGGACGGAGCCAGCTGTGTCGAGGGTGTTAGACCGAGCGATATTCTCGGCCTTACAGCCTGGGGCAACCTTTGAGACGTGGTTTGTGGCTCAAAGTTGAGATGGAAGCTCGCCTCTCAGGCTGGAACCGACCTCACAGCAGGCGGAGTCCCTGGAAGCCGGAACCTCAGCAACCCCCACTTCAGGAACAGCTATTGCGTTCACCACAAGCTGCCAGACTAGCACAACATCAGCCGTGAGGGCGAGAAAAATGGACTCAGCCGGGGGATTCTGCGAGTGTTCTGCTTGCAGAATGGCGACTTTGAGACGTGCTTTTCGGCTCAAAGCGAGCTGGAAGACCGCTTCTCAGGCTTTCAGCGTCCTACCCCCAGCGTTCCAGACCATTTTTCTCGCCCGGTAAGGCGCACGCGGAGAGCTAGTCTTGCGCTTGTTTGTGTTTACGGATTTGGTACCAGATGACACCCATGAGGCCGAACAGGATCGGCCCCACCAGCATCCAAACCGTACTCTGCACGTCGCCATTTTCCAAGATTGGTTGGAGCAGCGTGAAGACGTTGGCGCCCAAGACCACGATGAAGACGACCCAACTGATGACGGTCGTCCAAGCCGGTGACTTGTAGACTTCGAATGGCTTCATGATGTCGCGGTTGTGCTTGAATTTTGGAAAGGCGTAGACCAGGAACAGGTACGGCAGCGTCATGGACACGTTGGCCATCAGGGTCAAGATGTTGTAGAACGCTGAGGCATCGCTCGAGGCAAACGAGGCGACCAGGATAATCACAATGACGACGGCACATTGCAGCATCATTGCGTAGCTTGGCATGTCGTTATCGTTCAGCTTGGTAAACTTTTTCGGCCACATTGATTTTGGCGTCCCCATGATCAACGTTTTCAATGGTGAGTACGTTAACGTGAAGAAGGCCCCGGAGTAGGCTAAGAACATCCCCAGCCCGGTGTAGCGCGCGAACCACAGGCCAATCGTGGTGCTGGTCGCGGCGCTCAGGCCCATGGACTCACCCAGTACGTCACCTAAGTTCCGCATCATAACATAACTAATATTACCCATGTTCGTGGTTGGGTCGGACAGAACCTTTTGCCAGTTCGTGCTAATCCCCCAGCACAGAATTCCGATGGCGTAACCCAGCGTGATGACAATCGCGGAAATCACAATCGCTTTGGGGAACGTCTTTTCCGGGTTCTTGGTCTTATCAACCATACCACCCAAGACTTCCAGCCCACCGTAAGCAAAGATAGCAAATACAGCGAAACTCATAATGCCCATCGGTTGTTGGTACCCGGGATGCGGTGAGTGGAGGAACGTGTTCAGTGGTTGGGCAAATTCGCCGTGGCGTAAGGCCAACACGACACCGGAAACGACTAACAGGATGGCATTTAAACTCATAACCGCGAGCCCACCCAGACTGGTGATCCGCACGATGCCCTTGACCCCTTTGATTGAGACCCAGGTGACGAGGACCATCCACAGACACGACAGAATCCCAATGACTTGGGTCGCATTTAGCCCAGCAATCGCGAAATTCTGGGTCTGGTCGCTCCCGAAGAAGGTCGTGGTAAACGGAATCCAGACCTTCGCTGACGTGGAAACCAGCCAGATGATGTAGGACGCGAACCACATGAAGGTCCCAATGAAGGCGAACTCGGGATTCACGCTGCGTTCCAGCCACTGATACATCCCACTTCCTTCGTCGGATTTAATCGCAGCCCCATATTCCGCCATCATTAACGCAAACGGAATGAAGAACAGGACGGCAGCAGCTAAGTAAAATAGAATCGATGAATACCCCATCAAGAAGTATGCCACCGTACTATTGGCGAAGCCGAAGACGGTCGTAAAGATCATCATGACTAAGGCCATTAAGGTGATTTTACTGTTATTATTATCAGCCATTATTCTCTCCCAAAATATTTTCTACCGCCCACTTGAAGGCGCTTTATTTATTTTAGATGAGAGACAATACATTCCCGTGGTAATTTACTAACAAGAAGATAAATTTTTCGTGTGATAAGTTGGCTTTTTCTCATGTATCACCGTTGTTTCCCGCAAAGCCGCTCGTTTTCCGGCTACTTTGTGGGGAACCTTTAAAAGCAAAAAGCTCACCAACCACGTCATCCGTGGCTAGTGGGCTTCATTAATGTCGATTTAGTTAGTCGATGCTAATCTTATGGTCACCGGCAACCTCTGTTTGCTTAGGCAACGTCAAGGTCAGAACGCCAGCATCGTACATTGCCTGAACGGCTTTCAAGTCAATACTTGGCAGGTAGAAGGAACGCGCAACGTTTTGACTGCTGCGTTCTTGACGGAGAATCCGGCCATCGTCATCCTTAGTGGATTGGTTGACTTCAGACTTGCCAGAGATTCGCAACGTGTCATCGCGGTAATCGACGTGGATGTCATCCTTCTTGAAACCAGGCATTTCCGCCGTAACCACGTAGTCCTTATCGTGTTCCACAACGTCGGTCTTCATACTACCGTCGCCATTAAACATATCGTGGCCCAAATTGCCCACTTCGTTAAAGAAATTCGTTGGATCAAAGAAATCAAAGTTCCGGTTCATAACATCGTTAGTCATAATCAATAACCCCTTTCTGCTTTGCTTGATTACATTTTCTATAATAGTCAGTATTGGTCAGAATTGCAAGTAATTAGCACTCACACTATTAGAGTGCTAATTACTTGGCTTAATCACTGATATACCGGCTTTTATATTGAAAATATAATAGTCTTCATCCGCAGAAAGGTCAATTTATTTGTTCAAAGGTCAAAGGATGTCGTTGTCGCGTAACTTTTTTAGTCGGGGTACTATGATTGGCTTCAATTTTAAAAGGATTGCCATCTAGCAGCAATCCTCCGGTTATAATTTCTTTTATTCACGCGTCTCCGGCTTCACAGCCAACCGTCATTATCAGTCAGGGGCATCGTATTATCTATCGATGTACCGCGAACGACCTGATCGGGTACCAGTGGCTGATGTTCACGTTCTTGCTTGTCTAGCCTTTGTGCAACCAACTCGTCCTGTTCCAGCTCAAACAGCTGATCCTGCAAGGCTGCATTCTCATTCACCAACGCCTCATAATCCGCAACGCCCAAAACCACGCCCACTGGCTGGTCATGGTTAAAAATATAGACCCCTGTTCGCTCACGTTCGGCCTCTTCAAAAAGCTTAACCGGTGACTGCTTCAACTCAGCTAAACTACTGACTGGCACCTTCATTGTACGCATCCAAGCACATCCTCTCCCCGCTATTATCCTGCATCCCCGGCAACAGTCACAGCAAAGTGCCTCACCCCAACAAAAAAAGAGCAACCGGCGCCTGCCAGTTGCTCTCCCGTAAGATATTAGTAAGTTTCTTGTTGAACCTCTTGGAATTCCCTCTTCAATCCACAAATTTTACAGTGCCAACTGCCATCTAAACCGTTGACCCACGCTACAATCTGTGATGTTCCTGATGACGCTTAACCCCAAAGACCATCTCACTAATACTAAATCTAAGCTCGAGAATGCCACCACCAAATAATCATGCCGAGCCAACCAATTGCAGTAACCCACAGGAGTAACCGTGAAATTAATCGGGGCTGATAATGAAAGGTAAACGTATTTTGACCAGTACGGCTCTGAACCGTTGCTAGTCTGAGGGTTTGCTTGGGATTGTTGCGATACTGAAAGGCGTGCCCGTTCAGCACAGCTTGTGTGTTACGGTACATGGCGACCGGCAACGTTAATGATTGTGCCTTCGTCCCCGTCCACCGAAGCGTTGTGCTGTGCCGCCCAATGGTTTGGTGTAGGTGCGGACCGCCACGGTGGTAAAGCACATGGTCCAGTTCCTCGTACGCCGCAAAAACATTATCAGTCGGTTTGTAGTTTGGCTGAAGCGGTAAATAGTCTGGCGTTGATTTTGTCGCGAGCGTTAATGGCTTAGCGAGATTGGAACTGTTAAAGGCTGTCCGCAGGTTTTCGAGTTCCTTGGTGGCATACTTCTGCGCCGGATAGATAGCTCGGGGGACCGCAAAGATTTGTTGTGTATGTTGGGTGGTCGAGTACCCGTTGACCCCTATCAAAAGTACCCCCAGTCCGGCAATTCCCAGTCGCAGGAGGTTATTCCAACCGCGACCCAAGATCGTCGTTGATAGCAACTGACCGTCAGCGACCAACAACAGTACCGTCCCCACCGCCATGAAACGTGAGGGAAACTGAATGAAACTGATGACTGGCAGCAAGCGAAAAATGGTGTCCCAGGGCAACAGTACCGACGAAAGTACATAGAAACCGGTACCGAGACTAGCCGTCACCTTGGTCGAAAAGCTTAATTTTCGCCAGCCAATCAAGAGAATAACCAGACTGGCTACCAGCACCACCAGAATCAGGTAGCGCGAGCGGTGTAGGACCAACACGTTAAAGGCATTTTCACCTGGATATTTGACCTGACCGACACCTAAGATCCGGTTGCCCATAAAAATCTCTACCAGCCCAGCAATCACGTTGGCACACAGGACCAGGTACAACAGAATAGCCTGCCCTATTTTCAAGAGAAAGTCGCGGCGATTCGGTAACCGGCGAACCGCAATGATTGCGTAGAGCAACAACATCAGCGCAATCTGGGCAGCCGAAATCAAATGCGTCTGTGTCAACAGCGCCATCACGACCGCCGTCTGCCAAATGTTAATTGGGTGCTCACGATTTTCAAGCATTCGGACGCCGACCATCACCCCTAGAGGCATCAGTGCAGCACCCCAGCTCATGAAGGATTGGCGGATATTCCACATAATAATTTGATAGGTAAACGGGTAAAGAATGGCAATCGCCTGCGCTGTCAGGTTGGTCACCCGGCACCGTCGCAACGCAACGTACATGCACTCGGCAGCGACCACGCTGAGAATGACGCGGGAGAGGACTTGATACTTCACGTAACTTCCCGCTAGCAGGAGCAAAACACCATTCAGTCCCGCAGCAAACGGACCATAGATTGAATTGACCATCCGGCCCATCCCCTGGTACTCATAGGGTGCAACAAAATAATGAAAATTCAAATGTTTTAGCTGCATGGCGATGTCATAGAAGCGGTTAAAGTGAAAGAGTCCATCGACACCCAGAATGGCTGATTGACTGGTCAGTTGTGGTAGAGCGGCCAGAAATGATAACGCAATCACAATTAAAATAAAGATGTGGTGCCACAACCAGGTTCGGACCGGATGTTGGGCTGGTAAAACTGACATAGAAATCCTCCTTGTTGAGCGGCTAGCGGCAAAGAAAAAGAGGGCCTTCACCCTCTTCTTTGCGTCTTCTTTCCAACTAATCTGGTAATTTATAATTCAGCTTATCGCTAAACGAGACCTTACCACTACGCAGAACGACCGCATTACCGGAAGGAATATCCGTCAGATTATCATTCATCGTATTCCACCACCAAGTAAAGTTAGCTAATGCATGGTGATACCGTTTCCCCTTTAAATTACCGTAGTAATCAACATTCATGAAAATGCCCTCCGTCACATCTCCAACTTCACCAATTTTGGGAGCAGTCTGAACACTAGCGTACTTATGCCCTAGGATCTTCGGTATCGTCTTCTTGTAGGTTACCTTGCCGTGCTGATTCTTCCGTACAAGGTAGGCACGGGTACCGCCTTGAGGGGTCAGTTTCGTGTAGAACTTGGTCGTAGTCCGATACCGCTTATGAAAGGCCTTCCCTGTCTTCAATTGATAAACAATTGCGGTGACTTTACCTTTCTTCTTAGTAACCGTCACCGTGGCACGCGTCGTTTTATCCTTGTACGTATGCGTGCTGGCCGAAGCCGTGGTTACGACCAAGAAGAATCCTGCCATAACGGCCAAACTGGTCAGCAATAGTTTCCTTGTCATCCGTTTCATCATTTCGACCTCACCCTTCGTTAGATTCGACCGTATACTTTAATTTCTGCCCGTCGAATCGCGTAACACCTTTACTCGTAATCGTATAAGTATGCTTTTTACCTTTTAACTTGTACGAATAGGTTAACCACTTACCTTTGACATTATTCTTGATCGTTGTTGGCACGTTACCATACTTATTATCGTAAATCGTATAGTGCTGCGTCCGGCCGTTCTTGATATGCTTCACGACGCTGTGTTCTCCTTTTTTTTGAGACGAATAAGCCAGCTCTAATTCATCATTTGTATATCGAGAGGCCTCAACCCCCGTGTATGAATAATTTCCATCTGATTCTCTCTCATACGAACGCAAAACAAAATCAGCGCTAGTCACAAAGGAAAAAGAATGTCCCGCATTTTCCGCCTGAAATTTGATTGGCTGTCCTAAAATCTCATTTATCCACATAGCCTTGGGCAAATCACTGTCGCCAAAGTTCGCTGAGTAAGTGTAGAACATGGCAGAAGCGTACGCAACGCTACCAGGTTGCTGTCCAAAAGCAGACGTACGCATCCATCCGACTAATTTATGCGTCCCCTCATGATTAGCCCGGTATGAGTATTTATAAACGCGATAATACTTACGACCGTTAATCTTAGCTTCAGCCAACGGCCAATAATTAGCCGTCACCTTGGAACCATTCACCCGTCGCAATAGCTTTCCTTTGCTAGAATAAACACCGGCAAGATTAGGTTTACCCGTATCTTCGCGGTAGTTCAGTAAATCAATTGGGTAGGGATGCTGCCACTTGTGTATGTAATGAACTGCAGCGTTTGCCGTCGTTGGTGTTTGAATTAGGCTACCACCTCCAACTAAACCCATTAAGCACAAAGCTAATGGCCAAAATTTTTTCACGATATCCATCTCCTAAAGTTTTTCCTGATTACTATAAGCCGAGCCTGGTGACTTAATCACTAGTGAATACTGGTAAGAATACCAACGTTGGTACGGTGCAGATGCATTGTGCGAGAATTGTTCCATGACTCGGTAAGTCCTGCCTCGCAGCTTGTGGTGCGTTGGTCGACCGATAAAGACGGTGTTAATAATCATTCGCTTATAATGGTAGTTCTGAACCGGAAATTTAATATACTTGGCCTTGCCCTTTGTTAACTCGTAGAATCCTTGTTCTACTTTGTAGACATGCAAGCGTTGACTCTTCTTACCATGATTAAAACTGTACGTCCGCTTCTTCGTTCTGAGCCGACCATCTTGCCCAGGAACATCTCCCTTAGGCCCTGATGACGTATAGACATGGTACTTGGTGACGTGCACCTTGATGTAATACTGTCGATAGTTTTTTTCGTTTGAATTGTCATACCACGTTCCCCGAATGGACTTAGGATTGTAGTGATAGACCTTTGCCGACACCGTTTGTGGGAACAGATAGAACCCACCCACTATTGCAACAACTAGTGCGAACCATTTTAACCGCTTCATGAAGTTGCCTCCTGATTTTTTAAACCGAGTACTAATAAAAATCACTCCGAGCTTTGTCTAACCTGCGTAACCGCTAATACCGTTTGAGAATCATGCCTTGATACTTAATTCTATTCTTGGAAATATAAGTAAATGAGTTTGTCGTCCAGTGCCCAGCTAGCGCATAGGAATAGATGTGGATCCGATACTTATGGTGCCCAAGTGCTTTAACTCGTGGCTTGCCATACGCAAAGATCCAGCCAGTCGCGCCTATCACTGCTGAATCATAACCATTATTTTTGACACGTATACGAACCTGTTTATTTCGCCAGTGACCCCAAAATTTCTTCGGCATTCCTGAATGATAACTAGAAGCCTGAGCAGTCATTGGCGTTAACGCCGTCGTTGATAACGTCAGGGCTGCTAACAACGCAGCCGTCCATTTTAATCCAGAGCGCATTAGAAAAACCTCCTACGATTTCATTTAATCTACGGACAAAATCCCCAGTTGCTTAACGTTACCGATGCCAAATCGTCAAAGGATCATTCGCATCCCCTCGCATACCGTGATACATCTTGTGCCCTTTAATCCAGTACGGCGTCTGCTCGAATAGATCAAGTCGGTTAACGGTATATTTCTGGCCGCTCTTAAGCACCTTTTTGAAAGAAATGTGCGTGGTATAGTGCGTCCCCTTGGGCGCCCAATAGATGTGATACTTCGTAATTTTGGTTTTATACCGACCCCGAATCCAAACGTGCCGCAACGCTTTAGGCATCCCGTTGACCGTAGTATCCGCATTGGCCGTGGTGGGTGTTGTGTTAATCAGTAATACGGCAACACCTAACATTAGTAATGTAGTTAGTAACCATTTAATTTCTTTCATTGTCGTGCTCCCTTTCATTTACCAGTATCCTAGCTGTTCCGTCAGCTTTGCGCGCTCGATGTTCCGTTGCGACAGAACTCCAGTGTCTATCCCTCGATTTCCCGTACGGCTAATAGTGATAGTAGTAGCTAGACGAGACTTTTTTACCTGGTGCGACTGGTGAGACTGGCTCGCAGCGTAATGCTGTTTTACCATTCCGCTTGACCCGCTGCCAACTTGGCCACATATCTGAATAGCTCTGACCCACAACATAGGTCTGATGCTTACCAAACTTTGTGATTGATAAGTCGCTATACCAAAGACTTTTCTCTTTAACTCGTTTGGCCACCTTAAACGTCTTACCCGATAGACTAAACCAGTTCTTTTTACCAGCTACCTGGCTCTTAAACTCCCATTTAGTAAAATTAACCTTATCGTAACCCCTCTTCTTTTTATCATAATGCCGCCAATGCCCTCGCAAAGTCTTCGGAACGACCGTGTAATGCTTCGTCACTGCTTGTGCTGTCACCGGATTGGCATTAATTAGCGTTAGTCCACCAACCATAGTCAGCATTAAAGTCAATGTTATCCAAAACTTTCTCATCAGATCAAATCCTCCTTATCACCGCAATAGGTTCACCATCTTTGCGGCTTTATCATTCACACAAATAAGTTGGGGACAACTCGACTGTCATCCACCAACTCTTTGTGTCTTACTTAACGCAAACCTTTAATGGCAACCTTCTTGATGTACACGTGTGCCCGGTCCTGATGCATGGCCGCGGCAAACGGTGCCGTTTTACCCATCGGACCCGCCACACCAACCATCCCGGTGTACAGTGCCGCGTACCGGTGCCCCTTGAGGGTGTAGGTACCCCGCTTGTAGCTCTTCCACATATTACTGTTGGTCCAGCTGACCGTGTACCAGCCATGACCATTGTTAGTCAGGTTCACGGCATGCTTCGTCGTCGAGCTCTTAACCAGCTTGTAAGTTGACGTTCCTTGAGACTTCCCGTAATGCCAAGTGATCTGTTTCATCGCTCGCTTGGTAAAGGTCGTCTTGTAGCGATAGTGCTCGGTATCCCGGTAATACCAGGTGCCACGCATCTTCTTGGGAAATGTCGTCGCGGTTTTAGCAGCCGCAGCCGTCGTTGAAACGTGGGTCTGCATCGCCACCACGCCGAAGCTTAGAGCGGCTAAAATGAGTCCACTCTTAATCACTAAACGGTTCATGTGCTTGCCCCCTACTTAACGCGCTGATAGCGTAGGCCGGAAAGACTGCTATTACCTTTAATACTTAACAGGCCCTTCTTCAGAACAAAGTACATTTTAACGTTCCTTTTGTCTTCGAATACCCGCCCCTTGACGATGGTACTAATGTTCTTAAAATGAGTTAAGACCGTGTAATGGCCCTTAGACGTCTTCTTATATCGCGGAGACAAGTAGGTATCATTGCTGTCCATCTGCTTGATAATAAATTTATTATTCGTCGCCTTGAAATGCTTCACTAAGCCAACGCTCTCGTTGGACAGCTTCCAGTGATCCTTCTTGGGAACAACCCACTTTCCCCGAACGGCTTTGGGCATCCCCTGATGGTATGTTGCAGCTTGCGCACTGGTCTGCGGTTGCGTGACAGCACCCAAGGTCAGTCCCAGTATGACGGCTACTGTTGTAGCAAATACTTTCCTCATGGCAATTATCTCCTAACGTTTACCGAACTGAGGCTTTGACCGTCTTGGTAATCGAAGCATATTTACTACCATTCATCCCACCAGCATTGACCTTCAACGTCTTAGCTTTAGGAGCATACACCTTCAGCTTAAACTTGTGTTGTCCATTAATTTTCACGATTTTTTTGCCACGATATGTCGTGATTTGGGCACGATTAAAGTTCTTTGTCTTAGCTAGGGCAGCATTCGTTAATCGGTTATTCGTGACCTTACCGAAGATGATGACATATTTACCAGACTTCTTAGCATCAATGCCATAGACCTTATTTGCCTTTGCGACCGGTTGAACCTTAGTAACCGTCCTACCATAATCACTAACTGCTGTGGCAAGGCCATCTGCGAGTTGAATTGCAGCTGCAGCTCGATCATCCATATTGGATGTTTTTGATTTTGCTTGATAGTTATCTAATGAATCCTGAGCACTACTACTTAATCGACTTCTGAACTGCTTGTAGATACTCGTTAAGCCATTGTAGTCAGCTTCAAAATCTGCCGGCAGAAAGTTGCCGTCATCGTCTTCCTCGTTAGAAAGACTATAGTGATAACTGCCAATGGCCTCAGCAAATGACGTAGCGTAATCATTACCTGTATAGGCTCCCAAAGGGTCAGACTTATATTGACTAACAGTATCCAAGTCAACCTGATCCTGCATGTTCGATGACCCATTAAGGGCGGCCTTACGTATAACTTCAACATCACTCAAGAACTGACTACGACTAACCGTCTTCGCCTGAGCCACAACGGTTTGCGTCAACGGTACATTGCCATTAGTTAAGAGATCTGCACCACCAAATAAGGCCAATGCAGTTACTGAGGTTAAAGCTGTTCTTACGATAAATTTATTCATGTCTATTTCCTCCAAAGTTTATGTCTAAAGTGAACACTAGTTACGCCGCCGAAAAGCTGCCCGGAACCAAGCAAACGCCGCTGCTGCAACAATGATGAGACCACCGATGATAAACAGTTGGTGATGGTAATCACCACGTTTAGCCGTCTGCCGACTCGTCTGTGGAGCTGCTGTCTGCTTGGTATTCCCGTTGGTCTGAGTTGTCTGCTTAGCCTTAGAGCGCTTTGCATCAGCCGTCTTAGATGCGTCCACCTTCTTCGTAGACTTGGCTGGTTGCTTCTCAGACGATTGCTTGGTTGAACCCGGTCTAGTTGCCGCCTCAGCAACCGTCTCTCCCGTCGCTTGGCTGATAGCCTTTGTAACGGCTGGAATAATAACAGTCAGTGCTTTGCCATCTGTCACATTCGGGACAAAGCCCATTACTGAGGTGCCCCGGTAAGCCTTTGAGTGGGACGTTTCTAACGTAAAGTCTCTTGCCGTCTGTTGCTTAGTGGCCAATTGTTTAATTGACGTTGCTTGTTTCCGCGCCAATTTTTTCTTGGCCAAACGATTCCGCTTGGTCGTGGTCTTGGCGGTAGTTGGACTCTTTTTAGTCGCTGCCTTCCGCTTGGTTATCTGCTTCGTACTTGGCAACGTCTCTGGTGTTCCCACGTCGCCAGCAGGTACTGGTTCTGTCGTAGCCGTTGTCGTGGGACTAGTCGGACTCACCGGTGTCGTGGTCCCGGTTCCAGGGTTATTGCCCGCAATCAATTTGTCCAAAACTTGTTGCCGCACCGTGTCAATATTCTTCGTTGCCTGTATCTCAGCCTGCTGAGCAATTGTCAGCTTACCATTGGCTACTTCCAGGTCTGCCTTAGCCGCTTTCAAATTCTGATTGGCCTGATCCAAGTTCTGCTGGGAAGCGTCAGCCTTTGACTGTGCGACAGTTAAATCTTCAGCGGCCGATTTCGCCTGGTCTGTCGCCTGATTCAAGGCCGCCTGAGCTGCTGTTAAGACGTCTTTTGCTTTATCAAGAACCGCCTGTTGCGCCGTCACCTTTTGAGCTAGCTGGTCTTGCGCGGATTGTGCAGTCGATGCCGTAGCATTAGTCGCTTGGCTCTTCTTCTGCGCCGCGTCCAATTGACTTTCAGCGTCCGTAACGGCGCCCGCTGCATCCGTGTAGGTAGCTAGTTTGGTCTGCAAACTAGTCAACTGATCATTGTCGCTTACGACGGTTGCTTGCTGGGTGGCCAACGTCGTGTTCAGGTCGCCGAGTGTCTGGTTAGCGGCAGTCAGCGTGGTTTGGGCGGTCGTGACAGCCGTGTTGGCAGTTGTCGCTGCCGCCGTTGCCGTGGCTACCAAACCGGATTTGGCTGTCGCATCGCCCTTTTTGCTTACCAATTCTGTCTGCAAACTCGTTAATTTATCGGTTGCTGTGGTTAACAAAGCCTGCTGCTCAGTAACGGCTTGCTTTGCTGAGGCGACCGTATCAGTGGTCGTCGTAACTTTACCCTCAGCCGAACTCACTTGGGCGTTAGCGTCTGTCACTGCCTGGTCAGCTGTCTGCTGGTCAGACTGTGTCTGGGTTAAGTCTGCCTGTGCAGCCGTCACAGACGCTGTCGCTGTCGTCAACGCTGCCTGTTGGCTACTCAAAGCTGTTTTTAAATCATTAACCTTTTGCTGAGCTGCAGTGGCGTCAACCACTGGATTGGCAATGATGGTTGCTGCTGACTTGTCAAAGGTAACAGCACCGCCAGTGGGCATGTATGCCTGACTATCAATTGCCAACTCGAAATGAAGTTGACCAAGAGTATCAATCGAAATGCCAAAGTATTGGTTCGTATATGCATTTTTGGAATCGGCCCCTGCTAGGGTAATCAAATGGCCTTGTCCAGATAGACTATCGTTAAATACCATGTCTTTGATACAGTTGTAAATACTAGCCTTCACATCATCTAAACTGGTTGCCCCAGAAAGATAGCCTGCACTCCCAGCGCTCTCATAATAATTACCACCGTCATTGAGTCCGTATTGCTTTGCAGCGGCTTTAATCGCGGAATCATCATGGGCCTTACTGGCAATGTTCCAATTGTCAGCGTCGTACCCCGCCGCAATATCCTTAGCAAAGCTCATCATCGTCGTGTTGATTGTTACTTGTGGTTGCCCCAACTGTGTTCGAATCTGATTAATCAGGGTTGCCGTGTATTTAGCTAGATCTTGATACTGAGCATCAGTCAATGATGCCGAACTCGTGTATGGAATTGCTTTATCTACCGCGCTCGACTGATACTTATTGCCCTCAGCTGCCGGTTCCATAGTCGCTGCAATGGCGTCCAAAGCGGTGGTCCTCGCCGCTTTGGCATCCGTGTAAGCCTTCAGCTTGTCGGGCGCGGCACTACTAAGCTGATCATCCGGTATATAGTTTTGGCCATAGGTATCATTGAGCTTAGCCATCTGCTTAAGCTGATCTGCCGTCAAACCTGCTGGTACCGTAATCGTATTGACCACTGGCACACCAACTTGAGCAGCATCCAAGTCTTTCTGAGCGGTATCAACCGCAGTCTGCGCTGTCTGTTGGGTCCCTTTAACAGTCGTGACAGCTTGTTCAGCGGTCGTGACGGCATCCGATTTAGCCGCAGCGTCTTTCACTGCAGCGGCAGCCGCCTGGTGTGCGGTTGCTAAGTCAGTTGCCGCTTGCTTGGACGCAGCTTCGGCATCCGTGACCGCTTGTTGGGCTGTCTTTAAGTCTGTGGTTGTACCGCCAACGCTAGCCTGTTGATTGCTAACGGCCTGCTGAGCCGCGTCAACTGCTTTATTGGCGTCCTCAAGTGTCTGCTGGGCTGCGGTGACGGCAGCAGCCTTATCCTTTGCTGTTTGCTGAGCGGTAGCTAAATCACTAGTTGCCGAATCAACTTTTCCGGATTGGTCTTGGATTTGGTTCTGCATATCCGTAACTGCCGCTTTGTCTTGGTCCAGTTGCGTCCCTTGTGTCGCAATATCTTGCTTAACCTTGTCGATATTCTCTTGGGTCGCATCGGCGGCGTTAGAATTGGCCGTATCCAAATTCTGTTGCGCTTTAGCAGCCACATCGGCAGCGTCTTTAGCTGCTTGCTTAGCAGCATCCGTTTGTACTTGGGATGCTGCACTAGTCTCCTCGGCCTGCTTTGTTGCCGCATTCGCCGCATCCACTTGGGACTGCGCCGAATCGACAGCTGGCTTAGCGCCGGTGACCGCAACGTCTGCAGCAGCCTTATCCTTGGCGGCCTGTTCAGCTGCCGCTTGAGCGTTTTGGGCTGCCGTAGTCTGTTCATCGACTGATGTCTGACCGGCATCTACGGCTTGTTGACCAGTCGTCACAGTAGTCTGAGCATCTTTCGTAGCTGCTGTCGCCTTCGTGGCCGCATCCTTTGCCGCTTGAACTTCCTTAGAAGACTCCACCTGTTGATTCAAAGCATCCTGGGCCGCTTGATCCTGACTTGTCTTATCATTCGTAGCTGGCAGGGTATCGGCTTTGACATCGACACCGCCCGTCAACATCATTCCTGCTAAGACAGCTGCGGTCCCAGTAATTACTTGAGTTGTTTTTTTAATCAAATTAATCTCCCCATATCGTGAAATTTTAATTTAATCAACTTATTGTCCGCTTATGCACTATGTAAAATTAACCAGTGGTTTTAAAGCTGGGGCACTCAGCCCCGGCTTCTCCCTTAATCGCTAGTTAACGGTTTAACCATGAATCGAATCATTCACGCCAATCATTTTTTAGGCAACCATGCACCCAGCTTACCCATCTGACTGTAGTGTCCTGCACCAGTGTCATAATATTCCACATACTTCAGACGCTTGCCAACCTGATGGACTCTAACTCTATAAGGCCTCAGCGAGTTCACCATTTCAATTCCTCTGAGCATATAATCGTGTTTACTAATCTTCTGATGCTTAATCTTCCCCAGCACAAATGGATCGCCGACATAGTAAGCGTTCAGCCCACTCTTAGTAATTTTCACGCCATCCCATGCCTTATAGGCCCACTTAGTTCCCTTGCCCACTGTCACCTTACGTTCCCAAGTCCCACGCAACACCTTGGGCGTACCTTGGTGCCACTTAGCCGCGTGGGCCGTGGTTGGCGTATTCATGGCCAGGGGCAAGCCAACCGACAGACTCACGACAGCCAGCGCTAATACCTTCTTCATAGGTTCAGCTCCTTTACTTTAACGAATGGCTTCTAGCAAAATCTCATCCGGAATCACGGTCAAATCAGACCGGTCCAGGTGGTCGACCAACCAGTTCTTGTAGTTGCTGATGGCGAATTTCCTCCAAATTTCAAAATCTATGTACGCGCATTCTCTTCAAAACTTCCATACGTCATTTCATTGTCACCTGATTCCGCTAGAGTTATCCCAGCCTCAGCGTTCATCAAGTCTTTTTGTCCACTGACGCTTAACTGTTCAAAAACTAGGGCTACTTTTCAAGGGACATTCCCACAATAAAGACAAAATGTAGTGCTTTATGCAGTGCATATTATCTGAACTTTTTTACTTAAAATTGTCTTCCAGGAGGTGATTAAAAATGGCATTCAAAATTCGAAAGGATCGCAAAGAAACTGTTAACAAAACTGTTCGATTTCCGCTGGAACTGGTAGAAAAGATTGAACACGCTATCGAAGGTGAGGACGTCACTTTTTCAACCTTTGTTATTCAGGCTTGCGAATATGCACTTGATAACATGGAAGACGACAAAGACAAACAGTAAGAATCAATTGTTTAAAGGCTTATACAAATAATATCGCAATACAATTAGCAATGCAATATGTATCACGCCTTATTTTTGTATTTTATAGTCTAAATCTTTGCCTATTCCGTTAATTAAGACAAAAAGTCATCTAAATTAAGCCTAGATGGCTTTTTACATATAGCTTCAGGACATTCATTTTTGCTCCGAGTCGGGCACGCGATAGCTATTCTTAGACCACAAGCGCCTGGCGGTGTCCAGCGGCTACTCAGCTTAGCTGACCGGAAACAACATCCAAGTTAACTTAAGAAGATAATTACCAGCGGAATTTTTATGCCGCCCTCTTAGTGCTTTTCAAAAAAATAAGAATCCAGACCTGGTATTTCTCCAGACTTGGATTCCTATTTTGCTTGATGCCCGATTTACAATTGAAGTTGATGCGCATGAGTTCCTTGAAGCGTCAAGTCTTCTAAACTTTTGGACGGACTTTTTGAACAGCCATGTTCCCATATTATTTCTGCTAATTTTCTCGTCTCTGCTTCAGCTCAGCAAAACGCCTCAGCCCAACAAAAAAAGAGCAGCCAGCGCATGCCAGTTGCTCTCCCGTAAGATATTAGTAAGTTTCTTGTTGAACCTCATGGTTGACGATCTTTTCGTCCAAGACTTCAGCCAACTTTTGTAAGCCGGCGTCACGGGTCTTGACGATATCCATGTTGAAGATGATGGAGTCAATGTCGCCGCCATCAAAATCAAATTGTTCGAAATAGACGTAAGGATCGTGGTCTTCATCGTCTTCTAAGAAATGCTTCATAACAGCATCAGATAAAGCGGTTGCCCATTCTAAACCTGCCATCTTTGGTAAATCTTTCTTCGTCACATACCCCGGATCAAGAACCAGCTTAGCCGCTTTTTCCACGTCTTCTTTAGGAATTACTACGGTCGGTTTCTTTGCATCTTTCTTTGGTGTATCTGCCATAATCAAAATCTCCTTTGATGTTTCTGACTTCAGTCTAGTCCTTTTTGGGGCAAACGTTAAGTATTCCATGCCACTTGCGTTAGTTATCTGGTCAAATGGTCCGCCGGTAAGGTCACTTTTGGCCAAAACTGTTCGGTGGGGGTTAGACTGAGTGAAACCGATGTCCCCGAATTCGCGGTCGCAGTTGTTTGCCGCGCCGACTGATTGCGGTCATAGTCATCGTAAACGAAGACGTTTTCTACTATAGAATTAGCCACCCCACCAGTAACTTCGTTCGCAAGTCTAATTTGCCTGGGCCTTCATTTAAAATTCGCGTCAGAACAAGCTTTTCCGTCGGTCACTGACCAATTCCCCCGCCACTGAGCAACCAGTACCCCGGCGTCACCGTCCGGTTAAATCCCGCTGCCACGCAAATTTGGTGGAAATCGCAATAATTTTGTCGTGTTCGGTTGCGTCGGGCCGCCAGAAAGGGTAAAATTTGCTTCAATTCACCCCCTGTGAAAAGGCGGTGAGACGCGCTATAATGAAGAGATAGAAATATATGAAATGAGGAATGATGTGTGGATAGCGGTCAGATAGTTGTAAATCTAATTATTATTTTAATTACCTTCTTTTTTGCAGCTTTCTTTGTTGCCTGCGAGTTTGCTTTGGTCCAAACCCGGCCTAGTGCCCTGGAGGAAAAAATTGCCGAAAGAGACAAGCCCTCGGCCAAGCTGAATCGGGCCATGAAAATGGTCACCAATTTAAATGAATATTTATCGACGACTCAAGTGGGGGTTTCCCTCGCCGGAATCATCTTAGGGTGGATTGGGGAAACGTTCTTCGTTGACCTCCTGCTCGGCGGGATCGCGCCCGCCCACCTGAACAACGCCACGGCCCACACCATTGCAGTGATCGTTGGTGTGCTCGTGTTGACTTACCTCGAAGTGGTCTTCACGGAAATCGTGCCCAAAAACATTTCCATCGATATGCCAATGAAGGTCTTAATGTTAGTGGTCACGCCGCTGCATTACTGCCACGTCCTCTTCTACCCGTTCGTTTGGCTGCTCAATAGCAGTGCGACCGGCGTGGTTAAATTGATGGGCCTGAAAGTGGCCAACGAAAGTGACGAAGTTTTCTCTCAAGCTGAAATTTTAAACCTTTCCAGAAGCGCCGTTGCCGGTGGTGAGCTGGAAAAGAATGATTTGATTTATATGCAACGGGCGTTTGAGCTGAATGATAAGGTTGCCAAGGATATCATGATCGACCGGACCCAACTGATCGTCATCGACATCACGGCCAACGTCAAGGAAGCCCTGAACGTTTACCTGCAAGAACGCTTTAGCCGGTTGCCGGTGGTGGCCGACGGCGATAAGGACAAGATTCTGGGTTACGTGTACAATTACGACTTGATTCGTCAGCAGCAGGTGGATTCTCACGTGCGGATTGATAAATTAATTCGAGATATTTCCACGACACCAGAAACGACGCCGATTACCCAAGTGCTCCAGCAAATGATCAAGAAGCGGACCCCAATCGTGGTCGTCGTTGACGAATACGGTGGGACGTCTGGGATCATTACGGATAAGGATATTTATGAAGAACTGTTCGGAACCGTCCGTGATGAAATCGACGACGCCAACGATCAGTACATCTTCAAGCAACCCAATGGCACGTACCAGGTCAACGGGAAGATGACGACTTACGACTTTGAGCGCTACTTCAACACCGACATCAAAGGCTTTGAGGCCTCCGATACGGTCACGATGGCTGGGTTTATCATCGATAATTACCCGGACGTCAAGGTCAACGACGTCATCCAATTGAAGAACTTCGACTTGAAGATTCTGGATTACGAAAACTCCTTTATCAACTGGCTGGAAGTCACGGTCAACCCGCCACAGAAACAGATCACCACGACGGATGACGATGATGACGACAGTAAGAAAAAGGACAAACACGATAAACACGACAAGAAAGATAAGTAACGTGATAAAGCCAGCACTCGAGAAATTTGTGCGCTGGCTTTTTTCGTTTAGTGGTAACGGCGATGGCGTTTATGCTAAACTACAGGTATTCGAGTCAAAGGAGTGCCGACATGAAAAATATTACAATCGCTGATGTCGCCAAGGCCGCTGGCGTGTCAGTCACGACGGTTTCGCGCTACATCAACGGCAATTTTAAAAAAATGAGTGATGCGACCAAACAGCGCGTCCAGCAAACCATCAGTGACCTCAACTACGCACCGAAGGCCTCGGCCCGCAAGATGCGCCAGGAACACAGCCACATGATTGGTGTCGTTGTAGGCGATATCGCTAACGTCTTCTCTTCCCTATTGTTCAAGGGCATCTACGACGTGCTCCAACCGGCCGGTTATGACGTGTTGCTCATGAACTCCAACAACTCACTGGAAACCGAACAGGCCGAATTGACGCGGCTCTTCACCCAACAGGTGGACGGACTCATTCTCCAACCTAATGCCAAGTCGTTTGCGCCCTACGAATCCATTTTGACAGCGCAATTGCCCATGGTCCTGGTCGACCGGGAAACGTTGGACCAGCCGGATACCGTGGCCAAGGTGGTGTCGAGCAACTTCGATGCCAGTTACCATTTAGCGTTAGAGCTCGCCCAAAAAGGCTATCAGCGCGTGATTACGGTCAGCCGGACGCTGGCTGAAGTGTCTGGTCAGTCCAAACGAATTGCCGGCTTTTCTGCGGGCGCCGAGCAGTCTGGCCAACAATTTTTCAATCTGGAAACCGCCCACCAAAGTCGCGAGTGGCTTGAAGAACATCTCGTCCAGCAAATAGAAGAGCATCCGGAAAAAACCGCCGTGATTTCTTTGATGGGGCCCGTTCTCTTTGACCTGTTGGCGATTATCAAGTCAGATAAAATCGTTATTCCCTATGACTTTGGCCTCGTCAGCTTTGACGACTGGAGCTGGTCGCAGTACGTGAACGATGGCATCTTCTTGCTGCACCAACAACCGGAACTCATGGGTCAGGTGGCGGCCGAGAAGCTCCTGCAACAGATTCAGCGCACACCGATTAGTACGGCCACCTATATTCCGGTCGAAACGATTTCCAAACCTTCTATTTAGATGACAAAACGGTTTAGCCTGCTTTACGCGCGCTAAACCGTTTTTATTCTTTTTCAGCGAAAGTTGAATAGGTAGGAGCACTTAGTTGTTGCCGTGATCCATGTAGGCGTACGGTAAGCCGGCAATTACCGCAACAAATACCCGCCATCCACTGGCAACATCACGCCGGTCACGTAATCCGACGCCGCGCTGGCCAAGAAGACCATCGGCCCCATCAACTGGTCGGGAACGCCCCACTCGCCGGACGGAATGTGGTCCTTAATTTCTGGCCCACGCACGGGATCTTCCTGCAGCGGCTTGGTCATGTCCGTGCTGATGTAGCCCGGCGCGATGCCGTTGACCTGAATGTTGTAGGGCGACAGCGCGTCCGCGTACGCCTTGGTCAAGCCCATCACCGCGTGCTTGCTGGCGGTGTACGGGAAGATGAATTTACCAGCCCGGTAGGATTGCATCGACCCAATGTTGATGATCTTGCCGGATTTTTGCTTGGCCATTTCCTTAGCCGCCGCGTGGGATAGAAAATACAGCGCGTTCAAATTCAGGTCAATGACCTTCTCCCAGTCCGCATCCTTAAAGGCCAAAACGTCATTGCGCAGCTGCATGCCAGCATTGTTGATCAAGATGTCGAGGTGACCAAAGCGCTTCACTGCCGCCGCAACCAGTTTGTCCGCACAGCCGGTCTCGGTAATGTCCTGCTGGCAGAATTCCACCTGCTGGCCATTGGCCGTCACCGCCTGCTTAAGGTCGTCCCAGCCATCTGTCGAATTGCTGACAACGAAAATATCAGCTCCATATAGGGACAGTGCCAACGAGTAGTACTTCCCCAAACCATGGGCGCCGCCGGTAATCAGAGCGACCTTACCTTTTAGTGAAAAACTGTTTGCGTTAAATTTTGTCATTATTTTAAACTCCTTAGTTAGGCTCAGCATCGCTAGTCGGCCGTTGACTGGCAGCGATTACATTTGCATTTTTAAAAGTGGTGTATCGATACACCCAAGAGTATACCCACACTTTTACTACCTGTCAAACCGGTCACCACGCAAAATAAAACCCGTAAGCCAGACCGCTCACGGGTTAATGCACCATTATTAATTTTATGTACGTCCTCACTTCACCCTATTTAGACCGTACGAGGCCCTTAACCAAGTAGAACACGCCGCCCCAGAACAACAGGAAGCACGCCCACCAAAAAACGCTGGTCAGCCGAAAAGGTAGAATATTCCAAATCATTAAAAACATAATTAAGAGTCCACTCCAGAAATCCAGTGAATGGACAAAACGTCGATTAAATTGCATGAGTTCCCCCTATTTTTGCCGATGCCCGGTCGTCAGAAACATGCCCCGTGACAGTTCGTAAACCCCAACAATGACCAAAACGCCCGAGATAATCCACTCAAACACACTGGACCCGGTCAACGGCGAAAAGCCCCAGCCACTCAAAACCAAGGCGACGATGCCACCCCAAAAATTTGAAGAACGATAAAATTCTTTATTAAACGTCAAACCAATCCCGCCTTCCCAACTTACTACTAAGTTCTATTCTATCACTAATGGTCAGGGGATTAACTAGCAATCATTGACACGTCCGCGAGATAGCGGCAGACTGGAGAGTGGGACAAAAGGCGGTTAGCTGGCGAGCATTAAGGCTGATAGCCGAATAATCCTGGTTTTGGATTGTTCGGCTATCAGTTTTAAGCGGAGCCAGCTGCCTTTTGTCCCACGTTTCGGCAACGTAGCTTCGAAGAGAAAACAGTTTGACTTTTAACCGTCTGGCTTACCATTCGCGGACTACATCAATTCCTCCATTGACAACTACATACGGACTCGCTACAGAGGGATTAGCCACCAGTCAAAATTCCCACCATCCACGGGCCAACGCCGTATCAGCGAAGGGCTGGTGAAAATAGACTCAGCCGTGGGAATTTCCTAAGTGGCGAGCCCTTCGCCGCTTAGGAAATTGGTCGCTTTGAAACTCGCCCCACAGAGGTTCAAAGCGAAGACCGAAGACCGCCCTTTGGCTTCGGGCGTCCGCCCACAGCGTTCCGGTCTATTTTCACCAGCCCGCAGCACTGCGACCACCAATTTAGCCGTTAAAACAAGCAAAACGAATTTTGAAAGGAAGCTAACCCGCGTGGATATTGCGCAGCTATCGAATCAAATCATCCTCATGTTCATCCTGATGGCAGTCGGCCTGTTGACCAACAAGCTGGGCTTCATGCACGGCCAAACGGCGACCGACCTCACCAACATCTTGCTCTACATCGTGTCCCCCTGCCTGATTGTCAACGCCTTTGAACAGCGCTTCTCGACCAGCCGCCTGCAGGCCCTCGCCATCGTCATGCTGGGCATCCTCCTGACGTACGCCATCATGGTCGTCACCACCAACCTGGTCTTTAAACGCGTGGCCGACGCCAACCTCCAGCGGATCATGCGCTTTGGCTCGGTGTACTCCAACGCCGGCTTCATGGGCGTTCCCCTGGCCAGCGCGCTCTTTGGCAGCACCGGTGTCTTCTTCGCGGTCGCCTCTTTGGCTGGGTTCAACCTCTTTTGCTGGACACACGGGATTGCCCTGTTTACGCCCAAACGCCCAGGCGACCACCACATCAACTGGCGCCAAATCCTACTGAACCCTAACATTGTCGCGATTGTGGTCGGCCTGGCCATCTTTGTCAGTGGCGTCCACCTGCCGAGCCTGCTCAACCAAACCATCACCTACGTCAGCTCGATCAACACGCCGCTGTCGATGATTGTGATTGGCAATAGCTTGGCCGCCGTCAAACTCAACCGCCGCACGCTGGACCAACGCCTGTTGTGGCCGCTCCTCTTACGAAATTTATTATTTCCTGTTATCAACATCTTAATTTTAAAGGCGTTCGGCGTCAGTGGCATTCCGCTCTACACTACCGTCTTGATGGCGGCCTGCCCGGTTGCCGGCAACGTTGTGTTGTTCACGCTCAAGGACCACGGCGACACGAACCCGGCAGTCACGTTGATGAGTCTCTCGACGATTCTGTGCATGGCCACGATTCCTTTGGTGTTTGCCTTAAGCAACTTTATTTAAAAAATGAGAGTGGGACAGAAGCCGGTTAGCTGGTGAGCATTAAGGCTGATAGCCGAATAATCCTGGGCTTGGATTGTTTGGCTATCAGTTTTAAGCGGAGCCAGCTGCCTTTTGTTCCACGTTTCGGCAATATAGACTTGGCGATAAAAAATGAGTCTGGGATTTTGTCCCAGGCTCATTTTTGCATACATTTTTAACGTTCAGGCTTCGGTAACCGCAGCGCCAACAAGAAGCCGGCCAACGCCAGGATAAACGTGAAGTAGAACCCGTAGTGGGCGCCATTCACGAAGGCCCCGGCGGCATTGGTCGTGCCGTTGGTTAGATAAGCGGCCTGGCCGATACCGAGCAGACTCGTCGCAATCGCCGTGGAAATGGCCCCGACAATCTGTTGCAGCGTGTTCATGATGGCACTGCCGTCAGCGGCGATTGGCCCGGTCAAGGCGTTTAACCCATGCGTTTGTGATGGTGACATCGCGAGCGGCGCCCCAATCATCAAGATCACGTGGGCCAGGATAATATACCAAATGGCGGAATGCGTCGAGGTCAGGGCCAACATTAACGCCCCGACCATCGAAATGATAAAGCCGATTCGCGCTGGCATTTGCGCGCCGACGTGGTCGTACAAGCGACCGGAAACCGCGGAAACGATGGCGTTCATCACCCCACCGGGAAACATGATGATCCCGGTCAACGCCACGGGCACCAGCAATCCCTTTTGAATATACATCGGCAAGAGGTACATCGCCGACAGGATAATCCCAAAGTTGATCATTACCAGGACGGCCCCGATGCGGAACCCGGGGATGGCAAACGCGCGTAAATTTAAGACGGGCTTGGCCACCGTCAACTGGCGGTGCGTATACCAGGCCAGGATTAAGACGCCGAGAACCAACGCGGCAATGACCACGCCGGAACCCCAGCCCCGGTCGCTGGCCAGGCTAACGCCCAACACTAGGCTCCCGAAGCCTAACGTGGACAGGATGATGGAGAGGAAATCCACCTTGGGCCGCGTGACTTCGGCGATATTTTTCAGGGACGTCACCGCGAAGATGAAGGCGATGATCAAGAACGGCACGAACAGCCAGAAGATCCACCGCCAGGACGCAACGCCCAAGACGATGCCGGCGAGGGTTGGACCGACGGCTGGCGCAAACATAATCACGAGTCCGACCATCCCCATGGCCGCTCCGAGCTTATACGGCGGGAAGATCTGCATGGCCACCGTAAACATCAGTGGCAGAATTAGGCCGGTCGCGATTCCTTGAATCATCCGGCCAAACAACAACATCCCAAAGCCCGGTGCGGAGGCGGAAATGACGGCGCCGACCGCGAAATCAACCAGGGCAAACAGGATGACCTGCCGTGTCGTAAACCATTTCGTAATAATACTGGACAGCGGTAAAACCACGCCGACCATTAACATATATCCGGTCACCAACCACTGAATCGTGGCCGTGGACACGTTTAACTGCGCCATCAATTGGGGCAAAGCAATGTTCAAGGACGTTTCTGAAAACATACCGACAAACCCGCCGATGAGCATTCCCATCATGGCAAGCATCGGGTGCGCCACGTCCACACGCGCTTTCTTTGCCATTTCTGGCTGGCTACTTTGTGCTGAATCCATTTGTTTTCACACTCACTTTCATAAATGTTCACAATGGATTACTGTAGCAGAAAAAACGCGTCTTCGTAATAGTAAACTTGGAAAAAGTTGAAATTAACCGATTTTGCGGCCGTTATTTGGCCAACTGCGGCCCTACTTAGCGGCTTTTACCGCCGCAATCTGGTCGCGGAGTTCTTTCAACCGCTGGGTATCCAACTCCGGTGCCATCATGGCCTGATCGTACTCAAATTGCAGCCGCGGCAAATCCGTAGCGGGCACGCCCTGAGCCGTTTGTGCCGGATCCGTCAAGTGGTGGTCCGCCAACACGAGGGTCCGCGTCGCCACCTTTTGCTGGAATTCCTGGTCGTGGGCAACGAATAAGACCGTCCCCGGGTAACCGACCAAGTAGTCCTCTAAGGCACGCAAGGCCGGCAAGTCCAAGTAGTTAGTCGGTTCGTCCAGGATCAACAGGTTGCTGGCACTCACCAGAATGGCCAACAGCTGTAACTTCACCTGCTCGCCACCACTCAGGTCCCCCACCAGCCGGTCGTAAAACACCGCCGTTAAGCCAAAGGCGCCCATGACCTGTCGCGTCCGGTTGCCATCTAAGGCTGTGACGGCCGCCATGACCTGCCAAACTGTTTGGTCCCCAGGCAACTCGGTCATGTCCTGATGGAAGTAGCCGACCCGCGCACTCGGCGCCAGACGCGTCTGGGGGGCGTGGGCTAAAATGGCTTCAATCAAGGTCGACTTGCCACTCCCGTTGGGGCCAGCCAGAGCGACCCGCTCACCCGGCGTAATGCTAAAGCGGGCGTGTGCCAGTAAATCGTGCTTGCCCCGCGTCAGATGCAGGTCTTCCACCGCAATCAGCCGTTTGCCAGTCACTGGCGGTAAGTCCGTTGCGACCAGCTTCAAAGCGGCCGTTTCGTGCGGCTTGTTCGTGGTCGTCTGTCGTTCGGCGCGGTCCCGTAACGCCCGGGCACCACGTTCCATCTTCCCGGCATTCTGCTCGCGCACGGACCGCGAGTTGGCGCGTTCGCCCTCACTCATGCCGCGACTGCCCTTACGAATTCGGTCCGCCTTTTCGTGGCGCGCCTGCACGGCCAACTTGAGTTTCCGGCGCTCACTCTGCTCATTTTGATACTGACTCATCTCGTTCTCCCGCCGCTGGTCACGGTAGGTTTCAAACTTGGCAAAACCACCGTTGTACTGGGTGTAGGCCCGGTCTTCCAGCGACCAAATCTGGGTGGCGACCGCCGTCAACAGTTCCCGGTCATGCGAAATAATCAGGAGAAGGCCGTTAAAGTGCTGTAGCTGCTGGCTTAACCACCGCTGATGCTCATCGTCCAGATTGGCGGACGGTTCATCCAAAATTAAAATGGCTGGCCGTTGCGCGAGCGCTTGGCGAATCCGGTCGAGCATACTTTGACCGCCGGAACGTCCCGCCGTGGGGGCAATCTGCGGTACTAAGACCACGTCGTCCGTCACGGTGCGTTGCCCGGAAAAATCGGTGTCCGTGCCCGCAATGATGTGGGCCAGCGTACTCTTGCCCGTGCCGTTGGCGCCAATGATGCCGACCCGATCACCGGCCTGGGCGGTTAAGTGTCCGCCGACGAAGAGTGTTTCGCCCGCGATTATTTTGGTTATATTGTTTAACGTAATTTGTGTCAAAAAGTCGTCCCCCTTTTGCTGCTTGCTTCTCGGCCGACGCCTGGTCTTTGACCGGCGTGGTGTCGTCAACGTGTGCCTGGCCTTGGTCTCGCTTATGAGATTCTCGCACCAGCGCTTTTAATTGTTTCTTTGATTTTTTAGTCAAAAGGTTGTCCTCCCTTTTAGAAAACAGGGATTGAGGGTACGAAAAAAGTGGTCGCATTTCCCTTCCGGAAATGGCGCCCACTGGTTGCGTTTGGCAACTCAGTCGGTGCACCATCAATCCCACTTGCAGGCCCACTCCACCCCTTGAGAAGGGTGAAGCTGACTAACATTGGTGGATTGATTAGTTGCGCATCGGCTGAATACCTCGTTCTTTCTTAGATTATCAACAGAATAGCACATCGTTTATTTTTTGACAAGGGGGACGATTTTTTTACCCGTCACTTAAAATTGAAAGTCCTAACTGCTTAACGGCGCGTTGTGCAACCAATTTGGCAAAGATAACCACCGCAAACCGCGCTAAAATTTCACAGCATTTCACGTCAAATCCGCGTACACTAGGAGTAACTAGTCTAGTCGAAATCGGAGGGAACTTTATGCAACCTTTACGTATTTTATTCATTTCTATTGAGGGCAACACTCGCAATTTCGTGGAAAACCTGACCGCTTACGCCGAGCAACAACACGCAGCTAACGCCAGCCTCCCGACCATTGAAGCCACCGAAATCAGCGAGGTCAGTGACTTTGTGGACGAGACGCGCCCCTACTTTTGTTTTGTGCCCACCTATCTGAACGGCGGCAACGGCATTGATAATGGCGTCAAGGAATTGATGACCAACGTCATGGGCGAGTACATCGCCTACAACAACAATGCCCGCCAGCTGATTGGCGTCGTCGGCAGCGGTAACCGGAACTTCAACGAGCAGTACTGTCTGACGGCGAAACGTTATGCGGCGACCTTCAACGCCCCCTTCGTAGCCAACTACGAACTCCGCGGCGTCCCACGTGATGAGACCCGGGTCTATGACGCACTGGTCGCCCGTGCAAAGGAAGTGACCCCAGCTTGATTAATCCAACCTTAACCACGCTACTGGATCATCGCAGCATTCGTAAATTCACGGGTGAAAAACTGACGGCGAATGAAGTCTCTACGCTCGTCAGCGCTGCCCAACACGCGGCCACCAGCACCTTCTCCCAGCAGTACAGCATCATCAGCGTCACCGATCCCCAAAAGCTAGCGGTGCTGGCAGAAATCACCGGTCACAGCTGGCTTGAAGGCGCGGGCCACTACTTTATCATGGTCGCTGATCAGTACCGCAACGAACAACTTACGCCACCCAACGCCACCACCACGACCAACCTCCACAGCACAGATAAGCTGTTGGCGGGAATCTTTGACGCTGCGATTGCCACGGAAGCTATGGTCACGGCCGGCGAAAGTCTGGGCCTTGGCAGTACCGTGATGGGCAGCATTTTGAACGATACGCTACGGGTCATTTCGCTTTTCAATTTGCCAGAATTGACCTTCCCCGTCTTGGGCTTAGCGGTCGGCCATCCGGCGGAACAACCCGAACAAAAGCCGCGCTTACCCCAAGAATTGATTCATTTTAACAACGAGTATCAACCGCTGATGGCCAACGACCCCATTTTAACGGCGTACAATCAACTGATTACCGCCTACTATCACGAGCGTGGGGGAAACCGGCGGGACGAAACCTTTACCCACCACACCATTCGGGAAATGAGCCGGGACCCGAAGCAACGGGAAGAAATCCTGGTAGCGTTGATCCAACAGGGATTTTCGTTAGATGATATGCACTAACTTAGCGGAAGCGGGTCACGGAAATTTAGTGCGCCCGCTTTTTGTGTGAACCGCGACTCAATCCGTCAAAAAGGCGGTTCGCAACGTTTCGCCGTCGACCACTGGCTGGGTGAATAAGGCCGGCTGATCCGCCTGTTGGAATTGGTGCAGGGTACTTTCTCCCCGATAGTTCTTCTCGGCCACGCACCGTTGTTCTGGTACCGTTTGACTCTCCAATAAGGTCTCGTGAGCCGTCGAAAAGAGTA
Organism: Levilactobacillus cerevisiae; assembly: GCF_003946245.1. Classification (GTDB taxonomy): domain Bacteria; phylum Bacillota; class Bacilli; order Lactobacillales; family Lactobacillaceae; genus Levilactobacillus; species Levilactobacillus cerevisiae. Next base: position 41,138 of record NZ_RHNN01000022.1, read on the forward strand.
GCTGACTGTGGTTCACGTCGGTCGCCACCAGCGCTAGTAAGGCCGTCGCGACTTCGGGACGCACGGCGCTGGCAAATTCGTCGGCGAGCACCGTTTGCGGGTTCCTGGCAATTTGCGCGGTAATGAAGGCTAGGCCGGCCGCGACCAACTGTTGCGTACCAGTCGACGCTTGCCGCAGCGGTAGTTCAACCACGTCCTCGATTTCGCCTTCCTCGTCGTATTTTTCATAGAGTAACGCCAGGTCCGGCCGGGTAAAGTTGGACCCATCCAGGAACTGGACCGCCATCTGCCGCTGCCTCACGCCGGCCACTTCACTTCCGACGGCGTGCAGGAACTGCGTCAGCTGGGGCACAACCCACTCGTTTAAAATTAGGTCCGTGCGTGGCCGATCATTTAGCACGACCAGGTCTTCCGCAAACCAGGTAAAGACGGCGATTGCCGGCTGGTAGTTTGCTGCCTGTAGGGTATTTAAGAATAGCGCGTTGGGCCTGGTGTGAGCCGCCGCTAGCCGTTGTCCGGCTGGGACCTGGACGATGCCGCCATTTTGCCGCGAGAACAGCCGCTGGGACTGGCCGCCGGGCAAAAGGACCGCCAACTCCTCACTCAAAATGCGCGTGGCGTCGTAGCTCAGCGCATAGCGGTACTGGCTGCCACCCCGCTCCAGCGTGACGGCAAACCGCGTGGGCACCAGGTGGCTGGTCGTGTCGAACCGAAATGGGTCAAACGGCAACGGGTCCGTAATTTCTTCCGTGGGGGCGACAACCAGTTGTTGAAACAGCGTTAGTCCGGCAATAATGGCGCTTTTTCCAGCACCGTTGACCCCACACAGGGCCACCCATTTCAAATCAGCAAGTGAGAGCGTAGCGGCTTCCTTATACGACCGAAAATTTTGTAACGTGAAATCAATAAGCATGGCGAGACCTCCCTTTTTCTAACAGGTTACCCTACTTGAAAAATTTCACAACGATTTTCACTTAGAATTGGCAAATTCGCTATTACGTTTTCAATAATCCTTTCAAAAATGACTTTAGGCTTAAAAACAGCGCTATCACAAGGATTTTAATTTACCGCCACGCGAATTCTTTCAAAAAAGACAAGCACTTTTGTTTTTCCTGAGATACATTTATGCTATACTTCATGTGAATTTCAAATCAGTTTTAGGAGTTGGCCTAGTGGTTAAAAATTGTGACCCAGATACGATTAATTCTGTTCTAAAGAGAATCAAGCAACGTCGATCACAATGGCGTTTAAGTCCACGCCGTAAAAATCTCCTGATGCTGTCACGACTAGGGATCAAACATTCACTTGTTTTTGACATTATTAACCAGCAGCTCACTTGGTACAATTATATTTCAGGTCCCGAAAGCGACAATCATGAGCCACCCTTCCCAGGTGATATTTGGGTTTTTGGAATAGTTATTCAAGGTTACGAATGCTACCTTAAATTTCAGGATAAACCTAATGGGATCGTTATGTGGATATCTATTCACTTGGCTGAACACAAACTTATTTTTCCATATACCAAAAATTAAGGAGGACTTCCCATGCCAAATCAGCAAGCATTTTTCAATCCAGAAACCGAACGCACAGAAATTTACACTGAAAAGTGGCTAGAAGAGACCTGCACAGTAAAAGAACTGACCGATTTGTCCGTCCGCCATCACTACTGGGAAGGCCCTGACGGTGAGCTGTGGGGGGACTTCAATGATCCCATGGAAAATGTCCGCCGCGACTTTCAAGCGTATCGTGAACGTCAGCATTTTTTAACACCACCAGAAATTATTCACGTTCGCCAGCGGCTAAATTTAACCGTGCGGGCATTTGCCGCAGCCTTGGGCCTAGGCGTTTCGACCGTGTCCCAAATTGAGAACGGGGAACGGCTCCAGACTAAATACCAAGATAACCTGTTCCGTTGGGCGCAGGGCGACCGCTTTTCACCCACCCCACACCTCAAAAAACGCGCATAACAAAGGGCTGAGAAACTAATCTCAGCCCTTTTCGTAAACACTACTCCGAAAGCTTCGTCTGGTGCCGGTGGTTGGCGAGCATAACTGCCCCCAACGCCAGCAGCATAATCGCCGTCACCGACCAGAACAAGGAGTGGTAACTGCCGTACTCAATAATCATCCCACCGTACAGCGGCCCCACAGCTCGACCAAAGGAAATCGCCATGTTGTAAATTCCCTGGAACTTCCCTTTGTCATTATCGCCGGCCAGGCCATCGATCCACGCGGGGATCCCCGGGAAACCGGTCATTTCGCCTAGCGTCAGGATGATCATGGTCACCACGAACATCGCGTAACTCTTGGCGAAGACCAACAGGAGAAACGACAGGATGAAGATCAACGACCCCACCCAGATCTGCGAACTCAATTTAAAATCAGCCGCTAGCCGGTTCACAATCGGTTGGCCAAAGACAATCATCAAGCCGTTCAGCGTCCACAACAGACTGTATTTCTCAAACGAGATCCCCAGCCCGGTCATGTGCACCGAAATCACACTTTCCCATAAGGAATAACTCATATAGAGGGCAAAAACCAGCGCGCTGATCAGCCAAATAAGCTTTAACTGTGCAGGCTTGGCCGGTCCCTTGGCGTGAGTGTACGCCTTCTTTTCAATCTTCGCTCTGAAGTCAAAAATAAAGATCAGTAACAATGTCAAATAACTCAAGGCCGCCACAGAGAAAACCAGCGTGACACCATGTTTCATCAGCAGGCCGACCATCAGCGTGCCGACAACCACCCCTAAGTTCATGCCGATATAGAGGTAATTGAAGACGCGCCGACTCTCAACCGTCTTCACCGTCGCCGCAAATGAATTGACGACCGTCATCACGATCCCATCGCCCAACCCAATCAACAGCAGCATGACGCCGAAGATCGGCCAGCCATGGAAGAAAATCAGCAGCGCCATCGGGATAAAGGAACACAGTGTCCCCACGATGGCCGAGTAAAACGGTGACCAATGATCGAAGAGCCAGCCCCCGAGCCAATTTCCTAAAATCATACACAGCGACATCCCCAACAGCGCAATCCCGGCCAGCGTCAGCGTTTGATGCAGCTGATCATGCATGTAGACCGTCGTTAATGGCCACATACACGCAGCCGCGGCGTTAAGGAGTAGGGTCGCCGACACGATGCCTGCCATACTCACTTCTCGTTTGGTTTTCCACATTTAACGTCCCTCACTTAATTTCAATCTACCTTCATTGTCGCACACTTAAAATTTTTCCGAAACTCCTACCCACTGAAAAGGGGATTAAACCGCTGTTTTATGAGCAAGTTGCTCATTTTTCCCGTTAAATATAAAAAGAATTATGCCAACTTGATTTGAGTCAAGTTCTTTCCGCCTGGCCGCCCGTATACTAAGTCATGTAATCAAGGCAAGCAACCAGCCGACATGAAAGTTAATAACCACACGAAATTACTAGGAGGTTTTCATTATGAGTAAAGTAACCATGAAATTAGACGCACTGACCTGCCCCTCTTGCATGACCAAGATTGAAGGCGCGCTGAGCAAACGCGATGGCGTGGAAAACGTCAAGGTCCTCTTCAACGCCAGCAAGATTAAAGCCGAATTCGACGACAGTACCGTCACCGCCGAAAGCCTCGCCGACACGGTAACCGACCTCGGCTATACCGTTCAAAGCAGCAAAGTTAAAGCTCTTTAACCCCTCACCCCTAAATTTGAAAGGAAGTTCATCTAATGACCACTACAACTATGAGTATCGAAGACCGTTACGCCGCAGAACAAGCACAGACCGATCACGACCACCACGTCCCAACGGCGGGGGCCATGACCAACCACATTTTGGCCAACCTGCACATCTCGATTGTGAAATTCCACCAAGTTCGCTGGTCCGTGAAGGGTCCGTTGGCGTTAAGCGTGCGGCAACTGTTGACGGGCTACACTGCTATTTACCGGCAGCAGTTCGATGCCTTAGGTGAGCTCCTGTTGGATGAAGGCGAGACGGTTTCCACGACCACCAAGGAATACCACGACTACAACATGTTGCAAGAGGGTGGCGACAAGAAGTACCTCAGTGCCGAAGACCAAGTCAGTGAGCTGGTCCACGACGCGGACACCCACAACCTCTTCATCGACCGGGCAATCAAACTGGCAGAAAAGGAAGAACGCCCAGCCTTGACCAGCTTCTTAACGGAATTGCGCGGCACCAACAACCACATCATCCGCGAACTACAAGCCGTTCTGGGCAATGACGCTCGGGAGGGGTTGGATGAGGAGGATGAAGATTAGAGTGCGGAACAGGGCGGTTAGGTTCTGAGCATTAACATCGGTTCAGTGATGACCCCGGGTTTGGGTCATTGCTGAACCGGGGTTAAGCGCAGGAACCTGCCCTGTGGAGCACGTTTCGGAGGCTGCCAGGACCGGGATCTACTGGCGAGAGCTAGTCAAATGACCTAACACAAAGTCATTTGAAACACGTATCCCCGGGTTTGGGATATTTTCTTAGCCGGGTTAAGCGGAAGGAGCTGGCTCGTGGAGCACGTTTCGGAGGCTGCCAGGATTGGGATTTACTGGCGAGAACAAATCAAACGATCTAACACAAGGTCATTTGAAACGAAAATCTCGAACTAAGCCAAACCCTAAGCCAAGCCCCCAAAAACCAGTACCAAATTCACTTACAACTAAAGTTTCACCCTGCGAGAAAAACGGGCATGCTAGGACACACTGCGAGGTGCTGGCATGCCCGTTTTTTATTGGTCTCAGAGCAAAAAAACTAGCAACCCTCAAAGCCAAACGGATGGCTAAAGGATTCCTAGTTTCTCGATAAACAATTCAAAACAACAACTTCACCCAAACCGTCAGCCGGAAACACTCCTTAAAGGTTAAAGCTGTCGTTCTCAATAACCCCTTCGCGTAGGCCCAGAAAGACGGTTAAGATCAGCAGGTCCGCAGACCCACCGAGGCTTAAATTGTCACGTTCAAACACTTGGTTCAGCTCTACCAACTTCGCCCAGCCGGCCGTGGTCTTACTGCCGCCAAGCGCAAGGTAATCTTGTGCCTGCTGGTGAGCCCACGGAACGATGTCTGCGCTCCCCGCCCGTTTGACCAGGTTGGTATCCGTAGAGTTGGCGACGATGGTCAGCAGCGTATCTAATAGCCGCTGATTGAGCGTTCCCGTGCTCTGACGTAACGCCGGTAGCGCCATGTCAAAGACCGTGGGATAGCCGGCCTCGGCCTCCCCGCGAATCCCGGTAATGCCGTCACGCAGGTACAGCTTCTCGCCAGCCGTCAGTTGATCGGTAGACTTATCGGCTAACCCGTCAAAGTCGTGGGTCGTCAGCCCTTTAAGCATGGCCTTCACCGTTTCTCGCAGGTCCAATTCATTTTTCGCGGCATACGCACTGGCCGTGACTAAAATTCCGAGCGAGAAAATCGCGCCCTTATGCGTATTCACGGCGTTAGTCGCCGCGCGCATCGCGTGTTCCGCGGTCACACCGAGTGGTCGAATCTGCCGAAACAACTCGGTCAAATCACTGCCGGCAAACGCCGCCCCAGCCCCCACGCACTGCGTGAAGTAGGGGTGGAGACTCAATGCGCTGTCAATGAAGGTAAACACTGTCATGTCCGGGTGCGGTCCCTGTGACGCAGGATCCACTAGCCCTGGCTTGGGCGTGACGGACACCTCATAGAGCATTGCCCGCAACGCATCCATCGCTAACGTTTCAGTTGGTTTAGTGGTCATCACGAGTCATTCCCTCCTCTGGGTCAAAAGTCTGCTGATACAGCCCATCAATATAGGCCTGGAGCTCAGCGACACTGTGGCGGCGGGACCGCGCACATTCCTTCGCTGGTCGATTGCAAATGAAACAGCGCCGCGACTCTGCGCCCAATTCGGTTCGGGACCAGGAGTGGCCCGTTCCGTCCAGCACATCGACGTCAAAGATACGGCCCAGGTCGGTCGTATCCTCAAATGTCGCGGCCATTTTTTTCACAATCGCCGCAGCCGTGGTCGTCCGTAAAAACAGTTCGTTACCGGCAACGGTGCCCCAACTAGCCAGTTGTTCCACGGAAATTTCATTAGCCGTTAAGGCCGCCCGCAACTCCCGTACACCGCGATTAAAGAGTTGGGTAATGGCGGCATTATTTTTTATTGGTCCAGGAATATTCAGTTTGATGGCCAACAGTGTCTGGCTGGCATCGGCCCGTAGCGTTTCCCGTTGAAAGGCCGCCCGCCGATCCTTATTTGCCAGTACCTCAGCGATATCCACCGGCGTACCCGTTTCAAAAATAGATGTCGTCATCACAAACGCCTCCTCGTTATCTTTGACAACAATAGCCATTGTAGCTAGCCACGTAGCCAGCCGCAATGGCTATTCTCATTTATCTGGTAAATCTATTCGCCTGACGAGTCTGGGACAAAACCCCAGACTCACATTGTATCTCCACAACTATATTGCTGAAACGTGCGACAAAAGGCAACTGGCTCCGCTTAAAACTAATAGCCAAATAATCCAAACCCGGGATTATCCGGCTATCAGCCTTAATGCTCACCAGCTAACCGCCTTTTGTCCCACTCTCATTCAGAGCTAGTCTTTAACTTCCTTAACTGTATCAATGATGGTACCGTCGCGGTATTCGATCAGGGCAACGGTCCGGTCGGTGAATGCCAATGGCTTTGGCGTACCAACGCGCTTTTCAGCCATCTTCTGCAGGTCTTCAATCTTGTAGACGGGCAGACCAGGAATGTTGCTCAAAACAGCGATTAAGTCGGTCCGCTTCGGGTTGATGGCAATCCCAAATTCAGTAACCAAGACATCCACGGAGTCGCCGGGGGTGACCACGGTCGTCACGTCTGGCACAACGGTTGCGATCCGGCCCCGAACTAACGGTGCGGAAATAATGGTTAACTTACCGGTAGCGGCATCCTGGTGACCCCCAATGGCCCCCCGGATGACCCCATCGGAACCGGTCATGACGTTGACGTTAAACTTGGTGTCAATTTCCAAGGCACTGAGGATAACGACGTCCAGCTGGTCAACCATGGCACCCTTGTTGTCGGGATCGGCGTACCAGGACGCATCGATTTCCTGTTGGTTGCCGTTGGTGTGCATGGAATCTGCGGCGCCCTTGTCAAAGTCTTGGACGTCCATTACCTTCTTGACCAGGCCTTCGTTTAACAGGTCGGTCGTTGGCTTGGTAATGCCACCCAAGGCAAATGAGGCAGTGATCTGGTTATCGATCATGGCTTGACGCAGGTAACGGGTAACGGCCAATGCGGCACCACCGGAACCGGTTTGGAATGAGAACCCATCCTTGAAGTATGGGGAGTGGGTGATGACATCGTTCACCATGGACGCAATCTTTAATTCCTTCGGGTCCTTGGTGAAACGAGTGGCACCGGAACCGATCTTGTCGGGGTCCCCGACCTTGTCGACCTTAACCACGTAGTCGACTTGCGTTTGCTTGATTGAAGCTGGCGTGTTCGGGTAGTCGACGATGTTGTCGGTCAGTAAGACAACTTGGTCAGCGTATTGGGCGTCCATCAACGCGTAACCCAATGAACCGAAGACCGCGTTACCTTCCATCCCGTTAGCGTTTCCTAACCGGTCGGCACTTGGCACACCTAAGAAGGCCACGTCGATCTTGATGTCGCCGTGTTCGATGGCCCGGGCCCGGTTACCGTGTGAACGGAAGATGACAGGATTCTCTAAACCACCATGAGAAACGAAGTCCCCGAGGGAGCCCCGCATCCCCGAACTGGTGATGTTGGTGATGGTCCCGGCCTTGATGGCTTCGATGACCATGTCGTTCATCACACCAGTCAATGAGGATGGTGCCAACGTCAAGTTCTTAATGCCGGCGTCAATGATGACCCGCATCACTTGGTTGAAGACAAAGTCCCCGTTCCGAAAATGGTGGTGAAAAGAAATGGTCATGCCGTCTTTAACAGTGTCCGCAACGACTTGCTTGATGGAGTCGACAATCTTGTCGTCCCCAGTTGAAACGTGAACCTTAGGCGCTACCCGTTGAATTTCGGGATGGCCGATTTCAGTCGTTTCAAATGGCTTGTAATCAAGCTTTTGCATTAACTCATCTGGTAACTCGCGATTTACTTTACTTTTCAAGATAATTGCCCTCCTCATCAACTAAGTTGGATGCTTTGGCTAACTTCATGACCCGTTGTGCCCGAAGAACGACTGGCCGGTCGACCATTTGGCCGTTCATGGAGATCACACCGGAGCCCTTTAACTTAGCTTCCTGAATGGCGTTGATCACGTTCCGGGCGTTCTTAATTTCTGCTTCGGTTGGTTCGTAGACCTTGTTGACCATTGGAATCTGGCGAGGGTTGACTAAGGACTTGCCGTCGAAACCAAGTTGGTGAATGTATTCCGTTTCGCGGTAGAAGCCTTCCGTGTCGTCCATGTTGGTGAAGACCGTATCGAAGGCAGCCACACCAGCGGCCCGAGCGGCATGCAGCACCATGTTCCGGGCAAATTCAAGCTCACGACCATCGGGGTAACGGTGAGTCTTCATGTCCGTCGTGTAATCTTCAGCGGATAAGGCAATCCCAATCATGCGGTCGGAAGCAGCGGCAATGTCGGCTGCCCGCAAGACGCCCTTGGCGCTTTCGATAGCGGCCATCAGGTGCGTTGAACCGGCTTCACGGCCGAATTCTTTTTCAGCAGCGGCGATGTCGGCGTCCAGCTTTTCCACCATTTCTGGTGATTCGGCCTTGGGCAACCGAATAACATCGATACCGGCCTTGACCATGGCCTTCACGTCGTTATCGTAAAATGGCGTATCCTGGCCGTTGACCCGCACGACCATTTCAGCCGTACCGTAGTCTTGCGTCTGTAAGGCTTCGTAAACCAGCAAACGAGCGGCGTCCTTTTCAGGTAAGGAGACTGAATCTTCCAAGTCAAACATGATGGAGTCAGCACCGTAGATACCAGCGTCCTTAACCATTGCTGGGTTGTTCCCAGGAACGAACATCATTGTCCGGCGTAAACGTTCTTCATTCTCAGCCATTAGAGTACCTCCCATGCTGGTGTGGCGGTCGTCTCAGCAGCGCGTTGCACTGCGGCGATGGTCCGCGCCTTGATGACACAGTCCAAAGCACCCTTGTCGACTGCCTTGACCTTAGCGGCCGTGACACCCATTTCGTTTAGCGTGGTCGTAATGACGGCCTCGATTTGATCGCCAAAAACCTTTTTTACGTCTGATTGTAAGTCGATAGCGATGCCGCTGTCGGCTTGAGAAATCATTAACTGAATGTCGGAGGATTCCAATGTTCCGGCAATCGCAGTCTTTTTAATTTCCATTAATGTTCATTCCTTCCTGAATTCTAGCTTGTAACGTCGTTAAGTGCTGCTGCATAAATTGATAAGTGGTTGCGGGGACCCAGTCACGAACGGTGGCTAGGTCGTCAGCCGCGAGTGCCCGGCGAACCTGCGTGGCGGTGATCACATTGTCGCCACTAGTCTGGCGGTCGATAACTTTAACGGTTACGGCCGGTGGGAGCTCCGTTTGGAGGACCTGGTTGTAGATACCCGTGGTCCGCGAGAACGGCTCACTACCCAGGTAACGCGTGGTGATGTGTAGGGCTGACGCAATCTGATCACGGAACAAACGGGCGTCCAGCGTCGTCTGGTAACGAATCGCGTCGTCTTGTGTGGGCAAGAAGTACGCGGGGAACGTGACGTAGCTGACCATGTACTGATCCCCGCTGACGACGACCACGTTGGTCAGGTCTGTGGTGCCGGCCTTAACTAACGCCAGCCGTTCAGCCGTGGTAAATAGCGACACATCGTCGTTGACCACGAAGACGTAGACCAGCTCATTTTCACGTGCCGCCTGTTCAACCAAGTAGCGGTGGCCCAGGGTAAACGGATTGGCGTTCATCACGATGGCCCCCACTTTGCTAGCGGGCGTCAAGTCCTGGTCGGTCGCCACTTGGGCAACGCGGCGGACGTAATCGGTGATACCCGTGTCCCCCGTCTCGAGGATGACGCCTAAATCGGTCCGCGCCAGCTCGTGAAAGCCCACGTGTTGAAAACTAGTGGCGTACTTGACCTTGGTGAACACGAAGAGGTGAAAGACCCCCCGTTGTGCCAGCAGATTCATCAACGCTGACACGATTGAATTGAAGTGACTGCCCTGCGTGGAAAACTTGTTGCACACGCCGACGTACTTCAGGACGTTGCCAGCCACGGACCCGGTCGCAATTAAGCTACCGCGTTCATTGTACATCCCCAAGGTCGTGTCGATTTGCTGGAGCTCGTTGGCTTGAAAATTGGTAATGCCAAGCGACTCGAGAAATGCTTGCCACTCCTTGAAAATGGCTGGATCATTTAGGTTCAACGTTTGCACTGCCTGTTCGATGAGCAATCACCCCCGTTTCCTCTTGATTTGAAATTGTTGTCAGGATTATGATAATTCGTCTTGTCTGCGACCATCATACTAGTTAAAGGTAGGTGATGACCAGCAAAAGACGATTACCCAGCGACTAAAGGTTCTGTAAGACCATGATAATTGGGACGACGATGATGAAGAGCACAGATGTGGAAACCACGATGTTCGTTGCAAACTTCACGTCGCTGTGGTACGTATTTGCTAAGATTGGCAGTACGGCCAAAGATGGTGTTGCGGCTTGAATAATCAGCGTTTGTTGGAAGACCCCGCCAATGTGAACACCCACGTGGAGGCCACAGAAGATGATGATTGCCATAATGATTGGGGAAACGACGAAGCGGCCCAGCAGGGTGCTGATCACGTTGCCGTCAAAGCGCATGTTGAGAATCCCAAAGCGCTTCAACATAATCCCAATGTAAATCAATGATAGCGGTGTTACCAGCGCACCAATGTCCGTTAAGGCAGTGGTGGCGAAGGTCAATTTCATCAGGCCACTTTCCCAGCCCGGAATGTAAATGAATGGCAGGGAGATAATGAAGCCCCAGAGTGGCGTTGGAATCAAGTGGTGCCAGTCAAAACTGGCTTTGTTACCGCCGTCACGGTCAATTGTGGGGTCATCCCCAGCAATTACCCAAACACCTAACGTCCAGATAATAACCGTGTTAACGATGTAGTACGTCAGTAAGTAAGGCACGGAGACTTGGCCAAACAGTGCGACGTTCAAAGGCATCCCAATGAACACGGTGTTGGCACCGTTAATCGCCGTCATCATCAAGCCACGGCGACCACGAGGAACGTGAACGACCCGAACGAAGGCCCAAGCAACCAAGTAACCGACCAGAATGGAGATGATCGTGTAAATAACCCCGGTTGACAGCGTAGCCAATTTCGATGGGTTGAAGAATTTCATCATTGCCATGAAGATTGACGCTGGCAAAGAAATTTGCATAATTAATTTTGACAGTGAGCCGGAGAATTTTTCATCGAACCAGCCCTTTTGTTGGCCGTAATAACCCACAGCGATCATCAGAACAATTGCGAGGACACTTTGAATTGACGTTAAGAAAATACTCATAAGACTAAACTTCCTTTATCAGCAATTTATTTTGCGGCAGCCATGATGGCTTTGGTAACGGTTGCGACAACCCCTTCGTCAAAGACGCCTGGCACGATGCGGTCAGCGGTTGGTTGGGCAACGAGGCTGGCCAATGCTTTGGCAGCTGTGGCTTCGATGTCGAGATCGACGCGCTTCAAACCACTTCTGAGCAGGCCCTTAAACAATCCAGGGAAGACTAAGATGTTGTTAACTTGGTTGGCGTATTGGCTAGAACCAGTAGCGATGACCTTGGCACCAGCATCAGCGGCGACTTGGGGGTCAATTTCTGGCTTAGGATTTGCTAACGCGAAGATGATGGGATCCGCGGCCATCCGCTTGACTTGGTCGGCAGAGAGCACGTCGGCGTCGGACAGGCCAATGAAGACGTCCTGACCGTCGATGATGTCATCGAGCGTGGTGCCGGTCACGTCTAAGCCAATTTGCTTGGCCAGGCCGGTTTGATAGGCGTTGTAGCCGGTTGAATCGGGTTGAACGACCCCGTCGATATCGACTAAGGTAATGTTGTTCATCCCAATCCCGTTCAGCAGCTTGGCGGTGGCAACCCCAGAAGCGCCAACACCATTTAAGACAACCTTCAAGTCCTTCAGAGGCTTGTTTACAACCTTGGCGGCATTGATCAACCCGGCAAGAACAACAATGGCTGTCCCCTCTTGGTCATCATGGTAAACGGGGATGTCTAACTGTGCGGCCAGCTGCTCTTCAATTTCAAAGCAACGGGGTGCGGCGATATCTTCCAGGTGAACCCCGGCAAATGAAAGGGATAAGTTCTTGATGGATTTGACGAAATCGTCGACTGGCACCTGGTTGACGGCCAATGGTAAGGCATTGACGCCAGCTAAGTCCTTGTATAAGAGTGCTTTGCCTTCAACAACTGGTAGCCCACCGGCAGGACCGATGTTCCCCAGGCCCAAGACGGCTGAACCATCGGTGACGACGGCAACTAACTTACCGCTCATGGTCAATTTATCCTTCAATTCAGGATTCTGTTCAATGGCCTTAGAAATCTGGGCAACACCTGGTGTGTAAGCCTTTCCGAGGTCGGTCTTGTTCTTGACGGCCATTTCGGCGCCAATCTCAAGTACCCCCGTATTTTCCTCATGGAGCTCAACAATCTCATCCTTGTCCATTAAGTTCATTCCTTTCTATTTCCACATCTAAATTTTACGTAATGACTATCTCGTGTATCTTTTAACAAGGCTCATCTTACTCGCATTTTTTAAATATTGCAAATTTTTATTTTATTTTTGACATATTTAAAAACATTCGTTTAAAATGTTAAAATAAGTGAAGCCGTTTTAAGCAAAGTTGGCCTATTTAACAATTTTCACGATAATTTAGCCACCGTTTCACCGGTTTTGACGTCAATCAGCCAGTCACTTCACGAGTTGCCCAGCTAAATCATAGTTGCTTGCAGGGTTGGCGATACCCAAAGTACTCGCCTTAGTTCCGCTTCCTGCCAAACCAACTCACACCCCAGGTTAATTGCTAAAATGGTATACTTACTTTTGTGTAGGCTGGAGAGCGTAACCTTACTCTGAAGATTTCTTTCATCTTACTCGCAGATATGAGCTGAAATGGTACTGAGCCATGTTTGCTGGCCTTTCGAGTCACGCTGACGCTCTCGTAGTAGCGTGTTCTTGGCGACCGCAGTGCGGACCAACGCAACTCGATTAACTAATAATGACTGTCATAAATCACTTAACTTTTCACATAAAAATTTGAACTCATAGTGGAGGACTGCAGTATGGAAAATAATTTAACCCATGAGGAACTGCTCGTTTTGATTGCGCAGGATTACTACTACGGTAGCCTGCCCATCTCGGATATTGCCCGTAAATATAATCTGAGCCGTTACCTCATCACCAAGGACCTCGACGAAGCGCTCAAGGCCGGCATTGTTTCCATCCAAATCAACGCCCCCGTGGCGCGAAACTTTCAATTGGAAACGGAATTTAAAAAGGCGTTTGATATTCCCCACGTCGCCATTCTCCGCGGCGATGGTAATTCCGACACGAACGCCAGCAACATCGTCGTTTACGCAGCGGAACGCATCGAACAGCTGATCACCGAAAGCCACGTGGTCGGCCTGGCCTGGGGCAGCACGGTCCACAGTATCATCGACCATTTCAAATCGAAACTACAAGAGGACCTAACGTTCACCCAATTCGTCGGTGAGAATATGAAATACAACTCGCGGACTGGTTCCACCCGGATGGTCGAACACGCGGCCTCGCGCTTTGAGGCTGACTACGTGACGTTGCCGGCCCCGCTGTACGTGACCAACCAAACGGTTCACGACCTCCTGCCGAAAGAGCCCGCCCTCCAACGGACGATGGTGATTGCCTCACGGATGGACATGTTATTCTGTGGGATTGGCACGATTTCATCGATCGACTCGATTCCCATTTGGAAGACGGCCAAGGACCAGATTTTCCCCGGCGTTGATACCAGCCAGATTGCGGGTATGCTGTTCGGCCGGCCCTATGACATTCACGGAAACTTTTTGATTCCGGAAAAGGACACCGTCGTCGGCATCTCAATCGACGAAGTATTAGCGACTCCCCGCCGTTTTGCCGTGATCAAGAGCAAGTTTAAGACCTATGCGGCACTGGGCGCGTTGCGAGGAAAATTGTTGACGGATCTCGTGATCGACGAAGGGATCGCCCAACGGATTTTGACTGCGAACAAAGAAGTTTAAGCGCAAATGAAAAAGGTATCAGGTGACGCCCCTATTCCTGGGAAATCAGCTGATACCTTTTCTGTTCAGATAACATTTTTAAAGTGTCTTCAAAAAGTCCAATAGAATCTGGTTGAATGCCGCTGGCTGTTCCGCCATGACCACGTGACCGGCATGGGGCACCACTTTTGCCGTGCCGTTGTGCGCCATGCCCGCACTGGCCGCCGCAAAGTCACTGTTAAAGTACGGCGACTCCTGCCCAGCCACGATTAGGAGTGGCGCCTGCAAATGAATCAACACATCTCGCCAATCCTGGGCGGCGTGGTCAATCAATAAGGGCACGTTCATTGCTGCATCATACGGATGGGCCGCACTGGCCGCCTTAACCTGGGCGTAGACGGCATCGTCAATGGGACCCGCTGTTGATTTTCCAAGTGGTGCCATCAACAGGGCCGGGAAGGTTTCCCATGTGAGGTCCTTAAAACCGTATGACCAGCCCTCTTCCGCCACCATTTTAGGACTCTGGTCAACGTCGATGACGGCCTTGACCCGCTGCTCACCAAATAATGAGAGGTAGGCAAAGAAGGTCGCTGCACCCAACGAATTGCCCAGTAAAATAACCTGATCCAACTCAAGCTCATCCATGAGTTCCGCCACGTCCATGGCATGCCGAGTAATTCGCCGACCATAAATCGTGTGCGCCGAGGCCCCCTGGTTACGGGCGTCAAGGTTGATGACCCGATAACCGGCCGCGATTAGGCGGGGAATCTGGGCCGCCCAAATGACACGACTGCCACCAATCCCGGTCAGAATAACAATGGGTACGCCCGTCCCTTCATCGTCATAACTTAAGGTCACACCATCATTTGTTTTAAACTGCATTTGTCGCCGCCCCTTTTCAAATTGTCATTTAGTTTACGGCTAACTGCCGTGGGGGTCAAGCTGACGGTGTGGGGTGATGGGATTACTATTTTTTTGAGTAGGCATCTAATTTTCACTCTAGCTCATCAACTCTACTTCAAGCTCACCAATTCTACTTCAAGCTCACCAATTCTACTTCAAGCTCACCAATTCTACTTCAAGCTCACCAATTCTACTTCAAGCTCACCAATTCTACTTCAAGCTCACCAATTCTACTTCAAGCTCACCAATTCTACTTCAAGCTCACCAATTCTACTTCAAGTTCACCAATTCTACTTCAAGCTCACCACACCGTACTTGTCATCATATTCACCACAAGTCTCTTAGTTCCACTTCCACTTCACTTCCCCAACCATTCCTTAAAACAACCGCGGTTCCTCATTCAAAAAGACTTTCAAAAATCGTTCCGCCAACTGTGAACTGTCAAATTCCAGCGCGGAACTTTCCTGTGCATGAAAGAGGAGTTGCTGGTAATCGTACCAGACTGCTTTACCATCAATAATTAACGTGTTTAACGCCTGCGAACTTTCGACAATTTTCACATCCCGCAAGTCTTTGCATGCCTGCAAAACCTTCGGCAAGCACACTACTGTCACCTTTGGCCCTTGCAATTTCTTCAAAAAGCCAATGATGGCTGGATGATCTGACGTTACTCCCACAACAATTCCAGTCGCGCTGTTTTGAATGTCGGCTTGTAGTTTCCCTAAACCTGGTTTTCCACTTCTGAATTGTACAACGGATTGCGCTTCATTGGATTTAATTTGATAGTGAAGTTCACGGTAGGTTTTTTGCCGCTTCTGATACATTTTCGCCAGCATCGGAACAAATAAATCGACGTAGTCATAAACAATCAGGTCGGATTTATTTTCTAAATCCCGATTCAACCGTCCTAAATACTGCTCAACGCTCCCCTTCCAGGAAACTGGCATTGCCAACAGTAACGTATCTATTGTATGAACGTCAAACCCCTCACCCACGTAACTTCCTGTCGCCAAGATTACGTAGGGTGTCTGACACGCCTTGATCTCTTGAATGTTTTGTTGATTGATCTTAGGTTTCTGTCTACCAGACAACTCAAAAACCACTAACTCTGACTGTGAGCTTAATGCCAACTTCAATATATCAATTTGCTCCAGCCGTTGCGTCAACACCAGTTGGTGCTTCCCTTGTTTGAAGTTAGCTAGAATATCTGTCGCAATCAATTGATTGCGATCACGGTCATTAATCATTGCCTCATAGTTGTCCTGCATGCTATTTTGATTCATCACACCCCCGTTTAACTCACCCATACTAGTCGTTCGTAAGACAACGGTTCGATTCGTTTTAAGCAATTGCTTTTCATCGGTTTTCGCTGTTTGATAAGCAATTTTTCCCGCACGCATAAAGATGATTGGGTCCCAACCATCCCGACGATACGGCGTGGCAGACAATCCATAGATATATCGTGCTGGGGATTGCTTAATCACCTCGTCAAAGGTCACAGCGGCTAAGTGATGGACTTCATCCACAATAACCATTCCATAATGATTTAAAAACTCAGGGAGGTTAGCCATCCGACTCAGCGTTTGAACCGTTGCGACATCTACTAATCGACTAGCGGATTTATGATTACCAAAATAAGTACCAATCACGGACTTTTTCTTCTTCCGGCCCGTCTTGGTCAGCTCGACCCAGGGCTCATCCGTAATCGTTAGAAATTGTTGTAACTGCTGACACCACTGATGAGCCAATTCACGATTATTCACAATAATTAGAGTGCTCACAGCCCGCTCGGCAATTAAACTGGCAGCAATGACCGTCTTACCAAATCCGGTTCTAGCAGCCAGGACGCCCATGTTCTGGGACAATAAAGCTTTCTGTGCCGCAAGCTGGTCGGGTCGGAGTTCTCCCTTAAAACTCACATGTAGTGATTGCCCTGCCTCAGTCTCATCAATAAACTCCGGTTGTGGTAGCCGGTCTGTCAAAAACCACTCAATGCCACGCGGTAAAACTAAGTACTTTTCTTGATGACTCGCCAATGAAACGTACCGTGGCGTGTCCCAAGTACTGAACCGTTGCTTTTGCTTTTGATAAAAGTCAGGATTATTAAACGTCGCTGCCCAGCGCAATGCGTTGACCTGACTGGCATTCAATTCGGTCATATCAATGTATAGCTGATCACGGCGAATAATTTTCACACCAGGCTTGATGGCTAACAAGTCATCCTTTAACAAATCCGGTTCATATGTGTCCAATTGCTGGAAAAGTCTAAAGGTATTTCCCTCTTCCAGTTTGGCAATCGCAGCCTTGACCAATCTTTCATCCACCAATTTTATCTGTGCTAAAAAAGTCCACTGGTTTGGGTATGGCTTGAAATCTCCATCAATGAATAAACTATTCCCCAACTTGACGCGTTGATACTGTAACGACGCCGCAATCAGGTTACCAAAGCCTTTCTGCGTCAAATGATCCTGACTTGGAAACAATCGGTCAAAGGCTGAGAATGAGATATCAGGATTAATAGCCATCGCTCGTTTTAAAATGGCTTGGCCTAATTGACGCGCTAACTCCGCCACAATCTTATGTGCAAAGAAGATCCACAAATGTGCGCCATTCCCTGACTGAGAACGCTCAACCGCCACGGAAATAGTCGCCTGATGGCAGACCTTGCATAACGACTTTGTGATCTCTTGCCAATTATGCTTATCAACATCAATCACTAAGAAATTGGTTGTATCATCCTTTAGCAACGGGTATAGCCCGATGAAAATTTTTCCTTTTAGATGTTCCCTTACAACTTCATCAGTCAGCGGCAACAGATCATCACGGTTGGGCCGACCGTCGATAAAACCAGTGGCTGGGCTGTATACATCCTTCTGGGCCTTCTTGTTGTAATACCGTTTAGCGTAAATATCAGACCGAGCATTAAATCGTGAGCGATAGAGTTCAATCTTCTGCTGACTAGTCAATCCAACTTCACGAACCGGCTCATCGACCACAACCACTCGCTGCTCAAAGCTACTGAGTGGCTCCACCATAATTTCTTGCGTCTGGCAGACAATATAGACCGCCTCCTTCTCGCCAGTGAGGCGATTCGTGGCGATAGCTTTCAAGCGATATTGATTACCTGCAGCATCCTGATATTGCCAGTCCAAATGGCATCCTCCTCAATTTAAATCGTTGCTTTGATTGTAAACGATTACAGCACGCTAAGACATCTTTTTATTAATGATTGTCGCTAAAAGTGGTAACTAACTGTCATTTAAGACGGTCAGTCAACAGATTTTTCAGATTTATCTGTTAAAGGTCTCAAAATATTGACGACCACCAGAACCAACTATCTCTTACATCGCTCCCACAAAGTCCTATAATAAAGTCAGCGAAAAAAAGGAGAACCCACCAATGAAAGCCTTACCAACCTACCAACAAGAAGATCAAACCATCACGTTTCACTACCCCGCCGGCGACCTGCAGTTAACCGTTCTGACGCCCGAAATTGTTCGGGTCTACCAGTATCGCGGCAACGACGGTACTTCCTACGCCATCGAGGGCGCCAAGCAGACGCCAACGCCGTTTACCCTGACCACCGCCGCTGATCACTACACCTTGACCACCAGCGCGTTGACGCTCAATCTCGATGCTGACCGGCACCTCGACGTTTATGATGCCCAGGGGAACGCCCTCGTCACCGACTACCGGGGTGAACGCACGCTACTCGACAAAGGGGTCGACAAGGTTCACGAGCGCCTGGTCGAGGCCGAGGGCCACAGCGTGACCAAGTCCACGACCAAGGCCAATACCAGTTACTACGAGGTTACCAAAAATCTGGCGCCCGACGAACAGCTCTACGGCCTGGGTGACAAGACCGGTTACCTTGATAAACGGGGCTTTGAGTACGACAACTGGAACGTCGACTACCCGGACCCGCAGCTGGAAATTTTACCCAACATTTACAAGTCCATCCCCATCATGCTGGGCCTGAAGAACGGCCATCCGTACGGCTTATTTTTCGACAACACCTACAAGAGTCACTTTGACATGGGCAAGGAAAGCGACGACTATTACTTCTACTCCGCCGTTGACGGGAACCTCGACTACTACATTATCGGCGGGGCCACGTTGAAGGCCGTCGTCACCAACTATACCTATTTGACCGGCCGGACCCCGTTGCCGCAGAAATGGACGCTGGGCTATCAACAATCCCGTTGGGGCTACAGTGCCAGCGAGGCCGAGGTTCAAGCGATTGCCGATGGCCTCAAGCAACACGACCTCCCCTGTGACGCGATTCACTTTGACGTCGACTACATGCGCGGCTACCGGGTCTTCACCTGGGATCACACCAAGTACGCCGACCCGAAGCGGTTTGTCGCCAGCCTAAAGGACCAGGGCATCAAGGTGATTCCCATCATCGATCCCGGCGTCAAACAGGATCCCGACTACGACGTCTACGCCGCGGGTGTTAAAAACAATTATTTTGTGAAAACGCCTGCCGGTAAGGTCTACATCAACAAAGTTTGGCCCGGCGATTCGGCATTTCCCGACTTCGGTCGCCCCGACGTCCGCCAGTGGTGGGCCAACAACAATCAATTTTTGACCGACATGGGCGTCGGCGGTGTCTGGATCGACATGAACGAACCCGCTACGTTTGAAGGCGAAATTCCAGACGACGTGGTCTTCCACGACCAGAACACGCCAGCGACCCACAAGAAGATGCACAACGTTTACGGCCACAACATGGCCAAGGCCACTTACGCCGGCTTGAAGGCGCAACAGGGCAAGCGCCCCTACGTCATCACCCGGGCGGCTTACGCGGGAACGCAGAAGTATTCGACCGTTTGGACCGGCGACAACCGCAGCATGTGGCCTCACCTGCAAATGATGATTCCCCAGCTCTGCAACTTAGGGCTGAGTGGATTCAGCTTCGTCGGCACCGACATCGGTGGCTTTGCATCCGACTCCTCGGCCGAGCTGTTGACCCGCTGGATTGAGGCTGCCATTTTCAGTCCGCTGTTGCGTAACCACGCGGCCATGGGCACCCGGCATCAAGAGCCGTGGAGTTTCGGCGAACCAACGTTAACGATTTATCGTAAATACCTGAAACTGCGCTACCGCTTTATCCCCTACCTCTACGACCTGTTTGCGCAGGAAGCGGCCAACGGTCTGCCAATCATGCGGCCACTGGTCTTGAATTACCCAGCGGACAGCCGCGTGCGGGACCTGGACGATGAATTCATGGTTGGTGACACCGTGCTGGTCGCCCCCATCGTGCAGAAATCCAAAATCAACCGCACCGTTTATCTCCCGGCCGGCGACTGGATCGACTTCTGGAACAACCGCGAGTACCCGGGCAACCAAGACATTCTGGTCGACGCACCCCTGGACAAGCTGCCGCTATTTATCAAGAAGGACACGCTGTTGCCGTGGGGCCAAGAAGTCAGCCACGTTGCCGCAACACCCGACGCGACCATGACCTTCAAGGCTTTCGGCCAAAATGCCCGCTACGACCACTACCAAGATAACGGCCAGGACTTTGCTTATGAGAATGGCGAGTTCAACCGCTATACGATTACGGTGGCCAATGGTGAAGCCAGCGTGCAAATAACGCACCAAGGTTTTGCGCCCGTTTACCAGACGATCACGATTGATTTGCCAGCCGATGCCGTCACGCTCACCTATGACGCGGCTAGTCACACGTATCGGGCTTAGGTCGATGTGGTGTGTGACCCGTCGTCAGTTTATCAACAACTTGCCAACTAGCTTAACCACTTAACGGTTAACCAAAAACCCTGTAGAATCAGCGAAAACAGCCGCTGACTTTACGGGGTTTTTACATGCGTTTTTGTTTAGAGAAAATTTCATTCCTGTCTCACCGACCTGACAGTCGAAGTATTGTAACATATTTCAAAGAATCGTAACCATACTTAGTTACGATTCTCAAAGAGTTGTTACAATACTCCGCTACAGACTGGTGTATCAAGATTTAGAGCGCCTAATAACCTATCAATCGGTCCAGCTACAAGCACGCCATCCCAATCTCCACAAAAAATCCCAACGAATTTTCCCAACTTGATTCACATCAAGTTAATCCCCCCCAATCGCAGGCATAATGGGTACATAAACAAGGAACGCCAAACCAATTACTTAAGAACGAACATTAGAAAGGATGCTACCCATGAAATTTCAACGTTATATTTACAGCCATACCAATCCCATTACCTTCTGGTCTGCCGGCTTGATTATCCTCGGCTTCCTGAACACCTGGTTCACCCACGTGCCTTACGTGACCGACGTTGCCTGGATCATCGCCTCCGTGATTGCGGCCGCCCCCATCGTCTTGCGGGCCATCAGCGCGTTGAAAGCCAAGGTCTTCAGCATTGAACTCCTGGTCGGCATCGCCGTCATCGGTGCGTTTGCCATCGGTGAATTTGAAGAATCAGCCATCGTGACCTTCCTCTTTCTCTTCGGTTCTTACCTCGAACAGAAAACGCTGGCCAAGACCCGTGGCGCCATTCAATCATTGACGGAAATGGCCCCAACGACCGCACAACTGGTCAATGACGACGGCACGACTGAAGAAGTCGACGTCGATGACCTGGAAGAAGGCAACGTCGTCCTAGTCAAGGCCGGTGGCCAAGTGCCCGTCGATGGTAAAATCGTGGACGGCACTGGTTACGTCAACGAAGCCTCGATTACCGGTGAATCCCGGCCGGTTAATAAGCAAAATGGTGATGGCGTTTACTCCGGCGCCATGGTTGAAAGTGGCACCCTGACCATCGAAGCCACCCAAGTCGGTGACGAGACGACCTTCTCCAAGATTATCGAACTGGTCGAAGAAGCCCAAGACACCAAGTCCCCCGCTGAAAAGTTCATTGATAAATTTGCGCAGTACTATACACCGGCCGTCCTGGTGATTGCCATTCTGGTTTTCGTTTTCTCCCGTGACCTGCGTTTGGCCATCACTGTCCTAGTCCTCGGTTGCCCCGGTGCCTTGGTGATTGGTGCCCCCGTGTCTAACGTGGCCGGCATCGGTAACGGCGCCAAGAACGGTATCCTAATCAAGGGTGGCGACGTGGTCGAAAGCCTCGCTAAGGTTGATACCATTGTCTTTGACAAGACCGGTACCCTGACTACTGGTAAAATGACGGTCGCCGGCATGCAACAATATACGAACGATGCTTCCCTCTTAGCCGGCGTCGCTCAGGTTGAACAGACCTCCGATCACCCCTTAGCCCAGGCCATCGTCGCCCACTTGAGCGCCCATTTACCAGCCGACGCTAGCGCCATGGAAACGGAAACCATCAAGGGCCGCGGCATGGTCGGCAATTGGCACGACAGCGACCTGTACGTTGGTAACGCCGCTTTACTCAAGGACAACGGCATCACCTTGACTGACGCCCAACTCAGCGACCTGCACGAGATGCAAGACGAAGGCCAATCAACCGTCCTGGTCGGTTACCAAGGCCAACTCGCCTTTATCCTGGGCGTGGCCGACACGGTTCGTCCCGAAGTTCCAGCGGCCTTAGCAGCTTTGAAACGTCAAGGAATCAAGCACCTGGTCATGTTGACCGGTGACAACCAAGCGACCGCCTCAGCCGTTGCGGAATCCCTGGGTATTGACGAGGTTCACGCCGACTTACTGCCAGCCGACAAGGTGACCTTTGTGAAGAAGTTCCAAGACAGCGGTCGGAACGTGGCCTTCGTGGGCGACGGCATCAACGACAGCCCGTCCCTGGCCACCGCCAGCGTTGGCATTGCCATGGGTGGCGGGACCGACGTCGCCATTGAAACGGCCGATGTCGTCCTGATGCAATCCAGCTTCACCGCTCTGAACCACGCGGTCGGCTTGGCCAAGAAGACCTCCGCCAACACCAAGGAAAACATCACCATCGCCATCTTGACGGTCGCCTTCCTGTTGATTGGCCTGGTCTACGGTTACATCTACATGGCCAGTGGGATGTTCGTCCACGAAGCCTCCATCCTGGTCGTCATCTTCAACGCGATGCGCCTGATTGGCTACAAGCCCCGCGGCACCAAGGAACCCAAGCCAGTGGCCCAACAGTTAGCCACGAACTAGCCGCAGCGTTTTCCTGAAAAATTAGTTCCGCACCCTAAGCGTTCACTGCCATCCCCAATCGGTTGGTAGCGAGGGCTTTTTATTTTTTTACTAATGGCACGTTTCCCTTGCTAGGCCTCACTTTTGGCAACCGGTTGTCTAGTCCATTTGAAAATAATTCACAAATTGCTTGTCATTTGTGTAAAAAAGTTGCACAATAAGCTCATACATGTGAAACAGTTCACTTTAATCTATGGAGGTAATTCAGATGGCTCATCGTTTAGACGGAAAAGTTGCAATCGTTACGGGTGGTACGCTTGGTATTGGTTTAGCTATCGCTACCAAGTTTGTTGAAGAAGGCGCCAAGGTGATGATCACTGGTCGTCACAGCGATGTTGGTGAAAAAGCTGCTAAAGGAATTGGGACACCAGATGTCATCCAATTCTTCCAACACGATTCTTCTGACGAAGACGGTTGGGTGAAGCTGTTTGACGCAACCGAAAAGGCTTTCGGCCCCGTTTCCACGATTGTGAACAACGCCGGCATCGCCGTGAACAAGAGCGTTGAAGAAACCACGACTGAAGAATGGCGCAAGCTGCTTTCCGTTAACTTGGATGGGGTCTTCTTCGGTACCCGTTTGGGAATTCAACGGATGAAGAACAAGGGCTTGGGTGCTTCCATCATCAACATGTCCTCCATTGAAGGCTTCGTCGGTGACCCTAGCTTGGGCGCCTACAACGCTTCCAAGGGTGCTGTGCGGATCATGTCCAAGTCAGCCGCCCTCGACTGTGCCTTGAAGGACTACGATGTGCGGGTCAACACCGTGCACCCCGGCTACATCAAGACGCCACTGGTTGACGACTTACCAGGTGCCGAAGCAGCCATGTCTGCCCGCACCAAGACGCCAATGGGCCACATCGGTGAACCTAACGATATCGCCTACATCTGTGTCTACTTGGCTTCCAACGAGTCCAAGTTTGCGACCGGCTCCGAATTTGTCGTTGACGGTGGGTACACGGCGCAATAAATTTAATGATAAAAATGAGGGCCGCTGGCGATGGCTGGCGGCCTTTTTCTGTGGGGTGAGATTGCAAGGATTGCTGACGGGTTATGTTTGGCTGGTCCACCTGCGGCTTCCAGGGAGCTCCGCCTGCTGTGGGGCCGGTTCCAGCCATAGAGCGGGCTTCCACCTCAACTTTGAGCCGCGAAGGTGCTGCGTCTCAAAGATTGGCCCACGGTGTAAGCTGGCAGAGCATCAGCTAACACCGTCGACACAGCTGGCTCCGTCCCTGGCTTCCTCCGGTTCACACTGCTGGTCGATTTTAACCGTGTATAAAAGCAAACCCACAGCACAAAAATAAGACACAGACCCTATCCGCAAGATAGTAGTCTGTGCCTTTACTGTGTTTCTTTAATTTTATGCTTAATTCCCCACGCCAGAGTTGCGCCAATCCTATTGGTTAGGCGCAACATGAACCGCAAGGCTGGTGAAAATGAGCCAATGGGTTAGGTTAACTCCCGTGAGGCCGAGAACACCCATGTAGAGTGACCAGAGGCGAGTCAAGGTGCCCAGCTGTGTCGATGGCATTAGCTGAGTGAATTTTCTCAGCTTAGGCCATGGGACGACCTTGGAAACTCACGGGTTTCAGTGAGGTTTCAAGTCGAGGCGGAAGACCGCCCCACAGGCTGGAGCCGGGCCCCACAGCAGGGCACCTTGAGCTCGCTGCCGGGAACGAACTTCACGACAGTGTTGGCTCCAAGCGGCCGCCCACAGCGATCCGGTCTCATTTTCACCAGCCACGCCGTAGTTAAACCTTGTTGGCGTAACACTTCAGCCCGCAGCCGACGCCCAGATACAGCAGGTAACCGCTGATCATCGGACTCAAGCCGACCCCGACCAGCAACGCGTAGCCGCTCATACTGACGACGCCCAGCAGGCCGCTCAAGCAGGTGATGCCGCGGAAACGAATCCAAAATAGACTGATGGCAAAGATGACGGTTGCCGCTGACGTTAGCTCCCAGAGAACAATTTCGTTGGTCGCCGCATCCCCGTACGTCAGCGTCATGTTGTTGACCATGTCGCCCCACGCCAGGCACCCGGCAATCACAATGCCAATAATTCCTAAGATTATTAAACTCATTTTAAGGGGTCTCTGTCAAATCGTATTGGTGGAGATTTTGAACGGCACATTCACTTCGGTGAATGTGCTTTTTGTTTACTCAT
>NZ_RHNN01000023.1 GCF_003946245.1 Levilactobacillus cerevisiae
CTCAAAAAAAATTGCCTAATCTCAAAGGATTAGACAATTTTATAAATGGAATTACCAACAACAGTTGACATAGAACCGCATTAACATCGGTTCAGTGATGACCCCGGGTTTGGGTCATTGCTGAACCGGGGTTAAGCGCAGGGACCTGGCTCGCGTAGCACGTTTCGGAGGCTGCCAGGACCAGGATTGAATGGCGAGAGAAAGATTAACGAACTAAAACAAGATAATTTGAAGCGAAAGTCAGGCTTGGGGTCTTTGCTTAGCGTTGTTAAGCGGAACCAGTTGCCTCTCGTAGCACATTTCGGAGGCTGCCAGGTCCAGGATTTAGTGGCGAGAGAAAGACTAGCGCACTAAAGCAAGATGACTTGAAAAGAAAGTCCAAGCCTCAAACAGAAAACCAGGGGCAAGGTTAAGCGCAGGGACCTGCCCCGCGTAGCACGTTTCGAAGGCCGCAAGGACCAGGATTTAGTGGCGAGAGAAAGATTAACGCACTAAAACAAGATAATTTGAAACGACCGTGTCAGTCTTGGGGTCTTTACTTAGCGTTGTTAAGCGGAACCAGTTGCCTCTCGTAGCACATTTCGGAGGCTGCCAGGTCCAGGATTTAGTGGCGAGAGAAAGATTAGCGTACTAAAGCAAGATGACTTGAAAAGAAAGTCCAAGCCTCAAACAGAAAACCAGGGGCAAGGTTAAGCGCAGGGACCTGGCTCGCGTAGCACGTTTCGGAGGCTGCCAGGACCAGGATTGAATGGCGAGAGAAAGATTAACGAACTAAAGCAAGATAATTTGAATCGAAAGTCGGGCTTGGGGTCTTTGCTTAGCGTTGTTAAGCGGAACCAGTTGCCTCACTGAACAGCACCAAGCAAGTTTAAAAACGTCTCAAAACCAGCCAACAACACTCCGTGGCCCGCCCAATCTCGTCAGCAATTCACACCGCTCACCACCCCCAAAATCACCAACTCTATAGAAGAAACCAAAAAAATCCACCAAATCAATTCTCAAATTAACGTTTTTAAATCCAGAAAATCCCGTAACAATCCCGTTTTCCGTCACACCCCCGCAACGAAAGCGGTCGCAAACATGGTTAATGTTGCAACCTTATTAACCACATTACGGTTTGTCATTTAAGCCGGTTTTTCTTAACGTGGGTGTAACTCAGGAACAATCACGGTGTAACGTCCGCGGGTTATGATAGGTCTCGTTAAGTAATTGCATGACATTTCCACTACTCAAAAGGAGGACATTCATTTCTATGAATATCAAAAAAGTTTTAGTTTCTACGTTAGGTACCGTAGCCGTATTAAGTGCCGGGTTATTTGCCAGCACAACTTCCGCCAACGCCGACGTCCGGGTAACGGTTAAGTCGGGAGACACGGTTGCCAAGATCGCTAACCAATACAACTCCAGCATTTCTTCAATTGAAAAAGCAAACAGTTTAAAGAACGTTAACTTGATTTACGTGGGTGAATCCTTAGAAATCCCTGACGCTACGAGCACTTCAACAACGTCAACCGCCTCAACTGCAACGACTAGCGCGGCATCCACGACGCCTAGTCAATCAACGACCGCTGCGAACAGTGCCGCTTCAACCAGCACTAGCAGCAACTACAGTAGCCAAGCTAGCACGAGCGCCTCAACTGGCACCACTAGCAGCGCCTCTACGGCTTCCTCAACGACTTCCAGCTCAGACTCTTCAGCCAAGGCTTGGATCGCTAGCAAGGAATCTGGTGGCTCTTACACGGCAACGAACGGTAACTACTACGGTAAGTACCAATTAAGCAAGTCCTACCTGAACGGTGACTACTCAGCCGCCAACCAGGAAAAGGTTGCCAACTCTTACGTGAGCTCCCGTTACGGTTCATGGGCAGCTGCGAAGGCCTTCTGGCAAGCAAACGGCTGGTACTAAACCCGATTTAGTACGGTCAATTAAGTAAATAACTCAGGAAACGACGGTGAAGCCGATAAAGCTGACCGTCGTTTTTTCGTGGCTACACCGGGCTTAAACGACATTATATTACACCAAACTGTCAAAAGTGGGGTGGGGCGTCACCGTTTTGTAACATAGGGACAACGCGGCTGTAACTTAAGAACGTTAAACTATTCTTAACAATTTCGTTAGGAGGGAACCCATTTGAAACTTAAAACTATGTTCATGTTAATCGTCATGGTCGTTTCAATGGCCCTGCCTAGCGTTTCGTCCGTTATGACGCCAGCAACGACCGCCGAGGCCAGCGTTACCTACGTTTGTTCTTTGTCCAAGAAGGAACAACGGGCCAAGGCCTGGATCGCCGTCAAGGAATCCGGTGGTAACTACCGCGCCCGCAACGGCCGGTATTACGGCAAGTATCAACTCACCGTTTCCATGTTGAAGGGTGATTACAGCAAGGCCAACCAGGAAAAGACCGCTGACAGTTACGCCCACAGCCGCTACGGCACGTGGACCAAGGCCAAGCAGCACTGGTTAGGTTACGGCTGGTTCTAAATTTATAATTAACGAGCTCGTGACGTTGTCAGGGCTTTTTTTATTGGTCGAAATGGCCGGCAGTCCGGGAGTGGACGACGTTCTGTGGCCGGGTAACGGTCAGGCATCACGTTTAATGCTCAGGCTTTCACGGCTTGCGGCTATGCAAAGCCTAACTAAAAATTCTCACAGAAAGTCAATCTTTTCTTGAAAGCGGTTACAGAATCGTTTAAACTGGGAAATAACCGAGAAAAGATTGGGAGGAGACACGACTCATGGCAAAAACATTGGCAATTAACGCAGGTAGTTCAACATTGAAATGGAAACTCTTTTCCATGCCGGAGGAGACCGTTATCGCATCGGGGATGGTCGACCGGTTGAATCTGCCCGGCTCCATTTTCAAAGTAAAGCTACCCGATGGCAAGAAAATTACGGACACGCAGGATAATATCACCAACAAGCTGGCGGCAGCGATGGTATTGACGCGGCTGAAGTCTTACGGCATCGTGAAACACCTGAGCGAAATCACCGGCGTCGGTCACCGGGTCGTGGCTGGGGGGGAAGTCTTCAAGGATTCCGCCGTCATCACGCCCACCGTCCTGAAGCAGATCAAGGAATTGAAGGACTACGCGCCGTTACATAACCCGGTCCAAGCCTACTACGTCGAGGTCTTCCAACAATTACTGCCGGAAGCCACACAGGTAGCGGTCTTTGACACGTCCTTGTACACGGAAATGCCCGCGGTCAATTACATGTACAGCATTCCGTACGAATATTATGAAAAATTCGGTGCCCGCAAGTACGGCGCTCACGGCACGAGTCACCGCTACGTGGCCCACCGCACGGCTGAAATCTTGGGCAAGCCATTGTCTGATTTGAAAATGATTACGTTGCACCTGGGCTCCGGGTCATCCGTGACCGCGTTCAAGGACGGCCATGCGCTCGACACTTCGATGGGCTTCACGCCACTGGCCGGTGTCATGATGGGGACCCGTTCTGGGGACATTGACCCGTCGCTAGTGGCCTTCTTGGCCGAAAAGCTGCACAAGACGATGCCAGAAATGATCGACGTGCTCAACCACAAGTCCGGTCTGCTGGGCATTTCCGAGCTGTCCCCCGACCAACGGGACTTGGAAGACACGCAGGACGAGCGGCCGAAGTCTAAATTAGCGCTGGACATGTTTGTCGATCGCGTGGTCAGCTACGTCGGCAGTTACATCGCCGAACTGGGCGGCGTGGACGCCATCGTGTTCACGGCCGGCTCCGGTGAAAATGGTGTCGACATGCGGCAAGCCGTGGCGGACAAGCTGAACTACTTTGGCATCGCCATCGATCCCGCCAAGAATGACTTCCGTGGTGAAGAACACATCGTCAGCCCTGACGGCGCCAAGGTTCAGGTGCTGGTGGTCCCAACTAACGAAGAATTAATGATTGTTCGCGACGTGGAACGGTTATCTAAATAAATTTTGTTGCTGAAAAGCGCGACCCGAGTGACTGGGCCGCGCTTTTTTTAATGGTCATGTGCGAAAGTTCTTGTAAGTGACTAACTAATCAGTTATTATAGGGCTATGCGAAAAAGAGATGACAACAAAATACAAGCGATTCGCGAATCCGTGTTGGATTTATGTATGACGGAAGGCCTGTCCAATCTGACCACGGCTAAAGTGGCACAGCGGGCTGGCGTGAGTCCGGCAACGATTTACATTTACTATCATGGGAAGACGGACCTGCTGAGTCGGCTATACGTCAACATCAAGACGGAACTGCATGCGGGGCTAACCACGGCGCTGGGAACGGGTGCATTGGCGGACCGGATTCAGCGGGCCCTGGCCTATTCCGTGACGCAGTATCAGGCGCATCCCAAGGAGGCAAAATTCCTGGGGACATTGTGGAATGCCCAAGAGATGTTGGATGACCAGGCCTTGGCGTTTGGTCAACAGGTCGATGATCCCTTGGCACAGCTGTTCCATGAAATTCAGGCTGACCCAGCCTACGTGGATGCGCCGGTGGAGGTCATTGCCGGTTTCTTTGAAATCTTGGTTGGCATGGTTCAGCGCGATCCGCAGTTATCCCCTGCGGTGGTCGCCACGACGATTACGATGATTGTGAAGGCACTGAAAAAGTAGTGCTTTTATTTTTGCTGTTTAAATAACTGATTAGTCACTTATAAAAGGAGCGAATGTCAAATGAAAAAAGTTGTGTTAATTACGGGTGCCTCAAGTGGAATGGGGGCTGCGGCGGTTAAACTGTTTGCGGATAAGGGCTGGATCGTTTACGGGGGAGCTCGCCGACAAGAAAAGATTCCAACTGGTCCCAATATTCATGCGATTCGGGTCGACATTACCAGTTCAGTCGACAACCAGGCATTTGTGGACCAAGCCTTGCAGGAGAATCACCGAATCGACGTGTTGATTAACGCAGCGGGCTACGGCGAGTACGGCGCGGTTGAAGAGGTCGCCATTGAATCAGTGAAGAAAGAATTTGCGACGAACCTTTTCGGCGTGATGCAGCTGACCCAGCTGGTCTTGCCCACGATGCGTGCTCAAAAAAAGGGCCGCATCGTCAATATTTCTTCCGGGATGGGGTCCAGTTATATGCCGACGGGGGGCTATTACGGCGCCAGTAAGGCAGCACTACAGTATTGGAGCGACACCTTGAACGCAGAGATTACGCCGTTTGGTTTACGCTCAGTCGTGGTCCAACCGGGTGCCACCCAGTCGGCGTTCATTGATCACATGGTGGCGAGCTTTGACCGCAACACACATGCGGGTTCGCCCTATGCCCGGCAATTAGCTGGCGTGATCACGATGTCTAAAAACTACCAGGCCATTGCGACGGTAGAGGACTTAGCACGGGTCTTTTACCGGGCCGCAACTGAGAAACGACCGAAACGCCGATACTTCAATAGTCTCAGCGACCGTCTGAGTGCAAATTTTGCCCAGCGGTTCCCAGGACTGTGGCGGGTTGTGATTGACCGAATGACGCGGGGATGGCAGAAAGCGACTGATTAATAGTCCTAAAGGCAACGATGTGCTCTGCTCAACGGCGCCCAGTCAGTTACGGTGATTGTCATGACTAGCTTTCACGTAAGAATTGGGTGAAATACGCCGCCATCATTGGGTACTGGTCGATGGGCAGGTTGTGGCCCGCGTTAGCGAATAGGCCAAACGTCCCGTTGACTTGGTGTGCCATGAAGGCCTCGTGATCGGTGTAGCCAATGGTCACATCGTGGCGGCCGGACAACAGCGTGATTGGCTGGGCAAAGTTAGTTGCCTTTAGCTGGTCCTCAAAGCTGAGCCGGTAGTGGGTGCCGTGATCACGATGTAGCTGATGGAGCGCATCTAGGTTGGTCCGGCGAATACCGGGGATGACCTGCGTTTGAAAGGCTTGCCAAGTTTGCGGGTTTTGCACGACCGTCACCTTATGGTAGTTGGCAAAGTAGTCCGCATTCGCGGCGGCCACGGCGATTGGCGCCGACTGAATGATCCGGTGCTCGGCCACGTGCCGCTCGCCCCGGATACCGGTCAACGTCGGGCAGACCAAAAACAAGCGTTGCACGCGCGTCGGTTCCTGGTAGGCCAACGCTAAGGCCAGGTAGCCGCCGTAGGAATAGCCGACCACGTCAAAGGATTGGTCACCCAGGACGGCCGTCACGGTTTCGGCGATGGCGGCCAGAACGTGGTCACTATCGGTCTGAGCTGGTGGCAGGGGTGGCGTGGCGCCCATACCGGGTAAATCTATGTAGAGCCGCGTGTGCATTTGCCCAGCAAATAATGGCTCAAACCACTGTTCCATGGCGTCGTGATCAATGGCCGCGCCGTGAATGAAGACGATGGGGGTGCCACTTCCCCGTAAATCGTAATGTAAGT
The DNA here is from genome assembly GCF_003946245.1 of Levilactobacillus cerevisiae. Taxonomy (GTDB): domain Bacteria; phylum Bacillota; class Bacilli; order Lactobacillales; family Lactobacillaceae; genus Levilactobacillus; species Levilactobacillus cerevisiae. The sequence continues at coordinate 6,331 of NZ_RHNN01000023.1, forward strand.
GCATCGAAGCCCTCCTAAGGAAACCGTTATCATAGCCTCATTATACCGTAACAGAACGATGTTAGCGCAACCTTAAATGGGGGCTTAATGTTTTCTTGACCACTATGACAGTTGGGTAAAAACCGTGTCATTTTGTCATGTAACCCCGGATTCTTTAACCGATCGGTAATGGTTCACTAACGGCTTTGAGACATGCAGGCGGTAAGCTAGGGTCATCAAAAAGGGAGGAACCATTTGATGATTAAAAAAGTAATGATTACGACATTTAGCGCCGCAGCTGTCCTAGCAGCCGGTATCGGTTTTTCCAGCGTCACAGCGAATGCCAGCACGTACCAAGCGCCGGCGCAAAGCTATCACTACCAACCACAGACTAGTACCTATAGCAAATACGCACCCGTTAAGAACACGAGCGTTAGTGCACCGAGCCAAAGCAGCACGACCAGCACGGCCACGACTGGGACGACCAGTAGCACAACCAGTACGACAAGCAGTAGTAGTGCCTCTGGGGCCACGATTAGCGAGGCCCAATTTGAAAGCCAAGGCGTTGTTTATTTAAACGGTAATAAATGGACGTATTACTCCGGCAGTACGACCGCCGATGGGACCAGTATCAGCGCGAACGGACTGGATCCAAACGGTTACCGCGTTGTTGCGGCGCCGGCCAACGTGGCATTTGGGACCAAGATTATGACGCCGTTAGGAATGGGTGTCGTGCATGACCGCGGGACGGCCATCACGGGCAACCATTATGACGTTGTGATTCAATAAAAGACGAATAGATAAACGTAACCGCACCACTTCTCAAACTAGAGAAGGGTGCGGTTTTGTTTACGTCTAAATGGCTGGGGGAGCCAACGTATTCCTAGCATACCCGATGTTTTGCGGAATTGCGAGAAATATCTAATGAAAATGGTTGGTTAGTTATGAGTTAACCGATTGAACTAAAAAGCCATGACTGACCTGCAGCGGTTGATATAACCTTAATTGTAATGAAATATAGATAATATTATTAATGGTTAATACTTGCTATTTGATTTATAGTCGGTTAAGCTAGTGAAACGAACTTGCTAGTTCGCCGGCTCCAGGAAGATGGGTGCGGCATCCTGATTCACGCGTTCGCTGTAAGATAAAAGCCGCTAACCAAAGCAAGTCAGCGACTCAATGAAACCAGTTATTTAACTCATTTGCAAATCACGTCGGCGGTAGCCCACCCAACCGATGATGACGAGGCCAATGGCCAGGACAATCATCCAGCTAAAGGTGGTCCAGTTGACGTCGTGTAGGGGAACTCGGGTCATCCAGCCAGTGGGCGTAATTTTTTCAGTCCACTTCGGTAACTTCAGCAGGCTGCCCATGTAGACGCTGATAAAGCCCAGCGCGAGGTAGAACCAACTGAACGCCTTCACCCGCGGCCAGCAGCCGACTAATAAGACGGTGAGGGCGAGGAAGACCCAGATTTCGGGTAACTGAGCGGCAATGCCTTGCCAGAACTCAGCGGCACTGATGCCGTCTGTCGTGTGCGTCAGACTGGCATCCCCCATGACCACAATGCCGCCCAGACCGCCAATGAAGGCCAGTGTACTAGTGACAAAGGCAATTCCCACGTAACTAAAGAGCAGGTGGGTCCGACTCAGTGGTCGGGCGTACAGGGCCTCCAGCCAGCCACGCGTCTCGTCGGTGTGCACCTTTAGAATCAGCTGCATCCCGGGGATGATGGCGACGGCGGCCATGACGATCGACAGGAGTGACGTGAAGCTCAACAGCACCTGATGGTTGGCCTCGTGGACCATGGCCGAGCCAAAGACCTGTTGCATGGTCGGGTTGGTTTTCAAAATATCCCCAATCGTATTGAAGACGGTGCCATAGGCAATCCCAAAGATAATGACCGCGACGATCCAGGCGATAATCACGTTGCGTTGGCGCCGCCAAACCAGGCTGGCGGGACCCCGGAGAAGGGCCGACGCGTGATCACGACCGGGTCGCGTGGTGATGGCACCGGCGCCCAAGTCGCGGTGGTTATTGGCAAGAAAGGCCAGCCACAACAGGATTGCGGCAAGACCCAGGCTTAACCAAATTGGGGACCAGTGCGGGTTATTGTAAGGGGCGAGCTTTTCCACCCAACCCAGAGGTGACCACCAGGTGAGCTTGGGGTGTTGTACGTCCGTAATCATCCGGGCAAGGTAGCTGACGCCAAATAGCGTGTAGGCCAGGCCGGTGGCGCTGGAAGAGTGATCCGCCACTTGGGCGGTCAATAGGCCCAGCATCCCGAATAGCAGGCCGGTAGCGGCCAAGCCCAACCCAATCAGCCAGTTACCCTCGGTGCTGGCACCAGGCATGTTAGCGGCGCTTAAACCGAGACTGTAGAGCACACCCAGGACACCGTTCACCAAGATGAGTTCACTGGCAGCGGCTGCCAAGGGCGCTAAGGTCCCGACGGCGTGGGCGCGGACCAATTCCGTAATACCCAAGTCCTCTTCGGCACGGGTCGCGTGAACACTGAGGGCCAGGTTCATAACCACTTGAATCAAGGCCATAAACAGCAGCATTTCGTTGGCAAAGATTTCTGCCGTGGTGACCTTACCCGTGAAGGAAAAGGCGCCAAACATGGCGATAATTCCGGGACTCTCCAGCGTGCTCTTGATGGCGTTGATTTCGCTGGTGGAGCCGTAAATATCTTCAAACTTCCAGGCGACACTGGCCATTAGGGCCGCGAGGAGGACAATCCACATGAGAATCCGGAACCGATCCCGCCGAAAGTTCAGGCGAATCAGCTGACCGGTACGTCCAAAACGAGACATGGTCGTCACTCCTTTCCCGTGTAGTAGTGCATGAAAAGGTCTTCCAACGTGGGTGGGGTACTTTGCAAGGCGACAACTTGATGTTGGGCCAACGTGCTCATCACGGCACTGAGGTGTTCATCTTCAACGGAGAACTGCCATTCACGAGGCGCGTGGCCGACTTCGACCCCATGCACGCCGGGGAGGCTGGTGACATCGAAGTCATCGCCTAACGTGACGGTAATCATGGTCCGCGTCAAGTGCCGCATCTCCGCCAGGCTGCCGGTCTCAATGATTTGCCCTTCGCGGATAATCCCGATCCGATCGCACATGCGCTCAACCTCGGATAAAATGTGACTGGAGAGCAGCACCGCCTTGCCAGCGGCTTTGAGCGCCATGACCGCGTCTTGAAAGATCCGTTCGTTTAACGGGTCCAAGCCAGAGGTGGGTTCGTCAAAAATATAAAAATCGGCGTCTTGTGAGAAGGCCGCGATCAAGGCGACCTTCTGCCGGTTTCCTTTGGAATAGGTCCGCGCCTTCTTGGTGGTGTCTAAGCCGAACTGCTTAATCAGGTCGTCCGTCTTGGCAGTGTGGGCCGTGCCGTTCATCTTAAGGAGGAGATCAATGATTTCCCCGCCAGTCAGATTGGGCCAGAGGTAGACGTCGCCAGGCACATAAGCCAGTCGTTGGTGAATCGCAACGCTGGCGGACCAAACATTTTGGCCAAAGATGGTGGCGTCACCGCTGGAAGCCCGGATAATGCCTAATAAGACCCGAATAGTGGTCGACTTTCCCGCGCCGTTGGGGCCAATAAAACCAAAGACCTCACCGGGACGCACGTCAAACGTAATGTCTTTTAACGCTTGAAAGTGGCCAAATTTTTTTTGTAAATGGTTAATCTGAAGCACAGGATTTGTCATGAGTAATCCCCTCCTCACAGTTTTAAAATCGTTTACATCGTAAGCCCCTAGTCACCGAAAGTCAACGAAAAGGTGAACTTTTGTATAAAAATAGTTCACTAAAATTAAATTCTTACCTAATTTGCGGTATGATAAACTAAACAGTAGCGATAGTGGACTAGGGGTGGTGAAGAGAAATGGCAACCAATCAGGAACGGAAGGCACATCAACGGCAGGCAATCTTGGCGGCAGGTGTGACCCTCTTTACCCGGGATGGCTACAAGGCCACGCACATCAAAGACGTGGCGGACGAGGCGGGCGTGTCCCAGGTGACTCTCTATAAATATTTTGATAGTAAGTTGAGCTTGGGACATCAGGTCGTGATTGAAATCATCAATCAGGGTTACGCTGATTTTCAAAAGCTGATTGACGACCAACAGCTGACCTTTCCGGAAATTATCCAGACGATGATGATCAATAAAGTACAAATGGGCGCCAAGATTCATTCGGACTTCTACCAATTTGTGACGGATGAAATGCAAAGTAAATTAGGTAGTACGGTCGTCAGAGAAGCCTATGATAGTGGTGAGAAGACATTCTGGGACTCGGTCGTTGCCCGCGGTCGCGCGGCAGGGATGATCAATCCGGACATCTCTAACCAGGCATTACTGCTATACTTAAACATGTACGTCTCCTATATGAGCACGGCAGATATTGAACCGGCGACGTATAAGAAATTGGGCGAGCAACTACTCCACCTCTTTTTCTACGGTTTCGTTGGGGTGCCACCAACGGACGCGTCGCCAACAGACCCTAAGCAGGAGGACAAGTCATGACAGAAACCACAATTTTAACCGCAGTACGTCAATTTTCGCAAGCCAAAATGGGGGATGACGAGACCGGCCACGGCTTCGATCACATCCAACGGGTCGTGGGCCTCGCCGACCGCATTAGCCAGTCGTACCCCGCGGCCGATCACTTGGAAACACTGACCGCCGCCTACCTCCACGATGTCATTGATGAAAAATTAGTCGCTGACACCGCCGCAGCCAGTGCGGAAGTCCGTCAGTTCTTGACTGACCAGGATTTTACGTCTGCGCAAATCGACACGATTTTTCTGATTATGGACAATATGTCTTACCACAAGACGCTGGATGGCACGGCCAAACCGTTGCCACTGGAAGGCCAAATCGTGCAGGATGCCGATCGCCTCGACGCCATTGGGGCCATTGGGATTTCCCGGGCGATTTACTTTGGTGGTCACTTTGGCGAAAAGATTTATGATCCAGCCGTGAAGCCGCGCACGGAGATGACCCACGCCGAGTACCGGAATCTGGATAACGAAACCATCATCAACCATTTCTACGAAAAACTCTTAACGCTCAAGGACCTGATGAATACGACGGCGGCCAAGCAGTTAGCCGAACACCGCCAGCAGGTGATGTTAGACTTTTTAGCCGAATATAAAGCCGAATGGAACGCGGAAGCTTAGGCTCCCGCGTTTTTATTTTGCCGTGAAAACGATTTAATTCAAATTGACCAATGCAATTCCCTCCGAAAATGCGTATCATGGATAGTAATGCTAAATTTAGAGAGAAGAGATTGACTTGCAAACGACTGTCCGCCCCGAGAAGGTGCCCCGGGGAAACCTGATCGCCATCTTCGCGATTGCCTTGATGGCTTTCTTGGGAATTCTAGTGGAAACGTCCATGAACGTGGCGTTTCCCACACTGATGAAACAGATGCACGTGTCGCTGAATACCGTGCAATGGATCACGACTGGGTACCTCCTGACCGTGGCGTTACTCATGATTACGTCGGCCTTTTTGAAACAACGCTTCAAGAACAAGCAATTATTCGTGGCTGCCGCGTTGGCATTTATTCTCGGCGATTTAATTTGTGCGCTCGCAACTAACTTTCCAATCTTATTGATTGGCCGGCTGATTCAAGCGGGGTGTGCGGGGCTCGCGATTCCGTTAATGTTTAACATCGTGGTTGAAAGTGTACCGCGCTCCCGGCTCGGTTTTTACATGGGGATGGCCGGTTTGATTCTCATGATTGCGCCAGCGAGTGGGCCCACGTTCGGTGGTATCATGGTTTACCTGGCCAACTGGCGGATGATCTTTTGGTCCACCATGCCGGTTGAAATCATCATCTTGGTCTTGGGCCTGGGTGGGATTAAACAATTCTCGCCGGTCCAGCAGGTGAAATTCAATTGGGGCCAGTTCTTATTGCTGGCGGTGGCCTTCATCAGTTTCACCCTTGGCCTGAACAGCGTGTCGACGGCCGGCGCACTCAGTTGGGAGTTTCTCGGTGGCGTGGGCTTGGCACTCGTGGCCATCTGGGGCTACATCGCGTTGGCCAAACACAGCGAGCATCAACTGTTGAAACTGGAAATTTTCAAGAATCCAGTTTTCACCTACAGCTTCTTTGCCTACTTCATCCTACAATTTTGTAATATTGGGATTAACTTTGCCCTGCCAAACTACGCGCAGATTGTGGTGGGCGCGACGTCGTTGATTGGGGGCTTAATGCTGTTGCCCGGCAGTCTGATCACGGCGATCCTGCAACCGTGGTTCGGCCACTTGCTGGATGAACACGGCGCGCGGTTGCCAATTCTAATGGGGAGTACGTTGTTTCTGATTGCGGCGCTGGTCTTCACCATTTTCGGACGGCACCTCAGCATCGTGGTGATTTCGGTCATGTATATCGTCTTTAGTATTGGGCGGTCGATGGCTTTTAGTAACACGCTGACCAACGGGTTAAAGGAGGTTGACATGAGTCAACGGGCCGACGCCAATGCCATTTACAATACCGGGCAACAGTTTGCCGGTTCAATTGGAACCACGATTCTGGCGGCCCTGATGTCAGTGGTTAAAGTCAGCGGTATGTCTTACGCCCACGAGACGGCGATTGGGAGTCAGCTGGCGTTTGGCCTGATTTTAATTCTCAGTGTCGTGAACTTTGGTTTTTATGCCATTGTGTTCCGTTATCAAAAAAATGATAAATAGCCGCAAAAAGGCGTCACGCTAATCTGGTTTTCTCAGAGAAGGTGACGCCTTTGGTGACTGCTCATTGTTTCTTTAGGCGCACGAGGTCGATCAGGCCCATGAAGACGCCAAAGAAAACACCGCTGACCACGGCACCCTGAATATTATGGCTAGAAGTCAAGCCTTGCATCAGGGGCGTTTTGTCAAAAAGGGTGTCAAGAAAAGCCTGTTCCAAGTACATGAAGATGCCAAAATACAGCGTCAGACCGATGGCGACCCACAGGATGTGCCAGCGAGCAGCTGCCATATCTTTGGCCGAAACTTCATGATCCGTCAGGTGGGCTCGCCGACTAGCAGTCATGATGTAAGGACAAATGATCAAGGCAATAAAAGCAACGTTGAACATAATTAGACCGGCCAAGGCGGTTTCGGGCGCGGTCGTTGCCCAAAATAAGGCGACGAGGGGGCCTAGAAAAAGAGCTGGCAGGCAGAATAGCATGGCGTTAGTGCCGATACGGTTAGCCTCTTGGCGTTTATACTCGTCGAAATCCCCGCTGATATTGAAAAAGTGCTTAACAACTCTATCACGAAAACTTTCCCCGTTTTTCATGATTATTCCTCCCAGAATAAGTGATTGAGATCCGTGTGGAGGGCTTTGGCTAGCCGTAAACACAGGTCAAGTGATGGATTGTATTTATCATTTTCTACCAGGTTAATGGTTTGCCGTGCCACCGTAACTTGTTGTGCCAATTCAAACTGCGTGAGGCCGGCTTGCTTGCGATAGTCTTTGACCCGGTTCACGGTCAACCCTCCTTTGAAATGTCAGATATATATGACACTTTAAGAATAGCGACCTTGTCCCGAAATGTCAATTATATATGACTTTTAGCGTGGAAAATTGGGCGAGATATTGGTAAGCTAAGGATGATCGATTAATTCAGCAGGGGAGCAATGGGTATGCAAGTAAAACAGGTATTACGGGGATTCATGATTTTACTCGTTTCAGCGAGCTTAGTGGGGTGTACAGCGCAGGCACCGGGCTATCGCGGGCAACGAACGATTAAAACGGGCCAGCTACGCGCAACCACATTTTCGCTGGTGGCTAGCGCAGAGAACTCGACCACTAATTACCGCCAGCAGTACGGGTACATTGAGGATATCGGGGATGGTCGCGGCTATACGGCCGGTATTATTGGTTTCACCTCTGGCACGGGAGATCTGCGTGAAGTTGTTCAGCGGTACACGCACTTGAAGACGGGCCATAACGGGTTGAAACGCTATTTGCCAGCTTTACGGCGGGTGAATGGGACGGCCTCGCACGCTGGCTTGGGGCCACGGTTCGTCAAGGCCTGGCGTCAAGCGGCCAAGGACTCCCAAATGGTGCGGGCCCAGGATGCCATTTTGAATCGGCAATACCTGCGGCCGATATTGAAAGCAGCTAAGCAGGACAATCTCAGTCCGTTGGGGCAGTATATCTACTATGATGCCATCGTGGTCCACGGCCCGGGAGCGGACAAGAGTAGTTTCGGGGGAATCCGACGCCGCGCGAAGCAGTTGGCCAAGACGCCGAGTCAGGGCGGCAACCAGGCGCGGTATCTACGCGCGTTCTTGAAGGCCCGTACCCGCGTGATGAAACAGGAGGCCGCTCATAAAGATTTGTCGCGGCTTGAGGTGCAGCGTCAGTTTATTAAGGATGGTAATTATCAACTAAAACGGCCGTTGCATTGGCGGATGTATGGGGATCGGTATCAGTTGAAGTAAGTAAAAGTCCTAGGCTACTCTGTGTTGGCAGAGCGGCCCAGGACTTTTTTGAATTTTAGAAGAGGCACAATTGGGTGTCATAGCCATCCGGGTTCAGGGTGATCAGGCGGGCACCACGGGCTAATGAACCATAAGTGTTATAGCCCGTGACGTTGCCGTAATTGAGACCGATGCCACGAAAGGGCTTGTGGCGAACGTGATTAGCACCCGATTTTATCGCACCAGTTACCGACAATCCCGAGAAGGTTACCCATTAAGGTAAGCCTTGTGATGATAGGAAAAAGTAATTTGAATAATTAGAACGTTGACATCAAAACTTAATTGTAGTCTAATAATATGAAACATATAAACCAGAAGGAAGTCTGTTCATGCCAGATTATATTCAAGCTATCCGTGCCCAGGTGGGCCATAAACCGATCATTCTAACCTTTGCGGGTGGGATCTTGGTAGATTCAAAGGGGCGGGTCCTTTTGCAAAAGCGATCTGACTTTAATCGCTGGGGACTACCGGGTGGGGCGCTGGAATTGGGGGAATCAGCCAGTGCCGCTTGTATCCGGGAGTTTCGAGAGGAGACCGGGTTGACGGTTGCTGTGAGGGGGCTATTAGGTATTTCTACCGACCAGATTCAGCGTTATCCCAATGAAGACGTGGTGCAGGCAGTTGTCCTGACCTTTATGGTGGAACACGTCGCAGGAAAACTAGCAGCGACCAGTTCAGAAACCTTAGCGCTGAAGTATTTTGACCAAGCGCATTTACCGCCCATGCTAAATGCCCAGCACGAGCAGGGGTTAAAGGACTATTTTACCGGGAATATTCCTTGGTATGACTAACCAGCGCACGAAAAAACCGTGGCCAACCCGACCACGGTTCCTAATGATCTTTAATTTGTAATGCCAGTCGCACCAGCAAATTGGTGAACAGCGAAATCAATAATGCATATCCCAGCACCAGCGCTAGCAGAATGATGGCGCCAGTGATAAACGTCAGAAAGCCGCTTGCCATGTTGAACATGGTTAAGCCCACCGTTACCACCACGATAATCGTGAGAAAGCCAATCAGGCCAATGCGCGAGTTGGCGAAGTCCGCCGTACTCAGGTCAAAGCCACCAATGCTGAGGTTCAGCGATAACAGAATCATGATGGTCCAGCGCAGCCACGGGTGATTGTCGCCGCCCAATGCGCTGAAGAAGCCCGACCAATTTAACTGAAACGGATTACTGATCAGCGTCAACATCCCCTGAAACCAGCTAGGAATCAGGAGCGCCGTCAACCCCAGCAACACCGCCGCACAGCCAAAGATGGGGGCGATGCCAATAAATAGGTTCCCGGTCACCTGGTACCAATTATGCTGATTCCACGTGTGATTGACGTATCCCAGTGCCATGTCAGGCTTACCATCCGCTCCCAACTGATTGGGGTGCGGCCGCTTGAGCAGGCGCACCTTATCAATCCGGTGGCCAAATAAAATGGCCGTCAACAGGTGGCTGAGTTCATGGAAGAAAATGCCGATGAATCCTAAATAGAGCTCGCTGTCCATGCCAAAGCCGTTGGCCAGAAACGCCTTGGTATTGCGGTTCAGAAACGTCAACAGGGTCACGAAAATAAAGGGGATGGCGACCAGGTCAAGCCCCACGATACCCAGGTTCTTGAAGATGAGGACGAAATCCGTATTCATCAGCCTACTCCAGCAGGTCGGTGAACGTGCCGTGGACCAGCGTTGCCAGGGCCGTTGCATCGACTTCGACTGACCGACCAATTTGGCCAGAAGAAACTAAAATCTGACCCTGTTCCTGCGCCGTGGTATCAAAATAAATGGGTAAGTGGCTCTTTTCCCAAATGCCCACGGGCGTGTTGGCGCCGTGTTCGTAACCGGTTGTCTTGACCAAGTTCTTCAATGGCACCATATCAACTTTTTTATTACCGGATGCCTTGGCCAATTTTTTTTCGTCCAAGTGTTCGTCAATCGGCAAGACGCCAACTACGGGACCGGTCGTTGGGCCGCTCAACACCAGTGTCTTGTAGATGTGGTGTTCGTCGACGTCTTCGTGGTCCACCTCCAACTGGGCCACGTCGCCTTCCGTGTGGGTAGCGAACTCGAACTGTTTGTACGTGATTTTATTCTTGTCTAAAATTTGTTCGACCAACGTTTTGTGTAGCCGTTTACCTTTTTTCTTTTTAGCCATGGGACTCACCTTTCAAAAATAAAATTGGACCGCACTTTAAAAATAAATGGACCGGTTGTTTTCTGATAAAAGAAGACACCGCCAGCAAAACCTGTTATACTCTATCAGAGAGTATACTGGTGGTGCTGGTCGATTCGAAAATCAGCACATAACGACGTCTAGTTAAAGAGTTATGAGGAGATATCATGGCAGATTTAGTCTATCGACAAGTGATGCGGGACTTAAAACATCGTATCCATCAAAATGAATTTCCCAATAAACGGTTGCCAGACGAGCGGAGCCTCAGCGAAGCGTACGGTGTGAGTCGTAGCTCGGTGAAGCGGGCCCTCAGCATTCTGGCGAACCAGGGATTGATTTTTAAAAAGCGCGGTTCTGGCACCTTCATTAACCCATTATATATGAAAAACCAAACAATTTTTCAATATGAGGGGTCAAATTTAGGAATTACTGACAGTATGAAATCGGGCGGGAAGACCCCGGGCATTCGCCTGCTAAGTTTTAACGTGGTCCCCGCCAACAAAGAAATCCAACAAGACCTGTTTCTGGACGAGGGCGACTTCGTTTACGAAATCAAGCGGCTACGGTTGTTTGACGACAAGCCGTTCATGATTGAAACCGGATATATTCCGATTAAAATTGCGCCGAACCTTTCGCAAGCCACGGTCTCGGATTCCATTTTCAACTACCTGGAAAGCCAAGACAAGGTCGTGACCAAGTCCTTCATGTCGATTCAGGCCCAACCCTCAACGGCGGAGGATCAGGAGCTCTTGCACCTGAAACCCGTTGAGCCCGTTGGCATCATGGAAGGGATTTTCTTCCTCGATGATGGCACGCCGTTTGAAGTCTCTAACATGCGGCTACACTATCAGTATTTGAACTATAACACCTTTGTTTCCCTAGATGAAGAATAATGTTTGTTGGGCGCTGAACTAGCCGACCTAAAAACGAAGCTCGAGACGACTGCTCTCGGGCTTTTTCTGTTGTTTCGGTAGGGATAGTTGGTACGAGCGAGGACAGCAAATATCGAGTTGGTTCACTTTTTAAACAAATTGATACGGTCCAATTGTCTAAAAGGTTGACTTTTTCTGGAAACAGCCTATGATAGGGGGTGTAAAAAACATCCCGGTACTCACTACGAGGTAAATTTTACACATTTTCTATCAACTAGATGATGCAGTTACGAATTCAAAGAAGGAGTGTTAATTACATGGCAAATGCAGACTTCGACTCCAAAGCTTACTTGGAAGGCGTTGACAAGTACTGGCGTGCAGCGAACTACCTGTCAGTCGGTCAGTTATTTTTGCGTGACAACCCGTTATTGAAGCGTGACTTAACCTCTGATGATGTAAAGATTAAGCCAATTGGTCACTGGGGGACAATCGTTTCCCAAAACTTTATTTACGCGCACTTAAACCGGGCAATCTTAAAGTATAACCTGAACATGTTCTATATTGAAGGTTCAGGTCACGGTGGCCAAGTGATGGTCTCTAACTCGTATCTTGATGGTAGTTACAGTGAAATTTATCCAAACATTTCTCAAGACGAAGCTGGTTTGAAGCGTTTATTCAAGCAATTTTCCTTCCCAGGTGGTGTGGCTTCTCACGCTGCTCCCGAAACACCAGGTTCTATCCATGAAGGTGGGGAACTCGGTTACAGCCTTTCTCACGGGACTGGTGCCATTTTGGATAACCCAGACGTTATCGCCGCCGTTGAAATCGGTGATGGTGAATCTGAAACGGGTCCATTGGCCACTTCATGGTTCTCAGACAAATTTATTAACCCAATCAAAGACGGGGCTGTTTTACCCATCATTAACATGAACGGGTTTAAGATTTCTAACCCAACCATCCTATCACGGATGTCCGACGAAGACTTAACCAAGTACTTTGAAGGTATGGGCTGGGATCCTCACTTTGTTGAAATTGATGAAAACGAAAAAGACTTCACGCGAGTTCATGAAGACATGGCCAAAACCATGGATACGGTTATTCCTGAAATCAAGGAAATCCAAAAGCACGCTCGTGAAAACAACGATGACTCTTTGCCAAATTGGCCAATGATCATCTTCCGTTCTCCTAAGGGCTGGACTGGTCCTAAGGCTGACCTGGATGGCAATCCAATCGAAGGCTCCTTCCGTGCGCACCAAGTGCCAATTCCCGTTGCTGCTGGCGACATGGAACACGCTGACATGCTGGTCAACTGGTTGAAGTCTTACAAGCCAGAGGAACTCTTCAATGAAGACGGTTCTATCAAGCAAGAAATCCGTGACATGGCGCCTAAGGGCGAACAACGGATGGCCATGAACCCAATCACCAATGGCGGGATCAAGCCGGAACCATTGAAGCTCCCCGACTATAAGAAGTACGCGGTCGACACCACCGAACACGGCAAGACGATTGCACAAGACATGTTAGTTTGGTCAAAGTATTTGGCCGACATCATGAAATTGAACCCGAACAACTTCCGCGGCTTTGGGCCTGACGAAACCAAGTCTAACCGGCTCTACGCTGCGTTGGATTATGGGAAACGTCAATGGATGGAAGACATTCATGAACCAAATGATGAAAACATGGCGCACGAAGGCCGGATCATCGACTCACAACTGTCCGAACACCAAGCTGAAGGCTGGTTGGAAGGTTACGTTTTGACTGGTCGTCATGGTTTCTTCGCCACCTACGAATCATTCGGTCGCGTCGTGGATTCTATGTTGACGCAACACTTCAAGTGGTTACGCAAGGCCGCTGAACAAGACTGGCGTCACGACTATCCATCCTTGAACTTCGTGGATACGTCGACTGTCTTCCAGCAAGACCATAACGGTTATACCCACCAAGATCCTGGGATGTTGACCCACTTGGCTGAAAAGAAGCCAGCGTTCATCCGTGAATACTTGCCAGCCGACGCTAACACCTTGTTGGCCGTGGGTGACGTTGCGTTCCGGAGTCGCGAAAAGATTAACTTAATCGTCACTTCCAAGCATCCGCGTCCACAATGGTTCTCCATTGATGAAGCCACGAACCTGGTTCACAATGGGTTGGGCTACATTGACTGGGCATCTACGGACCAGGGTCAAGAACCTGATATCGTCTTTGCTGCAGCCGGAACTGAACCAACCTGGGAATCATTAGCCGCCATTTCCTTATTGCACGACGAGTTCCCTGAAATGAAGATTCGCTTCATTAACGTGGTTGATTTGCTCAAGTTGCGTTCACCTAAGTTGGATCCTCGTGGGATTTCTGACGAAGACTTTGATCGTCTGTTTACCACGAACAAGCCAATCATCTTTGCCTTCCATGGCTTTGAAGACCTGGTTAAGGATCTCTTCTTCGACCGTCACAACCACAACGTTTACGTTCATGGTTACCGTGAAAATGGGGATATCACGACCCCATTTGATATGCGTGTCCTGAACCAGTTGGACCGTTATGACTTGGCTAAGGAAGCCGTTAACGCCATTGATTCTTATGCCGTTAAGGGTGCCTACTTCGTTCAACGCATGGACGACATGGTTGCTAAGCACAATGCTTACATCCGTGAAGTCGGGACTGACTTGCCAGAAGTTGAAAACTGGCAATGGAAGCCATTGAAATAAATTTCTAAAATAACAATCACTGACGCTCGACTGGTCTTAACGGACTGGTCGGGCGTTTTTTGGCTCCAGTTAAGTGGCGACTTTGAAACGCGGGTTGGGCGGTTCAAAGCGAGGTCCAAGACTGCTCTTTGGCTTGGGCCGTCCTGCCCACAGCGTTCCGGCCTAAATTTGGCGAATGGTAAGCCGGCAGGATTAAACGATGTTACCAATTAGAAGGCGGCCTATGATTCGACGAGCCAATGTGGTATAACTGGTAAATGGTTAATTTCTTGAAAAGATAGGGGACGACATGATGCGCTGGCGTCGGGGAGTATTACTGAGTGTTTTAGTAGTTTTATTATTAGTGGGGATTGGCTACCGCAGCGGACGGGTGCCCCAGTTAACGGCCACCATTGACCGCTACCGCAACGATTTGACCGCGTTGGTGAGCCCCCACGACCGGGTAATCACGCACGCCGCTTCGGTCAAGGTACCCAAGAATGCGACGCCCGTCGTCGATATCGTGCAGGGAGTGGGCCTGTCCAAAACGTACTATTATCGCTACAGCGACCAGCTTTCCGCCAACGGTAAACAGGTCTTTGCGGACGCCGTGAAGGTCTACAACCAGACAGGCATCGTCCATTTGGTGGCGGGCTCGGGCTGGTCCGGCGCGGGGCACAACCAGATTACGTTTTCCGTTTATCACAAACGCATGAGCCAGCAGGCCACCACGGTGGAGCTGGGGCACGGTGGCCCGGAAATCATTCAAACCAGCGATGGTTGGGGAACAGACAGCGTGAATCATGCGGAGGCCAGTCTCAATGGGGATTACTCGGCAGCCTACAGCGATGCCGTCGCAATCCACGAACTGGGCCACGCACTGGGACTTGATCACAGTAAGTCCCACAAGTCCGTGATGTACCCGATGGCGCCCGGGAAGACCCACTTGTCGGCGGGCGACCTGACCAGCTTGAAGCTGATTTACGGCTAAATGCTGGGTGGGTTTGCTGGTAAATGTCTGGCGAGTCGGTATACTGAAGCTGTCAGGGAAACAGCTTAATGGCCAGTTCCTTGATAGCTAGCCGTTGAGAAACATGGTAACTGATTAAGTTCGACTCATATTGCAAGTCTTCCCTAACCGGCTAAAGTTAGAGGGAAGGCTTATTTTTTATGATTTTGATTATCATGCCAAACCTGGTAGAGAAACACTACCAAGGCCAACAGGAACGATAACCAACTAACCATTCTGGACGTTCCTTTGCTAGATTTTTGCATCATGCCAATCTCCGGTGTGGCTGAAAATGGTGTCGAAAGTCGCCTCCAGGATGGTGAAAATGGGATTGGAACGCTGTGGGCGGACGGCAGAAGCCAGAGTGCGGTCTTCTGCCTTACTTTGAGCCTCTGGGATACGAGTCTCAAAGCTACCAATTGCCTAAGTGGCCAAGACCGCCACTAAGGCAATTCCCACGGCTAAACCCATTTTCACCATCCTTGCGGCTAACACGGATTTTGCCAACAACGGTTATTGGCAGTCTGGGTTGGTGGCTTGAATTTAAAAGTGATGTGCTATGTAAAAAGCGCTACAGTGTCAGTCGTCTGAAGGCGATTGTACATTGTAGCGCTTTTTGTTAACAGGTAATGATACACATCTGAGAGCTTCGCAATTCAGCGCCAAGGTCAGGAGAGTACACCTATTTAGCACGGCGCCCATGGCTCAAGAACCAAGCCGGGATCGCAGTAACCGCAATGAAGCCGACCGACCACATGAAGGCCGTCTGGTAAGCCACGTTGAGGCCGACGCTCGGGAGTTCGTGTTGGATAATGGTGGCGAGGACGGCTGTCCCCATGGCGCCGCCGATATTTTGGAGCATCCGGGTAGCCGTCGTGGCCTCGGCAATCAGCTGTTTGGATAGGCCGGTGTAGCAGTCAGCCATCACCGGAATCGTGAGGCCGCCCTGGCCAATCCCGCGGACAAACAGAACGGCTAGGACCAACCAGGTACTAGTCTTGGCCGTAAAGAAGACGAAGGGCAGTGTGCCGGCAATCGCCACGACAATGGCGCCCAGGACGACCCAGCGCGCGCCAATGCTATCAGTCAATTTGCCAATCTGACTCCGCGAAACCAGTAGGCCCACCCCTTGTGCAATCAAATACGTCCCGGACCAAACGACGCTGAGGCCGCGGCTATTTTGCAGGTAGAGCGGCAGGAGGAACATGGCGCCGTTGACCGCGATGCCCGATAGCATCAGGATGAGCGTCGAGGCGGCAAAGGTGGGTGACTTGAACAGCTGCAGGCTGACCAACGCCTTCTGTGGCCACAGCCAGGCGTAGAGCACGTAGCCAATTAGGAGGGCGAGCGCCAGCAACAATGGCGTCAAAACCTTAGCCGACGTGAAAGTGGCGCCGGTGCTGAAACGGGTGATGCCAATGATGGCGGCGGTGAAGAGTCCGGCCAGCAGAATCAGGCTAGGCAGGTCGAGGAGCTTCCCGGCTTTCGGCGCGGGGAAGCTCGGCATTTTCCAGGCCAAGAGCGCCAGTGAAATCAGGACGATGGGGATGTTGATCAGGAAGATCCAGTGCCAGTTGCCAACTTCAATCAGGTAGCCGCCAATCGTGGGCCCCAGAATGGGAATTAACACGGCGGGCATGCCAACGATGGCCATCAACTTGCCGAGGCCCTGACTACCAGCCACCTGGACAATTAAGGTGGTGATCAGGGGCACGACGACACCGGCGGCCGCCCCCTGAATGATTCGTCCCAGGACTAGTAACGGCAAGGTGTTTGCCCAACTGGAAACAACAGAGCCGACAAGAAAAACGATGAGCGCGTCCAGGTAGAGCCGCTTGCCGTCGTACCAATTGGTTGCCCAGCCAGCGACCGGCACGGTAATCCCGAGGGCCAACACGTAGCTGGTCGTGACCCACTGAACGGCATTGACGGAAACGTTTAACGACTTCATAATGGTAGCTAAGGCAACGTTGGTCATGGTGGTATCTAGAAGGGGTGCGATGGCCCCAATCACCAGGAACAACGCGATTCGAATGATATTTCTAGTGGAATTTTGTTGGTTCATCATGTCACCTGCATTTTCAAATTAGATACGGCCGTATCTTATGTTTGAAAATAGTACACCCCTGGCTGACAAAATACAAGGGAGAACGACCAAACTATGGCAGAAAAGAAAAAAAGGCGGCGCGGGGCCGACCTAGAGAACGCCATTTTAACGGCAGCCTGGGAGCAGTTACAGGCTAAAGGCTACCAGAACGTCACCATTGAAGGGATTGCGGCGGCCGCAGCGACCACCAAGACCGTCCTGTACCGGCGCTGGCCGGACAAGGCCCACTTGGTCATCGCCGCCCTCAGTAAGTTTGGCGACCTGCCCAGTTACCACGTTCCGGCTACCGGCAGTTTACGGAGCGACTTCCTGGACCTCTTTGGCCAAATGGCGACGTTCCTGGCCCAGCTCCAAGGCGAGACTCTCCGCGGCTTACTGGCCGATCGGTTGCAACACCTGGAGTTAGGCGAGCTCTTGAACCACGCCAATGACGGGACGGCCCTCAAAACGTTGGTCCAACCGATGCTGGATCACGCCACGCAGCGCGGTGAAATCAGTCACGCCGATTGGCCAGACCGGGTCATTAATTTGGCCGGTATTTTGCTGATCAACGAAATCATTAGCCGGCAGGACCTAACGGCGACGGCGCAGGTGGAAATGGTGGATGAAATTCTGTTGCCAATCTTTTTGGCACACAACTAAAAAAGTACCGACTAGCGTGAAAACACGGCTAATCAGTACTTTTGGCATGGTATACTATGATGATGGTTGTGTCAGACTGACCGTCACGATTTTGACGTCATAACTGGCGTGGGGCGCCTGGATGGTCACCGTATCACCGGGGTGGTGGCCCAACAAAGCCTTGCCTAGCGGTGAGACGCGGGTGATTTTTCCGGCTTCAAGGTCGCCTTCCTGCGTGCCCACCAGTTGATAGACGTCCTGGTCGTCATCGTCTAGAAAGGCGACGGTGATCCATTTACCAAGTTCGACTTGGTCGTTGGCGGCCGGGTTGACTACCTTGGCGTACTGCAGTTGCTTGTTGAAGAAGCGCAACTGGCTTTCTAAGTGCCGCAAGTCTCGTTTTGCGGCGGAATATTCCGCGTTTTCGGAGAGATCCCCGTGCGCCCGGGCCTCAGCCAAAATCGCAATTTTCTCCGGTCGGTCGGCTTCCAGCGCAGCAATCTTTGCCTGTAAATCCTGGTAGCCCGCCGCCGTAATGGGATTAAAATCTCCTGCCATCAAATCACCTCAAGTATGTATTGGTCTGGGTAAAACACCCACTCCATTCTACCGAACGTTACACGAAAAGAAAAGGAGCACCTTCATGAAACTAACCTTACAGTATTGGTTGAAACAAACTGGGATTGGCCTGATCTTCACGCTGATTTTCCTGTTGCTCGGCCACCTGAATTACGCCCAGTGGCGGCTGATGCCGGGTATCTCAATCGCTGACTGGTACTTTTTACTCTGCCTAGTGTGCTTTGCATTTGCCAAATGGGTGATTCTCGAAGACAACCGGGACGTCCAGGCGCCCACGATTCGCCGTCGCCGGAAGCGGGGCTTGAAGCGAGCCGCGGACGAGACGGCTTCCGTTTATGAAAAAATGGCCAAGCCAGCCAGAGAGCCGCGGTTGCAGGCGGCACCCAAGAGTGCGCTGAAATGGTATTGGCGCGTGTTGTTGGACATTGCGCTTGCCTTCACGAGTCCCTTAATTCTAGGTGGATTCATCACATACTCACTACGACACAATTAAATTGTGTGATTTTTTCAAGCTTTAACGTGCATAAAATGACGTTTTTGCCGCTTCCCCTTCGTTCAGGTGAATTCATGTTAAAGTGATAACAGTTGGAAGAGGTCAGTTTTACGGCAACTGATTTTGCTGGTCAATCGGTTAAAGTATACCCGAGTTAGGGCCACAATCGATGGACCGTATCCACTGGTTATCTAATTAGAATCGTCGGCCTGACAGCCTGTCAGTGTGTGTGTCGTAACTTAGGTTAACGGGTTTTTGTTTCACCAATGAGCTAAAGAGTAAGTGGTGGTTATTGGAGGCCTAAGGATACGACGAGTTAGAACTTGGGGGAGTGCTAATTTTGCCGGCAAGGAATTAAATAATCCATTTAGAAAAGGGCTACCAACGGCGGTGGTTCCTTTTTTTTCGTCATTTTAGCGAACAACCTGGAGAGACCGTGGCAAAACGATTGCAAACCAGTCATTTTCAAGGTACATTAGTGGGTAATAGGTACGGTATAAAACTGGTTGAAAGGGTGTGATAGTTGTGTTGGCCGTTTACCTTTGTGAAGATAATCCGGAACAACTGAAGCATTATACGGATGTCGTGCAGCGCTACATCATGATCAATGACTATGACATGCAGGTGGCCTTAGCGACGCCTAGTCCGGCGGCGTTACTAGCCGACTTAAAAGCTAACCCACCTGAGTATGCGTTATTTTTCCTCGACATTGAATTTCCAGCGGAGGACACGTCGGGCTTGGAAACGGCAATCGCGATTCGCCAGCGGCTGGGGTTCGCTGAGATTGTCTTCGTGACGACCCACTCCGAAATGGCGTTGCTCACCTTCGAACGTAAGGTGGAACCCATGGACTTCATTGTCAAGGACGTGGGGCGCGAGCAGATCGATCAAAAATTACGAGAAAACGTGGATTATGGCTATGAACGCTATACCAATTACTTAAGCAATACGGAAAACCTCTTTAGTTATACGATTGGTGGCCGGGAATTCAGCCTGCCCATGGGGGACGTCTACTTTGTGGCGACCGCGGAGACCCCACACAAGGTCACGGTGCACGCCGCCAATCAGCTAGTTGAATTTCCGGGATTTTTAAAGGACATTGCCGACCAGTACCCCGACCTTTACCGCACGGACAAGAGTTTCCTGGTGAACCTGGATAACGTCAGCGGGATTGACGAGACCAATCGGCGGCTGAGTTTTCCCAATGGGGACCAAACGGATGTGGCCACCCGGCGGTTTCATGAGGTGAAAACGCTAGTTCAGAAACATTTGAAGTCTTGAGAGGGTGACAGTCGTGCCAATCTTTGAAACGCATTTTTGGATAAACTTTGTGCTGGCTGTCACTATGCAATGGTTTATCACGCTCTGGATTGGAGTTATTCGGCCACAAAACTGGAAATTACCTCTGAAATGGATGGGGTGGGCGCTGATCCCCGCCGTGATTGGCCAATCTTGGGCGTTGATGTTGCCGCCAGTGAGTGCCTTGCTGTACTTGCGGCATCACCGACCGAAAATGACGCTGATCTTTGTCAACGCGACCATCGTGATTTATTTGGTGGTCGTACTGATCAACGATGTTATGCGTGCCGTCACAACTGAAATCTTCGGCGATACCACCAGTCAGGCCCCTTGGTTTATTGCCGGTCGACTGGTCTTTCAGGTCGTCATTTATAGCTTGTTTTCCCTGGCCGTTACCGGGATGCGACTTCAACCGGGGAACCTGGAGCGCTTGGCATTTAGCCGCAAGGAACAGGCGACAGTCACGGTGTTACTCGGCAGCCTCGCCGTGTTGGCCCAACTGTCGTCAATCATGATTCACCGCTTGGATATCAGTCACGCGATGATGACGTTTGCGCTCAGTATTGAACTGGTGATGATTCTCCTTATCAGTACCAGCTTGTTCATCTTTTTGCAAAGCTTTTTCCACCGGCAACGGGTGCGCGCCTTGTATCAGGAGACCCTGTTACGGACGCGCTATGACCGCCGTATTTCGGATCAAGTCCGGGCCATTCGGGAGTTCAAACAGATCTACCAAAAGCAGATGCTTCGCCTGGGCGACTACCTGGACGCCGAGGACTACGCGGGGCTGACGGCCTACTACCAAACATTGAACTCACGGTGGCAAGCGACCAGTCAGCTGGCCGGATTGGAAGAGGAGGGTCTGCAGCGACTGAACGACCCGGCTTTAAAGAGCCTACTGTTTCAAAAGCTATTGGCCGCACAAAATAAGGGCCGCACGCTGCGCCTGGAAATTCCCGATCCCGTACGGTCGCTACCGATGAATAGTGTGCGCTTACTGCGAGTAGCTGGAATCCTGCTGGATAATGCGCTGGAAGCTGCACCGGTAGCCAGCCAACCGGACATTTATTGTGCCATTTTGGATTATCCAGATGCTATAGAATTTTCCGTAGCCAATCCCGTTTTGGCAACGGATCCACCTAAAATTAATCGGTTTATGACAGCGGGTTACACGACCAAGGGCCAGGGCCATGGTCAGGGATTGCGGACCGTTCAAGAAATTGTTGCTGAGACGGACAACGCCTCGTTACAGATTGCTCTCAAGCGCGACATGCTGTACTTCACACTGATTTTAACCAAACCGGGGAGGTGAGCGGATGGTTACGGTAAGTCCTTTGAGCCTAGGAATTGCGGATTACTCCATGGTATTTTGGTTTGTCCTCTTTCAGTACTACTGGTTTCCCGAATTGCTGCCGATGAGACACACGTCACTGTTCTGTGCCCTAGTGGCCGGGGCCTACACACTGATGGACCTGATCAACCCGTTCACTTCGCGCAGTACGTTACTCGGCGCGTTGCCCGTCATCTTGCTATTAGGTTTTGAAATTGGTTTGATGGGTCTGCGCCACCAGTGGCGGTACTTACCGGCTTTTGTTGATGTGGCCATTTTGTCGTATTTGTTAATCGAATTCATTGATATGACGGTGTTGGCGGGGATGATTCCCCTGACCAGTTTGGCGTTTGCCACCAGTTTCTGGGGGACGCTGAGTGAGTTGGTCATTAACAATATTATTTTTGCGCTGATTGGCTCGGGGCTGTGGCTTTCGCGGGCGCCGATGGAAAATTTAATTCAAGACATTCTGGGTCGCTCCATGGAATACGTCTTTTTAGCGTTTATGTCGGTGCTGGGCGTGGTTTATATTTTGTTTGAGTACTCTTTGCAGTCGTTGGATGATTCGGATCACTATCTGATTTTTCTGGCGGGAGTCGCGGGTACGCTAGTCGTTGGGCTGTCGCTGAGCACTTATATGTTGATGCAGACACACTTACAAGCGGCCCATACGCAGCTCCAATCGCAGCAACAGCGTTTTCGGGAACAGTATACAACCGAGCTGAATCGCCAAATGGCGGCCGTGCGGACATTTAGCCATGACTATCAAAACATGTTGTTGGGCCTCGGTGGTTACCTGGAGGATCAGGACTACGCGGGCTTCCGGCAGTTGTATATCGATATTCGTTCGGGCTGGGAAACCAGTAATGCCGCGGACTTAACGATTGAGGATTTGGCCAATGTACCCAACGCGGACCTGCGTTTTCGGCTGTATCACAACTATTTATTGGCGCAGCAAAAGGGCGTGCAACTATTCGTGAAGGTACCGGAACCCTTGACGGCAACAGTGACGACGCTCAAGGACATGGGCCAGATCGTTGATAGCGCTTTGCCGCCAATCTTGCCGATATTAGGGCAACTGACGCCCAACACTGTCACGTTTGAGCTCCGCGAAACGGCAAAAGAGTTGGCGTGGCTTCTGACCTTCCCAGTACCGGGGGATGCCCAATTGGATGGGCATTCGCGAGTGACCTCGGCACAAGGTATATTAGATTTTTCTAATATACATGAGTTGCTGCCGGCTAAAGCGACACTGACCTTACAGCTAAAACTGCATTGGGGGCAATTAACCATCGCACTACCGAAGACATAACGAAAGTGACCGGGGCCTTGGAGTATTCACAAAGTCCGCAGGTAAAATCATTTACAGAATACTTTCGTTCGTTTTAAGGAATTAACTGAAAACGCTTGCATTTCTACAGCCATCTGATATACTAAGTCTTGTAATACCAATCAATCTTTCAGGGAAACCAAAAAATAAAGTGATTTTGCGGGTTCTCGACATTGTGAAATTTCTTTCAATCTTTGAGATTAGAAGAAAATTTGCAGCACAATTAGTTTTAACTAACTAAAAGTGATTTGAATTGCTCAATACTACATATTGAGATTATGGCTGATTTGAGTAACAGCGTATCCTGACTACAAACTGTGATTATGTTGAATGCTCTAATGATGCTAGTGGGAGTCGGAGAGTGGTTACTCCGGCTTTTTTTGTGTAGAGTGCGGAGAGAGCCGTTTAGGTCCTGAGCATTAACGTAGCTAAGGGAATAACCCTGGTCTTGGGTTATTCCCTTAGCTGGGTTAAGCGCAGGGACCTGGCTCTCGTAGCACGTTTCCGAGGCCGCCAGGACCGGGATAGAGACGTGTAGAACCAATCAAACGGTCTAAAGCAAGCCGACTTGAAAGGTAAGCTCCCGAATCTGTTTTTCCTTACGGTGTTAAGCGAACCAGCTCCCATTTCGTATATTTCAAAACTCTATAACTTAGACATAGTTACGCCTAATAAAAATCCCTAAACGAAAAGTGCTACCGGACTCCGCATAGTCCAGTAGCACTTTTTGAGTTCCTCAGGATAAATTCAAAATTCCCCAAATCAATAAGATGGCCAGCAACAGCAGCAAAATAATTAGAGAAACGCGTGGTAGCCAACGCATCGAATCCCCCCTAAACCGCTCAACTGACCCAAGTATAACAATAATAATGGTTAACGGTTGCAATCGTCTAAATCGTCCATTTTTTGACGATAACGCTAATCTTGACTAAATTGGTCAAAATCGGCGGGTACGGGGGCCGTTACGGTCGTTTCATTCTGGTCGAGGGTAAATGGCTGTGGAAACGCTAAACGCCAGCAGTGAAGCCGTAAGCGGTCTTTACTGGGTGGACCGTAGAGCGGATCGCCAATCAGGGGATGGTCAGCGGCGGCTAGGTGGACGCGTAACTGATGGGTCCGGCCGGTTTCCAGCCAGAGTTTCACCAGCGTGGCGTTGGCGCGGTGCTCCAGGGCGGCGTAGTGGGTGACGGCCGATTGGGCGTGCTCGCCGTTGACTAAGCGCTTGCGTTTGTCAGCGGGATCTCGACCAATCGGCTCAGTAAGCGTGCCTTCGCCGGTCAACTTGCCGTGGACCCAAGCGAGATAGGTCCGCTGCACGCGCTTTTCGGCGATGTTGCGCACCATGATGGGCACCACGGCGGGCGTCTTGGTCATCATCAGAGCGCCAGTCGTTTCCTGGTCCAAGCGACTTAAAATGTAGGGGCCAGGTTCGTCCTCTCCCAGATAAGCGGCGACGTGATTCAGCGTAGTGCCGCGCTCCCAGGGTAAATTGGGATGGGTTTTACTGCCGCGCGTCTTATTCACGACGAGCAGGTCGGCAGTTTCGTAGAGCACGCTAACGGTTGCGGCACTGTCGGGGGCGACGTCCGGAAAGGGCTCTTTGAAATCGGTAGGGAGAAACGTCAACGTGACGGTCTCGCCCCCCAATACCGGCTGGTTCATCGAGCGGTAAAGGTCGTTAACCAACACGCGCTGATGGATTCGCAGGTCGTGCACCAGGTGACTGGGGAGCAACCAGGCCGTCAATAGTTGGCGCAGGGATAGGGGCGCTTGATCAGCGGGTAAAGTGATGTGATAGGTCCACGCCATGAGGGAGCTCCTTTCGACAAAAATAAGGCCGGGAACGCGTCCCGACCTTACGTTTAATAACAAAATTACTTAATCGCTTCTGGCTTAACAATCAGCACGTCGCAGATTGCGGAACGACTGACGTAGTTGGTGACAGAGCCGACCATTAACCGTTCAACGGCAGTCAACCCAGTCGAGCCAATCACAATTAATTCTGACTTGTGGTCTGCAGGGAATTCCCGGGCGATAACTGGCTTCGGGTTCCCAAACCGCACGTGGATACTAACGTCAGGGACGCCAGCATCGATGGCTTGTTGCTTCAAGGCGTCGAGTCGATCTTGAACGTCTTGGGAAAGCTTGTAGATGACGTCGCCACTAACGGCACCGCCATAGGTATCACTAAATTGATTGACTTCAAGCACGTTTAAAATGTCTAAGTGTGTGTTGTTACGCTTAGCGACTTCGATTGCTTTTTCTAAGACTGGTTGGGTTGCCTTGGAACCGTCAACGGGAACCAGAATGTTCTTGTATTGTTGTAACATATGGAATGCCACCCCTTCACGAGTCATGTTAAAACTTTACCTTAACTATATCATTTATTACGCAGAGTGTAAGCATTTTATTCCGAAAAGTCTGGATGAAAGGCAATGAAAATGCTGTCATCATGCGCGATTTGAAGAAAGTAAAAAGTTCTGACTTTCACGATTTCGGCTGGAAAGACTTAGAAAAACGCGCAGATTCGACTAAAACTGGCTGATGGGGACGACGGATTGGACGCTTGGTAGGTGGGCAATCGCCATTTGATAGCGTTTCTCCAGGGCCGGATCAAAGTAATCGACCAGGTTGAGGGTACTGTTGCGAAAAATTTTGATACCGGTAAATAGGATATAGCCACCCAGAAGCAGACTGGCCACGCCATCAATCCAACTGGCATGCAACCAGGCGATGCCTAAAATCGTCAGCACGGTCACGAGACTAGTCAAGGCGTCTGTCCAGGAATCCCGGGAGGCCGCGGCTAGCGCGGTGTTAGTCAAAACCTTTGCCCAGTGATGATTGCTCGACCAAAGGCCTAGTAAAACCAGGCTAGAGAGTCCGGCGCCAAGCACTGTGATGCCGGGTCGAATCCGATAGACTGGCCGTTGTACCAACACAACGGTTGCGTTATAGACAATATCACCGGCAATCAGAACCATCACCAGCCCGGCAATCAGGGTGTAGATGGTTTCGAAACGAAAACGGGACTGCTGAATCCGCGGTCCCAGTGCGTGCTGTTCCGCGGGAGAAATTGGTGCGCCCCACAATGTCGTCATCGTCCGTCTTGGCGGCAATGTAGCGGCCGGTCATCAGCAGGCTGGTCGAAAAAAATGCCAGACAGGTTGTTAAAGGCGTCAGCCCGCAAGACCTGGGAATGGCCGAGTTGGGCACAAAAATATTCAACGAGAAAGAGGCCCAAGTACGCCGCCACGTTGGTCCACAGGTGCCGTCGAGCACGGCCTGAGATTGATGACAGCAAGGTGTTGGACGCGTTGCCAATCGTGGGTGTTTTTAGTATTCATATGGGCACCTCCGTTTCGAAGTTTGCTCCCAGTATCTGTCCAAATCAGGTGGTCGAACAGGGAGACAACTTGGTTGGTGCGGTCAACGAATCACCAATAACAAAATAAATATCCGGGTTTTAAATCTAGCCGGTAATTTGACCGATGGGGGTAGTGGTATCAACTCTTAAGCTGGCATAAAAGTCCTTATAAAGGCTGATATAGCAATGATTGTGGGCTTGGGTTATGTGGCTAAATCAAGTATAGTGACCGGTATAGAAAAGAGCGCGAGTGAAGGAGGCACCCCCATGTCAGATGAATCAGGTTTGGAGTGGGTCAACGGTATTTGGATACTCGTGAAGGTTGGTCTGATACTGATCTTTGCCAGTGGTCTGATTTGGCAATTTCGGCATCGGCACAAGTAAGGGAGAGCATGGGATGAGACGAGAAATGTGGGCGTACGGGCAAGAACATTACCGCCGTTTGGTAATTTTGGTGGTTGCATTAATAGTTATTTTGATTGCTGCTGGCTTCCAAATAACCTACCATCTGGCAGTCTTGGGCGACTTAAATCTGTTAGCTTTAATGCTCCCGGGACTGATTCTTAGTACCACTATTTGTGATTGGGAGGTGAAGCGGTCGGCTTGGTCACAGCTGGGATTGGTGTTTGCCGTCAGTACCGGATATTTGATCATTCTTGGTGGTGGCTTATTCGTTTTGCTACAAGTCTTGTGGTCGGGCTCCCTGTTTAGCGGTTCTGCCATCGTGATGGCGTTAGCCTATGGTGGCAGCGCGGCCTTTAAAGGCCTGGGACTGTTTTGGCTGTTACTGGTGAGCCTGGGGACCCTGCAATTGATTGTGGGGCTGTACTATCGCCGCTTGCCAGCCATTGTATCTTGTATCGTTCCCTTTGTTGGGCTGGCCTATCACGGAATTACCTCGTTAACGGCGGTTCCTTGGAGCTACGCCGGTATCCTAGCAGCTGAATTCTTGGTGGCGGCGCCAATCTTGACGGTAATGGGGACTGCAGGAATCGTGGTCACGTACCTTTATCTGGCGGCACACAAAAACCGCCGAATCCCGAAAGATTCGACGGTTCATCTGAACGAGTAAGTTCACGCGATTTTAGAGATTATTTCAAGCTTGAAGAGGTCAAACTTAAGTTGCTCCAGAATTCAGTGTTCTTAGGACTCATATCGAAGCCCTTAACCCGCTTGTTGACTGGACCCCAGTTGTAACTGAAGGAACCAGGTGCGACAGCGGCTTGATCGTTCATGTATTCTTGCCACTTCTTGAAGGCGTTGGCACGGTAAGTTTCGTTCCAGGCCTTGTTGTTGTTCATGTCATTCATAAGTTGCGTGTTCTTCTTAGAAACAAAGTGACCCATGTTGTAGGCAGCATCTTCACCGTAGAGTTGCGTTGGCGTAGGTTCTGATGACAAGCCCCATGCAGCGGCGTAAACGTCAATCTTGCTTTGCTTTGGTGATTGTAACGTGGAGTAGAAGCTGTTCATTTCCATCGTCTTACCACCAGTGAATTGCACGTTCAAGCCAACCTTGTGCCATTGTTGCAGGTAATCTTGGTATTCAGCAGCTTGAGCTGAAGTCCCAGTCATGGCACCGAAGTAGATGGTTAACTTCTTGCCATTTGGATCAGAACGCCACTTGCTACCGTTACGCTTCTTGTAACCAGCGTCAGTCAGTAACTTGTTAGCTTTCTTGATGTTCAAGTTGTAACCCTTAGCAGTAGAGTCGTAGTACTTGCTGAAGATTGGTGGAATCAAGGTGTTCGCACGCCAAGTAACCCCGTAACCAAACTTCTTCGTAACGGCATCCAGGTTCAGGGCGTACATCATAGCTTGACGTAAGCTCTTGTTTGCCATCTTGCTGTTCTTGTCCATAACGTTCTTTTGGGTCTTGGTGTCGTAGTGACCAACGTTGAAACCAAAGTAGTCGTAAGAAAGGGCAGGTTGACCAACCAGCTTGTAGTTCTTAACACTCTTCAGTTGCTTGTAGTCGGTCCCATGCATAACAGAACCAGGAACGGTAAAGTCGTACTTGCCAGATTGGATGGCCTTGTCAATGTTGTTAGAAGAAACCACGTTGATGCTGATGTGCTTGATTTGTGGTGTCTTGCCGTAGTAGTACTTGTTAGGAGACCAAGTGGTTGATTCACCTTCAACGACCTTATCCAACTTGTAAGCACCCGTGAAGATTGGGTTCTTCCGAACTTGGCTGGATGAAGCTAACTTCGCAATTGAGACGTTCTTGATGTATTCGTAAGGTTCAACGGTGCTCCAGATGAAGGAGTTACCGGAATATTGCATAGCTGGCGTAACTTTCGTTAAGTGAATAACGACAGAACGGCCCTTTTGACCGTCTGGATAGGTGATCCCAGAGATGGTGTTGGACTTACCAGTATGGTAGGCTGCCATCCCCTTGATAGCGTTAAAGTCAGCAGAATATTGTTGAGAAGTTGTCTTAGGGTTTGCGATAACTTCGTAGGCGTATTCAATATCTTTAGCGGTTACCTTAGAACCGTTAGACCACTTAGCATCGCTCCGTAAGGTGATGGTAACGGTCTTGTTCTTCCGGCTGATTCTTTGGTTAGCCAGGCCACCGTCGATAATCTTGTAGTTCTTATCAACATTGAACAGGGCGTCACCGCCACCAGGATTGAAGACATCTTGATCTTCAGAGTTGGTAGCTAAGACCATATCAGAGATCCCTTGGAATGGTGAGTCGTTAGGTTCTGCGACCTTCAATGTACTATTCTTAGTGGCTGATGCATCAGTAGCTTTCGTGTTCTTATAAGTTGGTGACAACTTCACGGAAGCAGTCGTCCCACTAGTGCTGGATGAACTCTTGTTGCTGGAACATGCAGCGAGGCTGACAGTCGCTAAGACCGCCATCGCTGACAATACGAGCTTTTTCTTATCCATGCTATGTTTCCCCCTTGATTTTTAGAATCCTCATGATCACACCGGTTGGTTCCCCTCAGAATCGACCGGTAAAGCCGTAACGCAACAAATGAAAGTGGGTGACGTTGAGTGGCACCATCTCCTCAAATGGATTAAATTTCATCTAGTCGGCGGCCCCTTGACGTTGCGAAGCATCCGCAGCACGACGCAGAACTTGACCGACGTAGCTAATTGATAAACAAAGAATGATAATTTCTAACGCAGCGGGTAACCAAGTCCACCAGTATTGCGTGATGTTGTTAGGGTCGTTGGCGTTGGCAATCATGGTCCCTAACGAAGGCGTCTGGCTAGGAAGCCCGAAGCCCAGGTAGGAAAGACCCGTTTCAACCCCGATGTTCTCGGCGAAGGACAAGGTACAGTCAACGATAATCAATGACGAAATGTTCGGCATGATTTCGCGGAAGATAATCTTCCAGTGACTAGTCCCAGAAGTTCTGGAAGCGGCAACGTAATCTTTTTCCGATTCCGCTAAGGTCCGTGACCGAATCAACCGTGACGTGCCTTCCCAGTAGAAGATAGAGAAGATTAACGTCAAGGTGACGGAGTTGTAGTGGGGGATGATGGTAACCAAAACAATGATCATCATGGTCATAGGTAACATCATCATGAAATCGTAAACCCGTTGCATGCCCCAGTCGATGTAGCCGTTGAAGTAACCGGAAATCAAGCCCCAGCAAATCCCAAAGGTAGAGGAGATCAGGGTCAAGCCAATGGCAATCCCGATAGAGTTCCGGGAGCCCACAATCAACTGCTTAGCAACGGAACGACCACCGGAGTCAGCGCCCAACCAGTATTCTGGCGTAAACGGTTGGTTGAAGTACCCCATGATATTGGTCTCCATCATCTTGGGTGTGTTGATAAACAACGCGCCAATCATGACGAAGAGAATGAAACCAACGATAATGAAGAGTGCAGCCATAGCCGGTTTGTCGGCCTTGAATTCGCTCCAAATAATTTTAGCCGTGGAAGGCGTGGCTTCAGCCTGCGCTTCCTGTGTTAGACGGGCCAAATCAGCTGCGGAAACGTCTGAGTGTTGTTCAAAATTTTCTGCCATTCTGTTTAGCCTCCTTATTCAATCCGAATTCTTGGGTCGACAATACTCAAGATAATGTCTGACAACAACGTTCCAATTAAGTTTAAAATCCCGTAGATGAGGACCAACGCGGTAATAACCGTGTAATCCCGATAACTGATCGAGTTCACGAACAACAGGCCCATGCCGGGGTAGGAGAAGACGGTTTCGGTAAAGATGGAACCGTTCAGTAACCCGGTGATGGAGTAACCAGCGAACGCGGCGATAGGTAACAGGGAATTTCTGAAGATATGGTGGCGGTAAATATCCTTGCTAGGAACACCCTTTGAACGGGCGGTCCGAACATAGTCTGAACCCTTAGCGTCAATAACTTCAGAACGCAGGTATTGGACAATGTTAACGGTCCCGAACAACGCCCCTAAGATACCTGGTAAGAGAATGTGGTAGAACCGACTACCAATGGTTTGTAGCCAGCCACCACCACTTGCCTCGGCCGAAATTGACCCGGTTGTGGGGAACCACCCGAAGACGTAACCGAAGATCCAAATCCCGATAACTAAGATAACGAAGAAGGGGATACAGTAAGTAACGTAGGTGTAAACCCGGATGATGGTATCTGGTAATTTACCTTCATGCCGACCAGCGAAGACGCCCATTGGTAAGGCGAAAGCGTAGGTTAGAATCATGGTGAAGAAGGCTAACCATAAGGTGTTGGCAGCCCGGCCACCAATTAAGCGGGTAACGGGTTCTTGGTACTGGTAACTATTACCTAAGTTACCGTGGAACAAGTGGACAACCCAGTTCCAATACTGTTGGTACCAAGGGTCATACAGACCATTGATTTTCATCAAATGGTGAATCTGTTGCGGGTCAGCCTTGGGGTTGATTGAGCCGGTAAAGGGATCACCAGGCATCGCTTTAGCCAAGAGGAAGACCAGGATACTTAGGATAATAACTTCTGGAATCATGATTAAGAACCGACGGAGAATTGTTTTCCACATTAGGCCTGCACCTCCCCTTCCTGGCTGGCAAGTTGCTTGGCGATGTTTTCGGGTAAGGCCACTGAATGGGTCGGACTCACTTGAATTAGTGGGAAGGCCTCGCCCTTATCGTCGTAGTATTTGCTCTGCTGTTCCTGGTAGATTTTTTCAACGGCCAGGCGGGAAGCCCGGTGAGCGGCACGTTGATTGACGTTCGTTTCGGGGATGGCAGCCAGTAGCCGTTTCGTGTAGATATGTAACGGGTGGTTGTAGATATCCTCTCGCGTGCCGATTTCAACGAGGCGGCCGCGGTTCATGATGGCGATGTTGTTACACATATGCCGGACAACACCCAAGTCATGCGAGATGAATAGGTAGGAGATACCGAATTCACGTTGAATCTTTTTCATAAAGTTTAAAACTTGTGCTTGAACGGAAAGGTCTAAGGCGGAGACAGGTTCGTCAGCGATAATCAACTTAGGGTTCGTGGCAACGGCCCGAGCGACCCCAATCCGTTGACGTTGTCCACCAGAGAACTGGTGGGGATATTTGTAAAGGGCATCGGCATCCAAGCCAACGATGTCGAGCAGCTGTAAGACCCGCAGCTTTTCATCGTCTTTGCTGAGGTGCTCGAAGTTTCGCAGTGGTTCAGCGATGATGTCTTCAATTCGTTTCCGCGGATTCAAACTGGACAAGGAATCTTGGAAAATCATTTGAACGTCTTGGTTGTAGTCTAACTTGTTCCGGTTAGCCTTACTGGTAATATCAACGCCTTTGTACATAATGGAACCACTAGTGACTTTTTCGAGACCAACCACTGATTTACCGGTAGTGGATTTACCAGAACCAGATTCGCCAACTAGGCCGTAAGTTTCGCCGGCTTCAATGTTAAAGGTGATGCCATCGACGGCCCGAACGGAATCGGTGATGCGGTTCCAGAACCCGGTCCGAATGGGGTAGTGGACTTTTAGATCTTTGATTTCAACTAAGCTCATGCGGTCACGCTCCCCTTCTGATCTGGAAATTTGAAGCCTTTGTAGCAGGTGCAGCGGACTTCGTGGCCCGGCGCAACTTCGTGCATGACTGGGTTAGCTTCGTGAGCACTCGCTGGTACCCAAGGAACCCGTGGTGCAAACCGGTCACCGGAACTCGGCATCTTTTGTAGTGAAGGAACGTTTCCTTTGATGACGTAGAGGTCATCGTTTTCGTTATCACGTTGAGGCATTGATCGCAGGAGTGAACGTGTGTAGGGATGCTCAGGCGTGTTGAAGACTTGTTCGGCACTGCCTTCCTCGACGATTTGCCCCGCATACATCACAGCAACTCTGTCAGCCGTCTCGGCGACGACACCCAAGTCATGGGTGATGAGGATGATACCGGCGTGATTTTCCTTTTGAATATCCCGTAAGACGTCCAAGATTTGCGCTTGGATGGTTACGTCTAAGGCGGTGGTCGGTTCATCGGCAATGATTAAGTCTGGCTTGCAGGCAATGGCGATGGCAATGATGACCCGTTGCCGCATCCCACCAGAAAGTTCATGCGGAAATTGGTGAGCCGTTCGCTTAGGGTTGACGATCCCAACCTCGTCTAACAGTTTTAAAACGTGCTCGTGCTTTTCGTCCGTGGTTAAATCCGTGTGGTAATCCATGACTTCTCTAATTTGATCCTCAACGCGCTTCAGTGGGTTTAAGGCTGACAGGGGATCTTGGAAGATCATGCCAATTTTGGCACCTCGGAAGTTGTTGTAGCCATTATCATCAAGTTTTAAAAGGTCAGTGCCTTCAAAATCAATTTCGCCTGAGATTTTTGTTTCAGCTGGATCGTGGAGACCCATGATCGTGGTTGCTAGCGTACTCTTACCACAACCTGATTCACCAACGATGGCGAGAATCTCGTCATGGTGGACCTGGAGGTTGATGTGGGAGATAGCGTCGTAATACTGGCCGTTAATCTTGAAAGCCGTGCTGACGTCTTTAATGTTCAAAAAGTTCGATGCGGTTTCCACTGAAATCCCTCCCCAATGTATTAATTCTAATATATCTCTCATTTTTGAATAAAGCCCGGTGAATAAAGAACTTTTCGTATTCAATTCGGTCCTTAACAATAATTGTGTTTGATTATAGTTAATCAAATTCTCATTTACAACCCCAAATTTAAATAAATTCGCCACTCAGTCTTCATAGAATCCTCACAAACTTTGTTATACCAATCATCGCAGACTATTGAGAAAATGATAAAAAATTTAACCTAAAACCAAATAGTTCGATAATCTGGTTGCCAAACCACTAGTTCACGGGGTGAATCTATACACTTGACCGGAAAAATATGCATGTATATTCTGAATGAGAATCTTCTTAGCAATTTGGTTTACACCTTCAATCCACTTCACAAGGTGTGGTATGATACCAGTAATAACTACAGAACTTTTGAAAGCGATGGCTGAACGATGAGATTAGACTTTTCTGTTGCGGTCCACAGCTTGCTGTACCTGGACGAAAACCGTCCCCGAAAAATTGCGAGCCGGGAGTTGGCAACATCCTTACAACTGAATGCGGTCATGATTCGGAATATCCTTTCCGTGTTGCACAAACAGGGCTATATTGAGGGCTCCGTGGGTAAAAACGGGGGCTACCAACTGATTCGTGACCTTGCCGACATCAATGTGGGTGAACTGTATGATCTGACGATTCCGCCGACCATCAGCTACGCCCGTTTTATTACTGGGGACTCCAAAGGAACGAAGGCCAGCGACAACACGGATATTTCCGCCAATATTTCGCAAACCTTGACGGACCTCTTCACGCTAGCTGATGAAGATTATCGGAAATTCTATCATCAGTTCACGATGACCGACCTGAAAGAGGACCTACATGATCACGGATATTTCCGCAACCTGATTAGCCACGATTAACGTGGCAACCATGAGCCAATTACTGCCTTTTTGTTAGTGAGGCGGGTATAATGTAAGTGTAGATAAGGGATGGCGGCCAAGGCCACCATTAATGTCGTCGGAAATCGCCCGGGGTGAACCTGGACGATTTTTTTGTATAAGAGTGCGGAGCGAGCCGTTTAGGTCCTGAGCATTAACGTAGCTAAGGGAATAACCCCGGGTTTGGGTTATTTTCTTAGCTGGGTTAAGCGCAGGGACCTGGCTCGCGTAGCACGTTTCGGAGGCTGCCAGACTCGGGATCTAATGGCGAGAGAAAATTTAGCGACCTACGGATACGATGATTTGAACAGTACGCCCGAACCTGGGTCGTTGTCGTTACGTTGTTAAGCGGAACCAGTTGCCCTGTGTAGCACGTTTCAAAGGCTGCCAGACTCAGGATTTAACGGCGAGAGCAAGACTAGCGCCCCAAGCCAACATAAAATCTGAACACTAACCCTGAAGAACAAAGGTTAAGCGCAGGGACCTGGCTCGCGTAGCACGTTTCGGAAGCTGCCAGACTTGAAATCTAACGGCGAGAGAAAATTTAGCGACCTACGGATACGATGATTTGAACAACGACCCCGAACCCAACGCCCCGTCGTGCCCCCAACACCCCGGCCGACATTCCCCCTAACCAATCACCCAGTGGTCAGCACGAATTGTCGCTCGACAAAATCTTACTGATGCCCGCCAAGCCAACGCTTTTCCCACGACCATTCCCACATTTTTTCAACAATTCTTTCCACTTTGTAAGCTAAATTGTAATCGATTACAACTCGTGCTATGATTTACAGTAACCGGGAAAGTTACCGTATGGGGCCGCCCCGGGGTGGTTAATTTGAAAGGGGTTTTTGGGTTATGTATTGGTATGCCATGAAGTCACATGATATTCGTCACAATTTAGCAACGGAACAATACTTAATGAACAACAAGAAATTCGATGAACCACTGGTTTTGTTCTACTATGAAGGACCTAGCATCATCGTTGGTCGTAACCAAAACACTTTGGAAGAGATCAACCAAAAGTACGTTGAGGAAAACAACATCACGGTCACCCGTCGGTTATCGGGTGGCGGTGCTGTCTACCAAGACCTCGGGAACCTTTGCTTTAGCTTCGTGGTTGATAGCGATAGTGAAGCGTTCGGGGACTTCAAGTCCTTCGTTCAACCCGTCGTCGATGCCTTACACCAAATGGGGGCTACCACTGTCGAAGTTTCTGGTCGGAATGACATTTTAGTCGATGGCAAGAAATTCTCTGGTAACGCAATGTACTCCCACAGTGGCAAGACCTTCTCTCATGGGACTTTGATGCTGGACGTTGACCAGGACGTGATTGCTCACGCCTTGAACGTGCCAGAAGACAAGATGAAGTCCAAGGGTATCAAGTCGGTCCGTTCACGGGTTACCAACTTGAAGCCTTACCTGGCACCTGAATATCAAAACTTGACGGTCCCAGAATTCCGCGACACCCTGTTGAAGGAATTGTTCCACGTGGACAGCTTAGATGCCATCAAGGACAAGGAAGTCACCATCGAAGACAGTGAAAAGGCTGCCATCGACAAGATTTACAATGACTACTACAGCAACTGGGATTGGGTTTACGGTAACTCCCCAGAATTCACGGTTAAGAAGCGGCAACACTTCACGGCCGGCACCATTGATGCGCGCTTATTAGTTGAGAACGGAAAAATCAAGAACATCAAGTTCTACGGTGATTTCTTCGGTCCTTCTGATGCCACTGAATTGGCTGACAAATTAGCTGGTGTCCGTTACGACCGCGAGAATGTGGGCCAAGTCTTGAACAGTGTCGACACGCAGCTGTACTTCAACGGCATCGACACCAAAGATATTTTGGACTTGCTGGTTGATTAGATTCTCGCGAGTTTTCAGTGAATAGCTGATTTTCCGCCGGGAATACGTTAAAATAGAATGGAATTGACTAAGACGCGGTCGGTTTGACTGCGTCTTTTATTTTAGGAATTTATTGAGGAGTTTAATTTAAAATGAAAGATCGTAACGTGATTGCTTGGGCCATTATTTCCATGGTTGGCTTTATTGTTCTTAATTTTCTGATGTCCCGGCCCTTTGTCGACTCAACGAACGTCCAAATGACGACGCCTGAATTTTGGCACACCACGCTGATTGCCTTCGTGCTCTACGCGATTCCAATCGTGCTGGCTGCGCTGAACTGGAAGCCATCCTTCTACTTCATGGGCCTGGTGATTGCGCTGTATACGCTGTCACCGATCAGCGTGATCTTCAACATGTGGATGGACAGCGGCGCTAGCTTCATGATCAAAGCGCTGATGTCAATTTTCAGCTTGGCACTGATGGCCGGCAACGCCTACTGGTTGGTCCTGGCATTGCGGTTACGACTGCGACAACAAAAAATCGCCGATGCAAAGCGGTTCGCTGCTAAAAAATAGAGGTGGAAAGCATGAAACGAGAAATTCAAGCATTTATTGACGCGGCTGAAGCCGATGAAATTCAACATTTCACGGCAGACACGACTGAAAAAGCGTTTTTTAAAGACCCAGACGGCTTAATGGCGCCCTTAGCGGCGTTTATCCGCGAACAAATTGGCAAAGACCAATTGGCGCAGGCCGAGCTCAAGGTGACCGACACGGACGTTTCCGTTCGGTTAGAAATGAGCGTTCTCAACTTGCCCATGCAAGACAGTAAGACGATTGGCAAGATTTTAGAAACGAGTGAAGAGGCTGACCTGAACGTGTACGCGGTCATCGAAACGCCCGATATCAACGTTTCCGGCTTACGAATTGATGCCTTAGCGCCCGCTGATACTTACGTGGACCAGGCGCAAGTCGCTGACCAGAGCCTCCACGATTGGTTGGGCCTACAGATTGAGAAGCTGCAAGCTGCCGAGACCAACAAGGAAGCGACCGACGTTCAGAAGGCCGATGCTGTGAAACCAGCAACGACCAAGCCGGCGGCGAAGAAAACCACAACCAGAAAGGCAGCTGCTAAGAAACCAGCTGCCAAGAAGACAGCAACGCGGGCCGCAGCGAAGAAGCCAGCTACTCGTAAGCCAGCGGCTAAAAAGACAACGGCCACAAAACGCGCCACGACGCGTAAACCGGCCGCCAAAAAGCCAGCAGCTAAGAAATAGCCTTGAAATTCAGCCAATCGTGTGGTAGTATATTTTCTATGCGATGAGTCGAGAAATCACGCGTCCCTTGCTTGCAAGGAGCGTCCGCACAAGCGGCTAGGTGAATTTGTCAGCAGGGCACATATGTCACCGTATTGTGACGTGTCTGATCTTGAGGGAATGTGGATTCCGAGACGGATCCGTTCGGGCAACCGAACGCTGTGTGAAAAACGTCCAATCAGTCTTTTGACTGGTTGGGCGTTTTTTTTTGCGCTTTTTGCCAATTTTCAGTGGATGAGTATAGTGCGTAGAGTAAACTGGTCGGTAAGTCGCAAATTTTACGGACAATCACATTTAATTGCGTGGGTGTTGACGAGGATGGCACTTGAATTTGGCAAGTGTGTCGGCTGAGAATGGCGGAAGTGATATCCGGTTCTCAGTAATCATTTTTGACATAAAGTCAATGGTACCAATGAATTCGGCGACCACGGCCATTGAATAAATGAAGCCGTGACAGAAAAGCAACAATCTTTTTAGCTGGTTTCAACATTCCAAAAAATATGTTTCTACATTAATAGATAATAAGCTGATAGTATCTGCATATGAACTTATTATCCACTTCAATGAATGTGTGGTAGCATTTTTAATTAAGCTGATGTTATAGTTACTACACAGTAAAACCTAATGGATGAAGGCGATGAACTAGACAAAGGAGAACACTATATGAAGATGGTCAAAGGCTTATTAGCAGTTGCGGTAGCGGTTGGCGTTGGGATGGCTTGGAACGGCGAGGGCGTTGTCAGTAACGACAAGTATTCCCTGACGTCGACGAGTGTCTTGCAGGCAGAGGCCAGCGAAGTTAGCGCGGTAAATCTGCAGGCGGTTGATGAAGCTGGCAATGCTATCATGGATGATTTAAACATTCAGTTGGACAACGTTGAGGTTGGCGCGGACGACACCTACGCTGAAGTGCTGGCCAAGGTCGCTCAAGCAAACGGTGTTGACTACGTGGAGGCCTTAAAGTACTTCTCGCTGGTTAATAACAACGATGATGGCTTTAATCGAAAACTATTCAGTTCGCAACTCAATCAGTCAGTGGAAAAAAACTATGGTAGTAAGACACTGACAGAAGCCCAAAAATTAAAATTGGCTAAGGGCGTATCCGGCAAATACACGCTGGATATCCAAGCACTACACAAAAATTTAGATCAAAACATTTCTGATGGTAAAATCCAGGTGCCATTCAAGCAGAGTAATACAAAAACAAAGGTAGCTGTTTCGACGTTTGTTGGTGGGAAGGAAGTTTCAGGTGGCTCGTATAACTACTCGGGGGTCGAAGGTGACGTTATTAGTCTTGAGAACTCCCAGTTGGTATTGAGTCACACGCATCATAGGGACGCGCCAGTATTTACAATCAGTAATGAAACCCAAGCTGTCAGATATCTTCCCTTATATGCCAGAAAGGCGACCGTGACCTACAATCTTCCGGATGGCGTTCAGGGTCCCGCCTCCCAAACTTTCTATGGATTAAAGGATGAGGAACGGACTGTGGTTGCCCCAACTATTGCGGGCTACACAGTGGAGGATCCACAGACAATTGACTTCAACAAATCAAAATTGGACCGGAACATCACGTTCAACTATGAAGCCGTAAACATTGAAGAACCAGGCGACGGTGACAACAACGGCAACAACCCGGGTGGCGGCGACAACAACGGTGACAACAACGGTGGCGATACCGATAACGGCGACAACAATGGCAACGGTGGGACCACGGCCGTTACGCCATTCAAAGTCTATGGGAAGCAGCGCCTCTACCGCTACTCCCACGCCACATTTACCAACAATCGACGGGTCCAAACTCACGCTAAGAAGACCAAAGCCTACGCGCCCGTGATGACCGTGGTGGGGACGACGCAGTCCAACAACGGCGTGGCGCGGTACACCTTAGATGACGGCACGCACATCACGGCGAACTCTGATTACGTTGCCAAACTCTACTGGCTCAGCAATTACAAGAAGCTCTACGTGACGAATCCTAACGGGATCAACACGCACAAGGGTAGCGGCCTGAACAGCAAGGTTGCTCACGTGAAACAGGGCTCCGCGGTGACGGTGAAGGCCGTGACCAAGAAGGGTGAAATGACGCGTTACCAGCTGGCAAATGGCACCTACATCACTGGTAACAAGCAATTCGTTTCCCCGACGAAGCCTAAGAACGTGACGAAGGTTAAGGCCAAAACCACGGTTCGCGTCTACAAGGATGTGAACCTGACCAAGGTGGCCAAGACTTACAAGAAGGGCAGCACCCTCAACGTTCAAGGCTGGGATCACTCCCGCGGCGACGTACACCACGTTTCAGGGGTCAAGCGTTACAAGGTCGCTGGTGGCTACATGACCGCCAACAGCAAGTACGTTCAGACCGTCAACACCAAATAACCAGGTCAGAGTCGCCTTTCGGGCGGCTTTTTCATTTGCCAGTATCCGTTGTTTCCCGGTCGCAAACATTATATAATTACCTCAGAACATCGGGTGAGGGGCAGGCACAAGACATATGGCAAAAAATACCAAAGAACAACTCTCGGCGGCACTCCTAGCGCAATTGCAAAGGACGCCGGTCGACAAGATTACGATTAAGTCGTTGGTCACGGCCTGTGACCTGACGCGGCAGACCTTTTATAACCATTTCAGTGACATCTATGAGCTGGTCGAGTGGACCGCCAAACAAGCAACGGCGGAGTCTCTACAAAATGTGGCCGACTACGACAACTGGCAACAGGGCTTTTTAAATGTCCTGCTGGCCATCAAGGATAACCGCTACCTGGTCCAAAACACCTACGAATCGGCGTACCGGGACCTGCTGGAGAAGTACATATATACCGTTTTATACCAATACATTATCGCCGTGGTCGAGCGTCAGGCGACCGGCATGCGCGTGGCCCAGAAGCACAAGGATTTCATTGCCCACTTCTACAGTCTGGCGTTCATCGCCCTCATTTTCGAGTGGGTCAAGGATGGGCTCAAGGAAGACCCAGCGGACCTCGTGGAACAGACCGGCGTGCTGGTTCAGGGAGATTTCCAAAAGGCTTTACAGAACTATGCCGAGTAATTGACAAAATGCGGGAGCTGTCAAATTTTTGACGGTTCTCTTTTTTTGTCAATTGTCTTGGGGCCGCGCGGGCCTTATCTTAAGGACAAGCACCTAATCCCAAATCAAAGAAGGTCATCTTCATGAATATCTATCAGACGATGTATCATCCCCTCAAGCCCGCTGGTATCGACGATCGTCGTGCCAACATCGTGGGTGGCGGGATTGCTGGATTAGCCACCGCAGTCTTCTTGATCGACGACGCCCAGATGCCTGCGCGCAACGTCACGATTTACGAAAAGAAGCCGGTGATGGGCGGTTCCATGGACGGCACCAAGAGCAATCAAGGCTACTTGTGTCGGGCCGAACGGGAGCTGGAACCTTACATGGAGTGCCTGTGGTACCTCTGCAGCAAGATTCCGTCATTAGAAAATCCCGGCCGGACAGTCCTCGACGACGTGGTCGACTTCAACCGCGATGAACCCATCCACAGCGAGGCTCGGGTCATCATTAACCAGGGTGAAATCGACAGTCATTACCATGATTATAAAATGAAACCCGAATACGCGGCCGCCATGGAAACAATTATCAATTCCACGGAAGAAGAACTGGCCAACAAGCGGATTGATGAATTTTTCGATAAAGACTTCTTCAGAACCAACTTCTGGACCTGCTTCCACAGTCAATTGGCCTTCAAACACTATCACAGTGCCATTGAATGCCGGCGTTACTGGCAACGATTCACCTTTATTTCCCGCCACGAATACCTGGAAGGCTTCGTCCACACGAAATATAACGAATATGATGCCATCATCCTGCCAATCGAACGCTGGTTGATCGATCAGGGCGTGAACTTTGAAAACAACTTCAACGTGACCGACCTAGGCTTCTCTGACGCTAACAACACGGTCAACGAAATTATCGCAACCCAAAATGGTAGCGCTGCCAACGTGACCGTTCAACACCAAGACCTGGTCTTCGTCACGACCGGTTCCATCAGTGAGAACAGTACCTTTGGCGACAACCACACCGTGGCTGAAACCAACCGTGACACCGAGGACATGGGCACGTTTACCATTTGGCAGAACCTGGCGAAGAAGGATGCCAAGTTTGGCCACCCCGAGAAGTTCCTGGGGCAGATCGACAAGACCAAGTGGATTTCCTTCTTCCCAACGGTCAAGGACTACCCCGAATTTTTCAAACGCATCGAGGAACTCTCTGGCAGCCCCGCCGGAACCGGTGGCCTGATGACCTTCAAGGATTCCAACTGGGACATGTCCTTTGAAATTCATCACAAGCCGTTCTTCCCATACCAAGCCGATGATGAAGAGGTTGGTTGGGGCTATGGTCTGTACGGTGAAAACGAAGGGAACTACATCAAGAAGCGGATGTGGGACTGTACCGGTGATGAAATTTTGACGGAACTGCTGTACCACTTGGGGATGTTGGACATTAAGGACGAGGTCCTGGCCCACACCTACATGTCGACAGCGATGATGCCATACTGTACCAGTCAGTTCATGCCTCGCCAAGCCGGCGACCGGCCACTGGGTGTGCCAGCTGGCTGCACCAACTTGGGCTTGCTCGGCCAATTTGTTGAAATTGACGATGACGTGGTCTTCACGGTGGAAACTTCCGTCCGGACTGGGTTGGAGGCCGTTTACAAGCTGCTCAACTTTGACAAGAAGCCGATTGAGGTCAACCCATCACGTTACGACGTTCGTTACCTGTTGCAACGGATCAAGCGGTTCCAAGGGATTACCGGTGACGTGACCGCGGCTGATTTGCCACAGATCGATCCCGCCCAGTTACCAGCAATGACCGGCAAACTGCTGAAGCTGGTCAACGCCGTTCCACCGTACTACCAGATGTACCTGGGCCGCGACCAAACGATTCCGCAAAAGGCCGCCGTGCTTCACCCTAAGGCACCACACAGCAAGTAAGTTGCTGCACCCCCGTAGATGTTTAGTGGTGTCTTAAAAAGAGTGGGGAGCAGGCGATTAGAAGTTAATCTGAATCAGCTACCTGCTAATCCACGTTTCAGTAATATGCATGCGAAGAGAGGTTGTGATTGTTTATTACAGCCTTTTTTCGTGGTGGCAGGTTTTAGTTGAAGCTGATTATTATAGTTTGTCTTCCAGGTGAAACATCGCCATATATTAGTACATATGAAATTCAAAATAATTGTAATAATAGTGATAAAACAGTAAAATAAGTGTAGTTTGGAAGGCGGTGAACACGATGGATGTACAAGAAAAATCCAAGAAAAAAATTCAAATTAATATTGATAAGGACCTTGCGGAGCAAGCTGAAACTGTTTTTAATGACATTGGTTTAAATCAGACTAGTGCGCTAACTGCTTTTTACAAGAAAGTTGTTGCTGAGGGTGGGTTACCCTTCGATTTACATCAAACGCCGGAACAGAAAGCAAATTTGGGTTTGCGAGAATCAATCAAAAAATTACCGGTTGAACAGTTAAAGACCCAAAGTCAAGTGGAAGCGTGGTTCAAAGATGATACCCAAGACTACTGAAGTAGACGATGTTGTGAGTATTTATGTCAGTTATGTTGACGGTAGCGGTGGCAAACGGCGACCGGTATTGATTGTGGCGAGAGATTCAGACTGCATTAAATTCTTTCGGTTAACAAGTAAATACCAAAGTAAATCACGGAAAATCCAGCAACAATATTTTCCCTTGCAGGACTGGGCAATGATCGGGTTGAAAATGGCAACTTATGTTGATATTGGTAAATTATTAGAAATTAATTTTCAGAAGCTTGAAAAAGTCACCTATATTGGTCAGCTTTCACTGCGGGATAAGCTGAATTTGCAGCACTTTATTGATAAATTCTCATTGCCTAAATGAGTCGTCCCCAGTGGGCGGCTTTTTTCGCGTCCCCCCAACAATTCTGGGCCCACACCACCCATCCCCGCCACCAACTGTGCTATTCTAAAACTATCACGAAATTTGAGGGGACTTTCAAATGAATAAAGGACGAGTCGAAGCCTTCACGGACGCGGTGGTGGCAATTGTTTTAACGATTATGGTGTTGGAATTTAAAACGCCCGATGAGCCAACCTTTACGGCCTTGGCCAGCAACTGGAGTTATTTAGTCGCTTATCTGATTAGCTTCTTATTCGTTGGGGTGGCTTGGTACAATCATCATTATATGTTTGCGTTGACGAAGCGCGTGACCAAGCGCATCTACTGGGTCAACAACCTGTGGATCCTGGTGATGGCGATGTTGCCGGTCTCAACAGCTTGGGCGGGGCGGTTCATCACGGCCGTTCAACCGGAACTCTTTTACTTCATCATCTTTACGCTGTGGGCGTTGGCCTACGCCGCACTATCCCACACCGTAATGGCCGTGAACCTGGCACGCGACCCGGAGATTGCGCAGAAAATTCGCTGCATGCCGGCCTACCGGATTCACGCCAGCGTCTGGTTCTGGTTGGTGTGGCTGGTGGTCCTCGGACTGATCTTCGTCTGGCCACCCATTTCACTGGCCTTCACGCTGTCAGAACTACTGTTGATGGCGATCCGCACGCCAGCTGACAGCGACCGTTTGTTTTAGAGGAGTTTAACGACATGCAAAATGAATTATTTAATATTCCGGGGTATTTTTATTTGGGGTGGCTGATACCCCTGTTTTTTGGCATTGTGTTTGGCATCAGCTATGGGATTGAGAAGCGCCGCTTGGGCAATGGGATTTGGTTTTCGCTATTTTTCTATTCGTTTCTCACGCTGCTGGCGATGACAATTCTGGGGACCAACAACAAGTGGCTGATCGTTATCAGCATCGCGCTGTTTGTGATTTTGTTGCTGGTGATTGGCGTGGTTTTCGCCCTGCAAGCGTTCCTCCTGCTGTGGAATGCCTGGATCGTTTGGAAACGGGAGAGTCACACGCTGGCCAACATGTTGACGCTGTTCTTGGGGATTGCGATTTTAATTGCGCCGTTTCTGACGCGGCTCTCGACGCTGTACCTGCCCGTTCCAGTGGCCACCATCCTTAACCTATTTCCAGCGATGGTCATTTTCTACGTCCTGTTTTGGTTCTACAATTACCTGACGATGCTATTTATTTATCAATTTAATCATCCCCGTTACAAGCAGGATTATTTAATCGTGTTGGGGGCGGGCCTGTTAAATGGCAACGAGGTCTCCCCGTTGCTAGGCCAACGGATTGACCGGGCATTGAAGTTTTACCACAAGCAGTTGGCTAAGACCGGTCGTGC
Source organism: Levilactobacillus cerevisiae (assembly GCF_003946245.1). Taxonomy (GTDB): domain Bacteria; phylum Bacillota; class Bacilli; order Lactobacillales; family Lactobacillaceae; genus Levilactobacillus; species Levilactobacillus cerevisiae. The sequence continues at coordinate 50,954 of NZ_RHNN01000023.1, forward strand.
GCCCGTCATCATTTTTTCTGGTGGTCAGGGGGGCGACGAGACCGTGCCCGAGGGTGTGGCCATGCGTGAGTACGCGTTAGCCAAGGGTTTACCGGCCGACCACGCGCTGGCGGAAGATCAGTCCAAGACCACGTATCAAAATATGATCTTTTCCAAGCAACTGATTGATGCCCGGGGGCCCGTGAAGCCGCGTGTGACCTTTGTGACCAACGGCTACCACACGTTTCGGGCGGGGATGATTGCCCGCAAGGCCGGGTTGCCGGCCAACGGTATCGGCGCCCACACCGCCAAATTCTTCTTACCGAACGCCATTTTGCGTGAATACATTGCCATTTTTGTGGGCAACAAGCGCTGGCACGCGGTGGCGGTGGGGCTAATGCTACTGTTGACGCTGTTTATGACCTGGGCGGAGTATCATTCTTAAGGGTTCGAACAAAAAAGTTGTGATCGGTATCGTAGGCTTGAAGAGGTGAGATTGATGAATCGTGATAATAAAAACGTGAAATCAGTGACGGACTTACATGAGAATACGCATTTGTTAGATGAAGTCACACCGGGAAATCCAGTCATTCTTACCAAAGAGAATCAAGAGAAGCTGGTCGTTTTAGACATAGATGATTTTAAGAAATATCAGGAATTGGCATTTGCAGCCAAGATGATGAAGACGGCTGACCATGCACGCCAAGGGAAGAAATACGATTGGCGTGATGTGAGGAAGGAATTAACCGAGCCATAATTTGAATCGACGATGATGGTTAGGTAAAATGAACACAAAAATGAAGCCACGACGAACAATCGTAGCTTCATTTTTTGATGCAAATAATTAGATTTACTAAAATGTACAACCAGAGCTAGTCAGTCTCGCTAACTAATCGTGCACCTATTCATCCCGATGTGCTTGGTAGCTGGCAAACGCCGCGTAGCCGAGTGCGACTACCAGGCTGGCCCCCAAGCCGTAGAACAAAATGTTTCCCAACGCTACCATGGTGATTCCTCCCTGTCGTCATTAACTTGTCATATCATAGCAAATCGCTAATTCAGGGTAAATAGGTTGGGGCACAATGTAATATTACAATTTTAATAGCAACTAAAGACTGAAAGCTGAACTGTAAGTCCAACCCGCTACATCCATCAAGTCCATTAACATCGCGGCAACATTGTCTAAACCTGCCGGCTTACCGTTCGCAAAATTTAGGCCGGAACGCTGTGGGCAGGACGGCCCAAGCCAAAGAGCGGTCTTGGACCTCGCTTTGAACCGCCCAACCCGCGTTTCAAAGGCACCATTTTCCAAGCAGCCCACTTGGGAAAATCCCACGGCTGAGCCTAAATTTTGTTCACTCGCGCCTACGTAGACGGTGAACAATTATTGCAGATAAGACCTAACAGGCCAGCGATAGTCACATCAACGTGGTGATATAAAAACAATTCTAACCGGAGGAGGACAGAGATGGAGGCAGCTGTGACAACGGTGTTAACTGAGTGAATTTTCTCAGTTTACAGCGTGGGACGTGTTTGGAGACTGACGAATTTTGGCAGGCTTCAAACCGAGCCGGAGGACCGACCCTCAGGCCGCAGGCGGTCCCCATAGCAGCCGGAATCTCTGGCAGCCGCAGGTGGCAATTCATAACTAACCTAGTAGCTCATCCATCAGTGGCAAAAGTTTCGCCAGTCTACTTCACCAGATAAACGTGATCCTGAACCAAATCAATCTGGGTGTAGTGGCGGTTGAGGTCGCGGGTTGCCTTGTTTTCCAGCAAGTCGGCGTGATCCCAGAAATCGGCCGATCCCGTGGCGCCGTGGGGTTCACCGAGCACAACGAAGTCGACGTCCTTGGCAGACTTGCGCAGGGCTTGGAGCAGCTCCCAGTCCAGCGGCAGGCCGTCCGGCGACCACGACATAACGACGACGCCCACCTGATCCTGGTATTTTTCCCAGGCGGCCGTGGCGGCCAGCGGTTCAATCGAGGTCAGGGGGTGGCGGCCAGTTTCATTTTCCGCCGTCCACGCCTGACTATCCGTGGCGTAGACCGTCTTGTGAGCGTCCCGTAGGCCTTTGGAAATGTAGCCGTTGCCCGCCATGACTTCCAGGACGGCGCGGTCGCCAACAAACTTTGTGAGATCACTCACGAACGGCGCTGGCGTGTAGGCCCACATGCCGTAGTGCGTTTCCAAATAATCACGGAAGGAACGCAGGTCGTGGTCCAGTAGCGGCAACGCGTCCGTCAGCTCGTTCCACAGCTTGTCCCCGGTGGCATCGCCTGCTGGGTAGCGTTCGTTGAGCTTCTGGTAGACCTGGTCCTGGCTGTCATCGGGCAACTGTAGGAGCGGCATCTGTTGCGGCAGGTCGCCGGCGGCCAACATTTTATCAGCCAACAGCACGTTGCTAATTAAAATTTTAATGGCGGGGTAATCATTAAATTGGTGATAATAGGCCGTCATGCGTTCGATGTAGCTAGTTTTGCGCTGGCTCAGGGGTGCGTGGCGGACTTTTTTCTTGAGTTTTTGCAGTTTTTTCGGGTTCAAGCGGGTCATCCTTTCAAAATAAAGAGTGGGACAAGCGGCGTTTAGCTGGCGAGCATTAAGGCGGATAACCGAAGAATCCCGGTTTTGGATTGTTTGGTTATCAGTTTTAAGCGGAACCAGCTGCCGCTTGGCCCACGTTTCAGCAATCTCGCCTTAAACATACCAAAAGAGCCTGGAGTTTCCCCCAGACCCTTGAACTTAATGATCGTCTAAATGGAGATCCAATTCTTCCTGCTGGTTAGGTTCCGGCGTCGTGGCGCGGTTTTCCCGGCCATGCAGGTAACCGTCGATCAGCTGGTAAATTTCGTAGCGGTCCCGGCCACTCAACAGTTCACGGTTAAAACTCAACTGCTTGCCGGAGAGAAACAGGCGCCCTAAATCGTACTCGTCGCGCTCCGTTTTCCCGGTTAGGTAGTCCATGGTCACGTCGAAATATTCTGCGAGCTTACGGACTTCCAAGAAGGAAGGTGTCCGGATGCCGCGCTCCCAGTTGCCCAGTTGTGAAGCGGTGTTGGCACGCTCACCCGGACCTGACGCCTGGGCGTTCAAGCCCGTCGCCAGCTGTTCTAATGTAATGTGTTGGCCGCGTCGTAAGGCCCGAAGTCGTTCTGAAAACATCCAACTCACCCGTTTCTTTCTAGATTGCTTAACTATGCCTATTATACCACTCTCTGTGGTTTTTTCGTGGCCACAACCTTGACGAGAACACGAGCCCTACTTAACCAACGGATCCGTCAAACGCATGAACTCGGCGACGTCGCGCTTAATCAATTTGACACCAGCTAACCAGAAGTCGGGTTGGGTCAAATCCACACCGAGGTGCTTTTGGGCTAGCTCTTCACTGGACATGTTGGCCGTGTCCCGCAACAGTGCGATGTAGTGATCTTCGAAATTGCCTTCCTGCTGGGCCTTGGCGTAGATGCCAAGACTGAACAGGTAGCCGAAGACATAAGGGAAGTTGTAGAAGGCCGGTTCGTCGATGTAGAAATGCAGCTTGCTGGCCCAAAGGTGAGGCGAGTAGGTCGACAAGTCGTGGCCAAAGGCTTCCTTTTGCGCGTTCAGCATCAGCTCGTTTAATTCGGCTGGCGTGACCAATTTTTGTTGGCGCAACTGGTAGAACCGCGTTTCAAATAGGTAGCGGGCGCGGATGTTCAGGAACATGGCGACCGGGTTGTCCATCTTGGCGTTCAGGAGCGCAATTTTTTCCGCGTCGGTCTTGGCCGCCTTGACGTTGGCGTCGGCAACAATCAGTTCGCCAAAGGTCGAGGCCGTTTCCGCAACGTTCATTGCGTAGCCTTGGCGCAGGAGGGGCAGGTCTTCCATGACGCTGGAGTGAAAGGCGTGGCCGAGTTCATGGGCCAACGTGGACACGTCGTTGGGCGATCCCGTAAAGGTCATGAAAATCCGGGACTCGTGGGTCTCAGGCGCACTCTCCATCCAGCCGCCGGGTGCTTTGCCGGCACGGTCTTCGGCTTCGATCCAGCGATTTTCAAAGGCGCGTTGCGCGAGGGCCGCCATTTTCGGTGAGAACTCGCCGTAGTGTTTGATGATGAAGGCCGCGGCCTCGTCAAAAGTGAAGTGGTGTTGCGCGCTGCCGGGCAGGTTCAGGGGCGCTTCCACGTCCTGCCAGCCGGCGTGCTTTTTGCCCAGCAAGGCCGCCTTGCGGTCGAGGTAGTCCAGCAAGAATTGCTTGTTGTCGTCCACAACCTGCCAAATGGTGTTCAGCGTCGCCGCGCTCATCCGGTTGTCTTTTAAAGGTGCACGTAGAAAATCAGTAGTCCCGTGAGCAGCGTATTCGGTCAACCGGAAGCCAGCCAAATGGTTCAGTGTGTCGGCAAAGAGTTGTTCCTTGTCCGTCCAAGCTTGTTCCCAAGCGGGCAGTAAAGCGGCCCGGTAGTCGGGATCGGCGTTGCCCAGCAGATTGTTGTCGGCTTGGCCGGCCGAAAGGGTCGTCGGGTTGCCATCGGCGTCGTGAAACGGCACGGTCACGGTGGAAACCAAGGAATCGTAATGGCTGCTCCAGGCGGCCTTGCCGTCGAGGTTGAGCCGGCTGATCAACGCCTCGGTCTTGTCGTCCAGCAATTCCTTGCCGTCGTTACGCATTTCTTTTAAGTTAAACGCAATCGGTTTTAAATCAGGGGTGGCCAGCATGGCCGTGAAGTTGGCGTCGGGCACTTGGACCAGCACCTTCTTCAATTTGCCGCTAACGTTGTCGGCTTGCGTTTCCAGCGTTCGCAATTCGGCCTCCATCGGTGCCACGTCGGGGTTAGCGCTGTCGGCGGAACCCACGGCCATAATGAAGATGCCCGCTTGCGCGATGGCTGCATCGATGGCTTGGAGTTGGTTAATCAGTTTCACAAATTGTTGGTACAAAGGTGCATCGCTGGCGGCATCCCACCGGTCCAACAAATCGCCCAACGACGCAATGGCCGTCTGGGTTTGGGTCAGTTTCGTTTTCAGCTGGGTGGAGTTGATACCACCCGGAAACAGTGAGTCTAAATCCCAATTTAATGCATATTTCATGGCGAGGCCTCCCTATGTAAGTTGTGACCATTATAGCAAATTTCAAAACGATTGCGCTCACTTAAAGAACTTCGTATACTTACTCAAGAGAGAAAAAACGCTTGGTATCGTTCATTGCCGCTCCCGCCGCTCCCGCCGCTCCCGCCGCTGGTCGCTAACGGTAGCGCAAGTATTTTTTAGCGGCGTATCTGGCGGTTCAGAGTAAGTTGAGGAAATGACTGTGAATACTAAGTGTGATTTACGAGTTAGGTCGTTTCAAGAGAGAGATTGAGATAATTGGGAGGAAAAACGTGTGAATAAGCGAGTAAAAGGGTGGCTGATTGCCCTGGTAGTACTGGTGGTCTTGGTGTTGGGCGGCCTGGTGGGGGCCAGTCTGTATTTCTACAATATGACGGTGGCTAGCGGCAAGAAGAGTTTTGTCGCCACCGGGACGACGCTGAAAAAGTCGGATCCCATGTACGCCGAGAAAAAATGGTACCAGGACGTGCCTAAGCAGCGCTGGACGGAAAAGGCTGCCGGCGCTAATTTAAAATTGGTGGCGGATTACGTGCCCGCGGCGACGGCGACTAAGAAAACCGTGGTCTTGGTGCACGGCTTCGGGTCGGACAAGGAAGCCATGGGCGGCTACGTTGCGATGTTTCATAAATTAGGTTATAACACGCTGATTCCCGACACCCGCGGGCAGGGCCAGAGCCAGGGGAAGGTCATCAGCTACGGCTACTATGAGAGCAAGGACTATTTGAAATGGGTCAATCAGGTCATCGCCAAGCAAGGCCAACAGGCGCAGGTCGTCCTATTCGGCGTGTCCATGGGGGGCGCCACAACCATGATGACCAGTGGCCTGAAGACGCCGAGCCAGTTGAAGGCCTACATTGAAGACTGTGGCTACACGGACGCGCAAGCAGAAATCACCTACCAGGCCAAGCAAATGTACAACATTCCCTACTGGCCGCTGGTACCGATGACCAGTATGGTGACGAAGCTCAAGGCCGGTTTCACCTTCAAGGACGCCAACGCTTTGGCCGCGGTCAAGAAGAATCACAAACCCATGCTGTTCATCCACGGCGGCGCGGACAACTTCGTGCCAACCAAGATGGTCTATCAGGTCTACCGTGCGGACGCCGGTCCCAAGCAATTGCTGGTGATTCCTGGCGCCAAGCATGCCGCGGCGCTGTCACACGATCCGGCGCGCTACACTCGAACGGTGAAGGCCTACCTGGCAAAATACATCCATTAACGTGAATCTAGCAGTTAGGAGAGAAACAGGACTGATTGAAATTGCCACCTGCGGCTGCCAGAGATTCCGGCGTCTGTGGGGACCGCCTGCGGCCTGGGAAGCGGTCCTCCGGCTCGGTTTGAAGCCTGGTAAAGAACACCAGGCTTCAAACGCGTCCCACGCTGTAGGCTGAGAAAAGCACTCAGCCAACACCGTTGTCACGGCTGCCTCCATCTCTGGCCTCCTCCGGTTTAGATTGTGGTCTACCACTATGTTGGTGTAAATCACTGTTGCAGTGGTGGCTAACGACTAGTCGGAGACGCACGCCTACGTTGATCACCCCAGTCACAATGGGTGAACGTCATTAGGCCAGCTGACTAGGTGTTTAGCTGTGTGGTTACGCCTGCGGCTTCAAGCAGGCTTTCCACTGCAGAATTAGGCTGGTACCAACTAAAAGTAGTGATGCCTGTTCAACCAATCATTTCCAGCGGTATAATTGTCGTGAAGTAACTGTTAACGCTAAGCATTAAACGCACGTTAGCCGTAGGGATGGTGAAATGGGCTCAGCCGTGGGAATTCCCTTAGCGACGGGTTTTGTCGGTTAGGGAATTGCTAGCTTTGAGACGCTTTAGCGACTCAAAGTAAGTTCGGAGACCGCTCTTTGGCTCCGGACGGGCGCCCACCGCGTTCCGGTCCCATTTTCACCATCCCGGAGGCGCTGACAACGAACCGTTTATAAAGTTTAAGTTCAAAAGCAATGTAAGGAGATGATTGGATGGAGCCGGAAGTCTCACACCAGTATCGGCCCGTCACCGAAACCATTCTGACCCTTGGCGCGACGGTGGTTATGGGGATGATCGATGCCGACACCTTCCTGAATCATGGCGCCATTTTCGTGAGCGCGCAGACCGGGAACCTGGTGGTCTTTGTCGTGAAACTCGTTGAGCACGGCTGGGGCACCGCCTGGGTCAACGTACCCGTCTGGATCGGCTACTTTCTGGGGTGCTTTGGCGCCCAGGGACTCACGGAACATCTCGGCCAGAACAACAAGCGCCGGCAAATGCGGTGGCTGATGCTGCTGGACGTGGTGGCGTATGGCCTGTTGGCCAGTTTACAAACGGTCATCCCGACCATGTGGCTGATTTTCTTCCTCGGGATCATGGCCGGCTACGAGCTGACGGTCTTTCGCCAGGTTGGGGGGATTGGCATCAACAACGGCATCATGACCGGGAATACCAAAAATTTGGCAACCAGTGCCTACCGTGCCTGGTTTGACGGTGATCGAGCGGCCCGGTCGAAACAAAATAAACTCATCGTGGTTCTCTTGACGTTCATCCTTGGTTGCGCTGTCGGCGCGCGTTTAGCCATATTAACGCCCCACGGGGTGCTCTGGATTGCGTCTGCTTTAAAATTAATTTTATTAGCGTGGCTCTTTGTTCCCGCCGCCATGGAGAATCCGGACGCATGATTGGTTTGGGTTGTGGCCGCAAATAGCGTATAATTAACGAGATAAGTGACCAACCCACCCGGCGACTCGTCGGGATTGAAAACTAAGGAGCACGAATAAATTGTTAATCACAGGACTCGTTATCGGTCTCCTGCTGATTGGGCTGGTAGCCGGCTACTTGGTGCGCCAGCATAAGCACCGCCAGGAACTTTTAGCGGTTCAGGAACAGGCTCGGACGATCATTGCCCAGGCCAACGCCAAGACGCAGCAGCGGATTTCCGAGCTGCATGCCAAGAGTCAGCGCGAGACCTTAGCCTATCAGCAGTCAGTTAAAGATGAATTGACCGAACAAAAAAGTGACATTGCCGTTAGAGAACAGCGTCGTCAGCAGCGTGAACAACTATTGGGTCAAATGACCGTTCGTTTGGACGATCAGACGGCCATGCTAGACGAGCGGAGTCAAGCCAACCGGGACCAACGCCAGACCATTCACGGGTTGAAAGACACGGCCACCGAGTTGACGGGTAAACGTGATGAAACGTTGGCAGAACGGGCCGGCATGGATGAAAAAGCCGCTCAGGACCACGTGATTCAACACACAGAATTAGCCTTGAACCGGGACCGGGACGTCGAAGTTAAAGCGTTGAACGATAACGCCTTAGCGAACGCCGAGAAATGGGCGAAGGACGTGGTCTTGTCTGCGACCGAAAGTGGTCCGCAAGACTTGCCCAAGGAACACATGGAACACACGGTGACCGTGCCCAACGGTGAAATCCGCAGTAAGATCATCGGCCGTGATGGCCAACACATCCGCTTGCTGGAGACGTTGACCGGGACCGATTTAATCTTCGTGCCGGATGACAACAGCACGTTGTTCATCAGTACGCACGACCCGATTCGGCGGGAAGTGGCGCGCGTGGCCCTGACCAATTTGGTTGCCAGCCGGCGCATTTCCGCCAATCAGATTGAAACGCAAGTGGAGAACGCCCAACGTGACGTGAACCACAGCCTCTGGGAAACTGGGGAGCAAACCGTCAGCCTGTTACACGTGGGTTGGATGCATCCCGATTTGATGAAATTAATCGGCCGCCTCAAGTATCGGACCAGCTACGGCCAAAACGTGCTGTTGCATTCGATCGAGGTGGCGCAGTTGACCGGTGCCATGGCGGCGCGGTTAGGCTACAACACCCGATTGGCGCGGCGTGCAGGCCTGTTGCATGATATTGGGAAAGCCATCGACCACGAAGTCGAAGGCACCCACGTGGAAATCGGAACGGAGTTTGCCCAGAAATATGGGGAGGACGACGTGGTGATCAACGCCATTGCGGCGCATCATGGGGATGTCGAAAAGACGTCGCCGTTATCCGACTTAGTGGCGGCCGCCGATGCCGTTTCCGGTGCGCGGCCTGGTGCGCGGAGTGAATCCGTGGAAGACTACATCAACCGGTTGCGGGCGTTGGAAAAAATCGCCAATGACCAGGAAGGGGTGGCTGAGAGCTACGCCATCCAGGCCGGGCGTGAGTTGCGGATTATCGTGAAGCCTAAGGAATTGGACGACACGGCTGCGGCTAGTCTGACCCAAGAAGTTGCCAAGCAGATTGAGGCCACCCTGACTTACCCAGGTAAAATCAAGGTCACCACGATTCGCAAATCCACAGCCGTGGAATACGTGGGCGACGAGAAGAAAAAGACCAAAAAGAAAAAGAAGAAAAAGGCAGCCAGCGCCAGTTAGCTGTAACGAAAAATGGTTATCATTTCTCTACCACGTGGTGTGGTGGGGAAGTGATAACCATTTTTATGTATTTTTTTGGTTCTATGTCAACTGTTGTTGGTAATTCCATTTATAAAATTGTCTAATCCTTTGAGATTAGGCAATTTTTTTTGAG
>NZ_RHNN01000024.1 GCF_003946245.1 Levilactobacillus cerevisiae
ATACCGGAATCATGCCGTTCAGAAGATTGCATAGCAATTTTAATTATTTGACTGTCTACTTGACAAGGAGCCCCGCCCATACCCAATCACAGGTATGACGCCTTTTTGCTAGCTACAACTAGTCAAATCACACAACTAAATGGTTCGATTGATAATTTGATCCAATTCGGACGTGTCACTCAGGTTGGTTAGCGTTAAGGCCTCACTCGACCCAAACGCAATCGTCGCGCCCACTTCCTGATCGGTCGTTCCCGGCCGATTTAACACGTGGAGTTGCCGGAACGGAAAGGCTGCGTTCATGAGAGCGACCCGTTTACTATTGAGGTCGATCTTTATTTTGGCCAGTTCCGTGTCGTCCAGTGTCCCGATGTGTTGCCGGGTTAACATCCGCACCCAGTTCACGCCGGTCACTTTACTTAAGAACGCCATCTCCGTTAACCGGGTTGGCCGGACACCTACGACCGTCAATTGAGATGAGTCGGTCCCCTTGGGGGCAAACAAAACCTGCACCATCCCCGTCACTTGCCGGGCACTCACCGACTCTTTAGCCTGTTCCACCAAGTTCAACCGTTTGGCCTTAGGCAGTTCCGCTGGCATCCGAAAGGCCGTGACCTGTGCCAGCGACTTGTTCATCCCCGGCGCAATCATGTCCATCACGCCAATGGCGACTTTCTGCTGGTGGTGAACAAACAGGCTCACACCAATGGTAGCCTGTTTCGGCGCAGGTTCAGCCGTTTCTTGGTCGGGTGGCAGCACGTGGAGGTTCACCGACAACTTGCTCAGCTCACGGGTCAGGTAATGCCGGTTGCCAGGCACAATCACAATGTCCGGGTGCTCCACCTGAATCACGTTCAACACGTCCCCGAGCTGAATGGGATCGACGTACTGCTTGTCAGAAAATTCTGGCGCCACGCCCACCGCGTTGGGATTGGTGTTCATGATAATGGTGTGGTAGCCAGCCCGCTTGAGTTGTTTCAACATTTCCGTGGTAAAGTATTCTGCCGCAGAGTTGGGGCCCAGCTGGTTGCCGCCCCGTCCCAGAACCAAAGCTGTTCGGTCGCCCAAGGGCTCACTTTCATTTTCATACTCAAACGTGCTGTAGTAGGCGCTCAAGTTCTCCGCAAACTCCCCGGCGGTCGGCTCGATCATCTTGTAGGTTGGCGTAATCTTTGCCTGGGCAGATAGGTGGCGAATCGTAGCCGTATCCGTGTCCCAGATGCGGGCAATCATCCCATCCCCAAAGCCAAAGTACCGCGCACGCTGCAAGGTATCCACGTCCAATGGGTGTTCTTGGATTTGTTTTTCAATGGTTAAGAGGTGCCGTAGCTTTACAAAGTAATAGTTGTCAATTTTAGTTAATTCGCTGAGCTCATCCGGGTCATACCCGCGCCGTAGCGCTTCAATCAGGACTAAAATCCGGTTGGCCAGCGGATGAATCAGTTGGCGAATCATTTCACCATCTGTCAGATTGCTGACGGAGGGCAGGACGTCCCGCGGCGAAAATTGTGAGCTCCGCACGGCCTTCAACATGGCTTCCTCAACCGAGCGGCCCACCCCCACGGTCGATCCCACGGCCTTCATCACCGTATCCAAGTGTTGATCGGCATCAGGGACCTCTTGGAAGGGCCAAATCGGAATGCGCACGCTCACGTGATCAATGGTCGGTTCCATAATCGCCGTTTGCTTGACGTACTGGCTTGGTAACTTGATATCAACCAGGCGTTGTCCCAACAGCAGCGCGCCATTTACCAGCGCGATGGGATAGCCCGTCGTCCGGGCGGCCAAGGCTACTCCCCGAGAGAAGTACGGCGCAATCTTCGTCACGTAGAAATGTTGGTTGGCGGGATTGAGGGCAAAGTGAAGATGTAAGACCCCGACAATGTTCAGTTCCGTTGCAATGCGAAAGGTTGCGTCCCGCAAGTCTTGATACTCACGGTCATTCAACGTTTGTGGTGGCGTCACCAGGATAGAATCACCGGAGTGAATCCCAATCGGGTCCACGTTTTCTAAGCCGGCAATCAACACCTCGGTGTCCGCCACATCACGGACGGCCACCATTTCGATTTCCTTGTACCCAATGACACTTCGCTCCAGGGTACACTGGTCAAAGCGCGACTGTTGGAACCCTTGCGTCAAGGCATTAAACATGTCATCGATGTTTTCACAGACGGTCCGGTTGGTATCTAACCGCGGTGCCACTGGTTTCACAATCAGGGGGAAACCAATGCTCTCCACCAATCCCCGCGCCTCATCAAGGGAACCGACGACTTGGGCCTCAATCACGGGCTCGTGAATTTCCTTCAACGTCGCGTTCAACGCCGCCGGATTGTTGATCTGGCGCAGAGTCGTGGCTGGCATCCCCAGAATTCGGACATCAAAGTTGGCAATATCGCCATTTTCCACGAGTTCCTGGGTAATCCGAATGCCCAACAAGCCGCCCAGCGTCGGTAAGATGGCGTCCGGCCGGTCCTTTTCAATAATGTGGCGGACGTTGGCCGTGGTGACGGCTTGAACGTACATGTTGGTGGGTTGAATCTCTTCTAGTGCCACCGAAAAGGGGTTATTGTCGATAACCAGTGTCCGGACACCCTGCTTTTTAAAACTAGTAATGACTTGGACCGTGGCACTGTCCAGCTCGGTTTCATGACCGATCTCGGTGGGCCCGCCGCCAATAATCAAAACTTTTTGAATGTCATTCAAGTTTGGCAAGCTTATCCCTCCCGCCGTGCTGTCATTGCTTCCATAAATTCATCAAATAAATCCCGACTCTCATGGGGGCCCGGTGCGCCGTCCGCAAAGAATTGCACGGAAAAAGCCGGGAAGTCCCGGTGCCGCAATCCTTGAACGGTACCGTTGATCAGATCCACGTAGGTGGTGATCAATCGGTCGCGGTCAATGGATTTGGCGACCACCGCGTATCCCTGCCCCTGGGTCGCATAAATAATGTCGTTGGTAATGATCCGTCGAATGGGATGGGCACTGCCGTGATATTCCACCGGTAGCATCGTCAACTCCGCGCCATTTGCCAGGGCGAAGAGCTCGTGGCCCAGTCCAATCGCAAATAACGGGATCTCAGCCTGAACCGCGCGGATCATGTCCAGGACACCCGCCCCTAAATCAAGCGGTGACCCGGGTCCGGTAGACAGTAACACGCCATCGGGATCCAGGTTCAAGACATCTTGGGCACTCGCCGTCCAGGGCAAGACCGTGACGTTACACCGGCGCTCGGACAGTTGGCGCAGAATCCCATGCTTAAGCCCGAAGTCAATCACCACGACGTTCTTCCCGGTGTCCGGGTTCGGATACGGCTTGGGCGTGGCCACCTGGTCAACTTGCCGGTTGGTCAGCACCGTAGCATTCAATTGGTCAAACGCATGAGCGTCCGCCACATCCACGATACTGCCCTTCATGGGTCCGTCCTCTTGCCGCAGCTTACGAATCAAGTGCCGCGTATCGATACCACTGATACCCGGGATGTTGTGCTGCTGGAGAAATTCATCCAGGGACAGCCGGGATAACCGGTTAGTCGAGATGTTGGTCACGTCTCTGACTACCATCCCCTTGGCCGTCGGTAAAATAGACTCGTAGCTGTCATGGTTGATGCCCACGTTGCCAATGGATGGTTGGGCGAAGATAATAATTTGGTTGTGATAGATTTGATCGGTAATCGTTTCTTGATAGCCTAACAGATTCAAGTTGGAAATGACTTCTCCACTCGTGGTAGCACCGGCACCGAAGCCTTCACCGGCGTAAGCCGAGCCGTCTTCTAAAATCAAATAGCGTTTTGCCATGAAAAATCGGCCCCCTTACCAGTTCTAAGCTTGTTGAATCTCCACGGCGTCGCGGTCGTCGATTTCACTGACAGAAACGCTGATCCGTTCACGTTGCGAACTCGGAATGTTTTTGCCCACAAAATCCGCCCGAATGGGGAGTTCCCGGTGACCCCGGTCGACTAAGACGGCCAGGTTGATACTCTTGGGCCGACCTAAATCCATGACAGCACTCATCGCTGCTCGAATGGTGCGTCCCGTATACAAGACATCGTCGACTAAAATAACCTTCTTGCCGGCGACTGAGAAATCGATATTGCTCGCGGTCACTTTTGGTTCTCCCTGAGCGTCGTGGTCAATATCATCGCGATACGGCGTAACGTCCAAGTCACCCACTGGGACCGTGACATTTTCCAGCTGTTGCAAGCGACTAGCAATCCGTCGCGCGAGGTAGACGCCCCGCGTCTTGATGCCTAAAATGACGAGATCATCGACCCCTTTATTGCGTTCGATAATTTCGTAAGTAATCCGGGTCAGGGCCCGTTGCATTGCCATTGCGTCCACAACTACCTTTGCCATCTGTATTTCCTCCTTAAAAGTTCACGGCGTTAGCGTAAGTGCAGGAAACGGGCGCGTTTCTTCGGCAAAATGGTGAAGAAACCCGCCCGCCTGATTCGGCAAACCCGTTTATCTTAGTGCTAAGCATAAAAAAACTAAATTGCTTTGTCAACCGGTAACCCTGCCTGCAGGCGCAAGTGGCGCACGGCTTTGGCAAAATTTTCCGGAACTGGTGCAGTAAAGTCTAATTCTTCCCCGGTCGTTGGCTGCTTAAAGCCCAGCTCACGGGCGTGTAAGAACTGACCGGCGCCCTTTAACGTGCGCTTCGGACCGTATAGCGGGTCGCCCGCCACCGGGTGATTAATGTAGGCCATGTGCACCCGAATTTGATGGGTCCGACCGGTCTCCAAGCGACAAGCCACGAGGGTGTAGTTACCGTAGCGTTCCAACACCCGGAAATGGGTGATTGCTGGCCGGCCATCCGCCACCACTGCCTGTTTCTTACGGTCCTTCGGGGAACGGCCCAGTGGTGCGTTGATGGTGCCGTCCTCTTCCTTAAAGTTACCGTGGACGATCGCCACGTATTCACGCAGATTGGTCTTGGCTTGAAGCTGTGCCGACAGGCTCTGATGGGCATGGTCGTTCTTGGCCACCATCAAGAGTCCGGAGGTATCCTTGTCGATCCGGTGCACGATGCCTGGCCGCAGCGTCCCGTTGATGCTGGACAGCGGACTGTGGTACAACAAGGCATTCACCAACGTGTGGTTGGGGTGCCCTGGTGCCGGATGGACGACCATCCCCTGGGGCTTGTTGACTACAATCACATCGTCGTCCTCATACACCACGTCTAAGGGGATGTTTTCCGGTTCCAAATCCAGCGGTTCAGGATCTGGCAGCGCAATGTTCACCGTTGCCCCTTCCTTAGGCTTATCCTTGGGCTTTGCCGGTTGACCGTCAACCGTAATTTGGCCCGCTTCGATAGCATTTTTAGCCTGGGAACGGGAAATGGTTGCCACGTTATCCGCCACTAATTTATCCAGCCGTTCTGAAGCTGTCACTTGAAATTCTGTCGTTTGCATTTACCGTGCCTCCCGGCGATCGGCTAAGAACACGCCAATCGCAATTAAAATCACGCCCACCGTCAAACAACTATCCGCGAAGTTGAAGATGGGAAAATTAATAAAATCAAGTTGGAACATGTCGACCACGTAACCTTGTGACAGGCGATCGATAAAATTGCCGATGGTCCCCGCCATCATTAAGGCCAAGCCGAGTTCTTCCACCCAGTGTTCCCTTTGATTGCGGTACTGCCAGAAAAAGTAGCCCATGATGCCCAACGCCACGATGGCGATGACCGTGAAGAACCACATCTGGCCCTGTAAAATGCTCCAGGCCGCCCCGTCGTTACGCAAGTGCGTCAGGGACAGGAAGCCGGGAATCAGTTGGTGCTCGCCACCAAGGGCGATGTTGACCACCACCGCGTGCTTGATCAACTGGTCAATGACGACCAGTAGCACGATTAAGATTGTATCTGCAATCAGCATAAAGTCCGGAACACCTTTCCTATAAGTCGTTACCGAAAAGTATACCAGAAAATGGGGGTTCGCGGCCATTTCCCGGTTAGAAAATTACGAGATTATCGGCAACATTGCTGGTAACTACCGGCTTACCGTTCGCCAAATTTAGGTCGGAACGCTGTGGGCAGGACGCCGGAAGCCTAAGGAGCGGTCTTCCAGCTCGCTTTGAACCGCCAGAACCGCGTTTCAAAGTCGCCATTTTCCAAGCAAACCCACTTGGAAAATCCCACGGCTGAACCTAAATTTGGCTCACTCACGCCTACGTTGATCAAGTCAATGACTAACCGTTAAGTGCAGTCACTACCGTGGTTGACACTAACATGATGGTTTCATGTATTCTTAGCTGCACAAAATCAAAGATAACTGTGAGAACGGTACCGTAATTCTTTCTCTGCCGTAAACTCACGAGAAAATAAAAAATCGGCTCACAATGACACGCCGATTTCTTTGAAACAAAAACTGATAGCTTCAATTTTCCCGCTTAAACTACCGCTCTGCACGGTGGCGATAAGTGACACTCCCACCACGGTCCAGAGGCCAGCAGCCAGTCGTCAAAGGCATCCACAAAAATGATCTACGCCAACGTGATAGTGAACCACAACCTTAGCCGGAGGAGGCTGGAGATGGAGGCAGCTGTGACAACGGCGTTAGCTGAGTGAATTTTCTCAGCTTACACCGTGGGACGTGTTTGGAGCCTGATGACCTTTATCAGGCTTCAAACCGAGCCGGAGGACCGCTTCTCAGGCCGCAGGCGGTCCCCATAGATGCCGGAATCTCCAGCAGCCGCAGGCGATTGGCTAGCGCCCATATTATCAATGGCAGGCAATCACGCTTGTTGTGCAACGAGCTGGCCGTTTTGTAGCGTGTAGACGCGATCGAACAGCGGCAAGACTTCCGGTGGAATGTGGTGGTCGACCTCCACGATGGTCTTGGGTAACCGTAAAATCGTTTGGTGAATCGCAATCGACGTTTGTTCGTCCAAGGAAGCCGTGCCTTCATCAATTAGAATGAGCTCCCGATCAAACAGAATTGCCCGCGCAATTTCTAAACGCTTCACCTGACCACCCGATAAATTTTCGCCTTCATCCCCGATTTGGTAGTCCAAGCCGTCCTGCGTCAATAATTCCGTCAGGCCGGCTTCCTGGCAAGCGTGGGTCACTGCCGCGTCCGTGAACGTCATCCCCAGTGTCAAATTGAACCGGAGCGTGTCATTGAAGATAACCGGCGTCTGATTGACCGTACTCATCCCACCGTACTGGGCCGCCGGCTGGCCGTTGATGGTGACCTGGCCGCTCGTCGGTGCCAGTGCCCCGTCAATCATCCGCAACAGGGTCGTCTTTCCACTGCCGGACTCGCCTTGAATCAAGACATTTTCGCCAGCGTTAACCGCCAACGTTAGGTCTTTGAAAATCGGCGTGGCCTTGCGCGCAAAGGTAAGGTCCTGAAGCGCTAACGTCTCAAAGGCCGTCTCCGTCAGCTTGACCGCTTTGATCGGTTGAATGGCAGTCTTGATTCGCCGCCGGATGTCCCCCGTACTGTTCAGCGTGTTGAAGCTATTGATAAACTGGGTGGCACTCCCCACAATCATGTTAGAGGAATACTGAACTGCCACGAATTGTGACAGGCTCAGCTGGCCCTTCACCGTCACGTAAATGCCGATTCCAATGGGTATCATCATACACAAGTAAAACAGCGCACCAGCAACCGCGTTTGACAAGGCAATCGTGTTTTTGACCCGGGCATTGGCCTGCTCGACGCCGTGAATCGCGGTCGTTGTTTTGCCCGTGATGCCTGAGAACGCACGGTACTGCTGCAACATCAGCGCACCCTTCAACACATCTTTCAGCACGCTTGACCACTGCCCATTTTGCTGGGACCACGTTCTCGTACGGGCGTTGATTCGCTTACTAAACCGGCTGGGCACCACCGCGGGAATGACGGTAAAGGCCAGGAAGACCAGTGTTAGCCAGACATTGTTGACCATGGAATAGCCAAAGGTCACCACGCAGGTGATTCCGAGACTAATCAAGGTAAACAGCTGGCGAATGTAATTGTCTTCCAATAATTTCAAATCGTTTAGAAAAAAGGATAAATTGGTCGTCACAAAGTCTTTGGCCGCCACCGTTCGTCGTTCCAACACGCCCCGTAGCAGGTGCGCCTTCAACCGCTGATTGATGGTCACCACATTTTTATTGATCACCACCGTGTTGGCGTACTCTGCCAGGGAAAAACCAAAGTAAGCTAGGATCACCAGTACGATGAAGGGTAAAATCACTTGGACATTCTTCGTATCAATGATCTGAAAAATATATGCGTACATCCACGCGTTAAACGGTGTATCCAAGCCGGCCAAGATTGCGGTTACGATTGCCAGTCCCGCTAATTTCTTATTCACAAATTTCATTTCAGCACCCCTTTTTTCTCCCCGGCATCCCCGGTAACATCGTTATATCCTCACTTATTTATCATATTCTAATCCTTTTGCAATTTTTTTCCAGAGGCACCTCTCAGATTCCCTTAATTATTACTGATTTCACAGATTTATCCGCAAAAAAAGCGTTAATTACCAATCGTTGAGAAAGGTAACTAACGCTTTATAGGTTGCTGCAAAAAAATTTGAAGTGTCTAATCGTTAAAAGACTAGAACAGCCCCGTGATCTTGCCATCGGCGTCAATGTCCATGTCCAGCGCCGCGGGATGCTTGGGTAGCCCGGGCATTGTCAACACGTTACCGGTCAAGGCGACCACGAAACCAGCACCTAACCGTGGCGCGAACTCGCGCACGTGAATGGCGAAGTCCGTCGGGGCCCCCAGTTGGTGAGCGTCGTCCGTCAAGGAGTACTGAGTCTTAGCCATACAGACGGGTAAGGTGTCCCAACCGTACTTGGCAAACGTCTTCAGCTGACGAGCCGCCTTCGCGGACAGCTCAACCTTGGCGCCACCATAAATTTTCTGGGTGATGGCCGTCATTTGTGTCATCAGATCTGAGCCAGCCGGCGTTAACCGTTTGAAATGCTTGGGCGCTTGCGTGGCCGTGACGACCTTTTCGGCCAAATCAGTGGCACCTGCCCCACCATCGGCCCAAACGGTCGTGGTGGCCACGGGAACGTCCAATGCCGCTACTTCAGCGGTCAGGGCGGCCACCTCAGCGTCGGTATCACTCGTAAAGCGGTTGATGGCCACGACGACTGGCACGCCGTACTGCTGCATGCTGGCAATGTGGCGCTTCAAGTTGGCACTCCCCGTTTGCAGGGCAGCGACGTTTTCTTCGGTCAAATCGGCCCGCTTGACGCCACCGTTGTATTTCAACGCCCGAATCGTGGCCACGATGACCACGGCGTCCGGCGTTTGCCCCAGAACGGGCGTCTTGATGTCCATGAATTTTTCGCCACCCAGGTCGGAACCAAAACCGGCCTCGGTCACAGCAAAATCGCCCAGCTGAAGCGCTGTCTGTGTGGCCAAGACTGAGTTACAGCCGTGCGCAATGTTGGCAAATGGTCCACCGTGAATGATGGCCGGATTGTGCGCCAACGTTTGGACCAGGTTCGGTTTGATGGCGTCCTTCAACAGTAAGGTGATGGCGCCACCCACCTTCAAGTCGCCGACCGTCACGGGTTCCTTGTCATAATTATAGCCAATCAAGATGCGGTTGACTCGGCGCTTCAAGTCCGTTAAGTCTTCGCTCAAGCACAACACCGCCATGAGCTCGCTGGCAACGGTAATGTCAAAGCCGTCTTGCCGCGGCACACCGGACGTTCGACCACCGAGGCCAATCACCGTCTGGCGTAGTTCCCGGTCGTTGATGTCTAAGACCCGTTTCCACACGATTTGGCGGGGATCCAGGTTCAAGGCGTTTCCCTGTTGGATGTGGTTATCGATCAGGGCCGCTAATGTATCGTGGGCCTCGGTCAGGGCGTGCATGTCGCCCGTAAAATGCAGGTTGATGTCTTCCATCGGCACGACTTGGGCGTAACCACCACCCGTGGCGCCACCCTTCATCCCCATAACGGGCCCCATCGACGGCTCACGCAGAGCTAAGACAGTTTGATGGCCCAACAGGTTCAGGGCATCCCCCAACCCAACGACCACCGTCGATTTACCTTCACCGGCCGGCGTGGGATTGATCGACGTGACCAGCACTAATTTGCCAGACTTCTGGTGGCCGGGTAAGGGCAGATTGATCTTGGCCTTGGTGTGACCATACGGTTCAATTTGGTCGGCAGATAAGCCAACCTTCGCCGCAATCTGTTCAATCGGTTCTAACTTTGTTGCTTGTGAAATTTCAATATCGCTCACAGAGAGTCCTCCTTCACGCCGTTGGCCGCCATGGCTTCGCGTAACAGACCCGCCAGCTCAATCGCTGAGTTGCGGGGCAGTAGAAACTGATAAATTTTTCCTTGGGCGACGATGCCCAAGCGGTACCGTGACAGCTGGACACTGCGAACCTGCTTCAACGGAATGACCAAGTGCCGGTGATTCAAGACGGTGCTGACCGTCAAGACGCCGTTGGCCATGGTAATATTTCTAAAATGAATTTCCAGCCAGCACAGAAAGGCAAACGCCACGAAAAAGGCTAACGTATACCAGTTAAACGTGGTGACTTCCAGCCAGAAGATGGCACCCATGAAGAGAACCATGAGCGTCCAGCTCCAGTTAATAATGCTGCTGAGTGGATTCGGTTGATACAAAAATCGCCGTTCCTGGGTTATCATTAGTTTAAACACCTCACGAAAGAATTGGAGTGATCCCCATGTTTTCTCTGTATACCGATGCCGCGACACAGCCGCAAAATGGGCTCAGTGCCGGGGGCATCCTGATTATTCACGACCATCACCAGACGCAACTCAGTACGCCACTGACGGCCACGACCAATCACACCGCCGAGTTTGAAATTGCCCGGTTAGGCTTTGAAAAATTACTGACTCTAGCTTCTGACCCGGCTGCGACGACCGTCTTATTTTATACGGACAGTCAAATCGTCAATGACAGTGTGGCTAAACGTTATGCCAAACATTATCAGCAGTTGGTTGATGAGTTGCTAGCTGCACAAGCACCCTTTCAACTCGTTTTGACGCAGTGGGTGCCGGAGAAACAAAACCGTGGCGCCCACACCCTGGCCAATCAGGCCCTTCACTCTGTCGAAGACGTTAAGTAAGTGGTCAATGGCAACTCGTATTCGCTCCAGTCAGGCGTGCCACCGTACAGGGCGGATCCCGCTAATAACCGGCCGATTTGGGGACCAGTCGTTAAGCCCGATGACCCCAAACCAGAGGCAACCAGGATCTGTTCTTGATCCGGAATCGGCCCGAAGAACGGGGCAAAGTCAGGGGTGTAGGCCCGGGTCCCCACGCGCACGCCACTGATACTGTCGGTGGTCACGTCAGCCATCAACCGCTGCGCGCTCCCCAACAGGTCCGCCGTGACGGCAGGATCGACCGCCAAGTTGAACTGGCCATCGTCCTCGTGCGTCGCGCCAACAATTAATTTGCCATGACCAAACGGGACGAAATCACGTTCACCTTCCGGCATGACGACCGGCATATTTTCATTTAACGGGTAATCCTTGACGGCCAGTTCAATTAACTGGCCTTTTTGTGGTCGCACCGCCGCCGTGATACCCAGCGGGGCCACCAGCTCCTTGAGCCAGGCGCCGGCCGCAATAATCACCCGATCAAACTGCCGCGCGCCGAGTGACGTGATTACTTGGCCCTGTGGATCCAGGCTAACCCGTTCGTGGCGGACGGTGAGGTTCTTCGCGGTCGCTTGTTGCAGCAAACCAGCCACCAATGCCGCCCCGTCAACGCGCGCACCCCCGGTAATGAAGACACCGGGTTGCGGCTTGGACAGTAGTGGGACCTTGGCCTGAACTTCAGCGGCCGTTAAGGTGCTAACAGTACCCATGGTTGCGGCATCCTGCCGGCGTTCTTGGGCCAAGGCATACAGAGTTTCCAAATCAGTGGGAATCTCCCGGGTCACAATCGTCCCAGTCTGCTGATAAACATCGGTTCCTAGCCGGGCATTGTGCATCAATTCGGGGAACAGATCGGCGCCAGCCTTGGCTAAACGGTACCAGCGTTTGTTCCGCCGTTTGGACAACCAGGGCGATATAATTCCCGCAGCCGCCGTAGTTGCTTGACCAATGCCATCATCAAACAACGTGACTTTGGTCTGCTCGCTACCTGGCAAGGTGCTTAAATAGTAGGCAGCGGTCGCACCCACGATGCCGCCGCCAATAATTGCAATCCGTTTTTCCATAACGATATTGACCCCCTAAAATGTTAGCAAGCACTTGATCCCGGGCCTTATCCCGGGTGATTGCGCCTCCGGGCTGGTGAAAAATGGACTGGAACGCTGTGGACGGTCGTCGAAAGCCAAAGAACGGTCTTTCGACTTACTTTGAGCCTCACAGACCGCGTCTCAAAGATACCAATTCCCTAAGCAACCAAGACCGTTGCTAAGGGAATTTCCACGGCTGAGCCATTTTCACCAACCCTGCGGCTCACACACGCTTAACCCGGAATCACGTACTTTCTCTATTTTATGACTTCACTCCTGTAGGTAGTGGTTCTGGAACTCTGATACTACTCGCAGGATGACACTTCATTTATGCGATTCACCTAAATAGTCAATCGGCTCAAACCTAAACAGTCATTTGCCAAACAATGACTGACGCTTAAAGTTCAGGCAGCCCCTGAATTCGCAAGTCTTTGCTACGCTTTCATTTTAGCATAACTCGCCGGGTGAAAACGGCTGGAAAGATTGGGTTGGGCAAAAAAATCCCCCGAAACACATCTAGATGACGTGGCTCGGGGGTTCCTTTTTATTTCGTTAAGCTTACTTGAAGACCATGAAACGTTCTGCGTCGTCCATGTAGCCCTTGTCATCTGCTGGACTTTCAATGGATCCGAAGACCATTTGTGCCCGTAATTGCCAACTAGCTGGGACGTTGAAGGCTGCGCGCACCTCATCGTCAATCAGTGGGTTGTAGTGTTGCAGGTTGGCGCCAATGCCGTTTTCCGCGAGGGACGTCCACACTGAGAATTGGGCGTTCCCTTGGGACTGTTCAGACCAGTCGCGGAAGTTGGCGGCGTACAATGGGAAGTCGTTTTCAAACTTCTCGACCGTCTTGGTTTCGGTGAAGTAAAGAATCGTGCCGAAGGCTGCCTTGAAGCCGTTAACTTTCGCAGCCGTTTTAGCGAAGGCCTCTTCGTTTGGCACCTCTTGCTTGAGACGGTCGATCACGATGTCCCACAGCTTGTCGTGGGAGGCGCCATACAGGATGATGGCGCGGGTGGTTTGGTTGTTAAAGGACGACGGCCCGTTCTTGATGTTGTCTTCAATCAGCGCGGTAATGTCGTCGGGTGACTGCTTGACGTTGCGACCTAAGTTGTAGATTGTTCGGCGTTGCTTGGCTAGTTCAGTGAATTTCGTTTCCATGGGTAAATGACCTCACTTTAATTCAATATTTTCCCGTTAATGGGCGAGTACTTTCTGTTTAAAACTAAAGCTTAGTGTAACACTTACTTTTAAGAAGTAAAGTATTTAATCAGCCACTTGGTAAGCGAATTCATAGGTCCGCGTCATCCAATCTAACCAGTACTGCGGATTCAGTGGTTCTCCGGTCACCTGTTTAACTAATTCCTGTGGCGTCAGACTAGCACCCAAGCGGAAAATATGTTGCTTCCGCCAAGCCGTCAGCTGGCTGTAATCGCCACTAGCCAATAGGTCCGTGACCGGCAACGTCTGGCTCATCGTGTGGAGGAACTGGGCCGCATAGATTTGACCCAGCAAATACGTTGGGAAGTACCCAAAGTCTCCGCCTGGCCAGTGAATATCTTGTAAAATACCCTCGGTGTCATTGGCCGGCACGATGCCCAAATAATCCTGATACTTTTGCCGCCAGAGCGCCGGCAGTTCCGCCACCGTGGTGTCGCCGTTAAACAGTGCCTTCTCCAGTTCGTAACGTACGATGATGTGTAACGGATAGGTTAACGGATCCGCTTCCGTTCGAATCAACGTGGCCTTGGTCTCCATGAACCCACGGTAAAAGGTCGGTTCATCAATGTCCGTGAAGATATCGCCAGTCGCTTGTTGGAACCGGCCGTATTCCCCCTGCCAAAACGCCGGGTTGCGGCCGATAAAAATTTCATTGAGCAGTGATTGCGACTCGTGAAGCCCCATCGACGGGGCATTTGACAGCGGCGTGTAGTCAAAGTCCGGATTGAAGTTTTGCATGTACAGGCCGTGGCCAGCCTCGTGCACACCACCCAGTAAGGACATCTGAAAATCGTGTTCGCCATAACGGTTGGTAATCCGCGCATCGTTACGGTTCAGTGGCACCGTGAAAGGGTGAATGCTGCGGGAAAGATCACCCTTATGAAAGTCGTAGCCCAGCCGTTGGACGATGTCGCGGACGAGGTGTTCCTGTACGTCCTCGGGCACCGCTCGCTGCATAAAATCGCTTCGTGGCTGTGTCCCCCGCGTGGTAATAGTGTGCTGAATCCGCTTGATTCCCGCCTTCAACGTTTCCATGATGGGATCCAGTTGGGCCACCGTCATCCCCGGCTCGTATTGATCCAGTAAGACGTCGTAGTCGGTTGCCTGGCCGTTACGCCAGTAAGGAATAAATTGCTTTTTGAAGGCAACGATCTTTTCAATCTCTGGTTGGAGGACCGCAAAATCCTGCGCCTCACGAGCCGTTTCCCAGACTTGTTGCGCATCGGAGACGGTTCGCTGATACGCCGCGTAGTCAGCCGCAGGAATGTCATGATTCAAGTCGTAATCCCGTTTGACCAAACGTAAAACTTGCTGACCCTTTTCGTCCAGCTCCTGAGGATGCGCTGAGAAATAAGCGATGAAGTCCCCCATCTCCTGACCGGTTGTCAAGGCCAATTCCTGTTCACCGATGTAACCGGTCAATTCACCCCGAAAGGGACCGCCATCCTTTGGCAGATACGTGCGCGCATCCCACTCGAGTAATGCCAGGTTCATGTCTAACAGACTGATTCGTTTCACCAAAGCTAGAAAATCTGCTGCCGTTTTTGCCATGCGACTCGCCTCCAAAATTAAGTCATTGCTGATAGTGTAGCATGGCTCTCTCTAAAAGTCTCGTAAGTTTTCTCATTATAATTTAATCGTTAATTTGCTAGTAAATGCTGGTACTGCAGGGTTCTAGCGTAATTGTGATTTATTCACGTATTTCTGCTCCTGATTGTGAAACTGATAACATTCAGGCTACATTATCAATGAACCAATTTCTCTATCTGTGTCACGGTCCAGTCCACGGCTAATTCCGCCCCAGGCCCTTGCACCAGGATGCCGAGCAGTAACGTCCACACCGTCCTGCCCATTTCAGGTGTGACGGCCATGCCCCGTTGTGCCCCATAGAGGGTTAGCACCGTCGTCAGACTGACGGGCACCGTTGCCGTTGCTGTGCCGGTCAGGTAAAAGGCCACTGCCCGCGGAAAGTGTTCCGCATAGGTCATTAAATTGGTGACCATCTGCCGCAACATGGTCGTCGCATCTGCGGAGTCCAAAATATTTGCCCGTAAAGTGGCCGTTAGTTCATCCACAACTTCAGTGTACAACGCTGCCAACAAGCTAGCCTTGTCTGGAAAATGGCGATAAACGGCCGCCGGCGTCACAGCCAAGAAGCGGGCAATTTGTCGCAAAGATAGTTGTTCTGCACCCACTTGATCCAACTGTTTTCTTGCCTGTTGTTGAATGGCCGCGGCCAAATTTTCACGATGGTAAGGTAATTCTGTCATCGACGCTCATTCCTTTCATACTTACGATTAGCCTTATGTTAGCACTGATTACATTTGAAGTAAACGCCGATTACATTTTAAGTAAACACGGATTACACTGTTTGTTAATGGCGGCTACTTCAGTCTTAACCAATCCTTACAACTTTAAGTGGCCACTCCCCGCCACAATTGTCTTACAATAAACTTAAACCTTATTTTGAGAGAAGCGTGTCTTCTATGTCCGAACCCGTGTCAAATCGTCGTCTTACTATTCAATTTATTTGTTTCTGGCTCATCTGGTTAGTGGTTCAGGTAGGCTTAAATGCCCCAATCGAAAAGCATCTGTCCGGCTGGCCACAGGAACTCCTGCTGGACGCTATCAAGCTCGTTGTGTGGCTCGGCGCGGCCTGGTGGTTTATCCGCCAAGCTGATCACCACCACCTCCGCTTGAGCCTCAGCAACGCCGAGCAGTGGCGCCCTAACTGGCGATTTGCTGCCGGTTACGTCGTCTGGGGAATCATCGTCATTTATCTACTAGGTGAATTCTGGTTGGTCCACCACGGCCTAATCGTCAACCACAGCTTCATCCCCCAGTTCTGGGGACGCTACTTCCTCGTCGTTGGGGTTACCGAAGAATTTCTGTTCCGGGGATACTTCTTCAACGCCCTTTTACAAAAATTCTCATTGACCACTGCCAACGTGATTCAAGCCTTGGCTTTTGCTAGCCTGCACATCCCCCGTTACCTGACCACGGTACCCGCCATGAGCCCCATGTTGTGGCTCAGCAACCTGGTCTCCGTTTTCCTTTTAGGGTTACTGTTCGGCTGGTTGTACGCACGAAGCCACTCACTCTGGCCCGGTATCGCTACGCACATGACCTGGGACATCCTGGTCACGTTATTTGGTTAAACAAAAAGTTTGGTCAGCGGATAAAACCGCCAGCCAAACTTTTTTTGTCGGGATCAGAATCAAGCCTGGACCCGTCGTTTCAAGAAGCCTAGTAAAACACTCAGAAATGCAAACGGTAAAGCAAAGCTAAACAGGGCCGTCACGAGCTCTGGTGCCACCGTCAAGGTTAAGACGACGTCTACCACCCCGACAACTAGGCTAACTCCCAGCAGGATGCGCCACCAACTCCGTGCAATCCGGGGTTGGTAGGTTAACCCGTAAACTAAGAGCGTTAACGCCGTCGTTAACAAGAGTGCCCGATCAATCAGTGGTAGTGCCAGCAAGCCGGTCATTCCCAGGGCCACCACACTCAGCCCGATAAAGAAGTAACCGTACCAGCGTTGTGTCTGAACAGTTGATTTCACGCTTATCGCTCCCTTTATCACAAACTTTACACTCTTAGTTTACCCGTTTTTGGAACCGCTTACAATAGATAAACACCCCTAGCGATAAAACGGCGTTCAACCGTCACATCCCTAGGCATCGTCCCTCAGTGGTCCGTTCCAACTATCACTCACCACAGCGGGGACTTCGCCATCGAAGACCCGCAAGAGCGCCGCCATACTCTCGGCACTCTTTTCGGGGGTCATCTCACTGCGCGGCAACCAGCTGATTTGGCCTTCGTCACTGGCCCGCAGCTCCCCGGTGAAATCGTTGCCGCGGTACAGCAGGCCCAATTTCCGTTTTTGCCGAGAGTCATCGAACCATTCACAGGTGCCACAAAATTCGACTGTCTTGAGTTGGAGGCCCGTTTCCTCAAAGACTTCCCGGATTGCGGCCTGCGCACAACTTTCCCCAACTTCCACGTGGCCACCCGGGAAACTGTGCCCCGCTTTCCAAGGAACGTTCACCTTGTCCTCAACCAAGACCCGGTTAGTGGTCGGATCCGTCACCATAATCATTGTCACTAATTCGACCGGTTGTGTGCGGTCTCGTTGTTCTGCTGTCATTGCTTAGTCGCCCCTTTCACCTGGGACAAAAGCCCCAGACGATTTGTTGTATGTTCAAGTCTATCTTGTTGAAACGTGGGGCAACAAGTTGATGCCATTTAAAACTGATAGCCACCTCTTATCCCACTCACGTCTCTTATTTTAGCAAGTTCCGCCGATCCCTGCAAAGGGCAACAAAAAGTCTGGGACAAACCACTAGATTCGCGTTGTATCTCCAAAGCTATATTGTCGAAACGCGTGACCAAAGGCAGCCGGCTCCGCTTAAACTGATAGCCAAATAATCCAAGCCCGGGATTATCCGGCTATCAGCCTTAATGCTCACCAGCTAACCGCCTTTTGTCCCGCTCTCAACAAAAAAGACGGCTCACTGGCCGTCCTTATTTTCCGATTCAATTTAAGATTTAAGCTTCGCGATTGTTTTTCTTCGTCCAGCGCGTCATCAAATCTTCGATGCCGTAGCAAGCCACCCCTAAAGCGGCAAATGCTACCGGAAAACCGAAGGCCCACATTGGTGACTTCATCAGCAAGAGCACCAGGCTCAAGCCACAAACCGCTAACACGACGAGGGTAATTACTGCCCATTGATCTTTATTCATGTCAATTCCTCCCCAAAGGTAAAATAAACTTGTGTGTCCCCTACACACCCCTTAGTCTAGCAAGCCTTGCTCGAAACGGCAATCATCTGGCTTAAGCTTAAGAAAGACCTTAATCTTTTGTCATCTTAGGTGGCCGCCATAACTTGACTAACCGTCTAATATTCGCTTAGTATCAGCGTTTGGAGCGCCCACCACAATTTCGTTGTCGGCCCTAGTCGCGAGAGAAAGTCTAACGAACGAAGCAACCCTTAGTTCCCAGAAAAATGGTTACTCGACGGATTAGGATGCTGCAGTCTTTGGAGTTGTCCCTTAAATTCCGGTGCATAGCGTTCTTGATCCGGTTGAAAGTCAGTTAATTTTTCACTTAAAGCCACCGTGTAATCAGCGCGTTCACCGTGCTCGCCCTGGTCCAAGCCCAGGGCTTCTTCGGCCGCATCGACCCGCATCGGCGTTACCCGGCGGAGCACCAGAATCAAGACGCTCCCCATCACGGCGACCAGCGCAATCGTAAAGGCCGTCGCCAGAATTTGAATCCCCAGCAGATGCCAACCACCACCGTAAGCCAAGCCGTTTTCAGCGATTGTCGGGTTCACCATCTTGGTAGCGAAGACCCCCGTTAAAACACTACCGACGATTCCGCTGACACCGTGACAGCCAAACGCGTCCAGGGCATCATCCACGCCAATCTTTGGTTTTAAAACGGTGATGAAACCGTAACTCGCTAGCGTTGCCAGCACACCGATTGCCACGGCGCCCATCACCGTTACGTAACCAGCCGCCGGGGTAATGGCCACTAACCCGCACAATGTCCCGGTACAAACGCCGACCAGTGTGGGCTTACCCTTAGTCCAAACATCCAAGAACATCCAGACGACCATAGATGTTGCCGTGGCAACCGTACTGGTGAGTGCAGCTTGAACGGCTATTCCGTTGACTGCTAGCGCACTGCCAGCATTGAAGCCGTACCAGCCGACCCATAAAATGGCGGTTCCCAGTAGGACCCATGGCAAGTTGTAGTGGTCACCAGGATGGTCTTTCGCCAGCCGCGGTCCCAACCAAGCGGACAGAACCAAGGCCGTGACGCCGGCATTGATATGTACAACGGTACCACCTGCAAAGTCCAGTACGCCCAACTTAGCTAACCAGCCGCCCGCACTCCACACCAAATGAACCATGGGATAGTAAATGCAGATGGACCAGACGACCAGAAACAGCAGGAGAAATTTAAACCGAATCCGTCCCACCACGGCACCGACGAACAGAGCCGGGGTGATAATGGCAAACATCATTTGAAACAACGAGTAGGCCCCGACTGGAATGTGACTGGCTGTCAAACTGGCAAGGTTCACGCCCGCCATAAACACGTGCTTTAGATTGCCGACAATCCCCAGCACATCGCCAGAAAAGGCCAGTGAGTAACCCACGAAGACCCACAGTAAGATGGCGACTCCCGTCATAATAAACACCGACAGCATGGTGTTGACCACGTTTTTCTCGGAGACCAACCCACCGTAGAAAAACGCTAGGCCCGGTGTCATGAATAGCACCAGAATACTAGCAATCAACACAAATGCTGTATTTGCAAGATTCATCAGCGACGCCCTCTTTACTTTTGATGTAAGAAATCCTAACACTGTTTTTCTGAAAAGTCACGATTTTGTTTTCATAACGGTCGAATTAATGACGGTACTTAACGAACTAAATCCCGCTAGGCCGGTGATTTCATAAATTTATTAAGATTTGAAAATGGTGTCATGTTTTCTAACATTGCTGTTAAAAAAACACCGTGAAAACGACTATGGGTTCGGGTATACAGGTAGCACTGTTACTTTTCAAAATGATAAACCTAAAAAGGCGTCTGAGATAGCACATCCCAGACACCTTCCATATATTGCTGAAACGTGGGCCGACAGGCAGCTAACCACCTTTTGTCCACTCCCGTTCCCGCAAGTTTCTATTTTCGTTTCAACCGACTCAGCCCAGCGGCACGCGGAATCATCTTGCGGATACCGCCACGGGGATCCTTGACATCCCCCTCGTAACGGGGAATCAGGTGGATGTGGGCGTGCATCACCGTTTGACCGGCGGCCGGTGCCACGTTGATGCCGATGTTATACCCGGCCGGTTGGAATTTTTCATCCAGCAGCGCCTTGGCGTCAAACGTTAAGGCATCCATCGCTGCCCGCGTGTCAGCCGGCACATCAAAATAGGTCGCATAATGTTGCTTGGGCACAATCAACAGGTGGCCGCGGCGCACGGGATGGTTATCCCAAAACGCCTTGGCGAGGTCATTTTCTAAGACGATGTTGCTCTTTTGACAAAACACACAATCCGCCTTAATCATCGGTTAGACCTTATGCCGTGGCTTGCGCTTGCCCCAGAACTGGAAGTAGTCGGTCCGTAGTGCCCCGTTGTATAGCTTCCGTGTCTTGGTTGCCTTTTGACCGTAGAAATGTTCAAATTCCAAGTCAGCCGTTAAAATATACTTCGACCAATCGGTTAACGGCTTGAACGCATGACCCATTTGTTTGTAAAGCTCACGAACGGACGCCTGGTCACTCAGCCGCTCTCCGTATGGTGGGTTGGCGACGATGACCCCGTCTTCCAGGTCCGTCTTAAAGTCTTGCACGGCTAATTGGCTGAACGTGATGTCCTGTGACAAACCCGCCTCTTGCGCGTTGCGTTTGGCAATTGCGACCATGTTCTCGTCGATATCGGAACCGAAGATCTGTAGCGGCGTGTCGTAGTCGGCCTTGGCATCGGCCTCATCGCGTAATTGGTCACTGAGTTCTTGGGGCACCCAATCCCAGCTTTCGCAGGTGAAATCACGATTGAAGCCTGGCGCCAGGTTGCGGCCAATCATCGCAGCTTCAATTGGAATGGTCCCAGACCCACAGACGGGATCCCAGAAGGGCATATTTTTGTGCCAACTGGTTAAGGCAATCAGAGCAGCCGCCATGTTTTCCTTCAAGGGCGCGCCACCTTTACCGACCCGGTAGCCCCGTTTAAACAGGCTCGACCCGGTCGTATCCAGTGTCAGCATGACGTGATCCTTGTCGATCATGACTTCCAGCGGGTAAGTCGCGCCAGTTTCAGGCATCCGCGTCCGTCGGTGATAGACGGCAGCTAATTTCGTTGCCACGGCCTTTTTTACAATGGCCTGTGCATCCGGCACACTGTGGAGTTGGGACTTCTTGGAACGGCCCTCCACGGGGAAGGCAGCGTCCATTGGCAACAGTTCATCCCAGGCAACCGCTTTAGTGGCTTCGAACAGTTCGTCGAAGGTTACGGCGTCAAATTCGGCCACGATGATCCGGATTCGGTCCGCCGTCCGCAGCCAGAGGTTGGCCCGTAAGACATCTTCAATCGTGCCGTCAAACCGGACACGGCCGTTTTCTACCTGGGTCTCATACCCGAGGTCTCGTAACTCGCGACCGGCAATGGCTTCAATACCACTGGCAGTGGCCGCATATAAATGAAATTTCTTCATAACGTCCTCCTTGCTTCATTCTGATCTTTTAAAATACGTGCATAATTCGTGGGCAATTAACCCAATTATAGCCAATAAAAAAGGCGGGAGCAAGCTCCCACCAACCTGACATGGTGTAAATCCCTGTAAGCCATGTTTTGTACCACCCAACCGTTTCAGGCAAACGATTGACTGGCAGTAATCATCTATCTCGAGAGTTTCCTCTCCCCCCACATTTCGTTCATTTCCATATGTGAAGCGCCCCTACCAAAAGTTTGGGTTGCCCGCTCGAGGGGTTTACCGCGTTCCACCGTCTAAGTTTCCTTAGGCGTATCGTCACTGTGGCACTTTTCAGGGATACTAGGGCATAGCCGAAGCCGTAGCCGTGTTTTCCCGCCGTTACGTTATTGCTAACGTCCCCCGGCTTATTTTTTCACCGAGCACGAACACTACAGACATCTCAGTCTGTGCGAGCATGGACTTTCCTCAGCCGACAAAAGCCGACCGCGATTACTCAGGATTTACACCAGTCTTTATAATTCTACAAACGATGTGACTCGTTTGGATCATTATCTAATTGTGAACCGAAAACGTGCCGTTCCAAATTGGAGAGCCGCTTCAAAATGTCCATGTTCGTGACACTTGAAGTGGATTGGCTGGTTGTCGCTGCTGCTGGTTGACTACCCCCGACTTGGACCTGACGGGTGAGTTCGTCGACCTTAGCCAACAACCGTTCGTTTTCTTCTTGAAGCCGTTGATTCTCTTTTACAAAAGTATCATAGTCCTTGATGACGTTGTCTAAGAAACTGTCAACATCGTCGGGGTCATAGCCGCGCATCTTTTGGCGGAATTGCTTTTGTAAAATCTCCTTAGGAGTAAAATTAACGTTTTCCATTGATCGTTACACCTCGTTATCGTAATCAAACCGGCGATATCTATCATACCAGTTTTTATTCAAATTGGGAACCATTATTTAAATTTTCTTGATATTCGTTGGCACTTTCTTGTAGCCAATCCATATCGATCAGCGTTAGGGGGTAAGCATGTTGCTCGGCAAATTGCTTGATTGCCCGGTAATCATACTTAGGCTTCCCTTCAACCTCTAAATCATAAACCATTGCAGCCTCATCTGTATGGGTCAACATAAATTCTTGATAGTTTCTTAACTGTTGGGGCCCATGATAGGGTTGCTCACTAACAGACTGATGAAAGTCTACCCGACTGGCAAGCTGGGCATACTGTCCCCGATTGTTCTCGTTCCAATTACTCCCAAACTCGGCAAACGGGGTCATGACGGCGATTTTTAACTCAGGGTAATCCGGTTTCAACGTGAGACCCACTTCCGCTGCCCACTGTTCAACACCCAATTGTCCCCCGGTAATCAGCCAATCCATGCCATTTTCAATCTTGCCAATCAACATTTTTTTCAGGGTATCCTTAATGACCAGGAGCTTGGGATCTTCATTCCCAAAAACACCCAATTCATAACTGCGGTAGCCCGTCACCCATAATCGACTCATGCGGCCGCCCCCTTCAGTCTTACCCTACTAGTGTAGCGAAAAAATTGGCTTGACGCAATTAAATTCCACTTAAATTCACCGATTTCGACCAATTATAGACCAGTTAGAGTTTTTATTTCTGAGTCACCTTGGTATAATGTCAATAACTGGGCCACAGTCCCAAGGTTCAAACAAACTGTGAATGGGTGTTTTCAAGGCAAGGAGTGTGAGGAGTCAATGACTATTCGGTATCCCAATGGGAATGCCTATCAAGCACCAACAGCAGACAAGGGGCCCCGCTTTCCCAGTACCTACACAAATTACGGCAAACGGGGAATGACGCTCGAAGAAGAGCTCAACGAATCAAATACCTACTACGCAACTAACGGCGTCGCAGTGGTTCATAAAAAACCGACCCCAATTAAGATTGTCAAGGTCGATTATCCCAAACGGAGCGCCGCAGTCATCAAGGAGGCCTACTTCAGTACGGCGTCCACGACCGACTACAATGGCGTTTATCACGGCCGTTACTTGGACTTCGACGCCAAGGAAACTCGCAACAAGTCCTCGTTTCCGCTCAAGAACTTTCACCAACATCAGATTGATCACATGCGGGCCTGCACCGCGCAAGGCGGCATCTGTTTTGCCATTATTAAATTCGTCGCCCGCCAAGAGGTTTACCTCTATCGTGGGACCGACCTGTATGAATTCTGGGACGCCCAGTTGACGGGTGGTCGTAAGTCAATTCCGTACGCGGAAATTGCAGCCAACGGCATTTTGATTCCCGCCGAGCTCCAACTGCCCGTTCCCTATCTCAAAGCCGTGGATCATCTTCTATAGAAAGCACCTTTGAAGAGACCACGTTTAAATGCAAAGGAGATTACCATGTCTAGTAACAATACCCCGCGACCGACTCGCATGAGTCGCAACGCCGAGCATCAATCCAGTGGCCCCAAGAAGCCCCGGACCGGCTGGCGGACTTTCCGTCGAATTCTTTTCGTTCTGGTGGCCATTGGCGTTTTCGCCATCTTAGCCGGTGCCGGCCTGTTCTTCTTCTACGCCCAGAGCGCGCCGAAGATTTCTCAGAGTGCGCTGTCGAGCGACACGTCTACCCGCGTTTACGACGCCAACGGCAACGTCATTTCCCGCTTAGGCGCCCAGAACCGAAATTACGTGAAATCAAAGAATATTCCGTCGACGCTTCGTCAAGCCGTTGTTTCCACCGAAGATCGTCGTTTCTACAAGAACAACGGGGTTGACCCCATTCGAATCATCGGGGCGGCCTTCGCCAACATCTCCGGTTCTTCTCTGGGGATGCAAGGTGGGAGTACCTTAACGCAACAATTGGTCAAGTTGTCCGTCTTCTCAACGGCGGCTTCTGACCGAACGTTAAAGCGTAAGGCCCAAGAAGCCTGGCTGGCCTTGAAGGTCGACCATGACTACTCCAAGAACCAAATTTTGGAATACTACATCAACAAAGTTTACATGGGCAACGGGGTCTACGGTATGCAGACCGCCGCGCAATACTACTACGGCAAGACGCTGAAACACTTGGACCTCGCACAATTGGCCCTGTTAGCCGGCATGCCCCAATCACCGACAAACTATGACCCAACGACCTATCCCGCTTTAGCTAAGAAGCGTCGTGACTTGGTCCTGGAAGCCATGGCCGAGAACAATGCCATCACTTCCGCGCAAGCCAAACAGGCCGAAGCTACCAGTATCACCACTGGCTTGGTCAAGAGTCACAAATCAACCAGTACCAGTGCCAAGACTACCAAGGTGATCGACGCTTACCTCAAGCAGGTCTACGCCGAGCTGAAATCCAAGGGGTACAACACGACAACTGGCGGCCTCAAAGTTTACACCAACCTCGATATGGGGGCGCAAAAGCGGCTGTACAACATTGTTAATGGGAACAGTTACGTTAGCTTCCCTTCCAGCAAGTTCCAAGTCGGCTCGACCATCGTTAACCCGAATAACGGGAAAGTGGTTGCCATGATTGGGGGCCGGAAGACCGGTAACGTCACGTTCGGTCTGAACCGTGCTGTACAAACCGACCGTTCCAGCGCCTCAACCGCTAAGCCATTAATGGATTACGGCCCCGCGATTGAGTACCTCTACTACCCAACTTACGAGCCGGTTAAGGATACGGCATTCACCTATCCCGGGACGACCAAGAGCCTTTACGATTGGGATAGACAGTATCAAGGCACCATCACCATGCGTAAGGCCCTCTACGAATCCCGGAACATTCCCGCTATCCGGACGTTGCAAAACGTTGGGATCAGCAAGGCCACAACGTTCTTAAAGGGACTGGGGATGACGTTTGACAAGACGCTGACCCTCCAAAATGGGATTGGATTGTACATTTCGACCGAGCAAGAAGCCGCCGCCTATGCAGCCTTTGCTAACGGTGGAAATTACTACAAGCCATACTTGGTTTCGAAGGTCGTCACGCAAGATGGGAAGGCCCATAAGTACAGCTCCACGGCCAAACGGGCCATGTCCGCTGCCACCGCCTTCATGCTGACGGATATGATGAAGGACGTCATGACCAACGAAAATGGGTCCGGGCGTTCAGCGGCCATTTCCGGGCTGTATCAAGCCGGGAAGACCGGGACGGACTCCTACCCTGACGATTACGCGGACAAGGTGCCTAGCGGCGCAACCATGGACTCCTGGTTCACGGGTTACACCAAGAACTACTCAGTCTCCGTTTGGACCGGTTATGACAAGCAATTCCAGACCGGCCACTACGTTAGCGAAACGCAGACTACGATTGCCCAAGAAATTTACAAGTACGAAATGTCCTACCTGGCAAGTAAGTCGACTAATTCCGACTGGACGCAGCCAAGTACGGTGACCAAGACCTCGCAAAACAACAACACCGAGTACTACGTCACCGGCCATTCCGGAACCGTTACAGATACCACGTCAACCAGTCAGTACGGCTCGACCAACACGACGAGTTCATCGGCCTACAGTAGCAACAGTCAGGTCACGACCAACTCGAACACCACGCAGGCTAGCTCCTCCACGACGGAATCCAGTACCAGTAAGGAATCCTCGAGCACGGAGCAAACGCCTAGTGGCAGCGGCACGGGCAACGGCGGCACGGATTCCACAACAACCGAATCTTCTTCCGCAACCACGACCGAAAGCAGCACGACGACTACGAAGGACTCAAACAGTTAATCATTTAGAACGCAAAGAAGCCACCCCAATTTTCTGGGATGGCTTCTTTTTTGGCATTACATGCGATTTATGAAAATGACAACATTGTGTAGACATGCCGGCCTACCGTTCGCCAAATTTAGGCCGGAACGCTATGAGTAGGACGGCTGAGCCTAAATTTGGCTCACTCACGCCTACGTTGAGTAGCTCAGTGACTTCGCGGTAGCCCTACCATAACTGTATTTACAACACTATGGTGGCGACAGTACCAGTCTTAACCGGAGGAGGCCAGAGATGTAGGCAGCTGTGTCGACGGTGTTAGCTGGGAACCAGCTTACACCGTGGGACGCGTTTGGAGACTGTCGGTCTTGGACAGGCTTCAAACCGAGCCGGAGGACCGTTTCTCAGGCCGCAGGCGGTCCCCACAGCAGCCGGAATTTCTGGCAGCCGCAGGTGGCAATGATCATCTAAGTGTTCTTAACCTGTTAATCTTCAGATATTGTTTTAAATTCAGCGTTGGCCACCCGGGTGGTGACGCCTAACTGCTCTTGCAACAGCCGGTGAGCGGCCAACACATCTGCCGGCACTGCCACGTGGGCAATGTACCCGGCACCGGCTGGTCCATAACCAGCCGACGTATCATGCAGTCGTGGAATCTCACCCATCACCAAGTTCACGTAATCGCTGAGTGACCACATGCCCACCTCATCGTGTGCAAAAGCCAACTGGCCGTCACGAACGACTACAGAAATCTGATAGGCCGCAAAGTTTACCAGTGGCACGGTCGGCACCTCTTTACTAAATCCAGCTGCTAACCGGCGTTGCAGGCTCCCATCTTGGATCAGGCCAATGTTTGCGGGAACAATATCGTGCCGCCGGAGCACGGCCAGGCTATTCGTCACGTTGTTCCCACTATTGGTCGACTGCGTTTCCAGCAAGGGAATCTCCTGGCCGTAACTGACTTGGGCAACACGCTGAAACATCTCCGCTTCACTGGGAACCTGGCTCAGGTCTAAACCACTAAACTGGCTAAGTTGGGCCCGTAACTTGGGTGTTGTGTGGCCATGGCCGCCGACAATCAGGTAATGTTGTGCAACCCCTGCTCGCATCGCTTTGACAAAGTGCTCAAGCCCTGCAATCGGACTGCCGCCAAACAGAATCAAGGTATCCAGCGGTTGTCCCAGTTGCGTGTGAATTTCGGCCGGTGTCAATGTGGGCACATCACGCATGGCTAAGAAGGCCGTTAACGTATTGATGGCCGTTGCCACTTGGGGAAGCTGTTTAGCTGGTAACTTGGTAAACATATATTCGCCCTCCTAGTTGTCCGTTAACTTAAAGATGGGAATGTCTGGAATCTGATTATCAGCTGAACCGTTGGCCACTGGCTTCGCCGTTTGACGTGGTTCCTGCCGTTCCTTTTCGCGTTGCACCTGGGCCGCCGTCTTCAAATTTTTCCGTTCCCAGCTGAGGAGAATCCGGTCCATATACTTCAGGCTATAGGCTTGGCTCAGAACGGCTTCCTTGAGGGCCAATTGAATCAATTCCGGCCGGTAGTGATCTTGATCTAACCACTGGGTGATGCTTTCCATCTCCATTGGTGAAAGTGGCCGCCCGAATTCCGTTTCAATCTGATTGAACACGGTGGATCGGTCGTTACTAACGGCAGCTTTAGCCACTTTTTTAGTTGTCTGCTCGGCTAATTGGCTAAGCTTTTCCGTTAATAACCGAAAATCATAGGCGTCTTGCTTCTGGCCCTGTGCATCCGTAATTGTCGTAATCGTCATGAGTTTGTGGGAAATCATTTCGTGCAATAATTGATAAACCCGTTGTTTGTCCCAGCCTAGATGGGCCGCCATCTCGTCGGCATCTGGAAGTTTGTCGCCCTGGTCCATGTAACGGCGCAACTGAAAGAAGACCAGCAATTGGTCGGTCGTCATCCCCACTTCCCGAAAATGATCAAGCAGGTAGTTTGCAACACTCGTTTGTCCGGCCTGAACGTAACGCTGGATAAAATCATCCATGTGAAAACCTCCTGATTTTGAATGAAAACAAGCGTGAGCCAAAGGGCGGTTAGCTGGCGAGCATTAATGGTGTTAAGCGGAACCAGCTGCCCCTTGTCGCACGTTTCAGCAATATATATTTGGAGATACAAACGAGTCTGGATTTTATCATCCCAGACTCGTCATTTTAAATCAAATTAAGTCGATTGTGACTACGCGTTAGGTGCCATAAACGCTTTTAACCGAGCCATTGCCGTTTCCAGCGACTGCAAATCCGCCGCATAGCTCAACCGAACGTGATCGGGCAAGCCAAATGCCTTACCCGTAACCAACGCCACGTGGGCCTGGTCTAAAATAGCTGCCACCAGCTCGTCCGTCGAGTGCAAGCCCTTCAGCTTCACCGCTGCACTCACGTCAGGGAACATGTAAAAGGCCCCCTGTGGCTTGTGCGTCAGTTTGAAGCCTGGAATCGCCGTCAGCAACGGATAAATCGTATCTAACCGCTCCTGAAAAGCCGCACGCATGGTCGCTACCGGTGCTTGATCATCCGTTAGCGCCGCCAGTGCCGCTGCTTGACTCACAGCGGCCGCGTTGCCCGTCATGTGCGACAACACCGTCTTCAGTGCGTTAACAATTAGCAACGGTCCAACCGCATAGCCAATCCGCCAACCGGTCATGGCGTAGGTTTTGGAAACCCCATTGATCAAGACCGTATGGCTAGCCACCGCCGCGCCCAACGTCAGCATTGACGGGGACGGATTCGGTCCAGCGTAAATCAAATCGCCATAAATCTCGTCCGCAACGATCACCAAATCATGGGCAACCGCCCAGTCCCCAATCGCCTGGAGCTCGGCCTTCGTATAGACTAGGCCACTGGGATTTTGGGGTGAGTTCAGGACAATCGCCTTGGTTTTCGGCGTGACCGCCTGCTCTAATTGGGCCGGCGTGACCTTTAAGGTAGCCGTCGGTGCCACTTCAATCGGCAGGCCGCCCGCCAGCTTCACCTGTTCGCTATAGCTGACCCAGTAAGGTGCGGGGAGTAACACTTCATCCCCAAGGTTCAGTAGCACTTGGAAGAGCGCATACAGGGCCATCTTGGCCCCCGTGGTGATCACCACTTGATCCGCTGACACCGTCACCTT
This sequence comes from Levilactobacillus cerevisiae, assembly GCF_003946245.1. Taxonomy (GTDB): domain Bacteria; phylum Bacillota; class Bacilli; order Lactobacillales; family Lactobacillaceae; genus Levilactobacillus; species Levilactobacillus cerevisiae. The sequence goes on from NZ_RHNN01000024.1 coordinate 29,433, forward strand.
TTGGGTGGCCAACAAATGGTCGGCCACCGCTTGGCGCAGGGGCAGAACTCCCGCCGTGGCCGTGTAGCCATCGACTTGATTCGCCCGAATTGCCGTCACCGCTGCTTCTTTGACGGCTACCGGCGTTGAAAAATCAGGTTGACCGACACTGAGGTTGATCACATCAACCCCCGCATCACGCAGTTCCTGTGCCCGTTGCCCCGATTTCAAAGTTGCGGACGGTTGAACCGCCTGTGCCCGTTTCGCTAACTGCATGGGATCCCTCCTAGCCACTTTTAAATGTTAGAAATCTGTTGTAACACTTTGCCATTTGAATACTGGAAGGTGATGTAACATAACTTGCCATCCTTATTCAAATAACTAACCTGCCACGCAGGCTTGCCGTTGAAAATGCACATCGCGGCGGATAAGACCTTCTTGGGGTTCTTCTTCCACACTTGTTGGAGCACCGTATTCCGCGACAAACCAGCGCTTTGCTTGAGGACCGTGACATTATTTCCCGTCTTAGGCACAATCGCGTAAACGCTCTGCTTGGCTTTATTCTTCCCGGCAACCGTGTAATACGTGGTGTCGAGGTTCGTCCAGTAGAAATTACTGGTACTGGTCAAATGACCGGATTTTTTGGCGACGGATTCGGCTCGTGCTTGGTCCTGGGTAATTGGCTTAGTCGCTTTATTTACGACCACGGCAACACTAATCAGAATGACCAGAATCACAAGTAGAATGCTCAGCAGCACCCAATGGTGGGGTCGCTGGCGTCGTTGATACTGTTGTCTCATCAATTTTCCATCGGTCTCCCTTGTCAAATTTCAATCTTGTCCAAGTATATCAGATTTCGGGTGGTGTCTGGGGGTCGGCTGGCTTCTTTTCAAAAAAATTAACTAAACCTTGTGCAATCGCCGTGGCATCCCCCGTGGTTGGTTCCAGATCAGCTGGTAGCGCACGCAAAATGCTCTGCCCGTAGTGTTTCTCCAGTAACCGCTGATCCAAGATTACAATGGCCCCGCGGTCATGCGGCGTCCGAATCAGCCGGCCAATCCCTTGGCGAAGCTTTAAGGTCGCCGCTGGCAGCGCGGCACTGTAAAAGGGGTTCTTACCGGCCGCTTCCAAACGGGCGTAGTTGGCCTTCACAAAGACGCGGTCGGGCGAATCGAATGGCAACCGGGTGACAATCAAGAGTTCCAGCTGTTCAGCGGGCAGATCAATGCCCTCCCAGAAACTAGCTGCACCTAACAAGATGGCGCCATGACTGGTTGAAAAGCGTTTAGCAATTCGTTCTCGACTGCCACTAATGCCCTGTGCAAAAATTTCGCGTTGGGCAAATTCCGGCTGTTCACACAGCTGTTGGTAGACCTGTTCGATCACGGTCAGTGAATTGAACAGGACCAGGGTCTGCTTGTCGACCGCCCCCGCCAACTGACTAATGGTTGCCGTCAAATAGGTCACGTAGTCCGCCGGTGCAATTCGACTCAGGTTCGGCCCAGCGTCCGTGATAAACAGCTCTGCTTGGGTTGCGTAATCAAAGCTAGAGCGCATCCGGTGCGTGGCCGTTTGTTCGCGGTCCAGGTCAAACTGATCCAAGACATATTGCGAGCGCCCGGAAGAAAACAGTGTGCCCCCAGTCAGCAGCACGGGTTGGAAGCCCGCGTACAGATGGTTACGTAAGAAGCCCTCGGTCGCCAACAACCCACTTGCCAGCTGCAGGCTATTCCGGTCCCCAACGTGGTTGATGGTTAACCAGAACAGACTCGCTGGCGCTTGGTCAACGACCTGTTGCAGAATCGTTAAGAGGCGGCTCATTTGATTGTCAAAGAGGTGAATCCGGGTATCGACTTGTTCAAACAAGTACCGTTCAGACGCGGCGAACCGGTCACTCTGTTGGTCAAACCGGTGTCGCAGTGCATTCAGTTCCGCCAACAGATCATCCGTGGCGGCGGTCGCAACGCTCACGGCATCGCCTTTGCTCAATTCGGCAGCCAAATTTTTTGCTGGAATTAATTCTTCAATAATCTGATTATGATTGTTCGGCCGTTTTGCCGCTAAGAACCGCAAGAACAACTGATTGACCAAGGCGTCCAGTTGCGTTTCGATGGTCTGACTGGCTTGTAAAATCCGTTGTAGGACCGTCACCGCCGCCTGATCATCGGCAAAGAGCGATAGCAGGCTCGGTCCGGTCTCGCGGCCAATATCCCGTTCGACATGGTGTAGTTCGTTAATCAACTGGGCAAATTTCACCTGCGTCCGGCGCTGCTTCAGCGTGCTGTCCGGTAAGTGTTGTGCCTCATCGATCACCAGGTATGGCTTTTGCAAGCGTGCCCCCAGATCTAGCGCGTGTTCACTCAGGTAAGCGTGATTGACAATGACAAACTGTGCCTGGGCCATCCGCTGATCGCGCCGGCGTAAAAAGTCATCCGAATAAAATGGATTGTCGGCCGTCACGGAGCCTTCATGAACGATTTCCTGAAAATAAGGTGCCCGGTAAGTCGCCAAGTGGAGCTCATCCAAGTCACCTGTTGTGGTCATGGTCAACCACACCAGTAGACGGAGCTTCAACAGTTGCGTCTGCTTGGATGTCTCCGCCACCTTGAGTGTCGTGGCAAAGCGCTGCAGGTCTAAATAGTGCCGACTGCCTTTGACCAACACCGCGTGAACCGGGAATGGCACGATGGAATTTAACAGGGGTAACGTCTGATCCAGCAGCTGTTCTTGCAGCAATGTCGTGGCTGTACTGACGACGACCGGCTTTCCCTGTTGGCCCAGATAGGCCATCGGCAACATGTAGCCAAGACTCTTCCCAATTCCCGTGGGCGCTTCGACAATCATTTGTTTCACGGTGTGCCGCTCTGATTCGGCGTAGTTGTTGTAAATGTAGTTCATCATTTTAGCCTGTTCCGGTCGCCATTCCAGGTTATCCGGCATCAGCTTTTGTTTTTGCTTCTTGGTCTTCGGGTATTTGCTGGGCGCTGCCAACGTGGTCGCCGGACTCTCACCCGGTTTCCGCAACGCCAACCCATTTTTCACGTACAGGTAATCCGGTAATTTCCGGGGATTACGGGTATTTAACTGCCGGGCCACGTCAAAAAGAGCCGCCGTTTGAAGCGGTAGATCCGGATGCAGGTCGATCATGCGTTCCAGCGTAACCTGCGGCAAGGCCCGCAACCGCCGGAACAGGAAGATGAATAGTTCGGCCGTGGCACTGGCATCGCTGTCCGCGGAATGTGGATTATCATGCTCAATGTTAAATAAACCACTCAAATCCCGTAGCCGAAAGCTAGCGGCTGTCGGCAAAAGAATCTGGCTCAAAGAGACCGTGTCCAGCGCCTCAATTGTCAGCTCGGGATAACCCACCCGGTCGAATTCAGCGTTGATGAAGGGTAAATCAAAATTGACGTTGTGGGCCACAAAGACCGTATTCGTCAACAGACTGTAGAGTGTCCCCGCCACGTCATCAAACAGCGGTGCGTGCCGGACACGACGATTCGTGATTCCCGTTAACCGGGTAATCGCCTGGGGAATCTCTCTGAGCGGATTCACGTCCGTCTCAAAGTGATTAATAATTTGATTATGCTGGACGAAGACGCACCCAATCTGGATAATGCGGTCGCCATCTGTCACACTGGTTCCGGTCGTCTCAATATCAACCACCGCGTAAACCGTGTCTTTATCCATAATATGCTCACCAATTTCTGCACAATTTGCGATAATAACTGGCACTATAATACACCACTTACGCCGTCAACGCCACGACTGACTGTGTCACCGGCCAAAATACTTGCAGCAGAACCGGTGATTGTTACCTGCCCTCAGCCCACCCAAATCAGTTCAGTCCCCGGATTAGCAGGCAAACTTTCTATAGAAAGGGTTAATTTTTCGTCGAATTGGTGATTTTGGCGGTCAAAGCTAGCGCTAGGCCAATCAGTAGAGTATGATATTTGCTGGAAGTAAAAATCGACGCAGAAAGTGAGCGAGATAACTTGGGTAGAACGGCAATCGGTAAAAGTAATGCCAAAATTATTCTCATTGGGGATCACAGTGTGGTGTACGGCCAACCGGCCATCGCGCTCCCCTTACCCTCAGTAACAACACAAGTGGTCATGACTTCGGCGCCAAACGGTCAAACCATTACAAGTCGTTACTTTGATGGGCCCATCGCTCAAATGAATCAGAACATGGCGGGCGTGGCAGCGCTGATTGCGACCCTCTTGGATCGCTTCGACGCCCAGTCAACACCTTTTACCATGGCCGTTACTAGTGACCTCCCCGCAGAACGCGGGATGGGGTCGTCTGCGGCCGTGGCCGTGGCAATTACCCGCGCCATGTACCAATTTTTTCAACGACCGCTCAACCGTGAACGCTTACTGACCACGGTCGCCATCGCTGAAAAGATTACCCATGGCAACCCCAGCGGTATTGATGCCGCTACGGTGAGCTCGGACGTACCCATTTGGTTCGTTCCCCACCAGGAGACCTTGCAGATTCCCTTTACCTTGCGGGGCTACTTGGTAATTGCCGATAGCGGCATCAAGGGCCAAACGGGTCAGGCGGTCGCCGCCGTTGCCCGGCGGAAGATGGCCTTCCCGCAAGAAACAAACGCGGAAATTGCGCAGCTGGGCACTCTCAGCCACCAAGCACGGACTGCCTTAGCAACCCCCAATTTGACACAGTTAGGTCATATCATGTCCGCCGCTCAACAGCAGTTGCGGGGCCTCGGTGTCAGTTCACAGGAACTGAACCAACTGACCCACGTGGCTTGTCAAAACGGCGCCTTAGGGGCAAAATTAACAGGTGGCGGGATGGGCGGTTGCTTAATTGCACTTTGCCCAGACCTGACCACGACCCACCGCGTTGAGGCGAGTCTATTGGCGGCTGGTGCGACAAAAACCTGGATTGAAACGTTTAACCTTGAGGAGGAACCCCAATGACAGCGGTCACCGCAAGAGCGCACACCAACATTGCCTTGGTCAAATACTGGGGCAAGGCGGACACTGAGCTGATGCTCCCCCAGACGAGTAGCCTCTCGTTGACGTTAGATCAATTTTATACTGACACAACCGTCAGCTTTGACGACTCACTGACGAGTGACGACGTGGCCATCAACGACCAACGTCTTGCCCCTGCTGCGAGTGTCAAGGTCCGTCACGTCTTAGACTTGGTCCGGCAACAAAGTGGCGAAACCCGCTTTGCGCACGTAGCCTCTATGAATCACGTCCCCACGTCGGCTGGCCTCGCCTCCTCGGCATCGGCCTTTGCGGCGCTGGCCGGCGCGGCTAGTCGCGCAGCGGGCCTAAACCAGTCTCGCACCGAGCTGTCTCGACTGGCTCGCCGTGGCTCTGGTTCCGCTACCCGCTCTATTTTTGGTGGCTTTGTCAAATGGCAGGCCGGTACGGATGATGCCTCCTCCGTGGCCGTCCCAATTCAAGAAGACGTGACCTGGCCAATCGCCATGGTGGCGTTAGTCCTGGATCCCCATCACAAAAAGATCAGTTCGACGCAGGGGATGCAAAGCAGCGTGACCACCTCACCTTACTACCCGGCTTGGAAACAGGTGGTGGCAGAGGATTTAGCCGCCATCACCCCCGCTATCCTGGCCCAGGATTTCACCACGACCGGTGAGATTTTAGAAGCCAATGCGATGCGGATGCACGCCCTCACCTTGAGCGCCAATCCACCCTATAGCTACTTTAATGGGGAGACCCTGGCCGCCATCGCAACCGTTCAGGCACTGCGAGCCAGTGGCATTGCCTGCTACTACACGCTGGATGCCGGCCCAAATTTGAAAGTCTTTTGTCAGGAGAAAGACCTCGGTGCCGTCACGACCCGTTTGGCCAGCCAATTCAGTGCCGACCAAGTGATTGTGGCGCACCCCGGTCCCGGCATTACTTTCCTATAATTTTTTCGTTCATAACATTTACACCTAAAAACTTAATCATTAAACCATTTGTTACAGAAGGGACCTGATTTTTTTGATTTCCGCGCAAGCACCCGGAAAACTTTATATTGCTGGCGAGTACGCCGTTGTGGAACCTGGTTATCCGGCCATTATTGTTGCCCTTAATCAGTTCGTCACCGTCACCATCACCCCCAGCCAAGACTACGGGCGGATCGCGTCCAAGCAGTACCAGGAAAACTCCCTGTACTGGCAGCGTCAGGGGGCCGAGCTGGTCTTTGACAACCGGGACAATCCTTTCCATTACATCCTCTCGGCGATTCGGTTGACCGAGCAGTACGCTCAAGCACTGGGCAAGCCCTTAGCCATGTACCACTTAAACGTCAATAGCGAGTTGGACAGCGCCGACGGTAAGAAGTACGGCCTCGGCTCGTCCGCCGCCGTCACCGTCGCAACCGTCAATGCCCTCTGTCAATTCTACGATATTCAAATGAGCAAGGACCGCCTCTTCAAACTGGCAGCCATTGCCCATTTAGACGTGCAGGGTAACGGTTCCTTGGGTGACATTGCCGCTTCCGTTTATGGGGGCTGGATCGCCTACCAAGCTTTTGACCGCGACTGGTTAGCCTCCGCACGTCGGGAACTGTCCTTAGAACAACTTTTAGACACCGACTGGCCCGGCTTGCAAATTGAACTGCTAACCCCACCAGAATCGTTGCGCTTAATGATTGGCTGGACCGGGACGCCCGCATCGACTTCGCATTTGGTCGACAAGATTGCCCTGTTTAAGGCCACTCGCCGCAAAGACTATCACGCCTTCCTCCGGGAAAGCCGCGAGTGCCTGCAGCGGATGATTGCCGGGTTCCACGACCAAAACTTAGACGCCATTCAACATGAGATTGCCGTGAACCGGGACTTGTTGAATCGCTTAGCCTGCCTGAGTCACGTGACGATTGAAACGAGCTTGCTGAAAACCATGTGTGACATTGCCGTCCACATTGGTGGTGCGGCGAAATCGTCCGGCGCTGGTGGCGGTGATTGCGGGATCGTGATTATTAATGCGGCCAAAGATCTCGCCCACCTGTTAACCGAATGGGAAGAGCGCGGCATTGAGCCACTAAAACTCAACGTCCACCACGTTATTGAATAAGGAGCACGCACTTATGGATCTCTCACGTCACGCCCACCGTAAAGATGAACACCTCTCGTTGGCAGAAAAATTTTATCAGCCCATCGCCGCTAGTCAGTTCGACCAGCTTCGTTTTGTTCACCAGAGTTTACCAGAAATGGCGCGGGCCGACGTGGACCTGCAGACACAGCTAGGTTCCCTAACGCTCCCGGTACCGCTCATGATTGAAGCCATGACTGGCGGCAGTCCGCGCACCGGTCAGGTCAACGCCCAATTGGGTCGCCTGGCAGCGGCAACGGGGATGGCCGTGGCGAGCGGATCCCAGAGCATTGCCCTGCAAGATTCAAGTACGGTCAAAACGTTCACCCCATTGCGGGAAAACAATCCGGATGGCCTCGTTTTTGCCAACATCGGCGCCGGTCATACGGTTGCCCAGGCGCAAGCGGCCGTCAGCATGTTAGCCGCGGACGCCCTGGAGATCCACGTAAACTCGGCGCAAGAAATCGTCATGCCCGAGGGTGACCGCACCTTTCAGTGGCTCGCGGGCATTGGAGAAACGGTCGCCGCACTTGACGTCCCCGTCATCGTCAAGGAAGTTGGCTTCGGCATGGCCCACGAAACGTTGACGCAATTGGCTGAAGCCGGTGTGCAAATCGTCGATCTCGGCGGTCGTGGCGGTACGAATTTCGTGCAAATTGAGAACTTCCGCCGTCCTGCCAAAGAACTGAGCTACCTGGATGGCTGGGGGCAGAGCACGGTTGAGTCCCTCTTTGAGGCCCAACAGGTTCCCCAGCTTCAGGTGATTGCGACTGGTGGCGTCCGGCAACCGTTGGACGCGGCCAAGGCCTTGGCCCTCGGTGCCCAAGTCGTCGGAAGTGCTGGTCAAATTCTCCACAGCCTGATTAAAACGGATGAAGCCACCACGCAAGCAATGCTCCTGAGCTGGCAAGAAGGCCTCCGGGACATTATGACGTTACTTGGTTGTACCAATTTGGCGGCACTCCGGGAAAAGCACCTGTTACTTTCAGCGGAATTGCTAGCTTATTGCCAGCAACGTGGCTTAACCTACTAGATATGAGACATTTTTAATAGTCCTAATCTTAGGCTTATTGTTACTAACAAATAAAAAGTTCCAGTAGATGATGGTGTTGCCGCGAAGCAACGCCTTGATCTACTGGAACTTTTTTATTTTTCGTTATCGTATACGGTGAAGCGGAGTCCTTTGGGGAAGAAATTTTTGACCGTTGTCCCCACGACCTTACCAAAGCCCACCGGCTGACTGGCACACGTTAACAGGTACCAGCCCTTCGCTGGGGCCTCAGCCAAGGTAAACGTTTCGCCATGAACCCAGGCACGCCACTGGACGTCTGTAATGGCCAGCGTCTGTGGAACTGCCCGTGGATCACTGGCTAAGGCCAAGGCGTACGCCGGTTCGAAGCGGTTCTTCTTAAACGTACCCAAGTGTAATCCGGGACGGAAAACGTGACACTTTTTCAGGTTCGGCAAGCCAGCTGGAACGGCGAATAATTGGTCCTTAACTGTCACCAAATCTGAATATGGGCTCTGCCCCAAGACTTGCTTAGCGAAATCTTGCCACAGTTTGCGCTGGTCGGTAGTCAGTGGATTCCCCACTTTAGCTGCACCGTGAATCGGCGTTGCTTCCCCGGCATCCCGCACTAATTTAGCCACAAAATGGCCTTCACCCTGCATCAAGTGTGGGAACAAGCGAGCCGCCTTCTGCAATTCGGGATTGCCGTCAGCCCAGTCAGGACGGGCATCCACGACGCCACCCACTTTGGTGATTGGTGCTAAGTGAAATTCAGGATAAGTCGCCAAGACCCAGGCCATCATCTGTTCGTCTTCCTCGGGCGCAAACGTGCAGGTAGAATAGATCAACTGTCCGCCAGGCTTCACCATCTTCAACGCTTCCATCATAATTTCCCTTTGGCGGGTGGCACACTCCTGAACATAATCTAAAGACCAGTAGTCCATGGCCGCGGGATCCTTGCGGAACATGCCCTCACCAGAACACGGCGCATCAACCAGTACCTTGTCAAAGTAATCGGGAAACACGGGGCTCAGGCGATCCGGTGACTCATTTAAAATGAGTGCGGACTGAACGCCAAACCGTTCGACATTTTCCGCAAGAATCTTGACGCGCTTACGGTTGATCTCATTGGTCACTAAGAGCCCGGTTCCCTGGAGATAGCTGGCCAGGTGCGTCGTTTTGCCACCGGGGGCGGCACAGAGATCTAGCACCTTATCACCCGGTTGAGGCGCAGCGGTGGCGCCAACAAACATTGCACTCGGTTCCTGACTGTAGACGGCCCCACTTTGATGCATCAGGGTTCGTCCACCCACCGTGCCAAAATGGCCCAACGGCTCGTAGGGAACCTGTGGTGCTTCGGTGAGGGTCGTCGGCAAATCATGATGGGCCGGGTTCGTCCGGTACCCACTCAGGCTAGGCGTGTCAAAACTCGCAAAAAATGCGGCGGCATCCGCGCCTAAAAGCTGCTGGTACTTCGTGATAAAATCATCAGGTAAGTTCACCGTTATTCCTCCATTTTGTTAGTTACAACTAATTGATTGCTATATACATTGATATCTATTTCAAGTCGATTTCTTTTTTATTATACCTGTTTCTCCGCTTCAGGACTACCCACCTGAAAGTGAATTGGTCGCTATTTTCAGAAATTTGTGTTAGATTGAAACAGCTAGTTTATTTTGAAATCGAATCCAATCAACCAACGAAATTGCGAGGTGTTTCTCTTTGGAAAGAAAATTAATTGCCATTGATTTGGATGGCACCACACTGAATGCAGATGCACAAATCTCTGTGAAAACCAAACGGGTCCTGACACAGGCCCGTGAAGCTGGCCACATCGTGAGCATCGTGACGGGTCGCCCCAACCGGATCTCTGCCAACTTTTATGACGAGTTACACCTGGATGGCCCCATGATCAATTTTAACGGCAGTCTGGGTCACATCCCCCACCAACAGTGGCATGATGAATATCAATATACCTTTAACAAGGAAGTTGCCTTTGACCTATTGGCTCACCGTGAAGAACTGGGAATCAACATGATTGCTGCCGAGGGTAAGAATCTCTTCCTGGCGGTTCGTGACCAACCGGTAGAGGTCGGCTTCTTCCCTTCTGTGTTGCAATCAAATCAAATTTTGAATCAGAAGACCCTGACGGAAAACCCGACGAGCCTAACCGTGGCGGTTGACCGTAGCCACCAAGAACACCTGCTGAGCTACCTGCAACATAACTTTAGCAACGAAGTGGATGCAGCCCCTTGGGGTGGTCCCAACGCCGTCGTTGAACTCGGCGTTAAGGGCGTTCAAAAGGCAACCGGGGTAGACTTTTTGGCCCACCAATACCACGTGGAACGCAAAAACATCATTGCATTTGGCGATGAACACAACGATTCGGCCATGATTGATTATGCCGGTTGGGGTGTCGCGATGCAAAACGCCACGCCAACCATCAAAGGTTTGGCCCAAGATGTCACTACCTTGGACAACGACCATGATGGCCTGGCCACTTACTTGCAAGACTACTTACAGCTCGCTGAATAAATGATTAAAGGCATCACCCCGATTGTGGGATGATGCCTTTTTTGTTAACAATTTTAAGGCAACATTGTCTAAACCTGCCGGCTTACCGTTCGCCAAATTTAGGCCGGAACGCTGTGGGCAGGACGCGGGTAGCCTGAGAAGCGGTCTACCTGCTCGCTTTGAACCGCCGAGCCCGCGTTTCAAAGTCGCCATTTTCCAAGAAGAGCACATGGAAAATCCCACGGCTGAGCCTAAATTTGGCTCACTCGCGCCTACATAGACAGTATCCAATAACCGTGGACAAACGCTGTCAATCGAGCGTTGTTCACATCAATGTCATATTGAAAAAACAATCATAACCGGAGGAGGACAGAGGTGGAGGCAGCTGTGTCGACGACGTTAGCTGAACGGTCTGCTCAGGTTACGTCGTGGGACGCGTTTGGAGACTGTCGTTTTTGGACAGGCTTTAAACCGAGCCGGAGGACCGCTCCACAGGCCGCAGGCGGTCCCCATAGCAGGCGGAATCTCTGGCAGCCGCAGGTGGCAATTTACCACCAGTTTTATGAATTTACTCCCTGGGCCATTTTAGTTTTTTGGAACTTCCATCCTTAGCTATTTAACATCAAAATACGCTGGTAGTAACTGTTGATACAGCGTCGTAAAGTCCAGGAACATTTGACGATCGACGTACTCGTCCACCTGATGGGCCGTGTTGCTGCCGGGACCGAAGACGATGAACGGGAACTGGTTGCCCTTGTCCTTCAGTAGATTCGACGCATCGGTAACGGCGGGTAACGGCAGTTTTGGAATCGGTTCACCAGCGAATGGCTCCCCTAATTTTGCCGCGAGATTACTCAGGGGGTTGTCCTGGGGTTCCTCAACCGGGAATTGGTCCATGTAGATGTCCATGCCCACCTGGGCACCGTGCGCGTTTTGCTGGTCAATCAGATGTTGCAGCGTCGTCCGCACCTCGGCATTGTTGAATTCTGGAATCGTCCGCACGTTCATTTCGGCCGTCGCCGCCTCTGGAATGGAATTGACCTGGTTACCACCATTAAAAATCGTGGTGTTGAAGGCCAGTTTACCCAATAAGGCATTTTCTCGATCAGCCCCGCGGAAGGTCCGGTTAGCCTGCGTCAACACCTGTAACAGCGGATCAATGGCGTTCGCGCCCAGTTCTGGCATGGAACTGTGCGCAGCTAAGCCTTTGGACATCAGCCGAATGTCCATTGAGCCCTTGTGAGACGAGAATAAATTATAGCCGGTGGGTTCGCCAATTAGCAAGGCATCCACGTCATCCATGGCGCCCTGCTCATAAAACGCCTGCGATCCATATTCACCGACCTCTTCGCCCACCGTGGCCATCAGCCGAATCCGCCCCTGCTTGGGTTGCCCGTTCGCGTGGAGTTCAATCAGGGCAATCACCAGGGCGGCCAAGCCAGATTTCATATCAGCCGCGCCACGCCCGTACAGCCGACCGTCACGTTCGGTTAAGGTAAATGGGTCACTTTGCCATTGACTGAGGTCACCGGGTGAGACAACGTCCATGTGACCGGACACACCCAGGACGGGTGAACCGCTCCCAATTTCAGCAACCAAGTTTGTCCGCTGATCACTCAGGGGCACGAGCTTCGCCTGAATGTCGTGCTCACGCAAGACCTGTTGCAGGTACGTGGCCACAGCGACCTCGTGATCATTGACCGTGTGAATCGCTACCAAATCACTGAGAATCTGAACCTTCTGCGCATCCGTGAAAACTGCCATCACTGATTCCTCCTTTAACGTTAAACCTGACACCTTAGCGACAAATTCGCTGCCATTTCGCCAAAAACGGCCCACCCATCTACAGGTGAGCCGTTTGCTAATAATTTGTTCTACTCTTGATGGAAGGCCTGGGTTGCATTAATTGCAGCCTGCCAACCATTATAACAGTGGATCCGTTTTTCCTCAGCCATCTGCGGCACGAATTCGTCACGCGACTTGTGCATCGCCCGAATCGTATCCATGTCTGGCCAGAAACCAACGGCCAAACCAGCCAGGTAAGCCGCACCCAGAGCAGTCGTTTCGTTGATAGCTGCCCGTTTGATTGGCGTATCTAAAATGTCGGCCTGGAACTGCATCAAGAAGTTGTTGTTGGCCGCACCACCATCGACGCTCAAGGATTGCAAGTGAAGCCCGGTTTCCTTGGTCATGGTGTCCACGACGTCGCGAGTCTGGTAAGCAATGGCCTCAACCGTTGCCCGCACAAATTGTTCCCGGGTAGTCCCCCGGGTCAGCCCAAACACAGCTCCTCGCGTTTCCTGGTTCCAGTAAGGCGCACCCAAACCAGTGAAGGCCGGTACCACGTAAACATCCCCAGTGGTCTGCGCATCAACCGCCATCTTCTCAGATTCACTGGCGTTGTCAAAGAAACGCATCCCATCACGGAGCCACTGAATGGCGGAACCGGCAACGAAGATTGAGCCTTCCAGCGCGTAAGTCACCTTGCCGTTGAGCCCGTAAGCAATCGTGGTCAACAACCCATTGTGGGATAACGTAGGTTCCTCACCGGTGTTCATGACGATGAAGGCCCCAGTCCCGTACGTGTTCTTGATCATCCCTTTGTCAAAGGCCGTCTGACCAAATAAAGCGGCCTGTTGGTCCCCGGCGATTCCGGCAATTGGTACTTGAACCCCGCTAAAGGTGTACCCGGCGGTGTAACCGTAGATTTCAGAAGATGACCGAACCTCTGGCAAGAGAGATTCGGGAATGTTCAACCAGCTGAGGATTTCTTTATCCCAGGCAAGGTCATGAATGTTGTACAGCATGGTCCGGCTAGCGTTGGTGTAATCAGTCGCGTGTACGCGGCCGCCAGTCAGCTTCCACAGAATCCAGGTGTCAATGGTCCCAAAGAGCAATTCACCGCGTTCAGCGCGTTGTTGAGCCCCTTCAACGTGGTCTAAAATCCAACGAATCTTGGTTGCAGAGAAGTAGGAGTCAATCACCAGACCCGTTTTTTCATGAATGGCCTCGGAATAACCGTCATCTTTCAATTGATCGGCAATTTCGCTGGTTTGTTTCGATTGCCAAACGACGGCATGGTAAATCGGTTCGCCGGTCTTCTTGTCCCAGATAATCGCGGTTTCCCGTTGATTGGTAATCCCGATGCCTCGAACCTTGTATGGTTGGACATCTGAATCAATTAAGGCGTCAGAAATAACGGATTGGACCGCATTCCAAATTTCGTTGGCGTCATGTTCGACCCAACCTGGTTGCGGGAAGTACTGGTGAAATTCACGCTGTGCCTGTCCCGCAATTTGGCCGTCTCGGTCGAATAAAATAGCCCGGGTACTCGTCGTCCCTTCGTCAATTGCCATCATGTATTGTTGATCACTCATCGTTCAACTCTCCATTCATTCGTTCGTTAGCGACGGCCTAATTTTTGCCGTGATGTCGCACTTGTTACTAGTATACCGAAAAGGAACGGTTTAGCCAAACGTTTTTATAAATGAAACCGCCACCAATACCGGTATATCCGAGTTGGTGGCGGTTTATAAGTTTTCACAAATATTGACTACTTTTCGTCACTCTTTAAAACGCCAGCCACACCGTAACGGTTAGGTTGCATTTCGCGTAAAATGACGTGGACGTGTTCTGCTGGTGCACCGGTGTTCTTGGTGACAGCAGTGGTCACGTCTTGCACTAGGGCCTTCAATTGATCCTGTGAACGGCCAGCGATTAAATCGATGTTAACAATTGGCATTAATCTCGTTCCCTTCTGTTAGTAGATATAGACATTATACCGGTTCGTCCTCTACAGGGCAATGCTCTCAGTTTTTTACCTGTCAAAATTTGGTTCGGAAGTTCACCCAATTAATTGGTGGGTTTTGCCAGTCGGTTACCTCATTTTGTTTGTGAATCTTGCTTTAACTTCAACTGCTCCGTCTCATTATAGAAATTCCCTTCGATATCGACAGTGTTGACCAGGTTAACGAAGGCGTTGGGATCGACATCCTTAACGGCGTGCTCCAATGCATAAAGTTCATACCGCGAAATAACTGTCATCAACACGGCACCATCTTTGCGGGTGTACGCGCCAAAGGACGGAATCACCGTAATCCCCCGAATCAAGGTCTTGTTTAGCTCGTCGATCACCACGTCCTGTTGCGTCGTCACAATAAAGGCTGTCAGTTTTTGGTGTCGCGTGTGGATACTGTCCACGACCCGTGACATGGCATAGATGGAAATAATGGTGTAGAGCGCACTCTCCCAGCCAAACAGGAAGCCTGCCAGAATCACGATACTGAAGTTGATCATCATCATCAACGTCCCAATCGTCCGGCCAGTCGTCTTTTCTAGCACCACGGCGATGATATCCATCCCACCGGTGGAAAAGCCGTTCTTCAAGGGGTATGCCACGCCGACTCCGGTCAAGATACCCCCAAACAAGGCCGCCAGTAGCGAGTTGTTGGAGATGTTATTCACGGGGACCACGATGGCCAGTAGCGACGTCAGGACGGCCACGGCGATTGAATAAATGGTAAAGCTTCGGCCGACCTTAAACCAGCCCAGTAGCCCAATGGGGATGTTGAACAGTAAGATGAACCACCCAGTGCTCACCTGGATGCCCCCCATTTCTAAGAGCGTCGAGATAATCTGAGAAATCCCGTTGATTCCGGCACTAAAGATTTTCCCTGGTACCAGAAACTCGTTCAGGGCAATCGCGGTAATGATTGCGGACCCGATTAAAATCAACAGGTGTTTCCCCAATTCACGCCTATTTTCTAATGTATTTCTCATTTTTAACTCCTCTCACGGGAATGTCGTTTTCATTATTTAACCACATCCACGGGCTGTTGACCAGCGAGAATATGGGCTTTAACGAGTGAACGAACGGTCAAAGGCCCAAATGACTGGCAAACTTTCTGCATAAATAATTATTTTTATGAGAGTTATAAATAAAATAATTAAAAACACCCCGAAATTAATCGTACCAAAAATAAACATGCTAAAATGAAGACTGTACCTGCAACCTAAATTTGGAAAGGAGACTCCCCATTGAATTATTCCGCTTGTACCAGTATTTTGATTGGTCCGCAGGCCACTGTGGATGGGTCGGTGATGATTGGTCGTAACGAAGATGCCAAGGCGGCGTGGCCCAAGCATTTTGTCGTGCACCAGGCAAAAACGGCGTCAACGCCCCAACAATTTACCAGCACGGATAACGGCTTTACCATGCCTTTACCCCAAACGGCAGCGAAGTACACGGCCACGCCTGAATGGACGGATAAGTTTGGCCTGTTTGAAGAGGATGGCATTAACGCGTACGGTGTTGCGATGAGCGCTACGGAAAGTACCTATTCCAACGAACGGGTGCTCGGCGCTGATCCGTTGGTCAAGGACGGTATTGGTGAAGAAGCCATGGTGACTGTGGTCCTGCCCTACGTCAAAACGGCGCGTGAAGGTGTCCAGCGCCTAGGCCAATTGGTTGAAACGTACGGAACCAGTGAGTCCAACGGGATTTTGTTTGCTGACCAACATGAAGCTTGGTACCTGGAAACGGGCGCCGGCCATTACTGGGTCGCGCAACGAATTCCGGCCAACGGTTACGCCGTGGTGGCCAACCAAATGGCCATTCAAGCCATTGATTTTCACGATAGCGCCAATTTCTTGTTTGCTCGTAATCTGCAAGCATTCGTGACGGAAAATCATTTGAATCCGCACAGTGACCGTTTCATCTGGCGCGACATCTTTGGTACCCAGGATCAATCGGATTTGTACTACAACACCCCGCGGGTCTGGTACGGTCAACACCGTTTCACCCCGCAGGTGCATCAGGAACCGCAATCATTTGATTTACCTTTTATTCAGTACGCCGATCACCTGCTGGCCATTGATGATGCCCAGGGCTACCTCAGTAGTCATTACGAAGGCACACCGTACGATCCGGTCGGTGCTGGGACGAACGACCAGAAGACCTTGTTCCGGCCAATCAGTTTAGCCAAGACGCAGGAATCACACGTTTTACAGTTGCGTCCCGCCATGGAACCAGCCCTTGCTGGCATTCAGTGGTTGGCCATGGGCGTTGCCGCGCAAAGCGTCTACGTCCCATTCTACGCGGGGATTGACGACACGCCTGCTGCCTACCATTTGGGCGCAGAGACCTACGACGGTGAATCCGCCTATTGGGTTTACAAATTGGTCAGTGTCCTGCTAGACGCGCACTACCACGACGCCTGGCCAACGGTGAGCGCCGTGCAAAAGGAGTTGCGGATTGCCTTTAAACAATCCGTCCAAGCAACAGATGCAACGGGCCAACGCCTGTCTGGCATCGAACTGAGTCATTACTTAACGCAACAGGCAAACAGTAACGCCGCATTGGGAATTCGACGTTACCGGGAGCTCGCAGCGGCCTTGATTACCAAGGCAACCGACTTGGGGCCCCTGAATTACCACCAGGACCTCAATTTATAATTACGGTAATGCTAGTGTGGGGCTAGTCCTTACCACATAATATGGGAGATATTAAAAATGGATAAGCAAAAGAAGATTGGGCTCTCGAGCCTCATCTTAATGATCTTTACGGCCATCTATGGTTTTGCCAATACGACGGTCGCTTATGATCAAATGGGTTATGCAAGTATCATCTGGTACATTTTGGCAGCGCTATTATTCTTTCTACCTAGCGCTTTGATGCTCGCAGAATACGGTTCCTCCTTCAAGGAAGCCAAGGGTGGAATTTACTCCTGGTTGGCCGGTTCAATCGGTGAAAAATGGGCCTTCATTGGAACCTTCATCTGGTTGTCATCCTGGATCATCTGGATGCTGTCGACCTCAACCAAGGTTTGGATTCCCCTTTCCACGCTGATCTCTGGCTCTGACCAAACACAAACCTGGTCATTCTTAGGCTTGAGCTCAACGCAAACGATTGGGTTACTGGGGATCTTCTGGATTCTCGCCGTCACCTTCTTCGCCAGTCGTGGGGTCAGTTCCATCGCCAAGATTTCCTCCTTAGGTGGGATCTTCGTGATGATCTTGACCGGGGTGTTCTTCGTTGCCAGCATTGTGATTGTCATTTTAAATCACGGTCAGTTGGCCGAACCCATCCACGGTATTCATAGTTTCGTGGCTTCACCCAATCCACAGTTCTCGTCACCAATGGCGCTGCTCTCCTTCGTGACGTACGCGGTCTTCGCCTACGCCGGGATGGAATCCATGGGGGGTATCACCGATAGTATGGACAAGCCAGAAAAGACCTTCCCGAAAGGCCTGATCATTTCGACGATTGCCATTACGATCATGTATTCCCTGTCGATTTTCCTCTGGGGGATCAGCACTAACTGGACGGATGTCCTGGGTAAGAGTCAAGTTAACTTGGGAAATATTACTTACGTATTGATGAATAATTTGGGGTTAGTCTTGGGTAAGGCAATGGGCCTCACCGCCGCTGCCTCAGTCACGATGGGCCACGTGTTAGCGCGGCTGACCGGGTTAAGCATGTTCATGGCCTACCTGGGTTCCTTCTTCGTTCTGGTCTACTCGCCATTGAAGTCCTTCATCGTCGGGTCTTCACCAAAACTGTGGCCAGCCAAGATGACCAAATTGAACAAGGCCGGTATGCCCGGTTACGCGATGTGGGTACAAGCCATTGTCGTTGCCGTGTTCATCTTCCTGGTTGCCTTTGGGGGCAACGCAGCCAACGAATTTTACCTGATTTTGACGGATATGGGGAACGTTTCCACGTCATTCCCTTACCTGTTCTTAATTGGGGCCTTCCCATTCTTCAAACGCCGGACTGATTTGGAACGGCCATTTGAAATTTTCAAGAGTCGGCTGTGGACCAATGTAATTGTCACCGTCGTCTTAGTTATCCTGGTCGGTGGGATTGGCTTCACGTGTCTCCAACCAATTCTGGAACACGACTACATGACCGCCTTCTGGACGATCATCGGACCAATCTTCTTCGGTGCCGTTGCCTGGATTTTCTACCTCAATGCCCAAAAGCGTGCAAACAAGGATGAAGACGCAACTAGCGAAGACTAACTATCTGCTTCAACGAAAGGAAACCTGTTTCTTAAGGTTTCCTTTTTTCGTGCCACAACGGTTTGCACGGTAACCCATTTATCTGATACGCTTGGTTGGTTCCCGCAAAGAACGTCGTGTACCATAAGCAGTATCAGGAGGGGGAGATCGTTATGCGGAAACTCTTGAAATGGGGTTGGGGAACCCTACTAGCATTAAGTATTGTCTTGGCTGGGTCTGCCGTGGTGGATAGTCAAAAATCCAGTGCGCAAACCCGCGTCAAAACACAAAAGGTAACCGAATTGGATCAGAGTAAGGTCAGCTCGGCTACGAAGAAAGCAGTTAAGAAGACCAAGCAGACAGCAAAGAAGCGCGTCACCGGTTACGCCACACCTACCCTGTTCATGCACGGGTTCACTGGCAATGCCGGGTCGACCAACAACCTAATTGACAGTGCCCAGGCAGATGGTTACGCCACGCGCACGCTGCTGGCGACGGTTGGCTGGGATGGTCACGTCAGCTTTAGCGGTACCTGGAACAAGAGCGACCGTCATCCGGAAGTTCAGATTGTCTTCAAGAACAACCGCAACCGGAACTACCAGCAGGATGCACGTTGGCTCAAACACGTCATTAAGAAGCTCCAGCGCCGATATGGCATCACGAAATTTAATTACGTTGGCCACTCGATGGGCAACACGGATATCATGGCTTACGAAACGACTTTCGGCCAGCGGAAACAATTGCCGCAGCTGCAGAAGTATGTGGCAATTGCGCCGGCAATGTTGGGTAACATCGTCATGTTCCCGTGGACGGTGACCACAACTAATGCCACCAATGGCCGTCCCAGTGAGTTCACGCCGGAATATCAAAAGTTAGTAAATAATCGCAAGACGATTCCGCTGAACCAGATTCGGGTTCTCAGTCTCTACGGAAACCTCGACAACGGAACGGATACCGACGGGACCATCTCAGTGTCCTCAGCCAAGTCACTACGGTACCTCTTCTGGGGCCGGTCGAAGTCATTCAAGGAAGTTGAATTGACCGGAGATCTGGCATCGCACAACGCCCTGCCGCGGCGAAATCCGGAAGTTGTTCGGGATATGGAACATTTTTTGTGGGGTTAAGCGTAGGTTCACATTTATTTTGTTAGACAAAAGGTCCGCCTCGGATTTTTGAGGCGGACCTTTTGTGCATTGCATTTTTCCCGGCACTCGATTATAGAAAAAGAATCACCCCCACACCTGTGGGGAATACGAACGCGGAACTATCTGCATACCCGCGGCCATGGGATCACCCCCACACCTATGGGGAATACACTAAAGTAATGCTGTCACACCGGATTCTAGTTTTCCAAAAATACCGTTTCCTTTAACTCGCTCGTCAGTTCAAATGTAGCTTCAGCATTCGATAACGCATTATGTGGATGAAAAATTTCCACGTCGTAGTCATTCAAGACAGTTTTCAGTTTGTGGTTATCCAGAAATTTATACTCATCCAACGGCTGACCAGTCTGTTCATTTGACTGATTTGTCGTTGGATGAGTATGATGCATCTGCTACACACCTCGTTCACCAACCTAGACAACGCCAAGCCCGGAAACACCAATCAGCTCCATCACCTGGTGGGTCTCATCCACACCGGGCCTTAACATGAGAACGCACAGCACGTCTGCAGGTATACAGACAGTCCCACATTCATTCTTGCTTTTTTACCATTGTTACGCCTCCGGAATCACCGTCATCAAGCCCATGCCAAAGGCCTTTTCACGGCCAATTCCTTGCGTTAAGGTCTGTTTAAATACCGCCACATCACTGATTCGTAGCAGGCCTTCAAAGGTGACCCGACTCAGCCGCACGCCTCGTCCAGCTTTGCGATGTAGCACTGGCCACTCGCGACCAACGATATCAAATGCCCAGGTTGCCTCATCGTTCGGCGTTTCAACAGCCGTCTGTTGGATCAGTTGGAAACCAGACTTCTCTGCCCGGTCAACCAGCCACTGCCGTTGCCGTTCAATCGTAATATGGGGCATGACGCGACCTTGCCGCGCACCCGGTTTAGTAATCGTGTGCGTAGGATTAGCCGTCAAACGAAAGCGCACCACTTGGCCTTCGCGAAGAGTGTCCAAGAGGCCATCATACGACTTGGTCATGACGGTTCCCGCTACACCGTACGTCGCCAGTTTCTCCCCAACGGGCTGTTCCTCGCTCAAAACGAGCAGGTACCGCTTACCACCCAATTGATCAATACGCCATAGATGACGGTCACGTTTTCCCGCTTCAATTTCTGCAGGAAAACTTTGTTCAACCCAGTTATGGTAGGCACCAAGGTGCGTCAAATCTTTGGTCTTGGCACGGTTATTCGTATCAATTTCTACTCTTGATAAGTACATACTTACTCCTTTCCGAGGGCCGCCATGATGTCATGGAACGTATCTAAATCGGCACTCTCTGTTTTAAGATTAGCGACTGCCACCTGAGTTTTTGAAATCGCCCGGAAACTGTACCGCCGATCCCGTTGATCAAAGGATTCTACGCGATCCTTGACTAACGCCTCCTGCTGATCAGCAATCAACTCAGCATCGGCAATGATTGCCAACTTTGTCGGATGCTGTTTATGCTGGTACCAAGGTGCCGCCTGCCAGCTCAAATGTTGGAGTACCGCAACGGGGGTCTCCTCTGTAAAAATTTGCGTCTGCAGGGGACCCGCGGGGACATTAGCACGTCTGCCTAAAAACAGCTGGAATTTAGGGTGCCTGAGCGCAAAGCTAATGTCGTCAATCAAAGACTCGTCCGTACTGCTCAACGCGACAACAAAAATGGCATCCTGAATATAGTCCCGGTACGTAATCTTACGCGTTCCTTGCTTCCACTCAACAGTCTGGAAATCCGTTAAAGAACGGCCCACTTGATCAATCCGGACAGCAAACTTGAGTGCGTTCAGGTCTCGAATACGCGTGTCAGTTCGCCGATAGCCCAAAGCAGCCGCTACCATACCGATGACAGCACTTTTGGTTGGATAATTATTAGTCGTCCGCCGGGCAAATGAAGCCTCGTTCCCATAAGACTGGAGCGGTGCGGTTAATTTAATCGTTAGTGTTTTCATCCTGAACCGCCTTTGCTAACGCCTCCGTGACCTTTGTCAGGAGTTCTGACAAATTAGCCACGTTCTCACCAATCGTCGAATCTGCCTTACCCAACACAAGATTAATCACGGGTTGATCGACATATTCCTGTGTCCGCGCATATTCGGTCTCAAGTCGATCAATGGATGGTTCAACGTACCCATTCTTTGAGGTGACGGGATTTTCAAAAGCCGAAACCAAGTTAACCGGCGTGTCTGTCCGAATCGTGACCATCACATAGCTAGGCAACGTCTTATTGGCAAACGTATTTTGCTTACCAGTAGGCATTGAGAGTAAGAAATCCTTGATGAAATCAGTTGCACCCTTAACGGCATCCGTTGCGTTTAAGTTATGCGCCAGTTCATTCATATTTACATTGGCGTAACGGTAAAGCGTGGCGGAGTTAAAGTCGATAGTCCCCAACATTGCTGCCCCGGTAGTCTCATTTCCTTGTTCGTCGTCCAGAGCGGTAAAGTAGTCGTACTCTGGTACAACTTCGTGGGTTGACACAGCGTGAGCCACCTGAGCCGAGGCGTCCACATTTAATTCAGGATTATCCGCAACCATCCGGCCAAACAGTGCCAAATCAAGGGATTGGTCCCCCTTCAAAACTTTCTTAACTTCTTTTTTATCCAGTTCTTCATTGTCGAGCGCATACTGAGCTAACTTAGCAATTTGTCCCCGGCTGACCAGAAGCAATGCGCCAGTTTCATGGTCTTTATTTAGCTTGACCCCCGCAGATGTAAAAACTTCAGTTGCTTTGGCCATGGCTGCGTCGTCATCTAAAGAAGAATCGCGCGCCTGCAATTCCTTAGCCAACAAGGTTGCGGCCGTTTTCGTTCGTGTTCCCGCTGCTGAAACATTGTCCTGTTTGAACACGTCCCGAACAGCTTTTTTCCAACTCTGAGAAGAAACTCGGGCGCGGGAGACCCCACCGTAAAGGGCGGTCTTGGGAGCGCCAGTATCGTCACGGTTAATGTTTGAGGATGGAACCGTCTGTAACACACTTAAGTCAACGTATAAGTTTTCAGTCATTAGTTTTTCTCTCCTTCTGTTTGCGTATCTGCTTGCTTCACTGAGAAATATTGTTGGCCCCAGCGTAACCGGATGCGGCTTGCTTGCTCATAACTACCCTGTAACCAATACAAATCCTGGGCTAAAGCAGCAAAATCAATTTTCTGCAACCCACTGTTTGCTTTCAAAATGCTAACTAAATGGGTGAGCCCATTGATTACGCCGGCCACGTTAGTCGTCGCTAAGAGCGGTTGCACTCTGCGGTCCGTGGCAATCCGAAGGTCTTCGTTTCCCCGAAGATTTCCTAGAGCACCAAACAAAGTCACGCCTTTAGCCCCTTTATCCCAAGCCGAGGCATAGACTTGCGCCCCATCACTTCCCTGTTGATAAATAGCATAAAAGCGGATTGCCGTGTATACAGCAACTTCTTCTGGCGATGGCGTGCCATCCTCACTATGAGAAAGTTGACGTTCGTCTAAATTTCCCATGATCAGAGGCCAAACTGTTTGGGCACGCTGACTGGTAATCGTTGGCGCATTTCTTAGACCCGCGAGCATGGCCTTATCTGGATGGCCATCGCGGTAAAGTGCCAGAATAATCCGACTGGTAGCGGTTCTTAGTTCATTTGACATAGGCCCTCATCACTCCTTTTTCAGTTCAAGATGTTTTCTAACGTTATACATCAGATGGTTCTTCGCTGTGAAAATATTCAGTGGCCCGTGCTTTTCTGTTGCAATTCCCTTGACGTCTCGTGGTGAACTCGCCGCCATCACGTCGTCCACGGCCGCCACAACAATCTTTTCTAGTTTGGATTTCCACAGAATAATCTTTTGATCACGATCTTCAGTTGGCTTCAAGTCCGCTAACCATGCTTTGAAGGGCTCATTCAGTTGCTCGTAGAACTGGGCACTCATGCCACTAGCAAAGGGTCTGACGTCCAAATTACGAATCGTCCCGAGATCACTCGCAAAGTGATAAAAGTCAGTTCCAATGGTCTGCGTAACCGCAATTGCATCTTCAATCCGTTCTGGCCAGCGCTCTGCAAGATCCTCATCAAATAACACATCCGCCTGTAGTTGCATGTCATCCCCGACCTCTACCGCTGGTGACTGTGATGTCGCATTGCCATCACTAATCAAGGCAATCGAATTCAAAAGTAACGGGGCGTCTTGCGAAATCAATTCCCGTTCTTTCAATGCCCGTAACCAAATGACGATACCCGGTTCATGCATCTCATCATCCTTATGAACCTTGACGTACTGCCCAAAATTGCGCCACATAGCGATACCCAGTGAACGCAGTCCTTTGACCGCTGGCCGATACTTACTGGTTTTTTTATCGAATCGCCAGGTCGTCATTGGCTCAAGAAACGCATTTTCATAGTCAAACATGGGAATCCCCGCACTGAAAATCTGAGGATGGCCATCCTGCCATTCTATGTGTAAGATGCGAGACCAAGCTGTGTACAATTCTGCTAAATTATCTGGAAGGAGCTGGGCCGTCCGTTCGTTCACGTAAGCCCGAACCGATTTGGCCTCCCAAACTGGCTTCTGAAGCGTGCACTCGGTCTCATCTTTACGCGTATCAACCAGCACCAAATTCAGCATCAACGTGTCAAAGAGCGTGGTTCCTTCTACAAACACGGGACTAATTCGATAGATCCAGCCAGCTGAGTTAGAAAATTTTTCCTCAGTCACGACTTTCGTTTTATCCGTCACACCAGTAAAGTTTTGGTAGGTGATTACCCAACGAATTAATTCCGTCAGAGCAACCTCATTCTTAGCTTCACCCGCCTTGGGAGCGAAAATAGCTGGCGAGTTGCCACTCTCTGACACGCGCCGGTTCATCTGCTTAACCAAGACCTGACCTTTGCCAGCCGCCACCCGCTTATTCTGTGGGACCAGCGCATCGTAGTCTTCAGCCGTCGCTTGATAGAAGGGCCGTTCACCAAAGAACGCAAAGTCTTGTGCATGTTCTGCCAAATAATCGGTCACTGTTTGTGAAAATCCTTTGGCTTGATATAACTGGTCCCAGGTTTCAAACAGGGTGTCCTGACCATCCTCGGCATAGATATCCTGATCAACCTTTATCGGCTCTGCAGAATCGGCATTGGGTTCCAGCCATGGATACGACTTCCCCGTTGCGTCCACCCGTGAATAAACCGTCGTCAAGATTGCCAACAATAATCGCAGTATTGCCATGTCCTGACTACGCATATCTCCAGCCAATTGCCGATAATGTGGTGCATTTTTAAATAAGTCGATCAAAGAAACTGTTTCTTCCTGATTCTTCTCAATCGAAAACACTTTAATCCAAGGATCAGTCGTCAAATTAAACTTCTTATCGTCCACCATTATCACCCTCCTTTACATATTTAAGCCCTAGCTTTGCATCATACGTGAGCTGCCAACCAGCGAAATTCACGGCATCATTTTCATCTAGTGGCAATGCTAATGCCCCCTTCAACCAAACACTATTTTGCCAGTCCAAGAAGTAGCGACCGGTCAAAGTCTCCAGCTTTTTAATGACTTGGTCAATTTCATATGGTGGGGTCACCGCTGCCGGAATGCGAATGATCTGCTGAGCAATTTCCTTTGGTTTCACCTTACTCAGGGGCCGGCCGTCCAAGAGAAAGTTGCCGTCACCAGTGTGTTGAACCAAAATAACTTCCACCGTTTCCTGAATATCACGCACGGCCGCACCCGCCTTCTGCTCATTCTGGTCAACGTTACCCAGATCACGGCCGAGCCAGTCGTGAATTGTCTTCCCGGGTCTTAACTTCGGATCAGCGATTTGAAAAACGCCTGCCTTCTCTACTTCAAGATCCAGATCTTTGTTAAATTTGGCCTTAGCCGCCGCAATATCAGGAATGTCTTCATCCGTCTTTGAATCATAGACTTCTTGCACTAAGGGCGAAATATCAGTCGGCAAGGTAATTTTGTCTGGCAAGAAGTGGTCCGTCTTCATTAAGAGGTACTTCCCATAAACTTTTTCGGAGCCCGACTCGTAAGTACTAAGACCTTCAATCCCCATAACAAAAACGTGAGCTACTTGCAACGTTTTGGGTCGGTCAATCTGGTGGCGATGTAATCGTCCGGCTCGTTGTAGGATTAAGTCCATTGGGGCAACGTCTGTATACAGCACATCAAAATCAATATCCAGCGACTGCTCCAACACCTGCGTCCCAATCACAATCAATTTGTGCGGTCGTTTGCCATGCTTGCCAATAGCCGCTTGGAGCTTTGTTTCTTGGGCTATCCGATCCGTTGCGAGAAAGGCTGAATGCAAAATCATTAAATCAATATCTGCAGGAACTAACGCGGCTAAAGCCTGAGCGCGTTTCACCGTGTTGACAATGATTCCAGCAACACCACCATTCGCCAACTTGTGAAGCACATGCGTGATCAGCGCGTCATTCTCGACATCCAGTCGTTTTATGTGTAACACAGTTGGTTGCTGGTCACTTTGACCAGGGAATGAGGTGACTTGCTTAATTTTCGTGCCATCAAGCAGACTGAGTAGCGGATAGGTCTCCGTGTTCTTCCAATCTTTGGGCGCGTCAAGCTGGCGCCGATAAGTCATCCCATATTTTCCTTTCAAGTAGGCCAGCAGTAACTGTTGCCGTCTGTCCTTGGGCAGCGTCGCGGATAAGATAATGATGGGCACATGGTAGGCGCCCAACCACTCAATGGCTTTGTCTAAATACTGGTTCATGTATGCGTCGTAGGCGTGAACCTCATCAATCACCACGACTTTTCCGCTAAATCCGAGGTGCCGGAGGAAGAGATGCTTTTGTTTCAAGCCCATGAGCAGGAGGTTATCAATCGTCCCCACGGTGAATTTCGTCAGGATCGATTTCTTTCCGGAGAACCAGCTATTAACCACCACCTCACCGGATTTATCCTCATCATATATGTTCGCTGCATTCGGGAGCGCTTGATATTTCTGATTAAACTGAGACTTCCCGTGCATCAACCGGATTTGAAAATTCTCACCCTGGGACTTTGCTAGAAAGGTCAACCATTTGTCCACACGATCAAACATAGCATTCGTCGTTGCCTGTGTCGGGAGTCCCATAAATAACCCATCTCGACCAGTAATAAAGGCCAATTGTTCAGCGGCTAGCAGCGCAATTTCAGTCTTCCCCACCCCCATCGGTGCCTCGACAATCACTATTCCCGGGTCTGTCGTCGCACCAATGGCCTTAGTCATGGCCTGCTGAACGGGACGCGGCTGGAAATCCCAACGTTTTCTGTAGGGCTCTCGTTTAGGATCTGTCAAATCTATCCGTTGTGGCTCCCACTCACCGTCAGTGTCCCAGGCAAGCATAGCCTGCTGATATCGATGTACTGGCCTGATATCTTCCCAGGATTGATCTAAGGGAATCAACGGAAATAGTGGCGTCGGTATCGACTGATCCTGGTCTAAATATTCACTGGAAGCCAGCCAATCAGCCATGATTAACAAGCCCTCCAAAACAACGGCTTGTGGCTGCGTGACGTCAGGAATCTCTGTCACCGACTGATACCCGGAAGAAGCCAGACCATAATCAAATAGTTCTTTCTGTACCTGCTTCCACGGCGCTTGAATTTCGGGCAAGTTATCGCTTTGGTAGAAATTGGCTGTATAAACTTTTATTTGATTAGCTGGCTTTTTACTAGCTGGCTTGCCATGGTGACCCCCGATGATGGCACCGATTGAAGCGGGCACACCAAATTTCTCAAGGATGGCTTCCCCAGCTAGAGCATGGGGCGACTCTTTGGCTGATGCCAACTGCAAGCTTTCAAAATCAATGAATCCCGAATGCGCTAGCCTTGCACTTAAGTACTCATCCAAGCTGGCATCCCCATTGTAGGACTCCTTGGCTTGAAACGCCGCAGTTGCTTTGCCGCCATCGTGAATGAATCCGATGAATTTGACCAAGCGCTGCGTCTCTTCCTCGGTTAAGGTTCCCTGTAGCAGTTCTCGCTGACCTGGGCTTAACCAGTGATAGAAAAGATAATTGATAACATTCTGGGTATCTACCAGATGGGCAATTAGTGGCAACCACTCCTGTTGCCCATCTTCTGAACGCTTCTTGGCCCATAAAGCCGCTGCTTGCCTAGAAATTTTCATTTTGTCATCTCCCTTTTCGTTTCAAGAATAGTTTCTTGAGTCTAACAGTCATTGTTGCTTTAATCTTTCTGCAAGCGTATTCATTTATCGTCTGAACCATTATTGCTTGAATTTTTTTAAGTCAGTTTTTCTTTATTAATACCTTTTTCAGGATTGCCCCCACACCTGTGGGGAATACTTCAAGCCAGCATATCAATGCGGATAAGATCAGGAATCACCCCCACAGGCGTGGGGAACACTGGCCGAGTCCAAACTATCCTTCACTAATCACTGGATCACCCTCACTGCATACATCTCTGTGAGGAACATCTTAATAATACATCAATGTGATTAGTGATGTCCACCTATTTTGAAATTAATTTGAAATAGTTTTAACGTCAAACAAATTCTTCGTCAGATAAATATGACCCGGTAACTAAATTACCACCTCTGACTTCCCAGGAATGCGGTGAAGTTATCGGTAAAATTAACGATTGTATTTTTAGCTAACATTGAGCATTATATATCTCGGAAACTATTTCTAAGGATAACTTAGCATCCTCAATTTAACAACAACCGAATTGTATCAGTTTTGTAAAGGAGACAAAACATTATTCCACCAGTTAATAATGTTACTAGAGAATAATCATTCGAAGATGTATGAAAAAAGGCCCCTACTTTAAGGGAGCCTAAAATCCCCACACCTGTGGGGAATACGTGGCACTAAGGTCAGCACCGTAAGCCATCTGAGGATCACCCCCACATCCGTGGGGAATACAGCCAACCACAGGTTATAAAGTCAGGCAAATCGGGATCACCCCCACATCCGTGGGGAATACTCGTGCGAGTTGTCCGCCGCAGCCTTGCCGGCGGGATCACCCCCACATCCGTGGGGAATACGCCTTTTTTAAATAGGCATACCCTTTTCGATCAGGATCACCCCCACACCTGTGGGGAATACGCGGCAACTGGTTCGGCCAAAGCGTATGGCGTAGGATCACCCCCACACCTGTGGGGAATACACCTTTCCAGTCTGCTGCGGATCCGTTGAACCAGGATCACCCCCACACCTGTGGGGAATACGTTCCTTGATATGCCGGGAGTACAAATGGCTCAGGATCACCCCCACACCTGTGGGGAATACACAATTGGGCTGTACAGCGGGTCAAGGTCAACGGGATCACCCCCACACCTGTGGGGAATACTCATGCTATACTTAAAACAGTAAAGGAAGGGAAGGATCACCCCCACACCTGTGGGGAATACTGCTGAAGACTGTGGCGGATGACTATGACTATGGGATCACCCCCACACCTGTGGGGAATACCAATATGTAGCAAAAACAGTTAAGACTCAGGTTGGATCACCCCCACACCTGTGGGGAATACGAAGAATTAGGGAAGCTGAAGCACCGTGACAAGGGATCACCCCCACACCTGTGGGGAATACATCAAATCAACGTCATGGGTCCCGCGTGCCCGGGGATCACCCCCACACCTGTGGGGAATACATGCCACACAGGTGCAGCAGACTGTTAAGCCCAGGATCACCCCCACACCTGTGGGGAATACCCATTTTTGGCCGCGAAAAAGTTGTCCCAATGAGGATCACCCCCACACCTGTGGGGAATACAACCGGCTAGGTGACTCGATGAACGATTTGAAAGGATCACCCCCACACCTGTGGGGAATACCTGACCCCCGTTGCTTCAGCAACCTGATTTCGAGGATCACCCCCACACCTGTGGGGAATACAGCAGCCTTCAAACTTTAAGCTAACTTGAATAAGGATCACCCCCACACCTGTGGGGAATACTTGAGGAGGCCCAAAATGAAGCGTAAAGAAATGAGGATCACCCCCACACCTGTGGGGAATACCTTGCATAGTGAATCGGCTTTAAGACTGACTTGGGATCACCCCCACACCTGTGGGGAATACTCACGGACGACCTTTTGAACATCAGCCGTCATAGGATCACCCCCACACCTGTGGGGAATACTCCAAGGCCTGGTCGCTAGTGCGGCGAGTGTGAGGATCACCCCCACACCTGTGGGGAATACTATTGCTCCACAAAACGGGGCCGTGCTGCTTGAGGATCACCCCCACACCTGTGGGGAATACGCGGAGGTGCTGCACAAAACGCCAGGTGAGGTAGGATCACCCCCACACCTGTGGGGAATACTTTCTAATGCTGGTTCGATTGCTAATACTAATAGGATCACCCCCACACCTGTGGGGAATACGTGAGTGTGCACTAGCATCAGTTGCCGCAGCCGGGATCACCCCCACACCTGTGGGGAATACAAGTTACGACTCGTTTAGCGTCTTTGGTGGATAGGATCACCCCCACACCTGTGGGGAATACAAACATCACTTGCCGCGATGCTCGACCAACCGGGGATCACCCCCACACCTGTGGGGAATACCATCATCCCCCGGCTATGCAGGCCAGGCGATAGGGATCACCCCCACACCTGTGGGGAATACCTAAGTCTGAGTACGAGAAGCGTCTAGCAATTAGGATCACCCCCACACCTGTGGGGAATACATGACCAATCAGTTTTAGGTCGCGCTCTTGATAGGATCACCCCCACACCTGTGGGGAATACGCGGCAACTGGTTCGGCCAAAGCGTATGGCGTAGGATCACCCCCACAC
>NZ_RHNN01000025.1 GCF_003946245.1 Levilactobacillus cerevisiae
CTCAAAAAAAATTGCCTAATCTCAAAGGATTAGACAATTTTATAAATGGAATTACCAACAACAGTTGACATAGAACCACAATTAAGGCACTCACGACCCTACTACTTGGGATTGTGAGTGCCTTTTTGGCAAACAAATTAACAGTTAGTCATAGTCAGTTAGTCATAGCGCGGTGAGCACGGTGATACTACCAGCCTACCGTTCGCCAAATTTAGGCGGAACACTGTGGGTAGGACGGTCAAAACCACGGAACGGTCTTTAATCTCGATTTAAACCGCCAAGTACGTGTTTCAAAGTCGCCATTTTCCAAGAAGTCCCCACCAATGAAAAATCCCACTAGATTGTGTAAGTCAATTATCAGCGGTAACCATTACCGCAACCCGCGTAACGTTTGAAATCCACACTTAGCCGGAGGAAGATGGAGATGTAGGTAGCTGTGACGACGGCGTTGGCTGAGCGATTTACTCGGCCTACACCGTGGGACGCGTTTGGGGACTGATGGTTTTTATCAGGCTTCAAACCGAGCCGGAGGACCGCTTCTCAGGCCGCAGGTGGTCCCCACAGACACCGGAATCTCCATCAGCCGCAGGCGGCAATAAGCCACCATTCAAAAAAAGCGCTCAACCCTGTCAGGTCAAGCGCAAGTGGTGTTATTTGTCTAATTCACCGTTATCATCGTAAATGTAAGTTGGACCATCAGTTGCGGCGTCGTAGTCAATCGTTAAGTCATACCCCACGAAGAACCATTGGTCGCCTTCAGTAATGTAGTACGTCACGTTGTCTTTCTTTTCAGCAACGATCGGATCACGTGGATTGTCGTCTGGCGTCATCCCCAATGAAAAGCCTTCGTGGACGGGTGTCTTGCCATAAACCTTACCAAAGAAACGTACACCGCGACCAGTCATGCCCATCTCGTCGCGAAACCATTTACTTGCTGAATCGGTAACTGTAATTTTCATAATTATAAGACTCCTTTTTGACAGACTGTGAATCCGTTTTCATAACCATTTATACCACGCCAAGCGGGTTCTTGGCAAGTATCGTTTCACTAACTGTATTATACACAATTAAATTGTGAGCTTCAATTCAACTGCTCAAAAGTAAGTAAAAAGGCGCCCTGACCGCAATCAGGATGCCTTCGGTGACGCAAATTAACTTGTCTTATCGACTGGAATTTTTTTCTATTCGACAGCTAAAATTTTAACGCTCATGCTGCCACCTGGTGTGTTAAAGGTGACTTCTTCACCATTCCGGTGACCTAAGAGGCCCTTCGCGATGGCTGAATCGTTGGAAATTTTGCCAGACATTGGGTCGGCTTCTGCAGCACCCACGATGGTGTATTCTTCAGGCTCTTCATCGGGAAGTTCCTTAAAGGTTACCTTTTTCCCTACGGTGATTTCGTCCTTGTCACTACCATCGTTATCGATGATCTGCGCGTATTGGAGCATCCGTTCAACGGTGCTGACCCGCGTTTCGAGCATACTCTGTTCGTCCTTGGCTGACTCATACTCAGAATTTTCTGAAAGGTCCCCGTAGGAACGCGCAATCTTAATCCGGTCAATAACCTTTGGTCGTTGAACCATCTTTAAATCTTCGAGTTCTGCCTCGAGCTTCTCTTTACCTTCTTCAGTCATTGGATACATCTTATCTTGTGCCACACTGGCCACCCCTTTAACATTTTTAGTGTCGTGGATATTCCACAACTTAAATTTTATTTTGACAGAAAAGGCTAGCCGTTTACCAGCTAACCTGTCCTATTCTATATGGTTGTATCTGGATTGTCAAAAACTTGGTCATTACCACTAGCTTCGAGGATTGCCCGAATCTTGGTAACCAACAGGTCGATAGCCACCTGGTTCTCGCCACCTTCAGGCACAATCAGGTCGGCGTAACGCTTGGTTGGTTCAACGAATTGATGGTAAGTTGGCTTAACAGTTGCCAAGTATTGTTGGATAACGGATTCGAGCGAGCGACCACGTTCGTTCATGTCCCGTTGAATCCGCCGAATGATGCGAATGTCATCATCGGTATCAACGAAGACCTTGATGTCCATCAAATTCCGTAAGCGTTCATCGTCAAGGATTAAAATACCTTCCAAGATGATCACGTCGCGTGGTTCTTGGTGAATCGTCTTGTCACTTCGCGTGGATAACGTGTAATCATAGACGGGTTTCTCAATTGGTTCGTAGTTTAACAACTGCTTCAGTTGAGAAATCAAGAGGTCCGTATCGAAAGCTAACGGATGGTCGTAGTTCACGGCTGCCCGCTCTTCCATCGTCATTTCGTCTTGATTGTTGTAGTACGAGTCTTGCTGCAAAATCATGATTGAGTGTCCAATCAATTGATTAAAGATTGCTCGACTAACGGTCGTTTTGCCACTACCGGAACCCCCGGTAACCCCAATGATAATCGGTCGCTTCTTGTTTGCCAACACTGTCGCCATCCTTTATTTATTATCGCTTGCTAATGAACTTGTTTTTGCTTCATGCTGTGCATACGTTTGGGAGAAGTAAACTTTCCCGGTCTTGGTATTTGCGATGAAGTAGTAGTACCCCTTCTTACGGTCAGTTGGGTGTAACACCGCGGTGATCGA
Source organism: Levilactobacillus cerevisiae (assembly GCF_003946245.1). Classification (GTDB taxonomy): domain Bacteria; phylum Bacillota; class Bacilli; order Lactobacillales; family Lactobacillaceae; genus Levilactobacillus; species Levilactobacillus cerevisiae. The sequence continues at coordinate 2,594 of NZ_RHNN01000025.1, forward strand.
AGACGTGCTAGGACTTGCAAATGGACCTGGACCGTAGCCCGTATGAATGTACAGGTTGTACGGTGACTTAACTTTCAAATCCTTATAGGTCAACGTCGACTTGGTCGTCTTCAAGGCATACTGAACGGAAATGTCAGATTGAAGCGCCATACCAGCCTTGATGCGGTTCAAGAAGACCCCGGCAATCTTGTTCCGGTCGGACTGGGTGACCCCTTCACGTTCGACCAACGAAGCCAGTGTCAGCGTTTCTTGCACCGTCAACTTTTGCTTCTTAATGGTTGCATAGCTGCCTTGCAGATTTTGGTCTGTCTTCGCAACCATTTGCGTGATTAATTGCTTTAAAGTCATCTTTTTGCCAGCTTGATACGTTGCCGGCGCTAAGTACCCTTCAAGCCGATAACGCACATTCTTGGCCTTCTTGGCGGAACCCAAGAGTTGTGGGTACTTCGCTGCAAGTTGGTTAAAGAATGTCTGACTCTTGATCAAGGTCATGAATTCCTTCTTGGTAAAGTCAGTTTGAATTGGAATCTCGGCGGCAATTTGATCTACCGTCTCCCCTTCACGAACCAATACCTTTCCAGAAGTACTCTGGATGGGCTCAGCTGAGCCGCCCTTTTGGAGCTGCGTGGCAATTTGTTTCAAGGTCATCGACGGCTTTAACTGGTAATAGCCCGCCTGAAAATTCGTAAATTTGTTCGACTTCACGTAGTAGTTAAAAACCATTCCGCTCTTAACCACTTTTTTATCCTGAAGGATCTCCCCAATCTTATTGGAGGTTGCCCCCATTGGAACATGAACTTGAACCACATTGTCATCGCTAGAATCCAAGGGTTGCAGTGACGTTTGGAAGTAATGATACCCGAAGATACCAATGATAACTGCCAGTAAAGCTAGCAGACTAACCACGCCAATGATAATTCGTCGACCAAAAGACCGTTTCTTCCCCGAATCTTGCCGAGACGGGATAGGATTTGTGCCATTATCCAACTTATTTCCTCCGTTCTATGCCATAGTCTTCTTCATTATACAGAATTTCCAGGTCAGCGGGAACAGGAAAATGAGATTTTGGAAAAATGTAATAAAGAGTGCGGAGCGAGCCGCTTAGACTCTGAGCATTAACGTAGCTAAGAGAATATCCCCGGGCCTGGGATATTTTCTTAGCTGGGTTAAGCGCAGGAGTCTGGCTCGCGGAGCACGTTTCAGAGGCCGCCAGTTTCCGGATAGAACCTTGTAGAACAAGTCAAACGACCTAACACAACCTAAATCAACCGACAAATCCCCAAGCCAAGAACTTTACCTTAACCACGTTAAGCGCAGGAGTCTGGCTCGCGGAGCACGTTTCAGAGGCCGCCAATTTCCGGATAGATCCTTGTAGAACAAATCAAACGACCTAACACAACCTAAATCATCCAACAAATCCCCAAGCCAAGAGCTTTACCTTAACCACGTTAAGCGGAGAAATCTGGCTCACAGAGCACGTTTCAGAAGCCGCCAGTTTCCGGATAGAGCCGTGCAGAACAAGCCAAACGACCTACCACAATGCTTCCCCAAACCAAAAAAACGCGTCCACCTCCAAAACAAGGCCAGACGCGTTCCAAAAAAATATCGTTCAGTCGCACAATTAACGAATTTCAACACCCAGATCATCCTGCAACCGCTTTTCAACCTTTTCAAAGGCTTGCGTTACAGCATCATCGACCAAAGTTTCGTGCTTGTCTTGGTAAGTCAAGGTGTAGGCCAATGACTTCTTGCCCTTGGGCACCTTGACCCCGTCGTAAATATCAAACAGCTTGACGGACTGCAGATGAGCCCCGCCCCGCTTTTCAATCAGTTCAACAATTTGGTCGTTGGTAACATCATTATCTACCAACATCGCAACGTCTCGCGTAATTGCTGGGTAACGGGAAATCACGTCGTACTGATTTTCCTGCTTAGGCATATCGATAATTGCTTGCAGGTTCAGCTCAAAGACGTAAGTTGCGCCAATCTTGAATTGCTTAGCAACCGTTGGGTGGACTTGACCCATGAAGCCAATCCGGTGGCCGTGAACCAGAATGTCCGCGGTCCGACCTGGGTGCATCTCAGGCATATCCGTGTTGGCCACGTAGGTCACGTCGCCATTGACTGCCATGTCTTTCAAGTAAGCCGCAACGATGCCCTTAACTTGGTAGAAATCAACGTCCTTAGCAGGTTGGTCCCAAGCTGCTGGCAACAACGTTCCCGTAATGGCACCGGCAATGTGTTCCTGCTCGCTTGGCCGTTCCGTGCCATCCTCGCGATAGAAGACCCGTCCTTGTTCATACAAGGCCACGTCCTTCACCTTCCGGGCACTGTTATAGGCAATGTCGTCCAGCAATCCGGTAATCACGTTCATGCGTAACACCGCGTGATCCACACTCATTGGCCAAGCTAACTTGGTTGTTTCGCTCGGTTGCATCAAGAACATCTTGGCTTTGTCTTCCGTCGTCAAGGCGTAGGAAATCGCTTGGTTCAAGCCTAAACCTTCCAGCGAATGCCGCGTTGCCCGCATTAATTTTTGTGCCGTGGTCAATTCACCCATGGTCATCCGGCCAGTTGGCAGCGTTGCTGGCAATTCATCGTACCCGTAGATCCGCGCGATTTCTTCGAGCAGATCGGCTGGAATATGAATGTCATTCCGGCGAACAGGAACCGTCACCGTTAACGTGTCACCGGCGGCAGTCACCGTGCAGCCCAACATCTCTAAAATGTGGGTGACCTGGGGCTGGTCCAAAGTGGTACCCAGGACAGCGTTGATATGGGTCATCGTAATGTCGATCACGGCAGGTGCTGGCACGTTGTCAGCGGCCACCACAGTCCCGGCTTGAACGGTCCCACCGGCAAGCTCATCCATCATTTGTGCAGCGGCGTCTAACGCGTCTTGTAAACCAGTCCGGTTCACGCCACGTTCGAAGCGTTGGGAAGCGTCCGTGTGCAGGTTATGCCGTTGAGCCGCCTTACGGATGTGGTCGTGTTCAAAGACAGCCGCTTCAATGGCCACCGTGGTGGTCCCGTCAGCGATTGCTGTATCCAAGCCACCCATCACACCGGCTAAGGCAATTGGCGCCTTTTCGTCGGCAATGACAATATCGTTCGGGTCTAAATCGTGTTCACCCTCATCCAAGGTTGTCAGCTTTTCGCCCTGCTTGGCGTTGCGGACGTAAACGTCTTGACCAGCAAACTTATCGTAGTCAAAGGCATGTAAGGGTTGACCATATTTCAACATGATGTAGTTGGTCACATCCACCACGTTGTTGATTGGCCGGTAACCCGCGTTCCAAAGGCGAATCTGGAGCCACATTGGACTTGGGGCCAATTTAACCTGCTTCACCAAACGCATCTTGTATTGCGGCGCCAAGGCCTCGTCCACGTGAATACTGAGTTGGTCGGCAGTAGGCTCCCCAGCTTCTTTAACGGCTGGTTGGTCAAATTTAACGGGCAAATCATAGATAGCAGACAGGTCATGCAAGGCCCCGTACAGGCTCAACATGTCCCCCCGGTTAGGCGTGACGTCCAAGTCAATCAGACTGTCGTTCATCCCCAGGTAATCGTAAACATCGTCGCCAGGCATAGCGTCAGCGGGCAAGACATAGATACCCTCGACGTAGGTCTTGGGAACAACGGCTTCAGGGAAGCCAATTTCCTGGAGTGAGCAGATCATCCCAGCAGATGGAATGCCGCGCATCTTGGACTTCTTGATCTTCACGTTGTCAGCAATACGAGAACCTGGTAACGCTACGATGACCATTTGGCCTTCCGCGATATTCGGTGCACCACAAACAATTTGCAGGGGCTCGTCTTCACCGACGTCCACCTGGCAGATGTGGAGGTGATCGGAGTCCGGGTGGGCTTCAATGCTCAGCACGTGGCCGACAACGATTTTCTTCAAGCCATCGCTAGGCTTAACCACGCTGTCGACTTCGACGGACGTCCGTTCGATTTTTTCCGCCAAGTCAGCTGGCTTAACGTTTAAGTCTAAATATTCTTTGATCCAATTGTATGAAATCTTCATGGTTGGCGGTTATCCTTTCTTCGTGAATTGGTTGAGGAAGCGCACATCATTTAAATAGAAATTCCGGATGTCATCGACGCCGTACTTCAACATCGCAAACCGGTCAGGGCCTACCCCAAAGGCAAATCCACCGTAAACATCCGCATCCACGCCGGCCATCTTCAAGACGTTCGGGTGAACCATACCGGCACCGAGCACTTCGATCCAACCAGTATTCTTGCAGACCTTGCAACCTTTACCGCCACAGTTAAAGCAGGTAATATCAGCTTCAACGGAGGGTTCCGTGAATGGGAAGTAACTTGGTCGGAGCCGCACGTCAAACTTGTCCCCGAACAATTCATGGGCCAAGACCTGCAGGGTCCCCTTCAAATCAGCCATGGTGATGTGCTTGTCAATGACCAAGCCTTCAACCTGATGGAACTGGTGCGAGTGGGTCGGGTCATCGGTATCGCGTCGGTAAACCACCCCGGGGGAGATCATTTTCAATGGTCCCTTACTAAAGTCATGCGTTTCCAAGGTGCGGGCTTGCATCGGTGAGGTCTGCGTCCGCATCAAAATTTCCTTGGTGATGTAGAATGTGTCTTGCATGTCCCGAGCTGGATGGTTCTTAGGTAGGTTCATCATTTCAAAGTTGTACTTGTCTTCTTCGACTTCCGGGCCACTCAAGACCTGGTAACCCATGCCTAAGAACAAGTCCTCAATTTGATCCACAATCTGTTGGATCACGTGGGGTTCACCCTTGGCAACCGGCGTCCCTGGTAAGGTCACGTCAATCGCTTCGTTGGTCAACTTGGCGTTCAGAACGGCGTTTTCCAATTCTTCTCGGCGTTTAGCCAGAGCAGCTGTCAAATCGTCCCGAATTTCGTTGGCAAATGCTCCAACCTTTGGCCGTTCTTCAGCGTCTAGGTCCCGCATCCCCCGTAAGACTTCGGTGATGGGCCCTTTTTTCCCTAACAACGACACGCGCACTTGGTTTACGTCCTTGAGATCGCCAGACTTTTTAATTTCTGCGAGACCGCGTTCGTGCAGTTCGTTTAGTTTATCCTTTAACGACATACGTCATCCTCCATTTTCTTTTGTGTCAACTTTCTTCGTGAGCAAACAAAAAAGCCCCGCCCCATAACTAGGGACGAAGCTTCGCGGTACCACCCTGATTCAGCCGAAAGTCGAGACTCTCAGCCACACTCAGAAATGATAACGGTCATTCACCGGAAAATCATTCATCGTGTTGCCACGAATCCCGATTACAACTCAAGAACTGAATTCACCCAGTAATTTGAAGTTTGCTTCCAGTCTAGGCAAACTCTTCCTGACAAATTGCACCGGCTACTGCTTTTCTATCATCGTTTTTAATTATTACGCTATCTTAGCCTAGCGGATTTTGTCGCGGCTGTCAACTACTTCTGGTTGATTTCCGTTGGGCAATACCACTTGTCAGACCAGGCGTGGACCGCGGTCATGATATCTTTAAACTCTTGACCCTTATCCGTTAATTCGTATTCAATTAACGCGTTGTCGGGAAACGTCCGGCGCACAATCACACCATTGAGTTCAAGTTCTTTCAGTCGCTCAACCAAGACACGATCACTACAACGGGGAATGCTGCGGGCTAAGTCCCGGAAGCGTTGTGGTCCCTCTTGGAGCAACACGTCAATGATTAAGCCATTCCACTTCTTACCCAAAAAAGAGAAGGTCTGCTCAAACCGGGGACATAACTCAAAGTCTACCGTAGATTTGGCTTGGGCCTTCGGTGACATCATCTGCATACTTATCCTGCCTCCATCCATGTTCACTGGAACTAGGCGTTAGGCGTTACCTTGTTCACTAAGGCTTCAACGCGCTTACGAGCAGGTCCACTAAACTCATGAACGGCTTCGTAATCATCGACCAGGGAAACAATGGCACTCTCCCGGTATCTTGGCATAGCGAGCGTTGCGCCCCACATATGCTTGAGGATGATATCCTTTTCCATCGGGCTGAGGTCCGTCAACTTTTCGGCGTTCCGGAGAGCAACTCGTGGATGAATAAACGCGTGTGAGCCCAAGTTGAACTTCGTCGTGCGCCAATCATAATAAAATAAATCATGTAACAAACCACCCCGTGCGGTGGCCCGGGTATTCAAACCAAGTTTCTTTGCAATCAAATAACTGTTATACGACACTGAAATGCAGTGGGACAAGCGGTCAGAGTGATGATGCTGTGTGTAATTCGCCAGGCGTTGAACCGGCTCCTTTGCCAACAGATCAGAAACTAAAGCAAGGTACTCGGGGTCATCACGCCAAGTCAGTTTGGTCATAGAATGCTTCCTTTTCGTTTTAAATTATGATTTTCAGTCTTCTTAACCCTATATCATACTTGGTTTTGGCCAAATTGCAACCAACTTGCTTACTTTTCGCCTGTGTTAACCGATTCTTTACTTTTACTGAACTAACCGGAACATCACAACTCCAGCCGCAACAGCCACATTGAGGGACTCCGCCTGCCCCTTGATCGGAATGTAGAGGTTACGTGTTGTCAGTTGCTGAAGGTCTGGCGCCATGCCGTTTCCTTCATTGCCCATTACGATTGCCCCCGCCGTTAATTGGGGGACGTCACGGTAACTTTTGGCATCGCGATCCAGATTGGTCCCGTAGACGGGTAAATGCCGCCCGGTAAAGGTGCTGATCCAATCGTGGAGGTCGGCCTCTATCAGTTGGATATGAAATTGGCTGCCCTGCATCGACCGCAAGACCTTGGGAAGAAACCGACTAGCGGTCCCCTTACCAAAGACTACGCCAGTCAGGCCAGCAGCATCCGCCGTTCGCACCATCGTTCCAATATTACCGGGATCCTGAACGTAATCCAAAAATAGCCAAACCCCTTCAGCCGTTGAGGGATCACCCGCCGTATCCTTAGGAAGCGGAACCGTTGCAAAAATACCTTGCGGCGTACCAGTATCGCCAATTGTCTGGGCAATACTGTCCGTCAGTTCATACGTCGCGACATCGCTGGGGAGCTCAGCGGCATGCTCGGCTAATTGGTCGGCCGTCCCCATGATAGCCGTCAACGGATGCTGCGCCTTAATGGCCTCCTGTACTAAATGCCAACTTTCTAATAGGTAAGATTGGGTTGCCTTACGCCCTTTTTTCGTATTCAAAGCCCGCCATTGCTTGACGCGCTTGTTCTGTCCCGAGGTAATTTTTTCGGTCACGTTACTGTCTCCCATCTTAATTCTTTTCCTAATTCTACCATACCCCTGGGCAGGACTGGCGACTCGCGGTATGATTAATTGAAAGTTGGCCACAGAAATCGTAAAAGGAGGAATTCCATGATCACGCAACATATTTTAGTTAGCGGTCAGGTTCAAGGCGTGGGTTTTCGCTGGTCCGCCAGCAAACTTGCTAAACAACTGGGCGTCACGGGGACTGTTCAAAATCTTGAGACGGGTCAAGTGGCCATTGTTGCTAGCGGTGAAGACGCGGTTCTTAAGGACTTTGTCGACCAATTGCGCAATGGCCTTTCCCCCTGGATTCAGGTTACTGACATCACGATTAAAAATCTCCCAGGGCAAGAATTCCAAGAGTTTCGGATTATTATTTGAAAAAAGCCTGTAAATCAAGTAAGATGTTTGATGTTAACGGCATTTTGCCGCTGGGGGCGTCCACGCTCTACACGTAAATCTAAAAGGGGTTCAAAAACTAAAATGAAAATCTCCAAGAAAGTATCTGTTACCACCGCACTAGCTGCGTTGGCGCTGGTTCTTAGCGGGTGTGTGCAGACAAAGAACGGGAAACCATACGGTCTCGTTTACGATTACCTGGCTGTGCCGGGACAACACGTGATGGACTGGCTTGCCAACTTCTTCGGCGGTAGCTACGGCTGGGCCATTATTATCTTAACGGTGATTGTCCGAATGGTTCTGCTACCAATCATGGTCCGTCAAATGCGGAGCGCCACGGTTCAACAAGAAAAGATTTCCATGATTCGGCCACAAATGACGGCTTTGCAAAAGCAACAAAAAGCCGCCAAGACGCCGGATGAACAACAGGCTGCTAGTCAGGCCATGATGGCCCTCTACAAGAACAACGGCATTAGCATGACTGGTGGGATCGGTTGTTTACCGTTACTGATCCAAATGCCAATCTTCGCTGCCCTCTATGCAGCCATTCGTTACTCACCTGAATTGTCCAAGGCCGTCTTCATGAACATCCCCTTGGGGAAAGCCAGTTGGATTCTAGCACTACTCTCCTTCCTGTCTTACCTCTTACAAGGTTACCTCTCCTTACTGGGGATGCCTGAAGAACAAAAGAAGCAAATGCGGTTCACGCTGTTCCTCTCACCCGTGATGATCTTATTCTTCACGATGAGTTCTCCAGCTGGATTAGGTCTTTACTTCTTCGTCGGTGGATTGTTCGCCTGCCTGCAAACGTTGATCATCAACTTCTACCGTCCACGGATTCGTAAAGAAATCCAGGAAAAAATGAAGGACCAACCGGCACCAGTCGTTGCGCCCGTGGTTACTAAACCGGTAACTTCCGCTGCCAAAGAAGCCGTGACCAAGCAAGCAACCCAGAAGAACCGGAATCGGAACGCTGGGAAGCAGCAACACCATCAAAAATAAGGCTTAACGTCCAAACACCCACCGAGCAACCTTGCCCGGTGGGTGTTTTTTTGATCAAATTAGTTGCAACCAACAATTTGCCACGCATCAGCAATCATACCATCTCACTTCTGACATTTGCGACCCATCGACGTAACTCACTGATTGTTTCTCAGAACAGACTTAACGCATGAAATGACGACTTGTGACTGGCAAAAAGCCCGCCTTCAGCACTTATTCAGGTTTTACGCTACTAAGACATCAGCAAATTCTGGCGAACGCCACTGGGCACGTCAGCGCGAGCAACTTTGCCCCAAGACTCAACGTTTTGGCCCTTCGTACTGATCTTGAGGTACTTGTTAGGCTTCAATTTCCACTGCGCATCAAAGGTCAATGTTCGTGCCTGCCCTTGCGCGTTGTACGTTAACAATTGATAAACGTATTCGTCCTCACCGCCGCCACCGATGTAGTGACGAACCGGCTTGGCGTTTGTTGAAGCATAAACAGTTTCGGTCTTCACGAGCGGGTTAACATTATCTGCGGCCATGGCGATTTCCGAGTGCTTATTCTTAGTCAACCCGGGCAAGATTGCTGCTCCAATCCCCAGCACCAGAATGATTCCCCCGATAAAAACGCTAAACTTGGCAATAAATTTCATTTTAACAGCTCCCCTTCATTGGTTAATTACTCATGTAACTAACTAGTTATCACAGCATACCCGATAAGCAGACGCGTTGTCAATATATTTTTGAAATGGCGCGTCACTTCAGCGGAAACAAAACCGATAATTGCAGCTAACAAAAAGGGACCAAATCAGCATTTATGCCAACTTGGTCCCTTGCTTATATTTGCCCAATAAGTGATCCCATAACGGCTGAACTTAACCCTTAGGCGTCTGCTCATCATCGGATTGGGACGCTGGTTGCGGGGTATCAGCCAACAATTCCGATTGAATCCCCGGAATATCGTTCGCTGCTTGCGCCTGTTCCTTCTTGTCCGTCAGAATTTGGGCATCCTCATCGGAAAGGATCGGCAGCGTAATCCGGAAAACCGATCCCTGACCCAAAGCACTCTCAATGGTAATTTTGCCATGGTAGGCTTCAATCAGCCGTTTGGCAATGGCCAGACCTAGCCCATTGCCACCCTTGGTCCGGGAACGGGCCTTATCTACCCGATAGAAGCGGTTAAAGACCCGGTCACGGTTCTCCTGTGAGATTCCCTCACCGAAGTCTTGAATGGCCACCTCGAGGCTCCTAGCGTCACTCTCGTAACTCATGTGGACCTCTTTGCGCGTTTGTGAGTACTTCACGGCATTGTCCATCAAAATAATCAGGATCTGTTCCAAATGATTACGGTAAATCTGTGCCTGTACTGGCCGGTGCACATCATCATCCAGAATAAAGACGTAATCCGGATGAATCATCTTAAAGTTGTCAAAGACTTGTTCCACAACTTCACTGACATCCGACACTTCATTGGGGTAATTGACCTCAATCTGTTCGGCACGTTGGAGGTCCAGCATTTCTTGCACCAAACTCTTCATCCGCTTGGTTTCCTGTAGGGAGGCCTTAATCGATTCATTCAAGACTTCGGGATCATCCTTGCCCCAGCGATCCAGCATCTCCATGTGGCCTTGAATAATGGCCACTGGCGTCCGCAGTTCATGGGAGACATCCTCCACGAATTGCTGCTGCTGATCCATGTATCGCTGCGTGGTATCCAGCATGTCGTTGAACAGTTTGCCGAGATCACTCAGCTCATCCTGGTGATGAAGTTCCGGCACTCGGCGATCCGTCTGGGGGTCTTCACGCATCGCGTGGATGGTTTCCCGAATGTCCTCGACAGGTCGTAGCAGAAAAGTTGCCAGGCTGTAACTAAGAACGGCTGCAGCTAACACTGCCATCATCCCTAAAACGACCTCAACCTGCAAGAGTTTCACCTGAGTTGCCCGGTAGTCCCGCAGATTATCCGTGACCTGAACGTAGCCCAACAGCTGATTGCCCTGTTTGGCGCGAATCGGCGTGGACCCCACTAGGTTCTTGCGCCCGTTAATCGTCCGGGTCGCGATCCGTTGCTTGCTGGCCTTCTCAAAGCTCACCGTACTCTCGCGGGTTGCGAACAATGGCTGGCCGTTCTGATCGTAAACGGTGACCGTCTGACTGTCCCGTGCAAGGCTGGTAATCACCGCATTGTTATAGGGGCCAGAGGGCTTCTTGGCATCTGACAACACCGAACGTGGTCGCAAGAGCTGATTCACCTGAGCGCCCGTTAACGGTTGCTTCTGATTGTTCAGCTTCTCCACCACCACGTTCATGGCATCCGAGACGTGGGTCTTCTCTTGGCGCATCAGCACCGTCATGAAACTGTTGAAAATCAAGAAGACGATGACCGCAAAGATGACCAACACCCCGAAGGCTGTCGACAGGGCCCATTCCCACTTCAAAGAAAACCGAAACCCCGGTCGTTTTTTCTTCGGCGGTTCGGTCACTGTTTCAGTTGGTTCTTCTATATCTGGCGATTTCACGAACGCATCACGTACCCTGTCCCCCGAACCGTTTGAATGTAACTCTTTTGGCCGGCGACATCAATTTTATTTCGTAAGTAACGGACATAAACGTCAACCACATTGGTTTCGACTTCGGATTCATAGCCCCAAACCTTGGTTAAGAGTACATCCCGTGCCAGGACAACGTTGATGTTTTCCATCAAGGCTAGCAGTAACTCATATTCCCGCTTGGTCAGGTTGATCACTTCGTCGCCCCGACGAACAATCCGGTTTTCCTTCTCAATCGTCAAATCTTTAAATTTAACGGTTGTCTGCTTGGTATTCTTCTGTTCGCCTTCCAGGTGAATCCGGCGTAGCAGCGCCCGAACCCGTGCCAATAATTCCTCAATCGCAAATGGCTTAACAATGTAGTCATCGGCGCCGTGATCCAACCCAGAAACTCGATCAATCACGGAATCACGGGCGGTCATCATAATGATGGGGGTGCTCTTCACTTCTCGTACCCGTCGCGCAACCTCAATCCCGTTTAATTCTGGCAACATCAAATCTAACAAAATAACGTCAAAGTCCTGGGACAAAGCAGCTTCCAAACCCGTTCGACCATTGAATTGCACGCTGGTTTCGTAACCTTCATGCTTTAACTCCAGTTCAACAAAGCGGGCAAGGTTTTTTTCATCTTCAATAATTAAAATTCGACTCATTACGTTTTAACTCCTCTGGCTATTCACGGCAACCGCGCCAAGATTAATACCACACCGGTAGCGGTCGTCCGATATTCATTTCAACATTTAATTTTATCATATTTTCTCATAATTGTATGCAAAAGCACCACGCTTCTCACATTTACTTAAGATTTAAACAGCTAAGTCGGGCAAAAGTCCTTCACTTGCAAAGAACAACCGGTTGCATTCGATAGTTAAGTTTGCTATTGAAAACGGTTAAGTTGTTTGCTTCACATTGTTCAACACTGTATTCTTCTAGTGAAACGTTGATTTACAGTCAATGATTGTGGGCCTTGATTAAATCTTAAGAACTTTTGTGTAAAATTTCACTTGCAACTCAGCACTTTTGCAGTATACTAGCACTTGTAGATAAAAAGAAAGAGGAGTTGTTTTCATGAAAGCAGCAGTTATTCGCGATTCAGTAGACGGTTACGTTGATATTAAAGATGTTACACTTCGTCCCATCACCCATGGGGAAGCCTTAGTTAAGATGGAATATTGTGGTCTCTGTCACACCGACTTACACGTGGCTGCCGGTGACTTCGGTAAGAAGCCCGGCCGGATCATTGGCCATGAAGGTGTTGGTAAAGTGATTCAAGTTGCCGACGACGTTGATAACTTGAAGATTGGCGACCGCGTCTCAATCGCTTGGTTCTTCAAGGGCTGTGGCCACTGTGAATACTGCCTGTCCGGTCGTGAAACCCTTTGCCGGAACGTTCAAAACTCTGGTTTCACCGTTGATGGTGCCATGGCTGAAGAATGTATCGTTGATGCCAACTACGCCGTTAAAGTCCCAGAAGGCTTGGACCCAATCGAAGCAACTTCTCTGACTTGTGCTGGTGTTACCATGTACAAAGCCTTGAAGGTCGGCGAAACTAAGCCTGGCCAATGGGTTGAAGTTGTCGGTGCTGGTGGTTTAGGTAACTTGGCAATCCAATATGCGCACAACGTCTTTGGTGCCCACGTTATCGCCGTTGATGGTAACCCTGACAAGTTGGCTGCTGCTAAGAAAGACGGCGCTGAAATTCTCATCAACCGTCATGATGGTGACGTTGCTGAACAGATTCAGGCCAAGGTTGGTGGTGTTGATAACGCCCAAGTAACTGCTGTTACCAAGGATGCCTTCACCCAATCCGTTAATGCCTTGAAGCCAGATGGCAAATTGGTTGCCGTTGCCCTTCCTCAAGGGGACATGGAATTGAACATCGCTAAGACTGTCTTGGATGGTATTTCCGTTCGTGGTTCTTTAGTTGGAACTCGTCAAGACTTAGCTGAAACCTTCCAGTTCGGTGCAGAAGGTAAGGTTCACCCTATCGTTAAGACCCGTCGTTTGGACGAAGTTAACGATATCATCGACGAAATGAAGAACAACTCAATCGTCGGCCGGATGGTCGTTGATTTCACAAAATAAAGGTTAAATCTAACGTATTACAAAGTGCCGTGATGTCGATCACGGCACTTTTTGTATCTCACAAGTTATTAGGTTATCCATACAGCAAGCGTAGTGCGCGCAAATCCGCCGCCGACAGCGTCTCTTGCAACTGATCTACCGGATACATTACCGACCGTTGACTCTCACTGTGGGCCAGCCCCAATGCGTGACCAATTTCGTGAATGGCCACGGATAAGCGAATCTGTAATTCGGGATGAGCCAAGTTTAACCCACTTCTGGCAAGGTTCACAGTCTGTGCTTGCCAGCCTCCACGATGTCGAATGGTTGGCCCACCCTCACCAAGCTCCGTAAAGTCTTGGCGTCCAGGGGTTGTTTCCCGGTCGTAGGTAAAGAAGGTCAACCCATTTTGTTGCTGCTGTGGTGTTCCTGGAATCAGTTTGACAAGTCCAGTTTGGTTAAACACAGCGACTGCTTCCGCAAATAGTGGTCGAATATTTTCTGGAACGTCGGATTCAAAATGATAATAGTAAGTGGATGACAATGGGTGAGCAGCTACCACCATAGTTAACGGTGTCTGCGCGTAGGTTGAACTAGGCAATGGTCCTTCCAATTGATTGACGAACCGATCAAGTCGACTGACAGCCGGTACCTCTTTTGCCAACGCTCCCAGCCACAAAAAGCACACCAAACTAACGGACATCATCAGCCACACCAAACGCTGCTTAAGCATTGCTTTCTTCCTCTCCTGACACTCATGCCTGCTAGTCTAGTCAGATTCTGAGCGAAAAACGAGAAAAGTGCTGTCCGCGACGCAAAAATTGAACAGATGTCTTTATAAATTAGTAAATTACGAAAAAAAGACGTATGGTTCAGCCTTGGGGGACTGAATCATAACGTCTTTGCGCTGAGAACATGCTCAGCAGTGTTTTCATTTAATCTGTTTGGTACATGGATCGTAACGCCTTGAGGTCGCCTGCTGAAAGTTGTGTCTTCCCCTGATCAAGGGGATACATCACTGAACGGCGACTCTGACTGTGATCAAGCCCAATAGCATGACCGATTTCGTGCAAGGCCACCGACAATTTGATACTTTCAGGATACTTACGATTGAGCCCGGCCCGGGCATGGTTAGCAATATAGCCTTGAATCCCAGTGACTTCAATAATCTCTGGTCCGCCCTTACCTAGCTCTAAGTAATCTGCCTGTTGTTCCGGCATCCGTTTACTATATGAGAAGAAGGTAATGGCATTTTGATGCTCGTCAGCGTCCCCGGCCACTAAGTCCACAATGCCCGTTTCATTATACACAGCAATTGCTTGCTCGAACGTCGCGGCCATTTTATCCGGAATTTCGTGATCGAACCGGTAGTAATACGTTCTTTTCAACGTGTGGGGCTTAACGATTGGTTCAATTGGTGTCGCATCTGCTGCTTCCTGACTACCCACTAAAGGGAACTGAAGATTAAAGTGCTTGGCTGCCTGAGCAACCGTTGTCTGTGACGTCGCAATAATTTGAGGGAGGATTTTCTGCACACCTGGGAGAAAAAACAAGCCCCCCAGAATGAGGATTGTCAGCAGAAGACCCCAACGTTTCCGCATATTCTCGCTCCTATACAAACTGACTGTTGCTAGTGTACAGGTAAATTTCACAAGGCACCACTCTCGTGCACCCAAATTTTGACAATCCAAGACTTTCTTAATAAGTTGTCGCCAGTTGATGAGTTTTCTAATCTACTTTTCATCAGTTAAACCTTGATATTAGATAATTTATAATAGGCTCCATTAAAATTTTCTCATTTTATACCAAAAAAGGGGCATCCAGTTAGACGCCTCCACTACTTGCTAAATTTCAACTAAATTATCGCCACTGGTGACCAACAGACCCTTCACAGGGAGCCGCTGAGCCCGCACAAAATCCTCAAAGTGGTCCTGCCCCATCGCAATCGCTGTCGTAGCCAGCATGTCTGCAGTCGTCAAATCTGCGGTCAACACCGTCGCCTGTTGCAAAGATCGGTGTGCTTCTTGACATGCAATGGGCACGCTCACACGACTTCCTTTGGCCATTGAAGTTGCCATGGCACCATTACGAATGCCATACTGGTGAATCACATGATTGAGATTTGTCGGCGCCTCAACACCCACTTGCCACACGAAATCACAGTGATGTACCACGCCCAGTTGCACATCACCACCGCCATTAATTGCTGCAGCGATGATGGCACCTTTATCCATGAGTGGTTTGAGAAATGTCATGAAAGCCTGGTGAATCGCCCATCCCTTGACAAATCCAGTCGGATCAAAGCTACCATCAAAGAACGGATCAAACGCGTTGTCAGTTTCTTGTTGGGCAGTAACTGCCAATTGGTAGACTTCCCGAAATTCCGGACTAAAGTCGGTCGCCACTAATTCTCCCCGCCGAAACTGACTGACCCATGAATCCGGCCGCTCTTTAGAGAAACCACTGGCAATGTGGACAAAGTAACGTGTTAAATTTTGAACCAAATTGGTCGCGACGGTGGCTGGCAAGTGGCCAAACCGACTGGTAATGAGCCGGACATCAATTGGCGTTTCCAAGGCAATAATTTGAAATTTCAGCATGTTTTGCATCAGCGACTCCCCCTGTTCGCATATAGCTCGGTAACTGGCACCCGTGAGTCCGAGGCCACAGCGTCATGCCCGTGTAACTCGCCAACCAACGAAATACCGTCTACCGCTAACCCCAAAGCGATAACTACCATCAGTGCTACTCGTAAAATCCGTCTCATGCCCATCGCCTCACTCTTCACTTGCAGTATAGGCCGTTGGTTCCCTGCCAAGTACTTTGTAGAATTAGTAGGTAAAGTGAAACACCTAAAGACAGGTTCACTTAACTAGTATTTGTCGATACTAAATTAGTGAAAATTTGCCACCTGCGGCTGCCAGAGATTCCGGCTGCTATGAGGACCGCCTGCGGTCTGAGGGACGGTCCTCCGGCTCGATTTGAAGCCTGTCCAGAACCGACAGTCTCCAAATGCGTCCCACGCTGTAAGCTGGTTCCCAGCTAACACCGTCGACACAGCTACCTCCACCTCTGGCCTCCTCCGGTTAAGAATGAGTTTTACCAGTCATGTTGGTGGAATTCGTCGTTGTACCAATTTTCAGCGACTAGTTGCTGCTCTAATGAGTCGCTCCACGCTAAGCTTGCTAAACGGTAAGGTGGTTGTTTAAGCAACATTGTCGGCTACGATGTGAGTTCCACTGCTCTGTAGCAACTCCCCCTTTTGAACACAAAAAGTACCCATCCGCCTTGGATTGGTACCGATAATTTTTAATTTTCGAAAAACAATTTGAAGCTGCTAATTAAGCGCAAATCTTTGCGTACAAGGATAGAACGCTAAACTATAAGCAACGTTGTCTATACATGTTGGCTTACCCGTCGCAAAATTTAGGCTGGAATGCTGTGATCAGGTTTAAGGGTGTGACAGATCACGGTTACCACCGTTAAACAGAATCTACCACCTGATGCACGTTTCGACAATGTAGAATCGGAATTAGACCAG
Organism: Levilactobacillus cerevisiae; assembly: GCF_003946245.1. Taxonomy (GTDB): domain Bacteria; phylum Bacillota; class Bacilli; order Lactobacillales; family Lactobacillaceae; genus Levilactobacillus; species Levilactobacillus cerevisiae. The sequence goes on from NZ_RHNN01000025.1 coordinate 19,362, forward strand.
GTAGAAAATCCCGCTGCTATATAGACGGTGACCAATTATTCCGGACAAAAGTTGCCAGTCAAGCGATGGTCACATCAATATCATATGACAGTACCAATCCTAACCGGAGAATGACAGAGATGGAGGCAGCTGTGTCGACGGTGTAAGCTGAGATTTCTCAGCTTACACCGTGGGACGCGCTTGGAGACTGGCGAATTTTGACAGGCTTCAAACCGAACCGGAGGACCGTTCCTCAGGCCGCAGGCGGTCCCACAGCAGCCGGAATCTCTGGCAGCCGCAGGTGGTAAATTCCACCAATATTGTTAGTTGACCCTTCTCCTGAGTATCTTTGCGCTGACGACTTTAGTCTGTGAGCAGTTCCCGCTGAATCGTGCGGAGGACGCCATCCGCTTCATTCGTCCAAGCCGTCACCTGGTTGGCCATCGCTTGAATTTCCGGTGTTGCGTTGCGCATGGCAAAGCTCTGCCCGGCGAATTGCAGAAGTGGCACATCATTTGCCCCATCCCCGAAGGCCATGACTTCAGCCGTTGTTACCCCCTGACGTGCCATGAGCCACTGCACAGCCGGCAGCTTGCCCACGTTAGCCGCCACAATATCAATCACGCCATAGCCGCTGTCATGGGCGTGTAAGCGACCTTCAAAGTAGGTGTTCAAGCGTGTCACCAATTCTTGGGCCTGATCGGGTTGGGTGGTCACACTAATTTTCTTAATCTGATCAGCCACAGTGGCCAGACTGGTCACTTGCTGGAGATTGTCGTAATAGGCCTCCGCTGCATCAATCAGCTGTTGCGGTGCCCCCAGCTCCGTATAAGACGCCATCTTCCCGGTCAAAATGATGTAGGTGTCCTGCAGGAAATCTTGATGACGGTCAACCGCCACAAACTGGGTCACGTCAGCGGCACTCAGACTGCCATCAAAGATTTGTTGATCAGCCTGATAAATAGACGCCCCATTTTCCGCAACCATCACTAAGTTAGGTGCAAGCGTTGTTGCAAATAAGTCCCGGAGATGCGCGTACTCGTTGCCAGACGCCAACACCAAGGATATTTGTCGCGTCTCGAGCTGGGCCAAAACAGCGCGGAACAGGTCACGATTATACCTTTGATCATTGTGCAGTAAGGTCCCATTCAGATCCGTCGCAATTATTTTAATCGTCAAAAATTTCACTCCTCCAGTTTTGTCTTCGTGAAGTCATTATACGCGAATCGGTTCGTAAAACACAAAAAAACTCCCAGAAGCCGCGGACTTCGAAGGAGTTTCTTGAAACTAATTTAGAATTAGTTGTTTGCGTTGTTTACCGTAACGACCTGACGGCCATCGTAGAAACCGCAACTTGGGCAAACCATGTGTGACTTACGTAATTCACCACAGTTAGGGCAAGCAGTTAAATTAGGCGTGGTTAACTTAATGTGACCACGACGCATAGCTTTTTTCGTCTTAGACGTTTTCCGTGCTGGTACAGCCAAAGAAAACACCTCCTTTAAATAAATTATATCCACTAGTGAAAAAATTTTTAAGGCTTACAAAGGCGATTATTGATCATCCTGATCAGGGAAGAAATCTTTTAACTTTGCAAGACGTGGATCAACTGATTGATTTTCCTTCTCCACCTTTTCCAGGTCGGCCTCCGAAACGACTTCCCAGTCATCTCCGGTTGGCATCTTCGACCCTTCTTGTTCGGCTTCAGAAAGAATGTGCATCGGAATCTCTAAAATAATGTTATCCCCAATGGCCTTATCAAAATCAATAACGTCATCCTTGACGACCATCACCACGTCGGTCTTTTCAAACCGTTGGGTGGCAGCCGGATCGGATACATAAAATTCCGTCGTTTGGAAATCTACAGGCAAGTCCACCGGTGTTAACGATCGACTGGACGGCACCGTTAAGTCCGCCGTTACCTGTGCATTAACGATGACGTCCCCACCAACGACGGAAACAATTCCCTTCGCGTGAACGGGGCTTAAATCTAACACATCATCGCCATAGCGTTCCATCAAGTCCGCTTTCAAATCTAATGTTTCATCAAACGAAAGCGGGTCATTTCGGTGATTCTTGCGGAGCTCGGTCAACGACCATTTCATCGCAATCCCTCCAATGCAACGTGATAAATTATACCTGTCAAAAAATAAGATGTCAAGGTAATTTCCTTGATAGTCATTCAGAATCGTGTTTTTTTACCGGAATCCGGCCGTAATCCTGGTCAATCCCGGTAATCAACGTGCGCACAGCGCCTAATCGGTTATCCAATTCGCCGGGTCCCTTCTGCCAGTCGCGGTCAGCACGACTGATCAGTGGCAGGGTCACCTGCTTCTTAATTTGGTGCAAATAGGCCTGGCCCCGCGCTGAATAGCCCAAAACACGTAAATACTCTGGTTGTGCCTGCATTTCAGTAGGCTTGGCCTGTAGCAGAATATACGCAGACTGGCGTTGTAACCGGGTATACGTATACCGCTTGGTCTTAACCGCAGTCATGAACGCTTCAAAGTCAGCGCTGGTCAGTGCCGCCCGTTTCAACCGGTACTCCACGCCCTCAGTAATTTGATAACATTGTCGTAAATCGTTGACGTTTTCACTCACCAGTTGGTAGCGCAGCGCCGGCCAAAAATCGTTCCAGCTGGTCAGCTGTGCCCCTTTAAGCTGGGTGAGGGTCGTTAACGGGACAACCGGTTCCACTGCCGTCCAGTCGCCTGTGAGGGCCGCTGAACGGATGGCTGTGCCACTAGCGTACTGAGTAGCCATCGCAATGGCTTGCTCGTCGTGCTGGCTGCCCCGTCGTTTCAAAGGAACCAACTGTAGCGGGTGTCCTTGCCGTTCGTTTGCCAACGCGTAAAAGAACCCTAAAATATCGTTGGCGGCATCCAAGGTAATCCCCGTCTGTTCGCGCAGATATCCCTGGAACAAGGACGCATAGGTCTGATCAAACCGCTTGAACGTGGCCGGATTGGTCGGTAAATGGGCCATGAGGCGACTGTAATCCATGTCCGGATGCTCAGTGCCAAAGGCCAGCCAATGGCACTGTAAGGCCGCCAGTAGGCGCACCCCACCAGCCGCGAACAGATGCGCCGGTTGGAGCGCGACTGCACCTGGCAATTCAACCACTAGATCCACACCGCCAGCCAGTGCCGCTTGTGTTCGCTGCCACTTATCCATCAGCGTCGGCTCGCCACGTTGGGCCCAGTTACCACTCATCGCCGCCACGACCACCTCGGCACCCGTTTGCGCGCGTGCCTGGGCAACCTGATGGGCATGGCCATTATGAAATGGATTATACTCAGCCACGATTCCCACTGCCTGTAACGCCATGACTATGCCTCCCGTGTCACCTCAAAGAACCAGCGCGTGGTATCTGGGGCAACCTCGCTATTTCCAAAGTCGGCACTCACACGTTTAACCGTCAACCCGGCAGCCTGTAAAGCTTGCCGATAATCGGTTAAGACGTAAGTCCGTTCGTGATGCAGTTCAGTGACCTTGCGATATTCACCCGTCTTTTCATTCAGCGTGAAGAACGCCAGATCATGTTCGGCAGCGTGCTCTTCATCTTCAATCCCATAACTGGTCCAAACAAAGGCCCGCGTGTCGTCGACGTAATTATACATGTAACCCGGGTAAACGTCATCCGTTTGGTGCGGTGTAATCACATCAAACAGGAACTGACCCCCAACGGCCAAATGGTCGTGGACCTGGGTAAACGCCTGGGTAACGGCAGTTAGGTCCGTTAAATAGCAGAACGAGTCCGCAAAACAGGTCACCGTTTGGTATTCGCCGATTTCACTGAGATCCAGCATGTTCCCCGCCATCAGTGGTAGCGCAACGTCGGCCTCAGCGGCATGCTTAGCGGCTAACGCCAACATGTCTTCACTGAGATCCAACCCACTGACCTGGTAGCCCTTTTGTGCCAATAGGACGCCTAGACGCCCACTACCACAGGCCAAGTCCATTAACTCGCCACTAGTTGGCGCAACACGTTCGGCGACAAAATCCAGCCACTGATCGTACATGGCTGGATCAAATAGTTCGTCGTAAAGCTCCGCAAAGGATTGATAGATCATGCTTCAACCCATTGGCCCAAATCAACTTCTGGTGCATCTGACCAAAGCTTTTCCAGGTTATAATGGCTCCGTTGTTCCTTCTGGAAGACGTGAATCACAACGTCGCCCAAATCAATCAAGATCCAGTCAGCACTGTTCTTACCTTCAACGTCCTTGATGGCCACTTTGTTGGCAGCCATTTGATCAACAATTTCGTCCGCAATCGCTTGGACTTGTCGGCTAGAGTTTGCTTCCATAATCAGGAAGTAATCGGCCAACAAGCTAACCTTGGTCATGTCTAAGGCAGTCATTTCTTCTGCCCGTTTGTTTTCGGCGGCCTTAACCGCAATTTCTAAAATAGCTTTGCTTTCCAATACTTTTTCTCCTCTCAAACGTTCGGATAACGAGGCACCCACGCATTGTAGGTGTCAATCGACTTCGGGTAGACCGGCTTACCATTATCTACCAAATACTGCAGGGTGTGCTTCGCCTGAAAGGCCACACTCTTAGCCAAATCCGTTTCCGCTAATTGCCGTGCCACATCAACACCGGGGAAATCGCGTTCCGGCTCGATGTAATCGGCCATGTAAACAATCTGTTCCAATGGCGACATGTAGACGGCACCAGTGGTGTGATGGCGAACGGCGTTTAAAATGTCTTCGTCATAAATCCCTAATTCATGTTTAATGAGCTCAGCACCGACGACCCCATGCCAAATAGCGTTGCCGTAATCCAGCAAAATGGGATCGAGCTGATACTGCTTAATCGCCGCAATAAAATCCTCATCGGGGCGCTGTTTAGCGTAGTCGTGAACCAAGCCAGCAATGCTAGCCTTTTCCAGATTCACACCATTGATCTTTGCCAACTTAATGGCGGTCTGTTCCACGCGCTGGACGTGTTTGAACCGTTTGGGCTTCAATTGCTTATTAATTTTAGCCAGCAGTTCATCCCGCGTGCCAGCGAATAGGTGTTGCGTGTAGGTTAGTTCAGTCACGATATAATAAATGCTCCTTTATATAGAGATCGACCATGGTTGGGACCAGGTAGCGCACGGATTGCCCGCGGCGAACCTGTTCCCGAATCATCGTTGAACTAATACCAATCTGCGGAACGTCGACCCACAGAACGGGGTACGGCGATTCGCGGTTAAATCCTTGACGACAGACGCCCACAAACTGAACCAATTTAGTCAACTCATCAATGCGGTACCACTTCGGCAAATAGGCAACCATGTCGCCCCCGATAATAAAGTAGTACTGATTCTCCGGGTGCGCTTGCGTTAACTGCAGCATCGTGTCGTACGAATAGCTCCGACCACCCCGTTCAACCTCGGCTAACTCTAAATCAAACCGGGGATTGTCCTTGATGGCGGCCTTAACCATGGCAATACGGTCCTTCGCCGGAATGGTTAATTTGCGATCCACGTGGGGCGGCTCGGCATCTGGCATGAACAGGACCTTATCCAGGCCCAATTGGGTGGCAACCTGGTCTGCAATCACCAGATGTCCCAAGTGAGGTGGATTAAACGTCCCCCCCAGAATGCCAATGCGGCGCTTCTTAGCCGTTGCAGCCAGCTGGGTCACAACCTGCGTACTCGTGCGTTCTAGGATTTTTACCACGACTGCCAGACCTCCCTACATGCTTTCCACGATTGGTGAAATCTTTTGGTTTTCAGCATTGGTGGCAATCCGGTAAAGAACCAGGACGCGACCAATGGTTTGGACAACCTGAATATCAGTATTGTCTTCAATAAAAGCCTTGGTTTCGTCTACGGAAACCTCCGCACTTTGTTGTAAATTAATCTTAATCAGTTCGCGGTTCTCTAAGGCACCGGTCAATTGTTCCAACCAGGCCTGCGTTAAACCGTTCTTACCCACAGAAAAGAGTGGGTGCATGGCGTGGGCGTGAGCCCGTAAATAGCGTTTTTGTTTCCCTCGTAGCAAATTGTCGTCCTCCATATTTTTAAATCATTGCGCGGCGAATCAAGACGCCAACGCCAGCGGGTGCCCAACCAGTCACATTAATGCCTTCAGGCACCGTAATCCAACCCAGGCCTTCAAACACCAGATCACTCTTCACCGTGGTCTTAAATTCATGAGCGACCAATGGTGGGAAGTCATCCTTGTTGTCTGCGTGGGGTGGCGTTAACAGCTCACCTAATTGACGGGCGTAGAAGTCATCCGCATTTTCTAGCTTGGTCCGGTGAATGTACAGGTTGTTCTCAAAGTAGGCGGTAAAGCCGTTCTTCGGGCCCTTATTGTAATCGAACCGAGCGATTCCACCTAAGAATAAGGTTTGTTGATCGTTTAATTGATAATTTTTAGGTTTAATTGGTTTTTGTGGCGTGACAATCTTAAGGTCCTTGCCATCCAAGTAATGCGCCATCTGTTGGTTCTGAATGATCCCAGGGGTATCAACCAAGACGTGGTCGTCATCCAGTGGGATTTCAATCTTATCCAACGTGGTCCCGGGGAAACGCGACGTGGTAATCAAATCCTGAACCCCGGTATTTTGTCGAATCACCTGGTTGATCAACGTCGACTTCCCGACATTGGTCACCCCAACCACGTAAACGTCGCGGTCGGCACGGTACTTATCGATCAATTGCAGGAGGCCATCAACGGACTGATTGGTTTTCGCACTCAACAACGTCACATCAATTGGCCGTAAACCTTCTTCATTTGCTCGTTGACGGAGCCAGTCACGAAGCTTACTGCGTTTCAGTGACCGTGGCAAAAGGTCTTCCTTGTTCCCGACCAGCAAGACGGGATTGCTCCCAACGAACCGGTGAAGACCAGGAATCACACTACCGTTAAAGTCAAAAATGTCGACAACGTAGACAATTAAGGCGTTAGCATCCTGAATTTGTGTTAACAGGTTTAGGAAATCGTCATCGGTCAATCCGACGGGAACGATTTCGTTGTAATGCCGTAATCGGAAACACCGTTGGCAATACACCTCTTCTTTTTCAATGCCTTTATCCAATGCAGACTGAGGCGTGTACCCCGGTGCCGTCTTGTCGGTTGTCTGAACCACGGCCCCACAGCCAATGCAGTGCAACGGTTCACCATCGATCAATACCGGTTCAATGTGCTTTTCGTTCATTAAGATCCTCCTGCCAAGTTAATTCGGGATAGTTGTGGTGCAAGCGCCACATGACTACCTTTTCCAATAAGCGGTTACCCTTCGTGATCCAGGCATCCGACTTTAAAATGGGTTTGACCAATACGCTCCGAACACCGCTATGATGCGCGGCCCAAACGTCGGTCAATAACTGATCACCCACCATCACAACCTCATCCCGGCGTAAATGCCAGCGATGAAGTGCGCGATTCAATCCCCACGAGAGCGGTTTTAATGCCCGGTGAATGTAGGGTAAGTTAAACGGTGCAACGGCGCGGTCCACCCGCGCACGACTGTTGTTAGAAACCACGATGACTTGAATTCCGGCGAGTTCTAGCAAATTAAGCCAGTGATGTAACTCCGGTGTGCCATCAGGATTATTCCACGCAATCAACGTGTTGTCCAGGTCGGTCAAGACTGCCCGAACCCCGTTTGCCCTTAATTCCGTCGGCGTCAAATCATAAATGTTTGTGACCATCCACGTGGGTTTGAATCCAGAAACCATGCGGGTGACTGCCCCCCTTCATTCGTTTGCCAGTAATGACATGTCTAGCTTTTCATTATACGCAATTTTCACCAATTTTACCACCATCAACGACTGGTCGACCAGCAAAAAATACCGACCGTCTGTGCTTACTCACCAGAAAATAGCAAGGACGTCCGCCATTGTCCTGGCAGGATATTTTGGTAAAATTCCTTGTTGGCTCGGTTGTGACACGCAGCGTGGCAACTAGCAGCCGTCAACGTCCCCGGCTGTGAGTCGCCTTGGTAATAAAAAGGACCTCGCCTTGAACAGCGAAGTCCTTTGAAATGACTGAATTAAGCAGCCAAAGCTTCCTTAGCTGAGTCAGCTAAAGCCTTGAATGCAGCAGCGTCGTTCACTGCTAAGTCGGCTAACATCTTCCGGTTAACATCGATGTTGGCTAACTTCAAACCATGCATCAACTTGCTGTAGCTCAGACCATTCATCCGGGCTGCGGCGTTGATCCGGGCAATCCAAAGCTTCCGGAAGTTACGCTTAGTGGCTTTACGGTCACGGAAGGCGTATTGACGACCCTTCATGACTTGGTCCTTAGCAACCTTGAATAAACGGTGCTTTGAACCACGGTAACCCTTAGCTAACTTTAAAACCTTTTTGCGACGTGCGCGTGTAACAGTACCGCCTTTAACTCGTGGCATAATCTTTTCCTCCTAAATCAATTCAAACATTATGTCGACATTTCGTCGACCCGAAAAATTTGTGACCAGCTTACTTTTGTAACAGAGAACGGTAAGTCTTGATGGTCGTTTCGTTCATCATCCGGGTACCACGAAGGTTCCGGCGTTGCTTCTTGGTCTTACCGTGGAAACGGTGAGACGTGTATGCATTGGCACTCTTGATACCGCCCTTGGCAGTTACTTTGAAACGCTTAGCTGCGGCGCGGTTAGTCTTCATCTTTGGCATAATACGAAATATCCTCCTTAAATCGGTAGCTGGGCTACCCAATCAATTACTTATTCTCTGCGATGGGTGAAAGCATTAAGAACATGCTCCGACCATCCATCTTTGGCCGTTGTTCAACCGTAGCGACATCGGAAGTTTCCTTTGCCATCCGGTTGAGCACCTCGCGGCCAATGTCTTTATGCGTAATAGCCCGGCCCTTAAATCGAATCGATACCCGAACTTTTTCACCCTTAGCCAAGAACTTTTTAGCGTTCTTCAGCTTGGTGTTAAAGTCGTTGGTATCAATCGTAGGGCTAAGCCGTACTTCTTTGACACTGACCACTTTTTGCTTCTTACGAGCTTCGCGTTGCTTCTTTTGCAACTCAAAGCGGTATTTCCCGTAGTCCATGATCCGGGCTACTGGTGGCTTAGCTTTCGGTGCAACCAAAACTAAATCGAGGTTAGCGTCTTCAGCAATCTGCAAAGCTTCTTGCTTAGACTTAATACCCAATTGTTCACCGTCGCCGGCAATCAATCGAACTTCGCGTGCGCGAATACCCTCGTTGACAATCGTGTCGTTTGCTATGGTAATCCACCTCCAAAATAATCTCGAGAACTGCAGAAATCTCACTCACAAAAAATGCGGGAACCTTTGATCACAATCAAACGGCTCCCGCATGAAATCCAATCAAAAGATTGAACTAACGTGCATATCCAGCCCAGCAACGTCGGTCACGGGGCGAGAAGCGAAAGCCTCTGCTTGATTTCTCAACTTAACCATCATACCAGCTACCCGGTTTCATGTCAACGGTGTTTGCTGAAAAATATTTGCCGGTTGCCGTCGTTTCGCCTGCGGCTGCCAGGCATTCCGTCTACTGTGGGGACCGCCTCCAGCCTGAGGGGCGGTCTTCCGGCTCGCCTTGAAGCCTCTAAGAACGAGTCTTCAAGGTCGTCCCGTGGTCTAAACCGGGAAAGTTCACCCGATTAAGGCCACTGTCACAGTTGGCTCCATGTCTGTCATCCTCCGGCTACACTAACCACCACCCGACAAAATTTGTCATCTCGTCGCTGTCACCCGTGCCCTCACCATTACAGTAGAAGATACTAGGAAAAAAAGATAGGTTATCCTTTCACCAATTGGTAAAATGACCAACATCCACCAGTCTCCCTAGCCCACAAAACGAGGCCACTATGTTCAGCGACCTCGTTCCTTCTATTCACTGGTTACTGGCCAGAATTGGCTTTTGACGATTATTGTTGCGGCGTCAACTACTTTTCTTCGCGACTGTATGAAGCGATGTCGCTCAGAATTTCCTTGACGAAAGCGTCACTACTCATGGATTCACTGTCATCTTCCCCGTACTTCCGGACAGAGACAGTGCCCTTGGCCATTTCGTCTTCACCGACAACCAACGTGTATGGAATCTTGTGCGTTTGGGCATCCCGAATCAAGTAACCCATCTTTTCACCACGTTTGTCGACGTTGACCCGCACATCAGCGGCCTTTAATTCAGCAGCTAACTTGTCGGCGTACGCACCATGCTTCTCTTCGGAAACTGGGATGATGGTAACTTGCTTAGGCGCCAACCAAGTTGGGAAGGCACCCTTGTAGATTTCAGTCAGGTAAGCGGTGAAACGTTCCATCGTTGAAACCAAGCCACGGTGAATCATAACTGGACGATGTTCTTCACCATCGGCACCGACGTAGTGTAAGTCGAAACGTTCTGGCAACATGAAGTCCAATTGGATGGTGGATAACGTTTCTTCGTTCCCAAGGGCCGTCTTAGTTTGGACGTCCAACTTAGGACCGTAGAAGGCAGCTTCCCCTTCGGCTTCAACGTAAGGCAAGCCGAGGTCATCCATGGCACCCTTCAACATCTTCTGAGCGTTGTTCCACATAGCGTCGTCGTCGAAGTACTTTTCCGTGTTCTTAGGGTCACGGTAGCTCAGACGGAACGTGTAGTCCTTGATATCAAAGTCATTGTAAACCTTAACCATCAAGTCCAAAATGCTCTTGAATTCATCTTGAATTTGTTCTGGAGCAACGAACGTGTGACCATCGTTCAAGGTCATTTCACGAACCCGTTGCAGGCCACTCAAGGCACCGGATTTTTCGTAACGGTGCATCATCCCTAATTCAGCGATCCGTAATGGCAGTTCGCGGTAAGAACGGATGTGGTGGTTGTAAATTTGAATATGGCTTGGGCAGTTCATTGGCCGCAATTCAAGTTGTTCGCCATCTCCCATGTCCATTGGTGGGAACATGTCGTCACGGTAGTGGTCCCAGTGACCGGATTGCTTATACAGGTCTAGGTTAGCAAGGACTGGTGTGTAAACGTGTTGGTAACCGTTAGCGACTTCTTTGTCGATGATGTAACGTTCGATCGTACGACGAATCGTGGCACCATTTGGCATCCAGTATGGTAAACCGGCACCGACCTTAGGATCAACGAAGAACAAATCAAGTTGGTTCCCGATAACCCGGTGATCCCGTTCACGTGCTTCTTGGCGACGGGCCAAGTCGGCATCCAAGTCAGCTTGCTTGTAGAAGGCCGTCCCGTAAATCCGTTGGAGCATTGGGTTAGAGGACTTGCCTTGCCAGTAAGCACCGGCAACGGACAAGAACTTGAACTTCTTCACGTCACCCGTGTTGGCTAATTGCGCGCCATCGCTGAGAACTTGGTAGTCACCAATCTTCAGGAAGGAAACGGCGTCACCGTCGATGGCATTGATTAATTCAGTGCTGAATGGATCATCTTTGGCAGTGGCCAAAGCATCGGCCTTGCTCAAAGAAATCCGTTCGATGGCTAATTTGTCGCTAACTAATTTTTCGACGATCACGGCTAGCGCATCCAATTCGTCAACGCTCACTTGTTGGTCGTCCTTGTCAGTGTCCACGAAGAACCCGTCTTCGTCGGCGCTAACTTCACCCAAGCGAATGGCTGGGAATTGTTTCTTCAAGGCAATCCGCAGTAATGCAGCGGTCGTGTTCCGCAGAACGCTCAAACCATCGTCGCTGTCCTTGGTAACGATTTCGATAGCACCGTCGCCAGCCAGTGGGGTTAAGTAGTCGACCAATTTGCCGTCTAACTTACCAGCAACGGCCTTCTTAGCCAAGCTAATGGAAATGGATTTTGCAACGTCAGCGGGCGTCGTGCCTTCTGGGAAGTCCTTAGACTTGCCATCGGGGAATTTGATTGAAATATCTGCCATAATGATGATCTCCCTTATAAAATTTGGGTAAAATTACACAAAAAGTCCCCAGCACCTGCAATAGGCACTAGGGACGTCAAATAACGTGGTTCCACCCGATATTTTTCACGAGACTACTCCCGTGAACTCTAGTCGTCGCTAACGGGACGGACCGGCCGAAAATTTCCTTTCGACAGCTGATAGAAAGCGGTAATGTTGGCGGTCGCTAAGTCGGCTTCCAAGCAAGGCCAACTCTTCCTGTGAACGATCCCGTCAACACCATGTCTTTCATCATAGCTCTTTTGGTTTCAAAGACTATTAAACACTTGAAAGCGATCGTTGTCAAGGATTCACGTAAAATTCATTATCCCGTCATCCCGTCGATTGACCAAACAAAAAGGCAAAGCCAGTAACGCTTCACCTCAAAATTATTTATAAACTGACGAACCTTACTGCGGGCGTCGGTTCACGCCGACCATTGTAATCTCGCGTGCCAGGAAACGAATCCGTTGCATCAGCCGTTGGGCCTTCAACGGTTCGTCATCCCCGCGCGTGGAGATACGGAGATGTTCCTTTTCCAACTGTTCCATGGAAAAATTGGAACTAAAGAACGTCGGTAGCTCCTCTTGCATCCGGAATTCCAAAATGACGCCGAGCACATCATCGCGAACCCACGCGGACATGGCATCCGCTCCAATGTCATCGATCATCAAGACCGGCGACTTCTTCAGCGCATCTAATTTCTCCGCCACCCCATTTTGGGCGATTGCATTTTTCATTTCCACCGCAAAGCTGGGGAAGTGAACTAACGTGGTGGAAAAGCCATCGGTCGCCAGTTGATTAGCAATGGCAGCTAGCAAATAGGTCTTGCCCACGCCGAAACTCCCTTGCAGATACAAGGCTTGGTGCCGACGCTTGGGACTGGCTTCGTAGGCGTCCACAAAGTCCAGTGCCGCCATCAAGGCCTCGGCCCGATCAGAATCCTGGTCGAAGCTCTTAAAGTCGGCTTCCCGAATACTCTTAGGCATGGCGATTGACTTAACCCGCTGCCGGAGCTGTTGTTGTGCCTGCTTTTCCTGGGTTTCCTTGGTCGGCACGTAGGCCACGTCAATCAGGTGGTTAGACACAATTAATTGGGGTTCATAGCCCGTCGCAAAGGTCGTGCCCCCCTTGGCCAACTTTTCCCGTTCGCTCACAAACTCATACAGCTTAGCGGCCGAACGCGTCATGACGTCTTCAGCCAACTCGTCCTTATGGGCCTGATAAAAGTCCGTCACGGTAGCGTCATCGTAGACTTTAGCCATCAATTGTCGGTAGTTATCGTTCAAATGGCGTTGATTCATCAGTTGTTGCATGGTTTTGCTTAAATCTTCCATCAGTTATTCCTCCTTCCCCTCTGCGGTGCGTTCCTGGAGCTTAGCAATCCGCTCTTGGAGCTGTTTTTGTTGATCAGTTGTTAATTTTGCCTGGGTGGTCGTTGCCTGTGCTGCGGCCGGTTTCTTTGCCCAATCGGGTAAGGTTTCCTTGACCGTCGGCTGGCGGCTTCGCGACCGTCGTGGCTGTTTCTGGGCCTGTTGCCGCTCACGAACTGCCTGAATGGCCAACTCGGGCGACGTTACCTTCTTGACGCTCCAGTCGTTGGCAATCGTGTCCATTAACGCCTTATTTAGCGTGGGCCGTTCCTCATCTACCAACAGATGATAAATGAGCACGTTGACCACCGCATCCGGAAACAACTGGCGACTGACGAGATCACGCACGATCCGTTGTTCCCCGTCGGTGACGTAGCCGCCCCGTTTTTGCTTAATCCCCTGTAAGAAGAGGGCTGGCGCTGTAGCCCGGGCAACTTTAATCAGCGCCTGTTCCGCGGAACTCGCAGCTGGTCCGGTCGACGCTTGGGCCAGCTTAGCCACCGACGGACTGGCTTCACTCACCGTTGGTCGGACCCGTGATTGTTGGCCGAAGCTTTGCGCGATAAGTCGTTTGAACTGTTCAGCATCGAACTGATTGGTGGCTAAATCGGTTGCCTCACCCACGTAACGGGCCATCGTGACCTCATCCATACCGTACGTTGCGTGCTCCGTCAAGAGCAATTGACGGTGGCTCCGTAATGCGCGGGTGTCAATGAAGGAGTGCTCCAAGATATCGCCTAGCAATTTGAAATCAAAATCGTCCTGACTGGCCTCATGCAGGGCGGGTGCCCCGGCATCAGCGGGCAACCTGTCCCGCGTTGCCGTGATGGCAGCGGGTAACTGGTTGAGCTCCTGCCCGTCCACGTGAAAAACATCCAAAAAGTTTTTGGTAATATCCTGTTCATCCGCAGAATCCGCTGCCGGTTGCGTGTTGTGGGTGACTAGTGAGCGGTAAAACTCTTCACCGACCACGCCCAGTAACTGCACACTCAGCAAATCATCTCTGAAGAAGTCCGCTGGTAATAACGGTGTTCGCAACTCATATACAAAGCTAGTCAGATCATCAGCCGTCTTTACCTTGGTCGTCAAGAGTCCCGCGGCCTCTAACCGCAAACGCGCCTCGTAAAAATGGGCCAAGTCCATCCCCAGCAAGCCTAGCAACGTGGCGTGACGCTTATACGTGTCCCGTTCGGGGAGCCAAAAAAGGGCCGAGTAAAGCCCTGCGGCACCCGGTCCAATGATTGGCTGATAAAGCTGGGTCAACGTCTGCCAACTCTGATCCGTCAAACGGTCCGCTAACCGCACCAAAAAGCCTGTTCGTGGGTTTAATTGGTGCCAGGAATCCTCCATGCTTTACTTCGCCTCACTTTGTCCCTTTTCATCAGAATTCGACAACTTGTCAGAATCCTTCTTCGCTTTTTCTTTATCCTTGTCGAACATGTCTTTCAGCTCATTGAAGAAGACGCCGGTATCCTTGAACTGCCGGTAAACACTGGCAAATCGAATATAAGCAATCTCATCAACGTCGACCAGTCGGTCCATCACGTACTCCCCGATTAACTGACTGGAAATTTCATTGACGCCCAAGGCGCGAATCTTATTTTCAACTTCATCGACGATGGTTGTCATGACATCCATCCCCACCGGCCGTTTCTCAGCCGAGCGGATGATGCCCCGCAAAATCTTTTCCCGGTTGAACTCTTCCCGGGTTCCGTTTTTCTTAATTACCAACAACGGCGTCACTTCAACGCGCTCAAACGTCGTGAACCGAAAACCGCAGTTCTCGCACTCACGACGCCGGCGAATCACGCGGCCGTCGTCGGTGGGCCGACTGTCGACGACCCGCGATCCATTATGATGACAGTGTGGACACTGCATTATTGGTCACCTCGTTTTAAATGGTTACTGTTGCCAAATTTATTGGCGTCAAGCCATTTTACCACTTGTTGCCGCGTTTGGGCAATCGTTCCCCCGTTGTCAATGACCACAGTTGCCTGGGCCACCTTCTGAGAAATTGGCCACTGCCGGTCCATTCTGGCCTGCGCATCGGCTGCTGAAAGCCCGTCACGCATCATTAGCCGTTTCTTTTGCGTCTTTACATCGGTCGCGACCACCATCACGTGATCCACCAGGTGAATCAGGTACCCGACTTCAAAAAAGGTGGGCGCGTCAATCATGATTAACGGCACTTTTCGATGGCGATAGGCGGCCAGCTGATGCCGAATCTCGGTCTGAATCAAGGGCGTCGTGATGCTCTCCAGGCGCTCAAGCTCCTCGGGATGGGTAAACACCAGCTGACCCAACTTCTTACGGGCCAATCCAGCCGACGTCACGAAGTCTCTGCCAAAAGTCGCTGCAATCTGTTTTAAACCGGTCGATCCGGGTTTCACAACCTGGCGGGCAATCACGTCAGCGTCAATCACGGGAACGTCTGCGGCTCGCAACCACGCGCTAACGGTTGATTTGCCCGTCGCAATCCCGCCAGTTAATCCCCAAACCTCAGTCATCCGTCAAAGCCTCCAGTGCTTCTAGCGGAACCGGTTGGCAACGGGGACAATAGTGCGTACCACGTTGGGCTACCTTGATTTTAACGATTTCCGTTCCGCAGCGCTCGCAAGGTTCGCCCTCCTTGCCATAGACGTGCAAGTGGTTTTGAAATTGTCCCGCCTCGCCAAAGGCCGTTGAGAAGGAGTGCACCGTGGTGCCGTGACCCTTGATGGCCATCGCCATTTCCGCGATAATATTTTCCCGCAAGGTGGCCAGTTGTGCATCGCTCAATTCGTCTGCGGGTGTTAAAGGGTTGATCTTTGACAACCACAAGACCTCGTCGACGTAGATGTTCCCGAGTCCTGCAATGCGGGACTGATCCAGCAAAAAGGGTTTGACCTCTTTGTGAGACTTCCTGAAGACCTGTTGCATATAGTCCAGGGTTAAACTCTCTTCAGTGGGTTCTGGTCCCATCTTCCCTAGTGACGGCAAGGCTTCCGCTTCGGTTCCCGTCGGCACCAACCGCATGCGGCCAAACTTACGGGTATCGTTGTACCGCAGTTCGCGGCCATCAGTCAAATGAAAGATGACGTGCGTGTGCTTCGTCACGGGACTACCTTCGGGTTGGACGTCGTATTTACCTTCCATTCGCAGGTGGGACACCATGGTCAGCTCTCCACTGAACCGAAATAGCAGATACTTGCCGCGTCGATCAATCTTTTCGATTTTTCTGCCGATGAGTTCCGCCGTAAAGACCTCAGCATCCGGTGTCACCATCTTGCGGTAGAACACATCCACGTGATCAATGGTGGCGCCCTTGACCAGACGCGTTAGGCCGCGCCGTACCGTTTCAACTTCTGGTAATTCTGGCATAACCGTCTTCTCCTTTTGCCGCTACTTGGCGTCGTACCAAGTTGGTCCGTAATGGCTTTCAACCTTCAATGGAATTTCCAAATCAACGGCAGAGTCCATCACGCTTGGCACTAACTTCGCCAGCGTCTCGATTTCTTCGGCCGGTGCTTCAAAGATCAATTCATCATGCACTTGTAAGAGCATCGTTGCGTGCAGGTCCTTGACCGCGTCTTCCATTCGAATCATGGCAATCTTAATAATATCCGCAGCACTCCCCTGAATCGGCGTGTTCATCGCCGTTCGTTCAGCGAATGAGCGCTGGTTGAAGTTACGAGAGTTAATGTCTGGTAAATACCGGCGCCGGTGGGCAATCGTTTCAACGTACCCCTGTTCCCGCGCCTGCTGGACCATGCGATCCATATAGGCCTTGACGCCGGGATACTCTTCAAAGTAAGTATCAATAAAGTTCTTCGCTTGCTTCCGGGTAATCCCAATGTTTTGCGACAACCCAAAATCGCTGATTCCGTAAACAATCCCAAAGTTAACTGCCTTAGCCTGACGTCGGATGTTCGGCGTGACCTCTTCATCTGGCCCCATCCGAAAGATACGACGCGCGGTTGCCGCATGAATATCTTCACCCTCACGGAAGGCTTCCTGCATGTTGGCATCGTGACTCATGTGGGCGAGCACCCGCAATTCAATTTGTGAGTAGTCGGATGAGAAAATCTGCCAACCCGGGTGGCGGGGAACAAAAGCCTTACGAATGGCCCGGCCTTCTTCGTTACGCACCGGAATATTTTGCAGATTCGGATCAACAGAAGATAGCCGTCCGGTCTGCGTCAACGTTTGCAGGTAGCGGGTGTGCACCTTGTGATCGTCTGGATGAATGACCTTGAGCAGCCCTTCAACGTAGGTCGATTGGATTTTCGCAATCTTCCGGTACCGTAAAATATTTTCCGCAATTGGCGCTTCAGCAGCCAGCTGTTCCAGCACGCCAACCGCCGTCGAATAGCCCGTCTTCGTTTTCTTAATGACGGGTAAGCCCATCTTTTCAAAGAGAATGTGTCCGAGTTGCTTCGGTGAGCCGATGTTAAATTCTTCACCGGCTTCGTTGTAGATGGTCTGTTCAATTTCAGCTAATTGTTCCGTGAACTTACTGCCCATGGCTTCCAGTTCACTGGCCTCAACCGTGATACCGGCAATTTCCATCCGCGCCAAAACAAAGGCCATTGGCAACTCAATTTCACGATAGAGCTGCGTTTGTTCATTGTCTTCTAAGCCCTTAAACAGCTCTGGCCGCAAGTTTTCAATTGCCCGGGCCTTGCGCGCAAGGTGGGAGAAGAAGTCAACGTCGTCGGCGGGGATGGCCTCCTTAGCCCCCTTGCCATAGACATCTTCGTCAGTAGCCACCTGGTGATAGCCGTGTTCCATCGCCACGCGTCCCAGGTCATTACTGTTGTCGTACGTGTTCAACAAGTATGAGGCAATCAACAAGTCACAGTCGACCCCCGCTAGCGTGATGTTTAAGCGATTCAAGGCCACGTAGGTCCGCTTAGCGTCGAACACCTGCTTAGCCACGTCAGCGGACTCCAGCAGGCCCTTCAAGGGCGCCTGCTGCAAGAGGCTGACATCGCGGCTCACGTACCAGTGATCTTCGTGGCCAATCACAAAGCCAGCCATTTCGGCCAAGTGATAGTTGTCCCCTAGCATTTCAAGGTAGAATTCACAACCAGCCGTAAAGGTTGGCAGGCTCGCCAGGTTATCCGCCTTCAACACCGTAAACTCAACATCCTTCAGACCAGGTGTTGCCGTTGGGGTTTCGCCATCAATCTGCATTTTGCTTAGAAATTGGTTGAAATTCATGCGTTGGTAAAATTCGACCAGTTTTTCTTGGTCATCGCCCTCATAGATTAAGTCGGCAACCTGCTTGGTCACCGGTGCATCCCGTAAAATTGTCGCCAATTTTTTAGACAGTAAGGCTTCTTCATGGTCGGCGACTAAGTGTTCCTTGAGTTTCTTAGCCGTAATCTCATCAATGTGGTCGTACAAATTTTCAATGCTACCGTACTTGCCAATCAGATCGACCGCCCGCTTGGGACCAACGCCGGTAACGCCCGGATAATTGTCAGAGTTATCGCCCTGTAGGCCTTTGATATCAATGATCTGTTCGGGCGTAACCCCCATCTTTTCCTTCACGTAGGCTGGCGTGTAGTGCTCGATGTCACTAACACCCTTTTTAGAAATGGAAACCGTGGTGTGGTCGTCAGCGAGTTGGGTCAAGTCCCGGTCACCGGTAACAATGGTGGTCGTGAAACCGCTATCCTCGGCCTGCTTGGCCAACGTCCCAATGATATCGTCGGCTTCGTAGTCGGGCAGTTCGTAACTTTGAATCCCCCGAGCACTTAACAGCTCTTTCACATAAGGGAATTGTTCGGAAAGTTCAGGAGCGGTCTTGGCCCGACCGCCCTTGTAATCGTCATACATTTTCGTCCGAAACGTGGTTTTGCCGGCATCAAACGCCACTAACGCGTGGGTTGGTTTGACGGTGTCCAGCATGGTTTCCAACATCGTATTGAACCCGTAAATGGCGTTGGTATGTAGCCCTTCGCTGTTGGTAAACTTGCCTAAAGCCGTGTACAGCGCGAAGAAAGCCTTAAACGTGACACTGTTACCATCAATTAATAATAAACGTTTTTCCGCCATGTTACGCTCCTTTCGAGCAACGGTCAGCCGCGCTCGAGTATTCTGAGTCTATTTTACCAAACATTGGGGGAAACCCGAAACGAAAACTAGTAAAAGATGGCGGGATCGCTGAAACGTTTGAGAAAAGAAAAAAGCACCAACCCAAGGGCCAGTGCTTCATCGCGATATCGCTTAGCGGTTGTTGCCACCAAAGATACCGAAAATTTGTAAGAGTTGTAAGAATAAGTTAACGAAGTCCAAGTACAGTTGCAAGGCCCCGTTGACGGCCAAACCAGTCGTGGAAACCTGGTCACCGTATTGGAGGTACATCTTCTGCATCCGTTGGGTATCCCATGCGGTTAAAATCGCAAAGATGATAACGGCAACGAACGAGAAGATTAAGCTAACCAACGTCAGCCGCAGGAACATGTTCACCACCATGGCGACGATCAACCCGATCAACGCCCCAGTTGCCTGAGTCCCAATCTTGGTTAAGTCCCGCTTGGTAAACGTCCCAATAGCTGCCATCGTCACGAAGATAGCAGCGCTGGAAACGAAGGCAGCGGCCATCGTATTGACCGAGTAAACCATGGCATACATGGAGATGACCCCACCGGTTACCACGGCATACACAAACAATCCAATTAACGCGACGGTTGGTCGTTTCATCGACTGACCACTAATGACGAAAGGTAAAATAAACCAAACGATCAATGGTACCCAAAGCCCAGCACCATGCAAGCCTTGTGCCTGCGTGGCCATTGGAATCATCAAGTACGCTGTTACAGCTGAGACCAACACGGCCGCAGCCATCCAGCCAAACATTTTAGTCATGAAGCTATTGAGGCCGACCTCTGTGTTCACTGTCGTCCGGGGTTGCTGATCATAGTTGTTCATTGAAACGCTCCTTCTTTTTCAAATCAATTCCCGGCTTAGTCACCACAATTGGCAACCTGGTTCCGGGGTTATTAGAATACATTTTACCAAATCTAATAGTAAACACAAGTAATGTGTTCAGAACTTCAAAAAGAAATCACGTGACCTACAGTTAACGTGTCGACGATTGACCGGCACCACCCTCATTGTCGGCTTCGCCACTAGCCCACACCTTGTTGGCGTAGACGGCATTGAAGAGTAAGGCAATTTGCAGCGCAACCTGTGATAAGTTGGCTCCCAAGGTCCCAACATTGGTCGCACCCGTCAGCATCTGGAAGGTTAGAATCCCCCAATAGGCGACGTTGACGATGTTGACCACGATCCAGAGTGACCAGTTTTCCTTGAATTTTAATATGTAAAGCAACTGTGCAATCAGGCTCACCACGAAGTTTACCGAATCAAAATACGGTAACTGCCCGTGTAACAGCGACAAGACTAGCCAACCGACAGCCCAAGCCACGAACGCCGCGGCGAAAATTCCATTACGCGTACTCTTCTTGAATGAACGCGTCGCTTCGTCGTGCCCCCACATGTACCAGCCGATGGGTTGCGAGATGACGTAGATGATATCCATGGCAAATGACCCATAAGCGTGGCTGATCCAGGCAACGTACGTCATCGCCACACACTGAATGAAGCCAAAGATAAACGAAATCTTACGACCCTTCATCCCGTAGACCAAACACAAGACACCGCCAACCCCAGAAACCATTCCGATAAGGCTGTCTGGCACGATAACGTAGACGACCACCTGTAATAATAGCAAAATTGACACGTAAATCATTTCAAACTTTTTCCAATTGGTGAATAACTGGTTGTACCACCAATTATGTTGCGTTCCTGTCTGCACGTCAGTTCTCTCCCCATAAAGACAAATTGGACTCCCCAGAGCCCTTAATTTACTAGAATACAGGTTCTTAGCCAAAGTGCAACTCATATCTAACTAATGCGTTAAGGTGGTTCATCAGTTGTCCCATCTGGATTTTCAGAACTTGATTCATTTCATTAGCCAGCCATTTATAGGGATATTAGAATGCATTGCCTTCCACGCTACAGAGCAGGCCTGGGTCACTCGTCAGCAATATTTGCTGAATTGGGCTCACTCACGCCAACAAAAATAGCGACCAATCATTCTGGACAACGTTGCTATCCCAGCGATGGTCGCGGCATTGTCATGTTGAAGAACAATCATAACCGGAGGCGGCCAGAGATGCAGGCAGCTGTGTCGACGACGTTAGCTGAGCGCTTTTCTCAGGTTACGTCGTGGGACGTGTTTGGAGCCTGTCGCTTTTGGACAGGTTTCAAACACATCCCACAGGCCGCAGGCGGTCCCCATAGCAGCCGGAATATCTGGCAGCCGCAAGTGGCAAAATTTAATCTTGGTGCGCTAGTTACGCCAAGAAAAAAGCACCCGTCAGCGTTAAATCGCCAACCGGTGCCCATTAATTTAGTTATTTTTCAGAGATAAATGACTCAATAATTCTTCGTAGGACCGTTCGTACTTCTGAACATCCCCGGCACCCATGAAGACCACAACGGCGTCATGGAAGTCTAATAATGGTGACATATTGTCGACCGTTAAGATTTCGCCGCCCTTAACAATTTTGGCAGCTAAGTCCTTACTCGATACGGCACCAGCGGTTTCCCGAGCGGAACTGAAGATGTTGGTCAAGAAGACCTTGTCCGCTAGGTTCAAGCTCTTGGCGAAATCGTCCATCAAGGCAATCGTCCGACTGAACGTATGGGGCTGGAAAACAGCAATAATTTCCTTGTCAGGATACTTTTGCCGAGCAGCATCCAACGTTGCTTTGATTTCTGATGGATGGTGCGCGTAGTCATCGATGATTGTCATGTCAGCTAACTTACGTTCAGTGAACCGACGTTTTACACCCTTGAAATCAGCCAATTCATGCTTAATTTCATCCATGTTGACCTTTTCAAAGTAGGAAACGGCAATCACGGCGAGGCTGTTCAAGACGTTATGTTCGCCATACAAATGAATTTCAAAGTTGCCCAAGAATTCATCCTTGTGGTAAACGTCAAAGTTAGAACCCGTCGTAGAGCGCTTGATGTTCCTTGCTTGGAAGTCATCGCGTTCGCTAGTCCCGTAGTAGTAAACCGGCACGTCCGTCTTTAACTTCCGTAACTCAGGATCGTCACCCCAAGCAAAGATACCCTTTTTCACTTGGTTAGCCCAAGTTTCAAAGGCACTGTAAACGTCTTCGATTCCCGTGTAATAATCAGGGTGGTCGAAGTCAATGTTCGTCATGATGGCGTAGTCTGGCTTGGTTGCCAGGAAGTGACGGCGGTATTCGTCAGCTTCATAGACGAAGAAACGCGCGTTAGGCGTCCCTTTCCCAGTCCCATCACCGATTAAGTATGAGGTTGGTGCCACGCCACTCAGAACGTGTGACAGCAGGCCCGTCGTGCTGGTCTTACCATGGGCACCGGCAACACCAATGCTGGTATAGCCTTCGATTAAGTGACCTAAGAATTCGTGGTACCGGAAGACAGGCAAGCCCATTTCCCGCGCCTTTTTGATTTCAGGATGTTCATCCGTGAAAGAATTCCCCGCAATAATGGTTAATCCTTCATGAATGTTGGCTTCGTCGAATGCCATGACGTCGATACCAGCCTGTTCCAGCCCCCGTTGTGTGAACGTGTACTGGGTAATATCTGAACCTTGAACCTTAAAGCCCTTATCGTGCAAAATCAGAGCGAGGGCACTCATCCCTGATCCTTTAATCCCAACAAAGTGGTAAACCGTTGCGTTATCCATTAAATGATCCTCTTTTCTACTCTTTCGGTAAGACCACGACACCCCTTATCGGCCGAGTGACTCTTCCTTCATTTTAGCATATCCCCCCACCCTATTAAAAGAAGTGGCCGGAGAAAGATGGTGAGGCCTGTTCAAGCTAAGATGAAAATGGTGCACCCTGGTCGTGTGGTTCCGGTAAGTCCTTACCCAAGTCTTCTGGTGTTAAGTATACTTCTCGCGGCTTTGAGCCATGTTGTGGTGAGACATAGTGATTCTGTTCCAGGTCGTCAATTAAATTGGCCGCCCGGTTATATCCAATGGAGAAAACCCGTTGGAGCTTCGACGTCGATACCGATTTTTCCTGGGCAATGTACTCCAGGACTTTCGGCAACAACTCATCTTGGTTCTCCTCGGCCGTCTCCCGTTGCAGTAAGCCCTTAGGTTCAAAGGCGTAATGGGGTTGTCCTTGGGTCCGTACAAAGTCCGTGACACCGTCGACTTCGGATTCCACGAACGCACCCTGTAACCGCATCGGTTGACTGGCGCCATTGCCCAGGTACAGCATATCGCCGCGACCTAAGAGGTTTTCTGCCCCTGCCGTGTCCAGAATGGTCCGTGAATCGATCTGACTAGAAACCATGAAGGCAATTCGGGTCGGGATGTTGTTCTTAATGGTCCCCGTGACGATGTCCACACTAGGTCGTTGGGTCGCTACCAGCAAATGAATACCGGCTGCCCGCGCCTTTTGCGTAATCCGCACAATGTAATCCTGGACTTCACTCGCCGCCATCATCATCAAATCAGCCAGTTCATCAATGATAATCACGATGTATGGCATCTTCAAACTAGGCTCGTCGTTGGCATCGGCGCGGTCGTTGAACTGCTCAATGTTCCGGACACCCGCCGCAGCCAATTTCTCGTACCGCTCGTCCATTTCCGTGACCACCCATTTGAGCGCAGCAGCCGCGGCCTTCGGATCAGAAATAACCGGTGACAGCAGGTGCGGTAACGCATCGTACGGCGCCATTTCAACGGCTTTCGGGTCAATCAAGAGTAACTTGACCTGTTGTGGCGTTGCCTTGTAGAGAATGGACAGAAGGAGTGAATTAATGAACACACTCTTCCCCGACCCAGTTGCCCCGGCAATCAACCCGTGCGGCATCTTCCGAAGGTCCGTTACTTGCGGTTTGCCAAAGAGGTCGACACCCAGGGCCACCGTCAATGGTGACTCACTATTCTTAAAAGCAGCTGAATTTAAAATTTCAGACAGCATAACCGGTCGTGACTTCAAGTTTGGAATTTCAATCCCAACCGTGCTCTTACCGGGAATTGGCGCCTCAATCCGAATATCCTTCGCCGCCAACGCCAGTTTCAAGTCGTCATTTAAATTCGTGATTTTGTTAACTTTGACCCCTAAGGCCAAACTAATCTGGAACTGCGTCACAGTCGGCCCAACCGTCCAATCGGACACGTGCGCGTCGACGTGAAAGGCACTCAGTGTGGCGTCCAGGACTTCAGCCTGATGTTCAATCCACTCATCTAACGCTTCCTCGTCGGGTACTACCGGGCTAGGTAGGAGTGCGAGGTCTGGGAAATGGTACCCGCGAGCGGGTTCTTCGGGCGCCGCATCTGGCGCGGCCGTTGCCACAGTTGCCGTCGTTGGTCGATCGAAGAGGGCCAAGTTTCGTTGGTCGTTCCCCTCTTCTTGCATGATGTCACCCAGTGAGTGACCCAAGCCGCGGGCAGGTTTTTCCTTCGCCGGCTTGCTTGGTGTCTGGGCGACCGGCACGACAGGTTTGGCTGTCGCAGCACTGTCAGGTTCCACAACGTCAGCTGCCGAATCCGTATCATCAAACGTGGCTGACGGCTCTGGCGACATTGCCCGGTGTAAAAGTTCCGTGACTTCGGCTGGTTGACCAGCTTCTGTCTCGGCGTCCGCTACAGCCGTGGGTGTTTCAGTTAAATTGCTGGTTGCTGCCTCACTATCAGCGGCCTCATCCTGAGCGATGGGCACTGTTGATGTCGATTCGTTGCTAACACTATCAGCTTCTGAGGTATTTGATTCTACATCTGCTGAATCTGTATCTTCTGAATCTTTAGTTCCTGGTTTTGTCGTTTCTGATTCTATATCCTCTGTGTCAGAAGTTTCTGACTCTATGGTTTCCAATTCAGAAACTTCTGGTTCCGCCACACTTGCTTCCGTGTCAGCCGTTTCGCCACCTAAAAAGGCGGTAGCAGTTGTCGCTTGCGTTGCCTCCGGTTGATTATCGACTGGCAAATAAGCCTCGCTGGTAGCAGTGGGTTCGGTATTTTCAGGGTAGAAGATCTCAGTGGGCGCAGTCAGTTCTGCAGATGACATTGCGGTTTCCTGCTCTGTCTCCAATTCTTCTGTCTCGTCACGGACACTATCCGTTGATTCAGAATCGATTGGGTCGACGTGGGTAGTCGCCGCCCTTGAATCCGCCCCCATTTCTGGCGTCGTAGGTTCAAAAGCTTCTGTTTCACGAGCAACAGTCTCTGGTGCCGCCGTATCAGCATTACCGGAAGCTGACTCTTCAACGTCGCTTGTACCCGAACCCGTTGCCACGTCAAAATGAACGTCCTGCGGTTGCGGTGTAAACACGACCGTTGGCGCAATCGGCGTGTCATCCACCGTCACTGCTTTTGGCGCTGGTTCCGCAACCGTCTCTTCCTCAGCCCGCCCAAACAAAAAGAAATCGTCCTTCGTTTTATTTGGAAAACTGGCCAACAGACGTTGGTACCGCCGCCGGACAACTGATGGCTGCCACTTACGCGTGCGCTGCTTGGGCAGCGGTGTGATTGCAAATGGTCGATAATTGGCACTAGCCGCTGCGGCCGCTTGTTCAGGAGTCTTGGCCACGTTCGTCGCTGGTGCCACTGACTGTGGGTGTGCTGACTTGACCGGTTTTGTTTGGTGCAAGACCTCTTGCGCAGCACTTTGCGCCGCATCTGCTCGCTGCTGTTCACGCTGTTCTCGTAAACGTAAGCGGTCATTGCGTTCTTTTCGGAGTCTAACCTGCCGTTGAGCACGTTCATCCGTGGTGTCTTCTAATTCTTCAGGGGTCGGTTCTACCGGAAACTTGCGATAAAATGCCGGTCCATCATAGTGCTCCATGTGTTTCTTCCTCCTTGACGAGCAAGCCCGTCGAAATTAATGACTCCTGGGAGGAGACGCCGCCAACCTGACGGCCACTTAACTCATTCCCTGAATATCTCTTAATTGTTTACTTGCACATTTAGTGACAATCAAATTCTGAATTGTCAGTCTCTCCTATTGTACACAAAAAAGCAGGTCACCGACAAGGGTTCACCTGCTTTGTAATAATCTTCTTAATTTTTGAAGATAGTTTGACCGCGTTCAAAGTCAAAGTCTTCGCCAACCACGTAATCGTCTGGCAAAATCAGTGCGCCAGGCTTCTGGGGGGCGTTTGCTAATTTAAGCTCGCGACCGGAACAAATCATCCCGTTGCTTTCAACGCCCCGCAATTCGCCGGGCCAGATGATCAAACCGTTAGGCATCATCGCCCCAACTTTAGCAACGACAACCTTGATGTCGGCCTGCATGTTGGGCGAGCCACTCACGATTTGCAGTGAGTCATCGTTGTCCACCACCGTGTCGGTCACCAACAAGTGATCGGAGTCAGGATGCGGAGTGGCCGTTTTCACGTAGCCCACCACAAACCGTGAACGGGTCTCAGCGACCAGTTCACCGGCGAAACCAGCATCTTCCAATGCGGCGTTCAAAGTGGCCACGTCAGCTTCAGACAAGTAAACCTGTCCGTTGCCGCTGATTTCTGGTAAGATACTAGAAATCTGAAGAAAATTATAACCCAACGTTTTTTCCGTTGCGGCGTCATAAATCCGGGCGATGTTGTCTCGCACCGTATGTGCTTGGTTTTCAACGTCCTGCGCAACAACGACGATTAGTGTGTCCCCTAATTCTTGGGGATTGTAACTAGCAATTAACATGTTTGAATCCTTTCCAACGGGTTTAGTTGGCGTTGGTCGTCAAAGAATTAATAAATTCTTCTACCTCTGCTTTAGTCTTACGATCTTTGTTTACCAGCCGGCCGATTTCCGTGCCGTCCGCGTAAGCGATGAAACTAGGAATGCCAAAAACGTTCAGTTCAATTGCCAAATCGATGTTTTCATCGCGATCGACCGCAATAAATTTGTAGTCAGCATATTCTGCTTCAATTTCTGGCATTGCTGGTTTGATAAACGCGCAATCTGGGCACCAGGTCGCCGAGAAGAATAACATTGTCTTGCCGTCTTTCACAACGTCCTTTAAGTCAGCAGCAGACATCTTGGGTAATTGTTCCATGGATAAGCACTCCTTTTAAGTTAGTTTTGAAAGTTAACAAGAACCATTATAGCATGACTGGCAAAATATACACGGGTTTTGTTTGGAGTCCTGCTATTTGTTGGGGTTCTGCGGACTAGCTGCCACCGTGACTGAACGCCTCCAAGTGCTCGACAGGCTGCCAGTCCCACGCTTAAGGGGGATGGACGTCCTTCAAAGTAGCGCGATTGTGTACCACCAAGCTGACCGCAAGTGCAATCATCACCGACTCATTGATGGAATATCTCATCCATAGCACAAACTTTTTTACCCAATTTCTGCCTTTTTACGGGAACTTCCTGACAATCATTGCTATACTAGGGGCAGAAGTGATGGGAAGCTTGCCCATATTTATTTAACCTAGGAGGCGGTAGTATGACTGCTAAAAACGGACAACTGTATCAACTGAGTCTCACCGGGGTTCTCGGCGGCTTAATGGGCGTTTTCGTCACGCGCTTTTTCGGCGCTAACCGGTTAAATCCGGATGATATTCTGGAACAGGTCAAACGCCAATTCCGGCAAGAATCACCCATTGAAGGCGCCTGGATTGAAAAGCACGCGGTGCCGTTTCAAAAATTCGCGGTGAAGTCCCGTGTCTACTACGGCGGCATTACCCGCTATGAGGACGACCAGCTGGTGCAATACCAGTTCGTGGCCGATGCTGAAACCGGCAGTGTCTTGGACATCCACCGGCTGTAAAATTCAAATCTGATTAAACGTTGACGTTAGCTGTTCCTGGCTGGCGTTTTTTTGTGTCTACGTAAATCGGTTTAAGTTCGTGTTTAACGTTTTATTACAGAATAAATATTTTTAATCTTCGATATTCCCTATCAAAACACAAACTTTCATGCTATACTTTTGAGAATTCGATAACTATGAGGGGTGTTTTCGTTGCAAAACGTGTATTTCAATCATGATGGAAATGTTGACGACCTAGTTTCCTTGTTACTACTGCTCCAAATGCCGGAAGTTAACCTAACTGGTGTGGGCGTCGTGGGTGCGGACTCGTACGTTGAACCCGCCGTCTCCGCCTCACGCAAGATTATTGATCTTTTTGGTAATCCGGATCATCCCCTGACGGTTGCGACCTCTAATTCACGACCAGTCCACCAATTTCCGCAAAACTGGCGACTGTCGGCATATGCCTTCGACAACTTCCCTGTGCTCAATGAACGGGGAACTGTGACGACACCAGCCGCTAAATTGCCGGCACATTTAGACATGATTGAAAAGCTTCAACAGACCCCGGGTAAAACAACCTTAGTTATGACCGGTCCCTTAACCGACCTGGCCCGTGCGCTCGCGCTGGACCCGACCATCTCCGATAAAATTGACAAGCTTTACTGGATGGGTGGCACCATGAATAATCAAGGAAACGTCGGCGAACCCGACCAGGATGGCACGATGGAATGGAACGCCTTCTGGGATCCCGAGGCCGTCAAAACTGTCTGGGATAGCAATCTCGACATTGAAATGATTGGCTTGGAGAGCACGGATCAAATCCCGTTAACAGCAGAACGCCGTCAGCACTGGGCCAGTCTCCGCCGCTTCCCTGCCATGGAACTGATTGGTTATGGCTACGCACTCGTCATGGCTTTTGAAGCGGACTCTACTTATTACCTGTGGGACGTCTTAACTACGATGACCAGCCGGTATCCGGAAATCGTCACCACCAAGCAGGTGCAAAGTGATGTCCTCACCACTGGCCATGGCGCCGGTCGCACGTTTATCACACCAGCAGGCCGCCCAATCACGCTGGTCACACAAGTTGACAAAGCCCAGTTCTACGCCCACTTTGACACGCTGGCTAAAGCTGCTACTCGGAATTTCGACTAATTATTCGCATGAGCAATCTACAATCAGACTTACTTGCCAGTTCCAAGAATAATTAGTGACTATCATGATCAGTGATCAAATTTGATGAGATTATGACCAGTCCAACCAGTAACCAAGCGTATTCAATCCAGAATCCTGCGGTTATCACCACTAATACTCATCAGCTTAACCGCCACCTGCCCAACTTTTTTGGTTCTATGTCAACTGTTGTTGGTAATTCCATTTATAAAATTGTCTAATCCTTTGAGATTAGGCAATTTTTTTTGAG
>NZ_RHNN01000026.1 GCF_003946245.1 Levilactobacillus cerevisiae
ATACCGGAATCATGCCGTTCAGAAGATTGCATAGCAATTTTAATTATTTGACTGTCTACTTGACAAGGAGCCCCGCCGATTAACATTGCAGTGACCGCTTTTGGTGTTTATCAGGTATTCATTCTGACGAGTGGGATGGGCTTAGGCAATACCTCTGCGGGGCAATACGTTTCTTGGATGGGAACAGCTACCATGATTACAGCAATTGTTTTCTCCTCCACAGCTGGACCTGTCTCTGACAAAATGAAGACTCGAAAATGGCCGGTAGCTTTCGCGGCTTTAATGATTTCGATTGGTACGATTCTACCGTTCATTGTCCGTCAACCATCAACGATGATTTGGTATGGGATTATCGCCGGAATTGGTTCAGGAATCTTCTTCTCAGTTGACCAAGCACTGAACTTGGAAGTTCTTCCTAGTGCTGAAAATGCCGCTAAGGACTTAGGAATCCTAAACTTTGCTAACACAGGTGCTCAAATCTTAGCGCCAGTACTGGGGGCAATCTTGTTCAGTATGGTGGGAGACCAGTATATGCCAATTCTACCGTACCTATCAGTGATTGCACTAGTTGGGGCAGCACTGGTTCTGTTGATTAAGGAGGACCGGAAAGCTTAGTCTGTGGAATTAAATGTTAGGCTGAGACATGTTGCATTGGGTAATCTTTTAGAACAGGTATGTGAAAATCTAAATTAATCCGAATACACAAATGGCGCCCGAGAATACCTCCCGAGCGCCATTTTAATATCCAAAATTAATTTGCTAATGAAACGACACTAGCGGACTGGAAGACTTCCTTGAAGTCGGGACCAACGGCGAACCAGTCGGTATGGCTTAAGAAGCCTTGGAGGGCTACCAGTAAGTCGGCAGGGGTCAGTGCTGTATCGGCCAGCAGCGTGCCGTCGAAGAGGGATTCCGCGTAGTATTCGCGGTTGCCAGTTTCTTCATTTTTGTCGTGCGTGCCCTTCCAGGCCTTGAGCGGCGTATCTTGGTCGATGGTGAGGACTTGGTTGTTTGCTAGGGTTAGTTTGATGGACATGAGGCACCTCGTAAATTAGATTTGATTGCTCCATTGTAACGTAGATTCGCGTTCGCGGGTAGCAAAAAACACAAGCAGCGCCGACCAACATTTTGTGGCGTTACTTGTGTTTCGTTGTGTCATGAGCCCGGTTGGTCAGACGTTTGACTCGCTGATCCGCTTTTCGCTGCTGCACGTTTAGCGCCAGTCGCTCATCCTCTTCATCCCAAAGCTCGTAACCATACATCGTGAACAGGATTCGCTCGCAAACGCAGACGGCCCGCTCGAACGTGTAGCAACTCGTATCGAAGATGAAATAAATTTCGCCCTGGTCGTGGGCGGTGTCCCAAAAACCGCGAATTTGGGAATCCATCCCGTGATTGCTGAGGTAATCCTGCAAGGCGTTCAGGTGTCCGGTCTGCAGGTTTTGAAAAGTTAGCTCACTATAATTCATGCTGGCGAGGACGCCCCATCGCTGCAAATAGGCGAGAACCGCGGCCATTGACTGGGGATGGGCTTTCGGGTCATTGTCAGTATCGTAGATCATGTGCTCAGCTCCTTTCTTATTGGTAAATGGCGTTCCGTGACGGTCATGGAACCGAATAGTCCAGGTGGAAAATTACCGTTTCAAAAAAATACACATGGCGTCATCAACTAGAGTCTAGCATGGTGGCGCCAGGACCGCGTATCCCTAGGATAATTCAAGGGTGTTTGGATAGCGATTGCGCGTAACCATTCTGATTACAACAGGTGAGCCGGTTTCAGTTGGGGAATGGTTAGTTTCCGTAGAAATTAATTTGTATTCTGAGTGGACCTCTCATAATTTTGAAAAAAGTTTTGGGGGATTGCCGGCGACGACTGGCCTTGGTGGGATTGGGAGGGGGGTATTTTTTATTTATTTTGTTATACGGAATATAATTATTTATATGGATTATTTTCAATAGCCTATTCCAATCTGCAGGTAGTTCTTGGTATACTGCTCGTGTACAACTAATCTATTTTCTAGGGGAGAAAATTATGCAATCACAATTAGCGAAATCATTGTACTTAGGGCTAGCGGCACTGAGTTTGGGTGCAGTCGCCGCAGTTACGACGACCGCCACGACGGCGGATGCGGCGTCTAAGGCCAAAATCGTCTCGAAGGCAGCTTTGGGTAAGGATAGCAAGAACGTCGAAGTTACAGGAACCAACGCTATTTACACCAAGCCAGGAACGGTTCGCGGGGCCAAATTAGTGGCAGCCAAGAAGACCGTGAAGAAGCTGGCGAGCTCAACTCATTCGAAGGATTATTTCCGCGCCTACTACACGGCGGTAACCAGCAAGGGGACGGTCTATTACAAGATTGTGTCCATGAACGGTAAATACCGCGGTTACATCTACGGCGGCAAAGTAAAGGGAACGATTGATGCCGGAATCAAAGAAGCGCAAACGACTAAGGAAGCCACCATGCCAACGCGGACGGCCGGGTTCCACATCAAGGACGTGAAGAAGAACTCGCTGTGGACCGCCCCACAACATACGACTTACAAGGCCCACAAGGTGAACATGTATGGCGCAACCAAGGACGACACGTTTACGGTCTCCAAGGCTGAAACCAAGACCAAGGAAGGCTCACTGTACTACTACGTGACCTCTGACAAGAATTCTGATGTTGCTGGATGGATCTTTGCGGGCGAAGGCTACAAGGATGCTTCTAGTACTGATTTTGGTGGCTTGAGTATCAACGAAGAGGAACCAGCGGCTACTGCTGATAACAGTGTTAAAATCGTGTACCGTGAAGCTGACAAACAAGTCGGAAATGCTACTTGGATTTCTATTGCTAAAGATATCAAGGCAGGCCAAGCTGTTGTTGCAACCCAGACTAATACAGCAAAAGCTTCATTGGTGACTTTCGCAACTAGCAAAGTTCCTAGTGGATATAAAGCTAAGGTAGATGGAACTGTTGCTGACGCGATTAAGGGTGCAACTTAT
Organism: Levilactobacillus cerevisiae; assembly: GCF_003946245.1. Taxonomy (GTDB): domain Bacteria; phylum Bacillota; class Bacilli; order Lactobacillales; family Lactobacillaceae; genus Levilactobacillus; species Levilactobacillus cerevisiae. The sequence goes on from NZ_RHNN01000026.1 coordinate 2,987, forward strand.
GGTAATACTGTTTACGTTGATGTTGTTGCAGCGGCAACTTCCAAAGTTGAAATGAAAGTTGAAGACGTAGCGAATACTGTTGGGAGCTCAACTGTTGCTATTACTAATCCATTGCAGAATGGGAAGCTTACGTCGGCCGATCTTTCAATCAATCTTGATGCGACAAAGTTGGGACTTTTGGATGGTGACAAAGGTACTAAGTTTAGTGAGACTAATTTAACCAGCCTTGCGAGTGCTCTGGCAGTTGATAGTAGTAAAGGCATTCAAGGTTCAAAGACGTACAGAGATGCGACAGGCAAACAATATCACTACGTATTCAAGTTGAACTCAGTGCATTTTGCTTCAGATAACCGTAACAAAGTGTATGGAGACAATCTTGTAGCTAGTTATACAGCAACGTTAGCTGAAGGTGTAGGTAGTGTTACGAATACAGACACGAGCTGGTTTGCTTAGTTAAATTAAGTTTGAAGGGGAATCATGTAAGACCGATTCCCTTTTCTATTGTGTGAAGAGATGGAAGTGGACGGTGTGGCAATAAAAAAGGTATACTATAAGTCTCTTTGGTTTCTAGAAAGCATTAGCTATGGTAAGGTTGCGTTGAATTAACAACCTGGGCAATTAGGAAGAGGGAGTGTAAGTAGAATGATTGAAGAGTCCTTTTTTAAATCGAATAAGAGTGCAGCGGCATATCTCTATGGACATTTGAAAAATAAAACCCCTATCAAAATTCAAAAGGGACTGTACTTCTTATGGGCATTTTATGCTGGAACGTACGGCAACTTAGATTACAGCGCACCCTCAGAATTTCAATCAGAAAAGTACCCTCGTCAGCTTTTTGAACCTAATTTTGAGGCCTGGCGTTACGGTCCGGTCGACAATGAGATTTGGAAGCTAGATAAGAATGACGAGCTGAAAGACTATAGTGCAGCGGTCAACGGAAAAATCAATTCGGAAATTCAAAATGACGTTATGATGTTTTTGGACGATTTGATTAATCAGATTGATGATATTAATGATTTCGGATTAGTAGAACGTTCACATCAAGACCAGGCATGGAAGGATGCGTTCGCTCGAAGCAATGAGCATGATCACCAACCAATTGATGCCGCGGCCATCAAAGAAGACTATGTGGCCTATGTCAAGGAGTGAGCCTAGCTTTAAGGCCAGCATAACCGCTAGTTCAGCGAAACAGACTAAATTGGACGCTCCTAAAGTTAACCTCCGTGAAAATTCGAATGTTAAGATTAGACGGTATGCGTACGATGGAACTAGGCTGAATGCACATAATGTTGAAGCCGATGTCGTATTTCTTGACGACTCATTTAAGAGCGTTGATCTGCCTGATCATCATTATACGAATTATTTGAGCAATGAGCTGGGATTTGCAGGATCGTACGTGGATGTTGCAGTTCGGCAACTTCTTGCTGATACGAGTGTCATCAACAAGGAGTGCAAACCAATCTTTTATCGTGGGAAAAACAAACAACGTTTTCATGATGTCGTTTGTAGCTACATGCCTGAGGAGGCTTTTGAGAAATTTCAGGATGATTTTAGGGAGACTGATTTGCAGACCAAAGATGCTCAAATAGATAGTCGTGGCCTATTCAGGGTAATCGTTCTTTATTTGTTGGACGATAAAATGAATCCTAAATTATTAGTCGTTGAGCTTGATCCATATCATTTGATGTTTCCAGTTGGTGATGAGAGAGATTGGCAAAAACGATATGTTCAGTATTCAAGTAAGAGACTTGATACAGGGAATTCATTCCATGACGTATATGAATCATCTTTTTTGAAAATGGAAGTATGGCAGCATCAGGACTTTGAAACTTCTTTACAATGAATCGCAATCCTGAAAAAGCCCCTAACCACGAAGTCCACCGTGGCTAGGGGCTTTTCAGCCTGCACAACGACCTTTAAGTTACATTAAAAATGTCTAAATAAGCGTAATCTTGGCCAATTTTTGGTATACTGTAGGTCGTTCAATAAATAATTTATATTTCAGAGGAGAAAATACAATTATGCAATCAAGTTTAGCAAAATCGCTTTACATTGGTTTAGCTGCGTTGAGTTTTGGGGCCGTTGCAACGGTATCCACTACTGCTAACGCTGCTAGCAAGGCCAAGGTTACTTCAAGCTCAACTTTGAAGACTGCTGCTGACACCCGTAACGTTGCCGTTAACGGTTCCAACGCACTTTACTCAAAGCCAGGGACTGTTAAGGGTGCCAAGGTTGTTGCCTCTAAAGCTACGATGAAGACGTTGGCAAACTCCAAGAAGTCTGCTGACTACTTCCGTGCTTACTACCAAAAGGTTACCAACAAGGGCTCCGTTTACTACAAGATCGTTTCTATGAACGGTAAGTACCGTGGTTACATCTACGGCGGTAAGACTGCTGGCACCTTTGCCGGTGGGATTGCTTCTGCTAACACCACGACTAAGGCAACGATGCCATCTAACACGACCGTTTACTTTGCTAAGCCTGGGAAGGCAAACGTAACGTGGGATGCACCTCAATACACCCAATACAAGGCATCCAAGCAAATCAAGGACACGACGGCTTACGCTAGCGATCCTTTGACTGTCACCGACGCCGTTACTAAGACGCGTGAAGGTTCAACTTACTACTACGTTCAAGACGCTAAGAACCCAGCTATCAATGGTTGGATTTACGCTGGTGCCGTAACGTCATCTAAGACTGACACTGCTAAGGCTGAAAATGGGATTACCTTTAACTACATCAACAAAGCTACTGGTGCCAAGGTTTCCTCAGCTGTTTACGAATTCCCTGCAGGCAAGACGACCATCACTTCTGCGGAAGCTCAAAAAGCCGCTGCTATTGAAGGTTACTTACCAGCTGGCTACTCATTAGCTAGTGTTGGTGTTCTTGGCAGTAGCGATGCTACTTTTGCCAAGAACTCTTCAGTAACTGTTTACGTTGTTGCTAACGCAGCTGCAACTTTAACTGTTACGCCAACTGCCTACAACAATGATGTAGACTTTAACGGTACGATTGCATACCCTGCTGCTGTCCAAGCAAAGCTGTCTGCTGACACTTTCTTCAGTCAACCTAAGGGTTCTCTTGCTAGTGCTGCTGACATCAAAACTCACTTGATCGCTGCCGGTGCCGATCAATTTGTTATCGCTACTAGTACGGCCGACAATAGTGGTGCACAAACTGCTTACCAATTCACGCTGAAGAGCGTTGGAGATGGTATCTACGGTAGCCAAGTTAAGGCATACTACACGGTTGTTAAGGGTACTGCTACTAGTTCCACTGGTACTTTCACCCCAGCTAACTAATTACTAATTTCCAAACGAAAAAACATCGCCACCGCGGCGGTGTTTTTTTATACATAAAATTCAATAATTCCCCGGCACGCGCAACCGTTCCCCCGAGTACTTGCAAATATCCAGTTGACCACATAGCGTGCCAAACAAATCGTCAGCGTAAATGAACCGACTCAAGTCATCGACTTCCAGCCGGTAGCACAGCAGGCGTTCCACCTCATCCGTGATGGCTAATTGGGCGGCCTCCATTTGCCAGTAGGCCATGGGGGAGAGCTGGTAGTAGACGCTCGCCGCCATGACCGGTTCATGATCAATCTGTGTTCGCAGGCAGCGTAAAATGTCCGCGTAGCTATTCCTGGCCGCCGGGTCGGATAGGGGAATCCGCCCATTGTGGTTAGCAACCATGGCGCTATCTGGCCAGCGAAAGGCCTGTTGGCGCAAAAATGTGGCGGTTGCGGCTTCACGGGCGACCGCTAGTTCTCGTAATTTCTGATCCAAGTGGCGGGTGCGGCGGAGCTCGTCAACATCCACCGCGTCCAGTTCGTAAGCTTGATAAATCAACGTCAACAGATCATCGTTAGGTCGACCGATATGATCGCGCTCTAGCTCCGTCAGGTACCAAACCGGGATATCCGCGGTACGTAAGGCTTCCGCGGGCATCACGTCATTTGCCAATATTTTTCGTGCGTGGGTTAAGACAGTTCCCAAACTATGCCGTGTCGTTGTCATCAAACTCCTCCTCACTAATTATATCCGCATTATACCAACCTTTTCTGGCATCCTTGTGAAATTTCTATGAGAAAATCCGAATTAATGTGATATAAAAATATTTATAGTTCGTAAAAATGGCTAGCAATCATTTCTGCCAGACATGATTTAATGAGCGACCTAATGCGAATTCATTGACTTAAACACATTTTAAAAGCAAGCCGTCTTTCTTGCTATTATTCGTGTTTTGTGAGAATCTATAGCCGGGTAACGGAAGAGGCTGTCTCCCGCTAGCCCACATTGTACTAAGGGGGCTTAACATGATTGATGCTTGTTTATCGGGATTAGAAGCGAGCTATCGAGCCCAAGTCGATGAGAGCGGCGTGGTTGATTTTGACAGAATCCAGCCCGGCGATGTTAATCAAGAGTTAAGTGTAGGCATGAATCTTGATTGGTCGTCCGTGATTTTTATTAAGAATTTCAAACCGATACACCAGCAAGGCAAGACCATTATTTGGAGCACAACGGCTGGGTTCTGCCTCACGAAGACGGCGCCCGGCGTGTTGTTGCGGCAATTGGCGGCAACCAAAGTGGTGGGGTGGTTCGACATGAAGGTGATGGTCAAATTTCTGGAAGTCAGTGGACCTGTACCCTTTGTTCTGGGGCCGATGATGTTGATCTCCACGGAACGTTCGGCCAGAGCCGGCCATACCAGTTGGATTGGCGGCCGATTCATTCACCACATTGTGGCGGCACAAAAGGAACACGTCCGCATCATGCTGAACAATGGCCTGTCGCTAGTCATTAAGGATACGGTTTCCCGGCTCAGTAAGAAAATTACCGAGGCCAACCAAATTTTCGACTTGGAACAACGAATCCAGCGACTCGTTGCTCAGCAAAATGGGCCCGATTCACCAACGGTAGGCGTCTCGCCACATGCCGACGCCTACGTCTTACGGTATTTCGACTTTCACGATCTGTATTTCACAGAGTTGGTCCAGTTGAAATCGGGATTTCAAACGTCGGACAGAGATCGGCAAGTCTTTTTGCAAGAAATGCTCGGGGGAGACAGGCGTTCATGGCATTTTGATGATGAACGAGGTGAAAGCCCGATATGACGGGAAGTGAGCAAGGGTTCAGGGGAGCTAATATAAGCGGATTTATAAGAAGTTTTGCCGAAGATGTGATTTGTTTATAATATAGTCGGTCATTTATGCTAGTATATTAAGAGAGATGCGTTAGGGGTCAACCTTTTTGCCCACTAACGAATAATTTCGAGCGAGGACTATGTTAAAGACGTCCCGATGGAGCATAAGCTGTCGGGGGTCACGAGGAGGAAGAGAGTCATGATTGAAGCGCACAAATTAGCCGTGGATGTCCAGCGAATCCACCAATTGAATTCACTCTTACGGCCATTCATTAAACGGCCAAGCAGTGGAGATGCCCTAACGTTTGAGCAATACCGAATTCTTCATGAACTGGTGATGGAAAAGATCAGCACTAGCGAGTTGTCCCGACGCCTGAACGTGGGTCAGTCCATGGTATCCATTCAGATTAGCCGCCTGCTTAACGGGGGCTACATCCAGGATGAAACGCTGCCGACGGACCGGAGATATCATGTTTTCCAGGTTACGGCAAGGGGCCGCAAGATTGAAGAACATGTCAACGAAACGTTGTCAGCCGAATTGCCGGTATTGATCAAACAGCTGGCAGATATTATGAAATGAGCTTAGATGAGGTGTGGTCCCGTTCTGGGAATCGCGCCTTTTTTGTGGTTGAGAGCATGGTGATTAAAATGACCACGCTATGAGACATCTGAGTGGGTGAAACGATTGTTCTTAGCAACGGGCCACGGGATGTGCTATGCTGGGACAATCCTGATGACTCAGCCTGATTTGTTGCAAACAAAAGAGCCTCAGGCAAAATGCCTCAGGCTCAACGTGATTATTATTCAGCAGCTTCTAATTCTTCATCTGGTTCCTTGAGCGCGTTGCCAGCTTCGTCCACCAGTTGTAGCTCAGTTTGGCGGATAACCACTAAGTCGCCGAAGGAATCAATCTTGTCAGTTTCCTTCTTGGAGAGCTGGTCGGGTTCAACCTTGACCAGTGCAGAGTGCTCGTAGATCTTCGTGATGGTTCCGTAAAAAGCGTCAGAGAAAAGTTCAGTCTTTTCACAAAATACCCGGTTATTTTCGTGTAGTGTCATTGGCGTTCGTCCCCCATAAAAGTAATTTATAACAGAGTAATGGTTGAATGACTAAAAGTCAAGAACTTTCCGACAAAATGACCGAAAACTGTTAAAATATTGGCAAAAAAGGAAAATTAATGGGTAAGTGACTATCCTAACAGCAAAAACGCAAAAATCGGAGCTTGTGAAATTGTGCTGAGAATGAATCATTTTCTCCTGCTAACTACGAGATTAGCCGCGCCGTAATTGGTCGATTTTAGACTGTGTCGCAAAGTTTTGGAGTAACTCGCCCTGCTTAGCAACTTGCCCAGCAAAGTCCGTCAGAAAGCTTAATTCGAGGTCTGACAGTGGTCGCTGGTTCTGAGCTGCCGTCAAGAGGTCGTTGATGGCCTGGCTGAGTTGTTGGTTGGTATTCATGACACCAGCAAATGCAGGGGTCCCAGCTAAGCCTTTAACGGGTTGGCTAGATAGAATGCCAGCGGGAACGTTAGTGGTCACAGCTACGGGAGCCGCTGAAACGGCAGGCGTAGTGGCTGCGCTAGCTTGGACCGTTGGGGTCTTTGCTGGTACTGGCGTTGAGTCGTCGAAATAGTAGTAGACTTCGCGTGGCTTAACCGCAGCCTTCTTGATCCGGGAATCCGTTGCGGGTGCGGCAGAGACGGCGCCCATAACGACGGAAGACTTGAAGCCTAAGTCGCCGAGTTGTTTACGGAGCGTCACTGCCCGAATGCCACGGATGCCGGGGAACTTGGCTGAAGACACAACTTCTGTCCGCGTATCATCCTGTAACCACGTAATAATTTGTTGTCAAATCTTTGCTGCTTTACTATTCTTGGTATTTGCCATATGAATAAAACCTCCAAAGTTATATTAAGCCGGGAACTTACCTTGCCTGTTATTAATAATTGAACCATTTTTGGCCCCCGGTTGGCAAGGAATTAGGTCAAATTAATGCAATTCTTTTGATTATTAACGAGTTAAGCGCATACATTCTCGTGCCTGGCGATTTGCGCGGTGAACTGACGAACAAAATGACGACCATCAGGTAACAACCTAGCACGAGACAATTTCTGCCTGAGCTAATCTTTTTCAGGCAAGTATGGTACAATCAAGGTACATAGAGGAATTTATCTGGTGATACCAAACTGCACGTGGTTTGGCCAGGCTAACATCACTGTGCGCATGGCGGTTAATCATTGGTTTTGTACCCGTGATTGTCGAAATAGTCGCGGCGGGTCTACTAAATCTTTGATTGAGCGAATGACGATATCGAAGAGGGGCCGTGGTGGCGGCGCTTCTTTTTTCTTTTTTTTCATCGTGCGGTATCTAATCAATATAGGAGTGAACAAATTTTGCATATCTTTAGAGATGAAAACGGAATCCGGTTGGTTGTTTCTCACCAGCTTGGCGTGTACGCCGTCCGTTTCGCTGACTACGCCCCTGAACAAGAATTCGTGAACTATGAATTAAAGCGTGATCGGCATGGCCGTTATCATCTGACCATTCAAAAAACGAACTTAACTGAACTCAGTCAACCCGTCTTCCAGAAGGAATTAGTCTTCGGCGATCTCGGTGACAGCTTAACGCCAGTCGCTGGTGTGACGTTGATGTTGATCTAGTTGCGGTAGCCCTGTAGCCACGTTGGTTACGGGGCTTTTTTAATTTCCCGAAGGTTCTGGCTTGCTAAATGTAACTGCGAGTATTACAGTATAACCGTAGACAAAAACGAAAAGGGGTTCTTCATATGACGAACGTATTAGTTTTAGGTGCTAACGGTAAGATTGCGAAATTAGCCACGATCCAATTACTGGCCGACCAAAACAACCACTTAACCTTATTCTTGCGTAACAGCCAACGGTTGGCTGACCAAGCCAGCGACCGGGTCAAAGTTGTTGAGGGCGATGCCGCCAAGGAGGCCGATCTCCAGGCTGCCATGACCGGCGTCGACGTCGTGTACGCCAACTTAGCCGGTGGTAACATTGAAGCCGAGGCCAAGGCCGTAGTTGCCGCCATGGATGCCAGTGGCCTCAAGCGCTTAATTTGGATTTCCACGCTGGGCATTTACGACGAAGTGCCCGGTAACTTTGGTAAATGGAATCACCAAATGCTGGATGGCGGTTACCTGGAAACCTATGGGGCAGCGGCTAAGGTCATTGAGGGCTCCGACTTGGATTACACGGTGATTCGGCCAGCCTGGCTCTCCAACCAGAACGAAGTGGCTTACGAGACCACGCAAAAGGGCGAACCTTTCAAGGGCACCGAGGTCTCACGGAAGAGCATTGCGGCGCTGGTGGCCAAGTTAGCTGCTGCACCGAACCAAGCCATTCGCGAATCCTTGGGTGTCAACAAGCCCAACACCGATGGCGACAAACCAGCCTGGTATTAAAACATTTTTCTACCTATAAAAGCCTATACGTGGGTGTTTCGCCGAGTCTTGGCTGATTTTCTGATTCAAAAAGAGTGCAATGCTCACCGTTTCGCGGTATAACTATGGTGTGCGTTGAGATTGTCTCCGCATGACTTGGGTGTCATTTTATTACATTAGGAATCAATTTACTAAGCTCATTCTGTGAAACTTTTCCTCCAAACAAGAACCCATGGATTTTGCCGGGAATTGATTCATACGTTGCGGAAATGCCGTTGGTTAATGCCAACGGTATTTTTTTATAATCTTTTTCGAGAAAGTAAAGTGGTCGGAAGAGAAGTCGCCAAAGGCTGGTCTAACAATGTTTGCCAGTCGGATACAAGCAGAACCAAGCCAGATTGTGCAAAAATAAACAAGAAGTTCGGGTGTTTCTGTTGCAAACGCTTACAGCATATGATACTATAACAGTGCGGAAAGGATTTAAGAGTTGTGATGTTCCAGATGATCCAGTTGACACATGTTTCAAGAAACCAATTTCCGCTTCGACGTAAGTTCGGTTTCAAGTTAGCTCCGAGATACTGAAAGATAGCATCAACTCCGATAAACCTTCTAACGAACTCTAGCAGATCCAGGTTATGGATTCACAGAATTTGCTTTCCAGATTCACGTTCCATTTAAAACTGAATAGTGTTTAGACTTAGTGCTTGTAAGTAAGCGTCAGATGTTTGAAGACTTGTAAACAGTTCCAGGTAGTAGCTAGAGCTCGGATGTTGCAGTTGCAAGGGTCATGCGAAGGATTTCAAGTAGAATCATTATGAGCGTGTCTTGTGTCGGTAATGAAGGAATTAAGTTCCAGTGGTAACAAGCTGAAACGGCAGCCAGAAATTAATCGAAAAATGATCTGATTGGCTGCGGCCGCTCGGCGGAACATTCTAGTTATGAGGCGATTAAGAATTACAATGATTACGAAACGGGAATTATGTAGTAATCACAACCTCCTTTCCGAGAGTTAGCGGACTTCAAGTGATTTTTTACACCAAACTTGAAGCCCGTTTTTTATGTTCTCGGGACTGGTTCGTTCGGGTACCTCAGGCTTTACAGTTTTAGTTATGACGGTATTAATTCAACGTCACGTTCGTTCCTGACCTTGTCGGTGGGCGGACGGACTTCCTTTTGTCCTTTGAAAACTAGGGAAAATGTTGAAGGTAAATCCTTTTAGCAAAAAATACCAGTCGTTCGGTTAGCCACCGAACGGATGGGTTCCCGCAACTGATTCAGGGTGGTAATGTTCGGAATTTGATAATTTGCGTTTTTCTTAAATCGACCATTTACAGGGCGCTTCGGAAAAGGTATATTATTACTAGACCGAAAAAAGCTTGGGTGGTTCCGCCACCGAAGCTTGACCTAAGGAGTGAGAAATGGTGGCCTTTCATCGCATTTTTGTGATTGATTTTGCTGGATTAGGTTTGGGGGAAGCCCCAGACGCAAACCGCTTTCAATCGGTAGGCGCCGACACGTTGGGTCATGTGGCGGTTAGTTGTACGAATAAACTAAATCTTCCAACATTACAGCGGTTAGGGCTCGGTAATATTCGGGTTGACCATCCGCTGCCCGGTGTTGAGCCAATTGCTCAGCCGGCTGGTTTCTTTGGTCGCTTGCACGTGCAAGCCCAAGGCAACCGGCGCGCAACGGGTTTGCGGGAGATGTGGGATTATCCAGGCGCTAATCACACCGAGACCGTGTTCGCCACGCTGCCCGCTGCTGGGTACGCCGTGACCTTGGCGGGACCATTTCTGAGTTACCTGCAGACGCAGAGCACCGCGCAACGCTATCAACTTGGCAGCAACCAAGATGCGTTTCGGATTCTCTACGATCAATTGAATCAGAATGCTTCGGGCTTGACCTACGTCATGTTGCCGGACTTCCGGTTTGCAGGCGAGCAACGGGACGCTGAGGCATTTGCCGCGGCGTTAACCACCGCTGACAATTACTTGGCCCAGGTGGAACACGACCTGACAGCCAACGACTTGTTACTGATTACCGCGACCCACGCAGATGATCCGGCCAGTGAGACCACGCCCACCCGGGAGTATTTACCCCTCTTGGCGTACTCACCATCACGGCCCAGCGTTCACGCGCTAGGGATCCGCCGGACACTCGCTGACGTGGGTGCCACCGTCTTAGAGAATTTTGGCCTGGCTGGTCATGCAGCCGGACATAGCTTTTTAAATGAAATAACGCAATAAAAAAATCGTTGAACGAACCTTGAAGGGAGGTGAGAGAGCACCAAGGCTAGTACGCAACGGTTTGGGTTGCAAAGGTCAGTCAATCATCAGCTTAGTATCAGATATTATTCACCGTTTTATTTCACCATTGTAATTGGTGATTGACTGAAATCCACCGTTACGGACTGACCATCGTTCGTTCGTAACAGAAGTTATGCTGTACATAATTTCTGCAGCAACACATCGCGTCAACTTTTGTATGGCAAACGTCCACACATCAAAGAATAATATCGGAAAGAGGTATTTTGACCAATGCTAGTCGCAGTCAATATTTTAGGGGTAATTGTTTACCTCGCAATCGCATTTGCGTTTTCCAAGAACAAGAAGAAAATTAACTGGAAGTCGACCGCCGTTGTTTTAGTTCTTAACTTGGTTTTGGCCTGGTTCTTCACGAGTTTCTCAATCGGGCAAGACATTGTTAAGGGCGCAGCCGATGGTTTCAACTGGTTGGTTCAAGTTGCTTACCAAGGGATTGTCTTTGCCTTACCTAACTGGGTTACCCCAGAATTCGGTGGGACTGCCAAGTCAATGAACTTCGTTACCAGTTCACTGCTGCCAATCTTATTAGTTGTTCCAATGTTTGATATCTTGACTTACATCGGGGTATTACCTTGGATCATCAAGTGGGTTGGTCGTGGCCTTTCCTTCATTACTGGTCAACCTAAGTTCGAATCATTCTTCTCCGTTGAAATGATGTTCTTAGGGAACACTGAAGCCTTAGCCGTTTCACAATTACAATTAAAGAGCATGCGTAAGGAACGTAACTTGACCCTTGCCATGATGTCCATGTCATGTATCACTGCCTCCATTCTGGGTGCATATACCCAAATGGTTCCTGGTCAATTTGTTTTGACGGCCGTTCCAATTAACATCTTGAACGCCATCATCGTTACGAACATGTTGAACCCAGTTGAAGTTACACCTGAAGAAGACACCATTGCTAAAATTGGTGGTTCAAGTGCAGCAGCTGCTGAAGAAGGCGCCGTTGAAGAAGATGGCAAGAAAGAACCATTCTTCTCCTTCTTGGGTGACTCTATCTTGGGTGCCGGTCGTCTGATCTTAATCATCGCCGCTAACGTTATCGCTTTCGTTGCCTTAGCTGCCTTGATCGACCGTATCTTGGAAATCTTCAACCCATGGTTATCTCTGGAACACATTTTAGGGATCATCATGTTCCCATTTGCTTGGTTAATGGGTCTGAACGTTTCCGACGCATTCCAATTCGCACAATACATGGGTACTAAGTTAGTTACGAACGAATTCGTTGTCATGGGTAAGATTTCTTCAACCATCAACACGAATGCTTTCTCACCTCACTACCGGGCCATCTTAACTGTCTTCCTGACTTCATTCGCTAACTTCTCAACTACTGGGATGATTATCGGTTGTTTCAAGGGGATCGTTGACCGTGAAAACAACGAACTTATTTCTAAGAACGTTGGTTACATGTTACTTTCCGGGATCCTGGTTTCCTTGCTATCAGCCGGAATTGTCGGTCTATTCGTTTGGTAAAAAAATAAAGCCACATTTTTAATGGGGCTGTTGTGGATAGCCCAGGGGCCTCTAGTTCCTGGGCTATCTGTGTCACTAGGGCTGATTTAAAACCATTGCGGCTGACGCTAGACAGTCAGTCCGTACCGGGTGCCGACCTCCTTAAATGGGAGTGAAACCCAGCCGAATGGGTGAAAGCATTCGGTTGCAAAGCCCGTGAAGTCTGTACGCTGCGTTGTGGCGTACCGAAAGATAGGGATTTTTATGGATAAGCAACAATCGCAGGTGGACCTGGCCAATCAGATGACGCTAAGGGAAGCCCTGCGGCATAAGGATGTCGTCCGCAACGAACTGATTGCCGGTGTGACTGGCTTCTTTGCCATCTCGTACATCATCATCGTCAACCCGCTGATTTTAAAGGACGCGGGGATTCCCACTGATTTGAGTGTCTTCGCGACCATCTTCTCCTCCGTCATTGGCTGTCTGATTATGGCCTTCTGGTCAAACGCACCAGTCATCCTGACGCCGGGGATGGGGGTCAACGCCTTCTTCACGTACACCATTGTGGTGAACATGGGGCTGACCTGGCGTGAAGCACTGGGAATCGCGGCAATTGCCAGTTTCATTTATATGTTAATTGCCTTCACCAAGGTGTCCACGATTCTATCGGAAGCGATTCCGGAGTCCTTGAAGAGTGGAATTACCGCGGGGATTGGGCTCTTCCTGGTCGAAATCGGCCTGGAAAAAGCGGGCCTGATTGTCGCCGGTAAGTCATCCTTAATCGTGTTGGGCGACTTGACCCAACCAACGCCACTGCTAGCCCTCTTTGGACTGGTGCTCAGCTTGATCCTGTACATTCGCAAGATCAAGGGGAACTTCTTCATCGCCATCATCGCCACGAGTCTGTTGGCGTTCTTCCTGGGCGTGAAGGACAGTGACACACCCACCGTTGATTTAGCGCGGTTGGGCCAGTACCACAAGATTGTCTTCCAAAATGACTTCTCGCACATCTTCAGCACGCCCTTCATTCTGGCAGCCTTCTCGATGACCATGATCTTGGTCTTTGAATCGATGGGCCTGCTGCAAGGGTTGTTGCCGAACCAGAAGAAGTTTAAGAAGACCTTCGAAGGTAGCTCCGTGACGACGTTCATTTCCAGTTTCTTGGGAACGAGCCCGACCGTTGCCGCTGCCGAAAGTGCTTCGGGGATTGAAAGTGGGGGCCGGACCGGGATCATGGCGTTGACCGCCGCGGTACTCTTCGCACTCTCACTCATCTTCGTGCCACTGTTGGCCTATGTGCCGTCCGCAGCCATCGCACCCGTGATCATTATCACCGGGGCGCTCATGATGGCCGCTATCGGTAACATCAAGATGGCCGACTTCTCCGAATGGTTCCCAGCATTCTTGATTATCGTGCTGATTCCATTTACCAATAGTATCTCCACCGGGCTGGCATTCGGTTTCGTTTGCTATCCCGTTATGAAAGTGGCTTTAGGGAAGGCCAAAGACCTCTCCTGGCCGGTTTACTTGTTAGGCGTTCTGTTCCTGCTCGACCTGGTCTTCAGTGCCATGCTGTAGCGCGAACTTTTCGCTGGCTTCAAACGTAAGCGTTTCCGTTTTACGAAACACCAAACTTTTCATTGGGAGGAAATTTTATTATGACAATTAAAGTTCTTATGGATACAGACCCAGGTATTGACGATGCAGCTGCTTTGACCATGGCCATCAACGACCCCAAGATTGACTTGAAGTTAATCACGACGGTTGCTGGTAACGTGACGGTCGACAAGACCACCATCAACGCGCTGAAGATCGTTCGGTTCTTCAACCAAAACATCCCAGTCGCAGCCGGTGCTGAACAACCACTCTTCAAAGACTTTGAAGACGCTGCTCGGATTCACGGTGCTTCAGGGATGCCTGGCTACGAATTCCCAACTGACTTACCTAAGCCCATTAACAAGACGGCCGTAGAAGCTTTGCATGACGAAATCATGGCTAGTGCTGACCCAATCACTTTGGTACCAACGGGTTCATACACCAACATTGCCTTGCTCTTCTCCGAATATCCAGAAGTTAAGAGCCACATCGACCGGATCGTTGCCATGGGTGGTGCCCTGGGCAAAGGGAACATGACCAGTGCTGCTGAATTTAACGTCTTCACCGACCCAGACGCTGCTGCTATCGTCTACAAGTCCGGTGTGCCAATCGTGATGGTTGGTTTGGACATTACCATGAAAGCTTTGCTGACCCACGAGAGCATCGAAGAACTCGCTACGATCAGTGAAACTGGTAAGATGTTACACGACATCATCATCAACGACGGCGATAACAGTGACAAAGGGATTGCCATGCATGATGTGAACACCATCTTCTACCTGCTTCACCCAGAAGCTATTCACACGGAAGACATGTGGATCGACGTTGTCACTGATGGCCCAGCCATTGGTGAAACGGTCGGCGATATCCGTGGGGCATACCACGATGGCAAGACGAACGCTAAGGTGTCAACTGACATCGACGCTGAAGCTTTCAACAAGTGGTTCCTCGAAGAAGTTCGCGCTATTAAGAACTAGTCGCCGAACGCAACAAAGATACAGCACACGGAAGGGCCTGAGAGCGATCTCGGGTCCTTTTTGTATTGCCTAAGGATTGAAAGTTCCCAACGACCTAAAACCGCCCAGCTAACAAGGACTTTGATCCAGAAAGTTGGCTAAAAATTGCCACCTGCGGCTGCCAGAGATTCCGTCGTCTATGGGGAGCGCCTGCGGCCTGAGAAGCGGTCCTCCGGCTCGGCTTGAAGCCTGACAAGAACCGTCAGTCTCCAAACACGTCCCACGCTGTAAACTGAGAAAAATCACTCAGTTAACAGCGTTGTCACAGCTGCCTCCATCTCTGGCCTCCTCCGGCTATGGTTGTTTTTTCATGACATTGCGGTATTCATCGCTGGATTGACAACGTTTGTCCACGATAATTGGTCACAATCTATGTAGGCGTGAGTGAGCCAAATTTAGGCTCAGCCGCGGGATTTTCCACGTGGTCTTCTTGGAAAATGGCGACTTTGAAACGCGGGTTGGGCGGTTCAAAGCGAGCAGGTAGACCGCTTCTCAGGCTACCCGCGTCCTACCCGCAGCGTTCCGGCCTAAATTTGGCGAACGGTAAGCCGGCAGGTTTAGACATGTTGCTACTTAGAAGGGTGTACCTGAATTTCAGGTTTCACCTTCGTAGCTACTTGAAAAATTTTACACAAACAGGTAGGCATTCTATACGGAATCGTTACATTGGCCTGATATGCTTGAGACAAAATCAGGGGAAGAGGTTGATCACATGTCTACAATGAGTTTGGAAACGCTAATCTTGTTGATTGTCACTTGGTTGCCGATGCTACTGTTCGTGCGGAAGCCGAAACGGCCGTGAAGAGGCGTGTGATTGGCACGTGCTTCAGCAAAATAGATTTAGAGATGAAAAGAGCTACCAGCCCATTGTCTGATAGCTCTTTTACGATAACTGGCGGTCGGCATTACCTATGCCAGCAAACGGTCAAACCGTTTTTTCTTACCCATAGGTTACCTGGATGTCTCTACCGTGTCAAATGAATAGCTGGCAGACTAGCCGCAACTGGCTAGCGATGGCTATTTCTACAGACTTTGCTCACTTCTGGCAAAAATTTTACAAGATGTTGACCTGGATAACATCAAATCTTTACATCACTTCGGTATGCTGGGTCTAACTTAGTGATAGTCGGGGACTGTTGCCGGGTGGTACCCCGGTGACTGCGACTATATTTGATGGGGGCCACGGGGGTATGAATAAATTCACAATTGTTCATTTATCAGATCCACAATTAGCAGCTGCAGCCGAGCCGCAATATAATCAGCAGTTACCGCCGGCCACGAAGCTCCAGCGTATCTTTGATGACATCGTGGCCCACGACTTACAACCGGACTTAATCGTCATCGGTGGGGATCTGTTGACGGGCGGCACCAGTCGGGAGTACGCGCAACTCCGGACCTATTTAACGGCCCAATCGGAACGACTACAGGCGCCCATCCAGGTAATTCTCGGCGATCAGGATGACCGGGAAGCCTTTAACCAGGGGTACTTAGGGGAACCGCATCAGCCATACTACGCCTATAAGCAGGTGTACCAGAACATGGACTTCTACTTTTTGGATTCCAAATGGGAACCGAATAAGGAAGCCGGCTGGCTCGATCGCGAGCAACTGGATTGGCTAAACAAGAATTTACACCTAGCGCCACGTCGCCGGGCATTTTTATTTCTGCATCACCCGTTAGATGCGCCAGCACTGCAGGGGATGCGGTACGCGTTGTTGCAGAACAATCGCGAGCTGTTGGCCATCTTACACGGGCACAACATCGGCGGCATTTTCGCCGGGCACCTGCACTTTGGGGCCAGTTATCTGGTCGACTCGACCATCCCGGTGACCACGGTGGCGTCGGCCTCGACCTACATTGATTGCCAGGATCCACACCGACATGAGGTGCACGACGCAACCAGTTATAACGTGATTACGATTCAGCGGGGGATGGCCAGCATTACCAATCACCCGCTATACTTGGGCCAACCTGTCATTGATACCATTGAGATCAACAACACGGGTTTCGCCAAGCATCGACCCAGATTGACCCCCTCACGCAGAGCGGGGAACGGGCTACCTTTAATTTAAACGACTCAAACTAAGCGCCACAAAACCAGGTATAAAAGGTTTTGTGGCGCTATTTTTGGACCGAGATGCCCGTTGACCTAGCAAGGACTTGCGTACAAAATCAGTTAGAAATCAGCAGATGTTCCGGCATCTGTGGAGGACCAACTTCGGACTTGGAAAGCAGTCCTCCGGTTCAGACTCAGATTGACCATTACAATAATGTCATCGCTATTGGAACACCATTCAGCCACAATAGTTGGCTACAACCCACGTAGGCGTGAGTGAATCAAATTTAGGCTCAGCCGTGGGATTTTCCAAGTGGGCTACTTGGAAAATGGTGACTTTGAAACGCTGGTTTGTGCGGTTCAAAGCAAGCTGACAGACCGCTTCTCAGGCTGCCAGCGTCCTTCCCACAGCGTTCCAGCCTAAATTTGGTGAACGGTAAGCCGGTAGGTTTAGACAGTGTTGCGTTTCGTTTAGCGACCTATGCTGGTCGAGCCAAGGCAAAGAACCCACGGAAAGTACGCGATAGACGTTTCATGTGGTCGCCATTTTCGGTATAATAGGAAACGACGCTATGGCGAAACGGAAACTGGGCTGTCGGTTCGGTTGCGTTTCGCCTGTAAGTAAGGTAAAGTATAATCAAACGTGAAACAATTGTGTTTCACAGAGAACTGAGCAGGGAGATATTGCATGAATCCTGAAGAATTTCGTGCCGCGCTGTCGGCGCAAGGCATCGAATTAAACGCAACACAGCAACAACAATTTGCTGACTACTATCAGTTCTTGGTTGCGACGAATGAACACGTCAATCTGACCACAATTACTGAGGAGCCCGAAGTCTACCTGAAACATTTTTACGACTCGTTGACCCCGGCTTTTTATGTGCCCGCAATCCGGACCGAACCCTTGACCCTCTGTGACGTGGGTGCCGGGGCCGGTTTCCCGTCATTGCCACTCAAGATTGTCTTCCCGCAACTTCAGGTGACCATCGTGGATTCCCTGAACAAGCGGATTACGTTCTTAAATGAGCTCGCAGCTAAGCTGAACCTGACCGGTGTGGCCTTTCATCACGCCCGCGCTGAAGAATTCGGCGGCAAGCGTGCGCCTTACCGGGAAGGCTTTGACCTGGTGACCGCACGTGCCGTTGCCCGGATGTCCGTGCTGAGCGAACTGTGTCTGCCCCTGGTGAAGGTCGGTGGCCAGTTTGTTGCCTTGAAGGCGGCGCAGACCGAAAATGAATTAGCGGTTAGCCAGACCGGGATTACGACGCTCGGCGGCCAAGTCGCTGGTGACTTCTCGTTCAATTTGCCAGAATCCAACGATCCCCGGCACATCGTGGTCGTGGACAAGGTCAAGCACACGCCCAAGCGTTACCCGCGTAAAGCCGGCACGCCCAACCGGGAGCCACTAGAAAATTAATGGGATGGGGGTAAGATAATTGCCATTTTCATTATTTGGAAATAATCGGGAAAAGGCCACGCATCCGGCCCATCCCGTGAAACAAAACGTGGTGATGATTCCGGTCGCCCAGATCACGCCGAACCGGTTCCAACCCCGGCAACGCTTCGATCAAACGGCAATCGCCGAACTGGCGCAAACGATTCAAGAACATGGGCTCTTACAACCCATTGTGATTCGCGAATACGAACCGGATCATTACGAAATCATTGCCGGTGAGCGGCGGTTCCGGGCCGTTTCCAGTCTGAAATGGGACACGGTTCCCGCCATTCTGGAACAGATGGATGACGATGAAACGGCTTCAATGGCCCTGATTGAAAACCTCCAACGCGAGGAATTGACCGCCATTGAAGAGGCCCATGCCTACCAGAAGCTGATGGAACTCAACCACATGACCCAGGCCCAACTGGCCGAGGGCATTGGCAAGAGTCAAGGCTTCGTGGCCAACAAGTTGCGCCTCCTGAAGTTGGCGGAGCCAGTACGAGAGGCCCTGTTGAACCGGGAAATCAGCGAGCGACATGGTCGTGCCCTGTTGTCCTTGGATGACGCTGCGCAAGTGACCATTTTAAAGACGGTCGTGGCTGATCAACTAACAGTCAAGGAGACTGAAGAGTTGATTGCCAAGCAGCAGCACCCCAAGAAACGCCGGCGCAAGGTGACTAAGCACAGCGTTTCGGCCGACACCCGGGTCGCCGTCAACACCATTCGCCAATCGGTGAAGATGGTCAGCGACGCGGGCATGCAGCTCACCACCAAAGAAGAAGAAACTGCGGACAGTTACCGCATTACCATTGACATTCCCAAAGAAAGCTAGAGGTGAAACGACATATGGGCTACATTATTGCATTAGCCAATCAAAAAGGTGGCGTGGGTAAGACCACGACCGGCGTGAATTTAGGCGCCGCTCTAGCCACCGAAGGCAAGCAAGTTTTACTAGTAGACACCGACGCCCAAGGTAACGCGACCAGCGGAGTCGGCATTCAAAAGGCCACCATCGACAAAGAAATTTATGACGTGTTGGTCAACGAAACGCCGATTCAAGAGGCTGTCATTCATACGGCTCATCCCGGGTTAGATATTGTTCCGGCCACCATCCAGCTTTCTGGTGCCGAAATCGAGCTGACTCCCATGATGGCCAGAGAAACCCGGTTAAAGGCCGCGCTCGACGAAGTTCGGGATCAGTACGATTACATTTTGATCGACTGTCCACCTTCGCTCGGGCTCCTGACCATCAACGCGTTCACGGCTGCCGATTCCATTCTGATTCCGGTGCAGAGTGAATACTATGCGTTGGAAGGGTTGACCCAGCTGCTAAACACGGTCAAATTGGTGCAGAAGCACTTTAACCGCGACCTGAAGATTGAAGGGGTCCTCCTGACGTTGTACGACGCCCGGACTAACCTGGGTAAACAGGTCAATGAAGAAGTTAAAAAGTATTTCCAAAACAAGGTTTATGCCACAATTATTCCGCGTAACGTGCAACTAGCGGAGGCGCCGAGTCACGGGATGCCAATCATTGATTACGCCCCCAAGTCTAAGGGTGCCGAAGTTTACTCTGAACTCGCAAAGGAAGTGCTAGCTGCCCATGGCAAGTAAGAAAGAGAAAAGTTTAGGACGGGGAATTGACGCGCTGTTTGCGGAAAATGGCGTGGATACCGCCGAAGAAACTGTGGTTGACCTGACGTTGGCCGACATCCGGCCCAACCCGTATCAGCCACGGCAGAAATTTGATAAGAAGGGGTTGAACGATCTGGCCGCTTCCATCGAAAAGACCGGTGTGTTCCAACCAATCATCGTCCGTCAACCGGACAAGACGTTGGAACGCTACGAAATTTTGGCAGGCGAGCGCCGTTTCCGGGCGTCTAAGCTTGCCGGCAAAACCACAATTCCAGGGATCATTCGCGACGTGACCGAAGAACAGATGATGGAGATCGCCGTGCTGGAAAACCTGCAACGCGAAGATTTGACCCCGCTGGAAGAAGCCGAAGCCTATGATACCTTGATGACCAAGCTCACCTTGACTCAGGCCCAGGTCTCCGAACGTTTAGGAAAGAGTCGGCCGTACATCGCCAACTACCTGCGTTTGTTAGGACTGCCCAAGGCCGTCAAAGACATGCTGCAACACAACGAGCTGTCGATGGGCCAAGCGCGGACGTTGCTGTCGTTAAAGGACAAGACCAAGTTGGTGGCGTTGGCTAAGAAGGCCGTTGCCGAGGGGATGACCGTGCGTGCGGTCGAAGCCGAAGTCAACAAGCTGAACGGTGCCGCCAAGAAATTGGCCAAGAAACCCGCCAAGAAGAAGTCGCCGTTCCTGCGTTCGACCGAAAACCAATTACAAGAGCGGTTTGGCACGCAAGTTTCCATCAACGAGGCGGCCAACAAGGATCAACAGGGACACATTGAAATCGAATACCTGTCCAATGATGATTTGAACCGCATCCTAGAGTTGCTAGACATCCACTTAGATTAGCAAGCATTGGAGGGAACGCCATGTACGATTTAGGTGATTTGGTAGAAATGAAAAAGGCCCACCCGTGCGGCACCAACCGCTGGGAAATTACCCGAATGGGCGCGGATATTAAAATCAAATGTACCAATTGCGGCCACGTTGTCATGTTGTCACGCCGCGAATTTGAAAAGAAGCTAAAAAAGGTGCTGGTCAAGGCCGACACCAACAATGGAAAGAGTGAATAATTGTTATGTCATTAACTGCAGGGATCGTTGGACTGCCAAACGTTGGGAAGTCCACGTTATTTAACGCGATTACGAAGGCCGGGGCCGAAATGGCCAACTATCCATTTGCCACGATCGACCCAAACGTCGGTATGGTCGAAGTGCCAGATAGCCGGTTAGACCGTATTCAAGAACTAATTCCAGCCAAAAAAGTTGTGCCAACCACGTTTGAATTTACCGACATTGCTGGGATCGTCAAGGGTGCCAGCAAGGGTGAAGGTCTCGGGAACCAATTCCTGGAAAACATTCGCCAAGTCGACGCCATTGTCCACGTTGTCCGGGCGTTTGACGACGACAACATCACCCACGTTTCCGGGAAGATCGACCCCATTGATGATATTGAAACCATCAATTTGGAACTCGGTCTATCTGATTTAGCCGCCGTTGACAAGCGTTTGTCCAAGGTCGAACGCGCTGCCAAGGGGAGCGACAAGGAAGCCAAGGCTGAATTGGCCGTTTTGGAAAAGATCAAGCCGGTCCTCGAAGCCGGGGGTGCCGTCCGCACGATTGCCTTTGACGAAGACGAAATGGTAATCGTTAAGGGACTGTTTCTGTTGACGTCGAAGCCCGTCCTCTACGTGGCCAACATTGCCGAAGACGACATGGCCGATCCTGAAGACTCCAAGTACTTTGGCATCATCAAGGATTACGCTGCCAAGGAAGGTGCTGAAGCCATCGCTGTGGCCGCCGAAGCCGAGGAAGAAATTGCCCAATTGGACGATGACGAAAAGCAAGACTTCTTGGAAGCTGAAGGTGTGGAAGAACCTGGATTGAATCGCTTAATTCGGGCCTCATACCACCTCTTAGGCCTGCAAACGTTCTTCACGGCTGGTGGTAAGGAAACCCGGGCGTGGACGTTTAAAACGGGGACCAAGGCCCCTCAAGCGGCTGGGATTATCCATTCCGACTTTGAACGTGGCTTTATCCGCGCCGAAGTTATGGCCTTTGATGCATTAGATGAGTTTGGCTCCGAAGCTGCCGTGAAAGAAGCCGGTAAGCTGCGGGTCGAAGGGAAAGACTACGTGATGGCAGACGGCGATATCGTCGAATTCCGTTTCAACGTTTAGAAGGGAAACAATTATAAATGAGTGATAACAAGCAGACGCCGCGTAACGCCGGTGTTCACCAGGACCGCAATACGGTGGCCGCTAGCGAACGGGCAGCCTTCGACAACGTTGGCCTGACCAAACGTAACGCGGACTACATGTTCCGTTTCAACAAGGCCTTAGACCAGACCAAGTTGACCCCAGAAAAGAAAGCCGCTGCCGTACAAAAGATGGTCAACGAGCTGGTCGACGGCCAAAAGAGTGGCGCGACCGCCAAGAACCTGTACGGCGACGTTGAGAAACAAGTGAAGGTCGTAGTTGACGGCCCAGTGACGGCTACGGCGGTCATCGGGGGCCCGAACTACTGGCCAAACATGATTTACAACGCGCTGACGTTCTTCATGATCTTTAACTTGATGTTCGGGATCATGTACCTCTTCAGTCCCAAATTAATGACCAGCAGCCAACCGGTCGGGATCACCGCCATCACGGTCAGCGCTCTTGTGGCTGGGTTCATCCTGCCAATCATGCCCCGGTTATTTGATCCTAAGATCAAGCACAAATACAACGGCTGGATTCGGGCGTTGTTCGTGTTACTTGGGTTCATCGTGTGGATGGTGTTGTTCTACGCCGCCCAAATGTTACCAAGCGTTATCAACCCAGTGCTGATGCCTTGGCCAAGTATCATCTTGGGGGTTGTCTCCATCGCCCTCATGTTCTGGATTCGCCGCACTTACAAGATTCGTGGCGGGTTCTTCGGTTAGACTGTCTTAGGGATTCGTTGTGGGAGCTGTTCGCTCCCTGCGGCGGCTTCGGGCTGGAACGCTGTGGGCGGACGCCTAAAGCCTGTGGTGCTGTCTTTAGGCTTGGCTTTAAGCCTCACAGGTCGAGTCTCAAAGCCACCATTTTCTAAGAAAAGCACTTAGAAAATCCCACGGCTGAGTCCCGGCCGCCTCCGGTCGCTGATGTTGCGGTTCTTAGGCAACGTTGGTTTGAACCCGCCCCGAAACCTGTGGCGGGTTCTTCGGTTAGACTGTCTTAAAGATTAGGATCTGCGTGAGCTGTTCGCTCCCTGCGGCGGCTTCGGGCTGGAACGCTGTGGGCGGACGTCCAGAGCCGAAAGGCGGTCTCTGGACTTGCCTTTGAGCCTCTGAGAAGCGAGTCTCAAAGCCACCATTTTCTAAGAAAAGCACTTAGAAAATCCCACGGCTGAGTCCCGGCCGCCTCCGGTCGCTGATGTTGCGGTTCTTAGGCAACGTTGGTTTGAACCCGCCCCGAAATTTGTGGTGGGTAGGTGGTTGGTCGTTACGTTGTGGCGCGCTGGTACCCTTGCTGGACTAGTCGTTGCCTGGAACGTAAAGTGTCTTAATTGAAAACTGATGAGACATGAACAGTCTTAAATCAAGTGAACGAGTGAGAGATTCCTGACTGGGATTTCTTGCTCGTTTTTTGTTGGATTGGGGTTACGTTAAAAATATGATGAACGTTCACACCACCAGAAAATAGCGGATGACTACACCACCACACTGACAATTGCTGCCACTACCGCAACGTCAAATTAGAAAACAACCAAGAGCCGGAGGAGGCCGGGTACGGAGTCAGCTGTGTCGGTGGTGTTAGACCGGGTGGGCTTTCCCGGCCTTACA
The DNA here is from genome assembly GCF_003946245.1 of Levilactobacillus cerevisiae. Classification (GTDB taxonomy): domain Bacteria; phylum Bacillota; class Bacilli; order Lactobacillales; family Lactobacillaceae; genus Levilactobacillus; species Levilactobacillus cerevisiae. The sequence continues at coordinate 26,862 of NZ_RHNN01000026.1, forward strand.
GCACGGGACGACTTTTGAGACGGGTGTTCTTCCCGGCTTAAAAGCGAGGTGGAAGCCCGTCCCCCAGGCTGGAACCGGGCCCCACAGCAGACGTAGTACCCGGCAGCCTCCGGCGGCAAATGCACAGCAATCTGTCTTTAAACGAATATCACCCGGGATGCTGCAGTTGTTCCCGGTCTTACAGCACGGGACGACTTTTGAGACGGCGTTCTTCCCGGCTTAAAAGCGAGGTGGAAGCCCGTCCCCCAGGCTGGAACCGGGCCCCACAGCAGACGTAGTACCCGGCAGCCTCCGGCGGCAAATGCACAGCAATCTGTCTTTAAACGAATATCACCCGGGATGCTGCAGTTGTTCCCGGTCTTACAGCACGGGACGACTTTTGAGACGGCGTTCTTCCCGGCTTAAAAGCGAGGTGGAAGCCCGTCCCCCAGGCTGGAACCGGGCCCCACAGCAGACGTAGTACCCGGCAGCCACAGGCGGCAAATGCACAGCAATCCAGCTCTAAAACAATATAACCAAACCAGGAGGGCATCAAAATTGACAATCATCCTATCTATCGGGGTCATCATCTATTTCATCATGGACCAATTTGAATACAGCTTGGTCCACCGCTTCACCTTTTGGCTCCTGCCATTGTTCACCTGTTACCTATTCACCAAGACCTTCAAGTGGACGCCACTGAACGGGACGCTCCTGCTGGCAATTGTCATCTTCGCCGCCGTGGTCAGTTGGTTTCAGGCGAACGCCACGCTGATTCGCCAGGAGAAACGCGTACGGTACTACTTTGAAAATGACCAACACGAAGAGGTGCCCGTGTACCGGCGGGTTGTGACCAGTCAGGGTGGCCGTCGCTACCTGGAGGGCTGGGTGCTGGTCATGATTGTTCAGGTCGTCATCGAGGTTACCTACCTGAACAAGGCTTTCACCGCCCACAATGTCTGGGAAATGGTTTGGGAGGAAATCATCGGCGACCTGGTGTCGTTTTACCGTTTCACTTCAGGCACGCGCCAGACCAGTTGGATTATTTGGGCACTGCTGGGGTTCACCAGTCTGGGGTACACCCTCTGGTTAGCCCGGCGCTCGCCCGAGGTTCACGAAGCCATTTTCTCGAGCAATAACTAGCGAAAAAGCAACGAAGGGGTCTCGTTTAGTTAGCCGCTTAGCCTAAGTGAAAAAAGATTTTTTATCGCAATTTCAAAATGACTTCACCGCTTAGCAACTGACCCGCTTAGACAAATCCAAGTGGGTCAACGGTTGCCGCAAACGCCGAAAACTTAAGGCCTGACGCCATTTACAGCCACCCTTTCATTTTCATAGTGAAAACTGAAAACCCGGTGCTTGACCCGTCTTCGTGACGGAACTATGATGCTCACAAGTAATCGAGTTAGTCACTAGCCCGACGAAAAAAATTTCGTTATCTCGGGGAGGATTTTTTATGAAAAAAGTCTTTGGGTACGTTTTAGGATTAGTTGCGGCTTTAACGTTTGCCGGGGCGATTGCAACGACCGCTAACGCTGATGGCAGTAGTGCCGACGCGGCGAGTGGGTCCGGCAGCGGTTCAGCGGATAGTGGTTACGTGATTCCTAAGGGTGGCGACACGGGCGCCGGGGCCATTTCATCTTCTGATGCGGTTGACTCCTCCATCACGTCTAACAGCTCGAGTTCAATGAGCAGCAGTGATTCTTCTGCGAACAGCTCATCCGAAATCAAACCAGAAACGCCAGCGAAGAAGCCAGCCAAGGACAAGGTTTTGGCCAAGGCAAAGCGGATTGCCGTTCGTAAGCACTACCGCAAGAATGGCACGATCCTTTACTTAGAAAAGGGCCGCAAAGGGGAAAAGATTTCCTTGTTAACCAAGAAGGGCAAGCTGGTTAAGAAGTTCACGGTCAAGAAGAATGGTAAATTTGACATTCGTTTGACCAAGAAGGAAGCCAAGAAGTTGGCCAAGGGTGAAAAGTACTTCTTACTCAAAGCCAAGGACAAGGGTTACAAGACTTTTGAAATCAAAGTTAAGCTCTACTAGATTTTAGGGGAGTTGAAAGGGCGCGGGCAACCGCGTCTTTTCTTATGGAATCAGATTGATTGTTCAGCAAACTAATGGGGAGGGGCAACCATTATGGAACGCATTAGATTAATGCTTCATCGACGCAGTACCCAAGTATTTGGCTTGTTCACCATTGTCGGGGCTTTCATCATGACGTTTTGTTCGTACACCTCCCCGGCTTACTATTTTGACGTGTCACCGGACAACAACGCGTTCTTCACGGTCGGCAAGGCCATGATGCACGGGATCGTGCCGTATAAGGATATTTTTGAACAGAAGGGCCCGTACGTGTACTTCCTACACGGCCTGGCCTACCTGGTGAATCATCGCGGCTTCACGTTGATTTTTATTTATGAAATTGCGACGTTGGTGGCGGCGATGTACCTGGTCTACAAGCTGGCAAAATTGGTGGGTGACCACGAGTTGCCGGCACTGTTGACGGGCTTGTTGTCACCGGTGCTGTTCCTGGTGCACCCGTTCTACGATTACGGCGATACGGTGGAATTCTTCACGCTGCCATTTCTCTTGTCGCTGATTTACCTGATTGTCCTGCTGGATCGACGGCAAATGCGCGTCAGTCCGTGGTGGTATTTCGCTCAGGGTGCGCTGGTCGGCGTGGTCTTTTTGTCCAAATACACGCTGCTCGGGGCCTGGATCGTGTTCTACCTGGTCCTGGTCGGCTACCGCATCGTGAAAAAGCAGTGGCGGGCGCTGGGCCAATTGATTGGCTGGAGTGCGGCTGGATTTCTGATTGCGACGGTGCCGTGGTTGATTTACTTTCTGGTCACCAAGAGCCTGGGGGCGTTCATCAACGTCTACATTCTCTTCAACACCAAGGTTTATCTGACCTCGTCGGTGGCCTTCTTTGCCAACCTGATTCAATCGATGGCGTTGGTTTCGCAATTTTACCTCAGCAACGTCCTGTTCTTCGTCTTGGGCGTGGTGGGGACGCTGGTGGTGACCTTCCTGCCGGGCGTCTTTCGCAGCAACTTCACCCGCGGCTTGTACCTGCTGGCAACATTGGGCAGCGACATGTTTGCCCTCTACGGCTACCAGGCGGGCGCGGTCTACCAGTATTATGAATTAATTTATTTCGCCGGTTTCGTTTTGCCGTTCGTGATTTTCTGTCAGTGGCTCTTCAGTCGTCTGACACTGCCAAATGGGGACGACAGCTTTGCCATTCTCGCGACGCTGGTGATCAGCTGGTTCCTGGTCCTCGGCGTCAACAACAACGTGACCAACTCGCGGGTGTTTCCGAACAATTCGTCGATCACTGAGGAAAATACCAGCCGACCGCAACAGCCGGCGCAGGTTGCGTTTGGCAATTACATGCGCCAGAGTGGGCAGCCACTGACACTGCTAAATTATGGCTCGATCGACATGGGCTTCTACACCGCGTCGGGGGCGGTGCCGTCGGCTTACTACTTCCAAAACTACAACATTTCCCAGAGTGCGGCGCCACAGATTTTGCGGTCACAGGTCGCCCAGATTCGCCAGCACAAGGTGGAATGGGTCGTCCTGAACACGCCGGCGGGCAAGACCGTGCGGCAATGGCAGGGTGGCGGTGGCCGGATCACCAGTGGTAATCTGAATCCGGGCACGAGCAAGCTGGCCAAGACGCTGTACCGCAATTACGCGGCGGTCGGCCGGCATACGCAGGTGTTTGAAGGGGTTAGCGTGACTTATTGGTTGTTTGAACGTAAGTGATGGTGGAGGATAACCAGCCACCTGCGGCTGCCAGAGATTCCGGCTGCTGTGGGGACCGCCTGCGGCCTGAGAGGCGGTCCTCCGGCTCGGTTTGAAGTCTGTCCAAAACCGCCAGTCTCCAAACGCGCCCCACGCTGTAAGCTGAGTTTCACTCAGCCAACACCGTCGACAACAGCTGCGGCCACCTCTGGCCTCCTCCGGTTACGGTTGTTCTTCCACATGACATTAGTGTGGCTGTCGCTGGACTAGTAATGCTTGCCTAGCAGTATTGCACCATCCATGTAGGCGTGAGCGAGCCAAATTTAGGCTCAGCTGAGGTCAAAGACCGTCCTTTGGCTTTGACCGTCCTACCCACCGCGTTCCAGCCTAAATTTGGCGACCGGCAAGCCGGCAGTTTTAGACGACGTTGCCAATATTTTAGCGAACACAAATAAAATGAAACCCAACAGGTGGCTGTCTTTGTCGGACAAGCCGCCTGTTTTTCTGTCACCAAGTGGCGCGCTTACATCACCCCCACAACTATTTGAAAATAACCCTTGACGGCATTGAACGAAAGAACTAACATTATTGAGTAATGAAGCCGCTTTATGGTTTGATTAGACTTACATAATTAGGGAGGAATTTTTCATGAAGAAAGTATTTGGTTACGTCTTAAGTTTATTAGCTGCTTTAACGTTTGCTGGGGTCATTGCAACGACTGCTAACGCTGCAGGGAGCAATGCAGTTGCTACGAGCGGTAGTGGCAGTGGTGTTACCAGCAGTGTTGTTTCTTCAAGCAGCTCTAAAAAAGTTGCTAAGAAAGCAACTAAGAAGACTGTTAAGAAGTCAAAGCGCGTTCAATTAAGCAAGAAGTACAAGAAGAACGCTCGTAAGGTCTACGTCAAGAAGGCTGCTAAGGGTTCATCCATCGCTTTGAAGAACAGCAAGAAGCAATCTGTTAAGAAGTTTGCTGTTAAGAAGAACGGTAAGAAGACGCTTTCATTGACTAAGAAGCAAGCTAAGAAGCTTAACAAAGGTAAGAAGTTCACTATGACTGTTACCAAGAAGGGCTACAAAGCTTACACTGTTAAGGTTACGATCAAGTAATCACTTTTTAACAAGTAATGAAGGAGGTTGTGGCCAATGTCGCAACCTCTTTTCATTTAGGATTTTATATTGCTGAAGCGTGTCTGGGACAACCTCTCAGACGCGCGTTGTGTCTTCACAACCATATTGTTGAAACGTGCGACCAAAGGCAGCCGGCTCCGCTTAAAACTGATAGCCAAATAATCCAGACCCGGGATTATCCGGCTATCAGCCTTAATGCTCACCAGCTAACCGCCTTTGGTCCCACTCTTAGAAAAGGAGTCGGGGTCCGTGTACTTACGAATCAAGGAAAAATTGCAAAGCCACGAAGCTCAGTATTTTACGTTATTGGCGTTCATTGGGATTTTTATGATGGCGTTTTGTTCCTACACCTCGCCAGCGTATTACTTTGACACGTCGCCGGATAACAACGCCTTCTTCACGGTTGGCAAGGCGATGATGAACGGGATCGTCCCGTATAAGGATATTTTTGAGCAGAAGGGGCCCTACGTGTACTTCTGGCACGGCCTGGCTTATCTGATCAGCCACCGCAGCTTCATTTTTATTTTTATAACAGAAATTGTGGTCCTAGTGGCGGCAATGATTTTGACTTACAAATTAGCACGGCTGTTGAAGCTAGACGAGCTGCCGGCCTTTTTGGTGGCGATGCTATCACCGATGCTGTTCCTGTACCATCCCTACTACAACTACGGCGACACGGTGGAATTCTTCGTGCTCCCGCTACTGCTATCGCTGATCTACTTGATTTTCCTGCTGGACCAGCGGCAATTGGCGGTCAATCCGTGGTGGTACTTCACGCAGGGCCTGTTTGTCGGCGTGGTTTTCCTGTCCAAATACACCCTGTTAGGCGCCTGGATTGCCTTTTACCTGGCGTTTGGCGGCTACCTGCTGGTCAAGAAACAGTGGCGGCGACTGGGCCAAGTGGTCCTGTGGAGTGGGGCGGGCTTCCTGCTGGCAACGGTGCCGTGGTTGATTTACTTCCTGGCAACGGGGTCGCTGGGTTCCTTTATTAACGTCTACATTTTATTTAATACGAAAGTTTATATGACGTCGTCGGTCTCGTTCTTCTCGAACCTGATTCAGTCGACCATTTTGGTGGCACGTTTTTACCTAGGCGACGTGCTGTTCTTCATCCTGGGCGTTGGCGGCACGCTGCTAATCCTGTTCCAACGGACGATTTTGCAGCGGAAATTGACCCGCGCGCTGTACCTGTTGATCTTCCTGGGCAACGATTTGCTGGCGCTGTACGGCTACCAGACGGGCTCGCTCTACCAGTATTATCAATTGGTTTATTTTGCCTTCTTCGTCGTGCCCTTCATTTACCTGCTTCAGCTATTTTTCAAATGGGTGCGGCTGCCCAAGACGGACGATCCGTTCGTGATCCTGGGCACATTGATTCTCAGCTTCTTCCTGGTGCTGGGCGTGAACAACAACGTGGTCAGTTCGCGGCTCTTCCCGAATAATCAGGCCATCACGAAGAAAAATACGCGTAAGCCGCAACAGCCAGCGCAAGTCGAATTTGGTCAGATTATGCGGCAACAGTCGGCCCACCCGACGCTACTCAACTACGGCTCGATCGATATGGGCTTCTACACGGCGGCGGACGCGGTGCCAACGGCTTATTATTTCCAAAATTATAATATCCCAGAAAAGGCGGCTCCCCAGATTCTGCGGGCGCAACGCCGCATCATTCAGCGCCACCAGGTGCAGTGGGTCGTACTCAACACGCCGGCCAAGCAGTCTGTCCGCGAATGGCGGGGCAACCGCGAAGTGCCGGGACGCATTTCCAGCGGGAACTTGAACCCCGGCACGTCCAAGTTGGCCAAGACCTTGTACCGGCATTACCGCGTGGTTAAGGTCCATCGGCAGGTCTTTGAAGAGACCGACGTCCAGTATTGGCTGTTTGAGCGGAAGTAAATTTGGAGATTGCAAATGAAGAATTTTTCAATTGAGGATGCGGAAAAGGTGAATGCATCCTTACCCAGACAATTTTTTAACAAGTGGGTAATCGTTGGTTTTTTCTTAGTGATTAGCCTGGTAAACGTGCTAGCCTTTGCGAGGTATGACTGGCTCTTCGGCGGTCAGGACTTGCAGTTTCACCTTCAACGGATTAATGAATTGTACCAAAATGTTATGCGTTTTAATTTATTTCCGGTGTTAGGGACGTTTAGCTTCAATCAGACTGGCTCAGCAGTGATGGCCATGTATCCCAAGTTACCACTCTACGGATACGTTCTGATGCGAATGATTTTTAGACAGCCGATTTTAAGCTATTACATGGGTAATGCGATGATGACTTTTGCTGGTCTGGTCGTGAGTTACTACAGCTTTCTGTCGATAAAGAAAAATGCCAAAGTGTCAGCAATGCTGTTTTCATTAGTGTATACGTTATCGGCCTTAAACGTCTCATATCAATATCTAATGGCAGATATTGGTATTGTGGCAACCATCGTTTTCTTACCAATGGTCTTTGCAGGCCTTTATCATTGGATCATGAATGGTAGGTATGGCATGTTAACTTGTGGCGTGACGGTTGTTGCGCTCAGTCATGTTTTGAGCTTCATCCTGCTGATTTTTACGTTAATTGTTTTCACACTAATCAATTGGACAAAGTTAGATGACGAGAAATGTCTCGGTCTGGCTAAAGCCATTGGACTGACGATTTTACTGACCAGTACCTTTTGGCTACCGGCATTGGTTTTTAGTACTCATTTTAAGATTTCGGTACCACAGGTATTTCAATTGAATGGTATTGATCTAGTAGAATATACTGGCGCAGCACTGTCGAACAATGTTTCGTATGGTTTTACTCTTGTCGCTTTACTCGGTTTCATTTCTGGTACAATTGGATATAGAATCCTGGATAGTGGTGTGAAGCAAATCTACTGGGTTTCTTTAGGATATTGGTTGATAAGCAGTCGTCTATTTCCCTGGCATTTACTGCAGAATACACCATTAAAAATGATTCAGTTTCCGTGGCGCTTGATGATTTTTCCACAATTGGGCTTCAGTCTAATCTTTTGCCTAGCGTTCGTGTATTTTCTTTCGCACGTATCAAGTCAGAGACTGATTCGCCTTGGTCTTCTCAGTATGGGAATGATTGCATTAGTGTTCTCAATCGATGCGCAGCGAAAAATTATTTCGTTTGAAATTGGTGCGCCGGAGATAACATCATCAAATTTGATGGGGAGTATACCATACCGGGATGGTCGGGCATGGTATAAGGTGACGAACAGGTATGAATACGACAATTTAATGGAGCACATCGCCAACTACGATTATTATCCTAATGCAAGTACCTCAAAATTTGACGAAATAGCCAACCATCACGTTGTTTTTGATGAGACAAATAGGGTTGATGCGAAAGCAATTATGGGAATTCCTGATGGCAGTGAAATTTCGTTTACGTTACCTCGCGCTGCCAATAAGGTCGTTCTGCCCATGGTCTTGTATGGCAAAAATTATCATGTCAGTTTAGATAGTCGTCGTGTTCAAGCACGGCTTGACGCGCACAATCAGTTGGTTATCCATGGACTCACGAAAGGGTCTCACGTGGTCAGAGTTGCCTACAAGGGGCTACTGGTTCAACTACTTGGCATAGCCCTGACGCTGTTGGGAATGGCATTAGCTACCAGGCGAAAAATCGTGTTAGTATTTGGTAAACGAAATGGATCGGCGGATGAACCAATAACCGCATCGAAATAATTAATCCATGATAGTTCAATGAGAAGCCTTGACCTGAATGGCCTAGACTGGTAAATTAAGAAACAATATCTCCCAGGATTCCTAACCGAGCCTGAGACTAAAATTAAGAGGAGCGATATCAACTATGTCTAATTGGGACACGAAGTTTGCTAAAGAAGGATTTACTTTTGATGATGTTTTGTTAATACCCGCAGAAAGTCACGTATTGCCGAATGAAGTCGATCTGAGTACCCAATTAGCACCGAACCTAAAGCTGAACGTTCCGTTTTTGAGTGCCTCCATGGACACCGTCACGGAGACGAAGATGGCGACCGCCATGGCCCGTAACGGGGGCCTCGGGGTCATCCACAAAAATATGAGTGCTGAAGACCAAGCCAAAATGGTCGCTGACGTGAAGGCAATCGCGAACGATGCCAGCCAGTACCCCCACGCCGCAGTTGACGACAACAACCATTTGTTAGTTGCCGCCGCCGTTGGGGTCACGTCCGACACGTTTGACCGGGCCAGCGCCTTACTGAATGCTGGTGCCGACGCCATCATCATTGATACCGCTCACGGCCATTCTGCCGGGGTGTTACGCAAGGTGGCAGAAATTCGCCAACAATTACCCGACGCCACGTTAATTGCCGGTAACGTCGCCACGGGGGCCGGTACACGGGCCCTGTTCGAAGCTGGCGTTGACGTGGTTAAAGTGGGAATCGGCCCTGGCTCCATCTGCACGACGCGGGTGGTTGCCGGTGTCGGTGTGCCCCAGTTGACCGCCATTTACGACGCCGCTCAGGTTGCGCGTGAATTTGGCAAACCAATCATCGCTGACGGTGGGATGAAGTACTCCGGTGACATCGTGAAGGCGATTGCGGCCGGTGGGAACGCCGTGATGTTCGGGTCGATGTTCTCCGGGACCGACGAAGCCCCTGGTGAAGTCATCGAGGACGCTGGTCGTAAATACAAGACGTACCGGGGGATGGGCAGTTTGGCTGCGATGTCTCACGGCTCCGCTGACCGTTACTTCCAAGGCGGCGTGAACGAAGCCGATAAGTTGGTGCCAGAAGGCATTGAAGCCCGCGTGGAATACAAGGGGAGCGTCAACGACATCATCTTCCAAATGGTCGGTGGCTTACGTTCCGGCATGGGTTACACCGGGAGCGCCACAATCAAAGATTTGATCAACGACGCGCAATTCGTTCGGATTTCCAACGCCGGCTTGATTGAATCCCATCCGCATGACGTGCAGATTACGAAGGCTGCACCTAACTATAAGTAAATTTGTGAATGCAAATTAATAAATGAGAGTCGACCGGCAGTTTGGGTCGGCTTTTTTGCACCATTGCGTTTTTCCTAAGCGGCGTTGGTTAAAGCCCGTGGCGAGGGAAAAACGAGTGATGGCATAGGCAGAACGGTGCTTACCAGTTGGAATTAAGTAAACGAAATCAATATAAACAAATAAATATTCAAGCCGTCCAGGCCGTTACGAGGAACCAAGCCCCAAGCAACGGCCTTTTTGGCTTAACCCAGCCTTAAACGTCAAGTTGGCGGCGGACCCGCAAATAGTGTAAGATTAAGGAATGGTAAAGTGCCTTACGCCCGACTAAAGGTTCGGGTTTTCCGGTCACGCCACGGGATTTATTTGCTAAAATAGACGTAAACCTACGGGGAAGACCGCTAGTGATAGGACCTAGCTGTTAAAGGAGATTAGCACAATATGAAAATTTTAGTTGTCGATGATGATAAAGAAATTGCGCAATTACTTGAAATCTACATTAAAAACGAAGGTTACGAACCCCTGACCGCCTACAACGGTAAGGAAGCGTTGACCAAGCTGCACACCACGCCAGACATTGCCTTGATGATTTTGGACATCATGATGCCTGAAATGAGCGGGATCGAAGTCATGAAGGAAGTGCGTAAGGATTCACAGATTCCCATTTTGATCCTGTCTGCCAAGACCGGCGACATGGACAAGATTCAGGGACTGATTTCTGGCGCGGATGATTACGTCACCAAGCCATTTAACCCCTTAGAAGTGATGGCCCGGGTCAAGTCACTGTTGCGGCGGAGCCAAGACCAAGTGACCGACGATAGCCCAGACATCCTGGACATCGGCACGTTGACCATCAACAAGGATTCCCACGAAGTCAAGACGATTGCCGGCAAGACCATTTCCCTGACGGCACTAGAGTTCGGGATTCTCTACCTGTTGGCAAGCCATCCCAACCGGGTCTTCTCCGCAGACGAAATTTTCGAGCGCGTTTGGCGTCAAGAAAGTATCGTCTCAGCCAAGACCGTCATGGTTCACGTGAGCCACTTACGGGACAAAATCGAAGACGCCACCAACGGCGAAAAGGTCATTCAAACCGTTTGGGGCGTGGGGTACAAGATCGAATCACATTAGGGACAAGAGTGTGGCAGCAGGCGGTAGTGGTAGCTGGTGCCTTACCGGGTGGAAAAAATGGACTGGAACGCTGTGGGCAGGACGCCTAGAGCCAAAGGGCGGTCTCTGGGCTTGCTTTGCGCCTCATAGAGCGAGTCACAAAGGCACCATTTACGCTGCTAGCGCACCGTAAATCCCACGGCTGAGTCCATTTTTTCCACCCTATCGGCATACTGGTTGTTAATGGCAACGGGGTTAGGTGTTACTACTGTTGGCTATTCGACACGTTTTATCGCATCTGCTGGTTGCTGGCGAGCGTCACTCACCATTGACCGGCAACAAGCAAATCATCCACCCAGACCAACAAGTCCAATGGGTGAGGTGCCCCAAACAAAACTAGCGTGAACGCACAACCAGAGCCGGAGGAAGCCAGGTACGGAGCCAGCTGTGTGGGTGGTGTTAGACCGAGCGAACTTTGCTCGGCCTTACAGCACGGGACAACCTTTGAGACGCGTGAACTTCGCGGCTTAAAGTTGAGGTGGAAGCCCGCACCACAGGCTGGAACCGGCCCCACAGCAGGCGCAGTACCTGGAAGCCGCAGGCGGCCAGTTTTAAGTGTCCTACGCACTACAGCACGAAACAAATTTAAAAAGCATCACCAATTGGAGATGGGCGTGTCTATGGTAAAAAAGGAACAATCCCAATTGAATAATCCGCGGGAGGCCGCAACATGAAGCTAACCACGCGTGAAAAAAGTGCGCTCTTCATGGAAGGGGTCGTCACGGTCATCCTACTGCTGATGCTGAACCTGGCGTTGCTGGTGCTGATCAGCCAAGCCATCGAAAGCAACCCCGGCCTGCGCGATGGGATTTTCATCATCAAACGGTCCGTGGTCTTTGGCCCGAATCACTTTCAGCTCTGGAGCTGGGAAAACGTCTTCATTGGCTTCATGGTGATTGGTGATGCCCTGGTCGTCTGGTGGCGGCTGATTCGGCGTTACCGGCAAATGCAGCTGCACCACATCATTGAAGAACTGCATTACATTGCCAACGGCCATTTCGACCATCGGATTCCGTTCCGGGTCAGTGGTGACGTGCAACGGGTCGTGGATTCCGTCAACGCGCTGGTCGATTCCGTCATTCACTCGATGGATGAGGAGCGGGCGATTGAGAAGTCCAAGGACGAGTTGATTACCAACGTCAGTCACGACATCCGCACGCCGCTGACCTCAATCATCGGCTACCTCGGATTGATCGAAGACCAGCAGTATCACAGCCAAGAGGACGTTTTAAAATACACGCACACGGCCTTCCTGAAATCCAAGCAGATGAAGTCCCTGGTGGACGACCTGTTTGAATACACCAAGGTCCGGCAAACGGATACGCCGTTGAGTCTGACGACCATTGATTTGGCTGCCATGCTTGAGCAATTGGGGGCCAGCTTTGAACTGGAAGCCCAGAAGAAGGGCATGACGATTGGCGCATCGAGCGAGCCGGCCAGTCTGATGATGGAAGCCGACCCCGAAAAGTTGGTCCGGGTCTTTAACAACCTGGTCTCCAACGCGATGAAGTACGGCGATGGCGGTAAGGAAATCAATTTGCTGGCTAAACGCGTCAGCGACGACGAACTCGAAGTTCGCGTCACCAATGACGGCCCGAAGATTCCCAAAGAGTCGCTGGCCTTAATTTTTGAACGGTTCTACCGGGTTGAAGAGTCACGTTCCAAGGAAACGGGCGGGACCGGCCTGGGGTTGGCGATTGCCCAAAGCATCGTCGCCCTGCACGGCGGGTACATCTACGTCGAGTCCGACGACGACCTGACCAGTTTCGTGATTCATTTGCCCGTCAAACACGATCACCCCTTGGCCATTCCCCAACGGTTAAAAACGGCGGGAGCGGCCAAATAAAGCTGCCGGACTTTTCCGGTAACTACATAAGATAGAGGAGTTTTGATTAAATGAAACGTTTAAAGCAAGTTGTAATGGGCCTGGTAACGGCGATGACGCTGTTTGCCGGGGGCCTCAGTTCGTTTAGCGCACCACTCACGGCCCAGGCGGCCACGACCAGCACCAGTAGTTCGACCGTCAACCTCAAGGCCAAGGCCGGGATTGCCGTTGATGCCACGACCGGTCAGATTCTCTATGATAAAAATAGTGATCAGGTCCTGCCCGTTGCCTCAATGACCAAGCTGTTGTCCATCTACTTGGTCCTCGACGCGGTTCACATCGGGAAGCTGAAATGGAATCAAAAAGTGACCATCAACAAAGCCACGGCTAAGGTTGCCCAAAATACCAACCTGTCCAACGTGCCCCTGCGGTCCGGCCACAGCTACACGGTCAAGGCCCTCTACCAAGCCTCATTAATTTACTCCGCTAACGGGGCCATCGAAGCCCTGGGGATTGCGGTTGCCGGGTCACCACACGCATTTGTTACGCAGATGCGCGCCCAAGCCAAGAAGCTGGGGATGACCGGCGCCAAGATTTACAACGCTTGTGGGCTGACCAACAAGCAAGTCGGCAAGCTGGGTTACACCAACGTTGCCGGTTCCACCGAAAATGAATGGTCCGCCGCCGACCAAGCCAAGTTGGCAGTGGCCCTGTTGAACAAGTACCCCGAAGTCTTGAAGACCACCAGCATCACCAAGCAGTGGTTTGAAAAGGGAACGGCTGACGCCACCAAGATGGAAAACTGGAACTGGATGTTGAAGGGCCTGTCTGCTTCGTACTCGAAGCTCCACGTGGACGGCTTGAAGACCGGGACCTCCGACGCGGCCGGTGCCAACTTTACCGGGACCGCCCACAATGGCGGTAACCGGATCATCACCGTCGTCTTGCACGCGGCACACAAGTCGGAAACTGATCCTGCTCGTTTCCAACAAACGCAGAAGATGATGTCTTACGTTTACAACAACTTTAAGACCGTCAGCCTCAAGGCCGGCAGTCAGGTGACTGGAAGTAAGACGGTTAAGACCAACGATGCCAAGGAAAAGACGGCGAAGACGGTCCTGACCAGCGGCTTGAAGCTCTGGATCCGCAACGACCAGGTTGCCAGCAACATTCAGTCAACCACGAAGCTGAAAGCTAAGTTGACCAAGAACAAGGCGTTGGAAGCACCGGTCTCAAAGAACACTGAGATTGGGACGGCTAACATCTCGCTGAAGGGCGACAAGTTAGGCTTCCTGGGCAACACCAAGACGACCGCCGTGCCGTTGAAGGTGACCAAGGCAGTTGAGAAGGCCAACATCTTTGTTCGCATGTGGCGGGCAATCGTGGCTTTGTTCTAAACGCATCAGTTTATGAAATCAATCGGAAGAGTCTGGGGATAATTTCTCGGGCTCTTTTTGGTGTTCCAAGTCTGGATTACTGAAACGTGCGACAAGAAGGGCAGCTGGCTCCGCTTAAAACTGAGAGCCGAACAATCCAAGCCCGGGATTATTCGGCTCTCAGCCTTAATGCTCACCAGCTAACCGCCTTCTGTCCCACTCTTTTTCATCAACTTGATTCAAGTCAACGCAACCAGTTGACCTCAGTTCTATACTAGGTGATGTACTGAAGACCTAACTTTACCGCACCACGAAATTTAATTTATTGGGTCAAAAGTGGCTGTAACGCTTATTTCACAACGTTGGTGGCGATTTCTATAGATTGTTGAGGGCCTGTTGTTGTTTTGACAAGTCAAGTATTAATGTGCGAGAATACTTATTACTATTAGCTAAGAACGCGCAATTTTAAGATTATTTTGAGGAAAAGGGAGTTGGCATTCGTGAACATGATTAAAGGCGAATGGAATTACATCCGGCACAATCGGTTGATTTTGATCTCCGTGTTGGCCATTATGTTTATTCCATTCCTCTACAGTATCTTCTTTCTAAAATCGGTTTGGGACCCGTACGGCGAAACCGGTTCGTTACCCGTTGCGGTGGTGAACCAGGATAAACCCGTGACTTATCAGGGGCAAAAATTAAACGTTGGGGATCAAACAATCACCAACCTGAAAAAGAACCACCAGTTAGGCTGGAAATTTGTGTCCGCTAAGAAGGCGGCGGCTGGGTTAAAGAATCACAAGTACTACACGGTGATCACCCTGCCAAAGAATTTCTCGGCAAACGCTGCGACGGCGCTGGATAAGCACCCGAAGAAAATGACGTTTACCTACAAGACGAACGGTTCAGCTAACTACATCGCACAGGTCATGAGTGAGGTCGGTTCTGACCAGCTGAACAGCCAGATTCGTGCAAAAGTGACCAAGGCATACGCCCAAGCCACGTTTAAGCAAATCTACGCCGTCGGCAAGGGGATGGACAAGGCTGCCAAGGGATCCGCTCAGTTGAAGAACGGGACGGTGACCTTGACGGATGGCCTGAACACCTACACGACCGGGGTCCACACGCTGAATAGTGGTCTCCAGGAAATGAAGACGTCCGTGACGCCATTGGCAACTGGGATTCAAAAGTTGACCACCGGTGCTTCTACGCTGCAAAGTGGACTGGCAACGTATACCGCCGGGGTTGGCCAATACGCTACTGGGGTGAACACGTACACTAGTGGTGTCGGTCAATATACCGCTGGGGTTAACCAATTTACCAGTGGTGTGAGTCAGTTAAGCGCAGGGATGCCGAAACTGACCGCCGGAACGTCACAACTTGCGAGTGGGGCCAGCACTTTGAAGAGTGGGACTTACACTTATGTTGATGGGGTTTATACGCTGAACTCTGGCGTGAAAACGCTGGGTAGTGGCGCAACTTCTCTGGCTAGCGGTGTCACCAAGCTGGCTGACGGGAGTAAGAGCTTGAATTCTGGGTTGAGTACGTTGAGTGGGAACTCTAGCTCGTTGAACTCTGGGGCAAGTCAATTGGCCACTGGTGCAACTAGCTTAAAAAATGGGGTAGACCAGTTAGAAACAAAACTTGACAATATTGCAGGCATGTCTGAGGACCTAACCAAGGCTAAAGGACTGTTGCAAAATATTCAAAACGTTGCTTCAATTAGGGGCAATGGCACGAGTATGGCCGCGGCTACGAATGATTTGTATACCGCTATGCAACAGTTAATGGCGGCGCAGGCTACCGCGAAAGCTGCTGCGGCTAGTGCTCAAACAGCAACTGATCAAATCAAGAGTGACGTTGCTGGATCGACTACAAGTACCTCTGGTTCTACAACAAGTGATGCGAATACAACGGCCAAGAGCAATATTGTGACCGCAACTTCCAAGGCTAAAGCGTTAGCTGACGAAATCAGTTCAGCAAGTAGTGATCAGTCAATTAAAGACAAAGTTACAGAGTTACAAACGCAGTTGGACACGATTAATAGTAATGCGAAAAACATTACAGCTGAAAAGCAGGCTTCAGCCGCCACGGCTAATGCCTCACTGTTGAAGGATGCTACAACGGCTGCTGATGCCAGTGCGGCTGCAACTACAGCTTTGGAAAATGTGCAGGCAAAAGCTGGAGCACTGCTAGGTCTAATGCAGTCTGCTACAATGACTGAAGCTCAAGCAAACGCACTTCAAGCTTTGATGAGTAGCTCAAGTACTGATGCAGCCACCGATATGAATAACTTATCATCAGACTTAACGGCGCTTTCTGCGTTGAATTCTGATGATAGTAAACAGCAGTTGGCGGCATTGCAGAAGGGTGCCACAGATTTGAGCACAGGTGCTACGCAACTAAGTACACAATTACCACAATACACGTCCGGTGTCGACCAAGCCTTCGCCGGCTCAACAACACTGAACAACGGTTTATCCAGCTTGAACAGTCAAGTACCAACCTTAACCAATGGGATTACCAAGATCATGGCAGGTACTGCCAAGTTAGCCAAGAATGGTCCCGCCCTAAAGAGTGGTGCCAAGAAGCTCTCGTCCGGTGCCACGCAATTAAACACTGGGCTGCAAACGGCCGCGGCGGGTGTGAACAAGCTGAACGCCAATACAGGTAAGTTAACTGCTGCTGGCAACAAGCTTAACGCCAACACGCCAAAGCTGACCGCTGCCGGCAACAAGCTGACTAGCAACTCCAGCAAGCTGAACCAGGGTGCCACCCAGATTAGTTCTGGCCTGAATACCTTGAACGGCAAGATTCCAACCTTAACCAGTGGGGTCAACCAACTGGCTGATGGTTCGCAACAGCTGGACAGCAATAGTGCTAAATTGCTCAGCGGTACCAACAAGCTCAAGAACGGGAGTGGCACGTTAGCCAAGTCCCTGAAGAGTGGTGCTGATCAACTCAAGGCACAACCTCTGACCAACAAGACGGCCGACATGTTTGCCGCACCAACGAAGCTGAAGCACGAAAGCTACAGTTACGTGCCAAACTACGGGCACGCCTTAGCACCTTACGTGCTGTCCGTTGCCCTCTACGTTGGGGCCTTGGTCTTCAACTTTGCCTTCCCAATTCGGAAGGTGTCACGCGAGGACGGGACGGCCACGGGTTGGTACTTGAGTAAGGTTTCCATTGGCGCGGTCGAAGGATTCGCCATGGGCCTGATCGAACCAGTCCTGATGATGTTAGGTGGCTTGAGTGTCGATCACCCAGGTCAAATGATTCTGATTTCAATCTTCTTCGCGGAAGCGTCGATGTTTATCGTCATGTTCCTGTCGATGCTGCTGGACAACCCTGGTCGATTCATCGCCATGGTTCTCCTGATGCTCCAATTAGGTGGTTCCGGTGGGACGTTCCCAATGGAAGTCACCAACCACTTCTACAACGTCGTGCACCCATTCCTGCCGATGACTTACTCAATCCTCGGATTCCGTCAAGCCATCACGTCGGGGATGCAGGGCATGGTCGGTCAATCGTTGTGGGTCTTAGCACTCTTTACCGTCATTGGTTTAGCGCTGCTCTGGCCAACCATGGTTTGGCTGCAAAAGAAGCACTTGATGGGCAAGTCACAGTTGGATGATAACCAAAAACTCCAAGCTGTTGAAGACCCAGATGCCAAGTCGCATTCATAAGATGTGAAATGAAAGTGTCGTGAAACCACTGGTTTTGCGGCACTTTTTGCGTATAATCGATTTTATAAGTTGAGAAATGAGGGATGCACATGTCAGTCACGTTTCGGTTAGCCACCACGGCGGATCAGCCGCGGATTGTGGCCATTTATAATCAGGCGATTGCCACGAAAGCAAGTACCGCGGACCTGACGCCCATGACGGTGGCGGAGCGGCAACCGTGGTTCCACGAATTTTCTGCGGATCATTTTCCGTTGTGGGTGATGGTGGAAGCAGATAACGTGGTGGGATTCGTGGGCCTGGAACCGTACAGTGACCGCGTAGCGTACGCGCAAACGGCCGAAATTGCCCTGTATTTGGCTTCTGAGGCGCAGGGCCACCACTTGGGCGGGCAAGCCGTAGAATGGGCTGAGAACGCCGGCAAACGCCTTGGACTGACGACGGTCATTTCGCGAATTTTTGGTTACAACCAGGCCAGCCGCCGTTTATTTGAAAAGCACGGTTACGAACACTGGGGCCATTTACCAGGAATCGCCGACATGCAGGGCTTCACTGCCGATTTGGAAGTCTACGGGAAGCATTTATGAGTTGGCCATTCGATGAAAATTCGCTGGATTTTTTCACAAAGTTCTAATCAAACAAGGGATGATAACGGATTCCCTTTGCTAAATATCACAACTGTTATATGAAAATAGCGTGAAACATGTTAAAATATCATCGTGTGGTTTTCTCATGTAAACCCATTAACTTGCTTCATATCTCAGAGTATTCGACGGAGGCAAACATTCTTGAATAAACGACGGCCAAACCCCAAGCAAGTGCCGGACCCCAATGAACCCTTATGGCGGTCGACACTGCGGGTAGCCATGCCCCTTAACTTGAGTTACATACCAATTGGGCTGGCTTGTGGAATTTTGCTACACGCGGCAGGGTTCAACACCTTACTGACAGGATTGGTTTCGATCCTTGTCTTTTCAGGTGGGGCGCAATTTTTAATTGCCACGATGTTGACCATTAATTCCCCATTACTTTCAATTGTTTTGATGTTGTTCTTTTTGGAATTACGGTATGCATTACTGAGTTCGAGTTTATCGCCTTACTTAAAAGGCCAGTCCAATCGCTTTTTATTTGCGTTTGCGATTTCGTTAAATGATGAAAATTACGCCATTAATTACTTAAAATTTGCCACGGATAAGAAGTGGACGGGTAAGGAAGCCTTGATGGTGGAGCACTATTCCTTGCTGTTCTGGGCCCTCAGTAACGTTGTCGGGAGTTTGATTGGGAGCGCACTGAAGATTGACCTGGGAGTCGTGAACTTTGCGTTAACGGCCCTGTTCTTGTACATGATCGTGATGCAGATCAAGAACCGTTTGACGATTGTCATTTGCCTGATTTCTGGGCTGCTGGCGGCCGCCTGCATGATGCTCACCAAGAGTACGTTGGGGTTGGTAATTTCGACGATTATTGCTTCACTGATTGGGTTCTTTCTGGAGACAACGTTGCGGAAACGGTTGCCAGATAGCCATTGGCTGTGGAAGTTGCGCAGTCCGGGGGCGAAGAAGTCGACGGTGGAAAGTGAATCGGATGATTAGGATACGGGAGACGCTATATGAGTGCAGTTAATACGTGGAACAGTACGCAACACTTCTGGTTAATTATTTTAGGCTTTTGTGTTGCCTTCGTGCCGCGCTTCATTCCCTTGATGTTGTTCACCAAGCGGGCCATTCCAGAATGGTTCAACGAATGGATGAAGTTTGTGCCGGTATCGTTATTTACCGCGCTGGTCGTGAAGGATATCTTCATTGACAGCGCCACTTACGGAATTATCTTAAACCATTTTTCCGAAATGATTGCGGCCGTTATCGTCGTCATCATTGCTTATCGCACGCGTTCCATGGCCATTTCGGTCATTACAGGATTGATAGCGGTGTTCCTGTTGAGCATGTTTATTGCGTGACGGTGATTCATTAAATTGTCAGAGGTAAGGCGGAGCGCTGTTGGCTCTGCCTTTTTTGGTTCTAAAATATCTGTTGTTGGTAATCAAATGAATTTGATTACTGGCAACGGATATTTTTGTATAATCAAAGAATG
>NZ_RHNN01000027.1 GCF_003946245.1 Levilactobacillus cerevisiae
CTCAAAAAAAATTGCCTAATCTCAAAGGATTAGACAATTTTATAAATGGAATTACCAACAACAGTTGACATAGAACCAAAAAGAGCGCGACAGAAGGCGATTAACTAGTGAGCATTAAGGCTGATAGCCCAGTAATCCTGGGCTTGGATTGTTGGGCTATCAGTTTTAAGCGGAGCCAGTCTTCTGTCGCACGTTTCAGCAATATAGCTTGAGAGAATTCCCACCATGAGTAAACCGAGACCCCAAAGAAGACCTGCGACGATAACACCCGTCACAGGTCTTCCTTTTTAAACTAGAGCACTGAAGCTCACTGTTCTCAGTTACGCATCATCTTTCGTCACTTTCAGTGGGTGCATGGCATACGTACAATCATCGGCTTCATCGAAAAATGAAATTGGTTGACGTTCATTGGCGTGGATCGTCAGGTGATAGCCAAACTTATCCTGGAACGTCAATTCTTGCTCATTGAGGTCCTGAACCCGGACTTGAAGCTGGTGATCATCAATCTGCACGTCAAGATTAGGACTAATTTCTAACCGGTGATGCCGCTGGTTGTGGGGGTCAACAAACTGCCACGTGCCAACGTAGAAGAGTGGCGATGTGCTTGGTTGTGGGTCTTTCTTCTTGCGCAACGAAAAGCCGCCAGTCAATCCGGCAACCAGTGAAATTCCAAATAAGGCAATGTCTCGACCTTTCACCGGTAATCCCTCCCTTGAATTAAGTATTCTTCTTAAATATAACATTTTTCCCCCGGGAACCTGTACTATTTCCCTCAGATTTTGCAAAATTAATTCTAATGCTATCGCCAAACACCGGGGACTGTTAAAATAGTCTTAGCAGCTAGTACGGTGGTGACCCAGCGGCTGAAACCGGCTGAGCTAGCTTTTACCCGAAGAACTGATTCGTTCTATAGAAGATAACCAAGTGAACTTAAAGACATTTAAACTTTTGGAGGGATTTGCATGATACGCATGGGAACGGTAGGCACTAATTGGATCACACAACAATTTGTGGAGGCCCTAGACTTGAGTGGTCGCTACGAGCTAGCTGGCGTCTATTCGCGACACCAAGACACCGCCGACGCGTTTGCTGCCAAGAATCACGCACAAACCAGCTACACGGACTACGAGGAAATGCTGGACCAAGCTGATCTGGATGCCGTCTACATTGCGTCACCGAATAGTCTCCACTTTGACCAGGCCAGGGCCGCCATTGCCCGGGATATTTCAATTATCGTGGAAAAACCAGCCTTCAGTAACCGCCGAGAAATGGTGGCCATCCAAGCTGAACTGGCCCAACATCCCCAAGTGAAATTCTTTGAGGCTGCGCGGCACGTGCACACACCGAATTTTCAGGTGTTGTCCAAGGCTTTGCTGGGCTTACCAACGATCCAAGGAGCCGCACTGACCTACATGAAATACTCATCCCGGTACGATTTGGTCCTGGACGGGGAAGTACCCAACGTCTTTAGTCGCCATTTTTCAGCGGGCGCACTGGCTGACTTGGGCGTGTACCCCATTTATCTGGCGGTGGCACTCTTTGGCCAGCCGGATCACGTGCAATACTTTCCAACTTGGATTGCCACTGGCGTCGATGGCAAAGGGGTCGCAATTTTACGGTACACGGGCTTCGATATCACCGTATCGTTTGGTAAGACCAGTAATTCGGACGCGCCTTCTGAAATCTATGGCTTGCGGGAAACCGTTTCGCTGGATAGCGCGGGGGAACTGACCCACGTCGAAGAGCGGGCTGCGGATGGGACTGTGACTGACTTGAGTGAACCAGAACTGGCCAATCCCATGTTACCCGAGGCGAACGACTTTGCCCGTGTCTTGGATGCCCCAACGGATCCCCAAAACCTGGCTGATTACCGCCGGTGGCTGCAGTGGAGCACAATTGTCAATCAAGTGCTCTACAGCTTACGGGTCAGCGCTAACCTGCGTTTCCCAGCTGATGAGAACGACTAGAAAGGAAACAGCATGTTAAAACAATTTGAAAAACATTTTACAGATTTAGGATATGAGGCACCAACAGCCATTCAAACGGCCGTCTACGATGAAATGGTCGGGGACAAGAATGTTCTGGGGCTAGCACCAACGGGTTCAGGCAAGACGGTGGCGTTTACCTTGCCAGCCTTGGCCAATCTCTTACCAGGGGATGGCATTCAGCTCATTGTCTTGGAGCCTTCCCAAGAGTTGGCGATTCAAACCAGCCGGGTCATTCGGGACTGGGCGAAACTATTGGATTTAAAAGTCGCTGCCCTAACCGGTGGTGCCAACGTGAAACGTCAAACGGAACGGTTAAAGAAGCGGCCAGAAATTGTGGTCGGTACACCAGGTCGGGTTTTAAACTTGGTTACTGATCGTAAATTGAAACTCCATTTGATTTCGATGATGATCGTTGATGAAGCCGATGACTTGTTAACGGGAGATACGTTGGATACCGTTCGCGAGATTGCACAAGCCATGCCGGCCGACGTGCAGTTAGGTTTCTTTTCTGCCACGGATACGCCGATTCTACATGATTTGGATAAGTGGTTTGGTCAAACGGTGGAACGAATCGACGTCCGTGAACAGGACGACACGCAGGGAACTGTGCGCCATGGCTTATTGCAGGTGGGGATGAACAAGCGGGATCAGATGCTAAAACGCCTGCTAGCAATGCCTAACTTCCGGGCGCTGGTCTTCTTTAAGCAGTCGAATACGCTGCGGAAGACGGCGACCCGTTTTTACCACGAGCACGTCTCTGCCGCCAGCTTAACCAGTGATTTGCGGCAAGTACAACGGGAAAAGGCGCTTCAGGACTTTCGCCAAGGCCGAATTCGGTTGCTGTTAACCACTGATGTCGCCGCCCGAGGCTTGGATATTCCCAAATTACCGGCTGTGATCAATTATGATTTACCCGACAAGGTCAACGAATACGTTCACCGGGTTGGGCGGACTGGTCGGATGGGTGAACCGGGACAAGTCATCAGTTTGGGCGATGACCATGATTTACGTGATCTGAAGCGGCTGTTGAAGGAAACGGACTATGACTTGATTCCACTGTATTTCAGTGGACGTGAGCTAACGACGGAACGGCCAACTGCCGCGACCGTTCAAGCTAACGAAACAGCTAAGGCGGAACGGCAAGCGGAAACGCAACCCAAAGCCAACCAGACGACGGCTACGGACCAGGTTAAGCTGGCTGGGGCCAAAAAAGATTCAGCAGTCAAGACCGTGCAAGCACCAGCCAAGGCGCAAACGCCAAATCCTAGCAAGAAAAAGAAACATAAGAATCGCCACATGAAGAATAAAGGGATGCGCAAGAAGTGGCGCGATCAGGATAAGCAGAACTAAAGCTTTACAATTAGGAAGATCCGTGTGAGAATTAATAACGGATCTTTTAATATGGCCCTATAGCACAACTGGATAGGGCACTCGCCTCCTAAGCGAATGATCCCGGTTCGAGTCCGGGTGGGGCCATTATTTTCAAGCGTGTATCAGCGCAAACCGTTCTAAATCATTGATTTGGAGCGGTTTTTGATTTTTCCGAATCGCTAGAAAACGCGTTGAATGGATTCTTTGGCGAACGGTAAGATGGCAGGTTTAAGCGATGCCGCCAATACCCTAGTGTTCCATATTCGCACTATGTTATTCTATAAGTGGAAGTAGGGGATGACATGTTTAGAGGTGCAATGAAAGCAGCCTGGGGATTTATTCTGTTAGGAGTGGTTCTTGATCTCATTTTTTCACCAGTCGAATGGGTTGTCCGGCACCAGTCCGGTATCAAATTGTGGGAGCTCGTGCAGTATTGGTGGCAAACGGGCCATTCACCGGGAACGCTACTCTTCATGGTGGGTGTTGGTGTGGGCTGCTGGCTGTTACTGACGGTAGTAATTTACCTTTTTCTACGCCTGAACAAGTGGCTAGGAAAGCGGGACCGCATATAGCTACTACTGGGCTGTGTATCGGGGAGTAATTAGATAATAGCGAAGAGTCTGGGACAAGTTCCCAGGCTCTTTTGATAGCTCCGCGTGTATATCGCTGAAACCCGTGACAGTAAGTGGTTGTAATCAGCTCACAGCTTGGTTTCAACCAGCCAACGGAAGTTTCCCAGCATCATCCTCCCCAATGGAACCGTTTTCCGTTATAATGGACGTAGCTAAGAAAAGTGAGGAGGAGTTTTCAATGGATACGACAGGATCAATGAACCCGAAGAAGTTTACCCGAATTTTGGTTGGGGTAGATGACTCACCAGACGCCCAGTTGGCTTTCCGGTATGCGATGAACCGGGCCAAGTTTGACGACGCTGAGTTAGTCATTTGTTCCGTATTGGAATCTGACAACATGAATATCTACCAAGCTCTCAGCAAGGATTACGTTCACGGGCAACGGAGTGATTTACAGGCCCATTTACAAGAGTATGAAAAATTAGCGCAACGGTTTGGCATTACCAAGGTGAAAATTATCATTGGTGAAGGGGATCCCGGCGAAACGATTGTGAAAAAAATCATCCCAGAGGTGGAGCCAGACCTGCTAGTCGTGGGGTCACTGTCTCAATCTGGTGTCCGGAAGTACTTTGGTAGCCAGGCGGCATACATGGCAAAATATTCTCCAGTTTCCGTGATGATTGTCAGATAACGTTTTCATCCGTGTTTTCACAAGCAAACTGTAAATAATATTCAGTTGGCCCCTTGCAAGTTGAAAATATTTTTCATACAATAGTTCTTATGCAACAAGATAGATTTCGCTGCGGCAGGCGATTTTTATCAGAATTGAGCATAAGAAAAGAGAGAGAAATATGCAGTTCGTGATTTTGCTATTGGGTATTTTACTATTACTCTTTTTAATTATTCGAGTAAAGTTAAACACCTTCGTTTCATTAATCGCTACGTCTATTTTGGTAGCGCTTGGATTAGGCATGAACCCCGCAAACATTGCGGATTCCATCAAAAACGGTATTGGGAGCTCCATGGGCGAACTGATTATCGTTTTTGGATTTGGGGCCATGATTGGCCGGTTAGTGTCTGACGCTGGGGGTTCCTACCGAATTGCCCGGACGTTGATTAAGATTTTCGGGAAGAAACGGCTCCAAGTTGCCATCGTGGTGGCGTCCTTCCTGATTGGGATTTCCCTGTTATTTGAAGTTGGGCTGGTCCTGGTGACACCAATCGTCTTCGCGGTTGCGTTGGAAGCCGACGTACCATTCCTGTACTTGGGGATATCCATGGCGGCAGCCTTATCCGCCACGCAAGGGTTCTTACCACCCCAACCATCACCAACCGCCGTTGCGACGGCGTTAGGGGCTAACGTTGGTGAGATGTTAATGGTCGGTATCATTGTGGCCATCCCCTGTGTGATCATTGCGGGGCCGGTTTGGACGCGCGTGATTCGCCGGTTCAATCCGGATCTGTTCGTCGTCAAGAAATCCTTACCCGCCTTTGGTGAAGTGAAGGAATTCGATTTGGACGAAACACCTGGCTTCGGTCTGTCCGTCTTCACGTCACTGTTCCCAGTGGTCTTCATGATTCTGGCAACGATTTATCAAATGGTGGCCAACGGCGGAACGGCACCGAAGAATCCGCATGGCTTGGACGCGGTCATCACGATGTTGGGGAATCCCGTCATCGCCATGGTCGTCGCGTTACTCTTTGCCATCTGGTCCATGGGTTTCCATCGTGGTCGTTCCATGAAGGAAATCAGTGGGACGCTGGAGGACGCTATCAAATCAATCGCCATGTTACTGATGGTTATTGCCGGGGGTTCTGCCTTCAAGCAAGTCCTGATTGATGGTGGGGTCGGTAAGGCCGTGCAACAGTTAATGATGAACTCTACGTTCTCACCAATTCTGGTGGCTTGGTTGATTACGGTGATTCTCCGGATTTCCTTGGGTTCCGCAACGGTATCCGGGATGACGGCTTCTGGCTTAATCACGCCATTGATGCACACATTGGGTGCTGATCCGGTCATGATTGCCTTAGCCATTGGGGCCGGTTCATTGGCCGCTTCTCACGTGAACGATGCTGGTTTCTGGATGTTTTCCGAGTACTTTGATCTGAGCGTTAAGCAAACGTTCCAGGTTTGGACAACATTGGAAACGGTCATTTCCGTGGTGGGGCTGTTGATGGTTCTCTTGATGAACGCGATTATTCACTAGATATTAAAAAGGTGTGTGACGGAAAAACGTCACACACCTTTTCATTTGGCGTACGTCACCAAGCCGTTTATTTCTCTTCCCGGACAATGTACTTTGGCCGGTGCTTGGTTTCAAGATAAATTTTATTGATATATTGGCCTAAAATTCCCAAGCAGAACAATTGAATCCCACCAATGAAGAGCAGAATTGCGACCAGGGATGGCCAACCAGCAACGGCACCACCCACGGTCAATGCCCGGATGATGACGAAGAGCAAACCAATAATTGACAGGAAAAATGAAATACTGCCGACCCAGGTTGCCAAGCGCAATGGCGCGTTGGAAAAATCAATAATTCCCTCAATGGAGTAGGCGAACAGTTGCCGCAGACTCCAATGCGTAGTACCAGCCGCCCGGGGCTGACTCTCGTAGGTGAGGTAGGTGGTTTTGAACCCGACCCAACTAAAGATTCCCTTAGAAAAGCGATTGAACTCGGGCAGCGAAATCACGGTATCTACGAACTGTCGAGTCATCAGGCGATAGTCACGGGCGTTGGGTTCGATCCGGACGTCCGAAAGCTTGTTAATGACACGGTAGAAGCTGCTAGACAAAAATGCCCGCAACTTGCTTTGACCGCGGCGTTCTTTTTGAATGGTGCCGACACAATCGTAGTCATCATTTTCAAGTAGGTCGACCATTTGGGGCAACAGTTCAGGCGGATCTTGGAGATCGACGTCCATCACGGCAACCATATCTCCGGTCGTGGCTTGTAGCCCAGCTGCGAGGGCTGACTCTTTCCCAAAGTTTCGCGAGAACGACCGGAAGTGGACGGTCTCGGGATGGTTTTGGTGTAACTCTTTCATTTCCTTAAGGGTGTGGTCGCTTGACCCATCATCCACAAAAATGTACTCCGGCTCAACCGTCGGGGTAGGGGTGTTCATTGAATCGATCACCTTGCTAACGGTTCGGTAAAATAATGGAATAGACTCCTCCTCGTTATAGCAAGGAACGACCAGACTTAACTTTTTCATCATAGACATTCCTTTCACACAACGTTACTATCTTACCTCAAATATGGGGGGCTTACCATGATAATTCGCTTAAAAATACGTGACCAGAACAAACCATTGGGTGGCGTGAAAAATGGCAAGGGCGTTTTCAGCTGTCAGAAACTGTCGTTGACCGGAAAAACCAGAATTAATAACATGCCGCAAGCGCATCTGCTATAATTGACCTAATCAACACCACTTGGAGGATAAATCTTTGACAAAACCAATAAAAGTCATGACGGTGTTTGGTACCCGTCCAGAAGCCATCAAGATGGCCCCAATTATTTTAGCGATGCAGCAACGGCCGAGCGAGTTTACACCGATTACCGTGGTCACGGCCCAACACCGTGAGATGCTGGATCAAGTCCTAGAAATTTTTAAAATTAAACCTGATTATGATCTGAATATCATGCGGCCGCAACAAACGTTGAGTGGCATTACGACCCGCGTGCTGACCCACATGGACGACGTGATGACGGCGGCCAAACCGGATATCGTGCTGGTTCACGGCGACACGACGACGACCTTTGCTGCCAGCGTCAGTGCCTTTTACCACCAGACGATGCTGGGCCACGTGGAGGCCGGGTTACGGACTTGGGATAAGTATTCGCCGTTCCCAGAGGAAATGAATCGGCAACTGACGGATATTTTGAGCGACCTTTACTTTGCGCCGACGGAATTGTCCCGTGCCAACCTGCTGAAGCAAGCGCATCCAGATAATCAAATCTATGTGACCGGTAACACGGCCATCGATGCCCTGAAGCAAACGGTTAATGCGGACTATCACCATGACGTGCTGGACCAAGTTAAGGCCGGCAACCGGGTGATCCTGCTGACGATGCACCGTCGTGAAAACCAAGGGGCACCCATGCACGCCGTTTTCAAGGCCGTTCGCAAGGTTGTTGAGGCGCATCCGGACGTCGAACTCATCTATCCCGTCCATTTGAGCCCAGCAGTTCAGTCGGCGGCGCACGAAGAACTCGATGGCATGGACCGCATTCATTTAATCGAGCCCTTAGATGTGGTCGATTTCCACAACCTCTCTGCGCGGAGCTACTTTATCATGACTGATTCCGGTGGGGTCCAAGAAGAAGCGCCCTCGCTGAACAAGCCGGTGTTAGTGTTGCGTGAAACGACAGAGCGGCCTGAAGGCGTGACGAACGGGACGTTGAAATTGGTCGGCACCGATCCTGCCAAGGTCACGGCGGCTATGGAAACACTGTTAACTGACCAGGCGGCGTACGATCAAATGGCGCAGGCCAAGAATCCTTATGGGGATGGCCACGCGTCAGAAAGAATTTTGGCCGCAATCGAAACGACCATCAATGGAGGAAATGCAAATGGCTGAGACGGCTTATGACCGGGCCGAAATTAAGACCACAGAACAGTTGTCGGAAATTATGCGGGATATTCATTTAGCCGCAGAGAAAAATAACGAACGATTTGATTACAAGATTTTACGGAACGTCCATTTTGCCAACAAGGTCAAGAATCCCGTGACCCAAGAAATGAATGACGGGGATTCGTGGCGAGTGATGCAGATCGATAATTTGTTGGTCACGTCATTTGGCATCATCAACGTTGAAAGTAAGTATTGGCGGGGGATGATTTTCCATGACCTTTCGGAGGAAATTTTCTCGTCTAGCCTGGATGATTTCTCGGCGGTGAACTTGACTAACCGTGAAAAGAATCTGGATACCTCTAAGGCGTTGACCAACCGGTTAGACCGCTTTTTCTTGCCGAATTTGTCGGAGGAAAATGAGTCGTTGACCCAGGGATACACTATGAGCCTGGAACAGGAGGGGCGTGGCCAACGGACCATTACGTTGCACACGGGGATCAGTAACCCAGCGACACAGTCCGAGCTGTCATCCAAATTGCTGGTGCGCTACATTAATAGTGAAATTACGATGCACAAGCAGTTGAAGGATAAAAACGATCGGATTATCGACTTTGTGAAGCCGTTGGTTTATTATAATTATTACGACCGGTATGACCACAGTAATTCGCTGGTGGTGGGGAATAAGACAAAACTGAATCCCCAGGATGCTTACAATTGCACGGCGGTGGCGAATTATGATGATTTGGCTACCTTCATCGAATCCTTCCGTCAAGCTAAGCGGGTCCGCTTTAGCCGGAAGACCCTAGAAAGAATGATTGGCACACTCAAATTTGCCGAGGACTACGGGTCGTTTTAGACTAGTCTGACGGGGATGCTGAGAACAGTCTAAAGAAAAAGGAGGGGCGAACACCGTGACCATTCAATGGCGCAAGCGGGGCGCGCAAATCAAACACGTCTACGAAACCATCATGAAGCACTACGCCATGGCCAACGTGTCCGACTCGGCCGTTGTGTTGGCCTACTATACCCTATTGTCCATGTTCCCGGCCTTGCTGGTCCTGGCCAGTATTCTGCCGTACCTGAATATTCAGACGTCTACGGTCTTGAATAGCATCGAGCCGATGGTGCCGGAGAGTATTTTTGATATGCTGGAACCCATCATTCACTCGTTCCTGAATAACCGAAGCGGCAGTGTGCTATCAATTGGGGTGATCGTCTCGATTTGGTCATCCTCACGCGCGGTTGCGGCATTTCAGCGGACCGTGAATCGGGCCTATGGTGTGGCGAAAAACCAAAATGCCTTCGTGAACCGGGTTGTGTCCTTTTTTTGGATGGTCGTCTTGATTGCCTTTCTGTTTGCCTTAATGATCTTCTTCAGTTTCGGCCAGATTGTCTTGGAGAAATTAACGCCGTTGCTGCATTTGCCACGGGCCATTCTGGCCTACGTCAATGCGTTGAAATGGCCGTTAACCTTCTTCGTGGTCTTCATTGTCTTGATGATTCTCTTTTATTTCGTGCCGAATGCCAAGTTAAAATGGCGGTTCGTTTGGCCGGGGGCCATTGTGGCGACGGTCGGTTGGCTGTTATTGTCGCAAGCCTTTTCAATCTACGTTAAATATTTCGTGCACAACATTGATAGCTATAAAACCATTGGGACGTTCATTTTTTTGATGTTCTGGTTGGACTTTACGGGGCTGATTTTGATGTTCGGAGCGGTTTTAAACGCGGCCATTCAAGAGCTGATTGTCGGCGCCATTGAGGAACAGAAGGCACTGGCGATTCCGAATCTGTTAAAGTATCGCAAATATCATCTGAAAAATAAAAGTGGTAAATAAAAACGTGTGTCACCAGGCGATGAGAGTTGCCTGGTGACACACGTTTTCTAACTAAACGGATAAACCTTAAATTGGCGACGTAACCCACTGGGATAGTAGGGATACAACGTTGAGTGTTGGTAACATGATCTAAAACTGCCGACTTATCATTCGCCAAATTTAGGCCGGAATGGCAAGCCGGTAGGACACACATTTTGACAATGTCATGTTGACGGACAAAATCCAACGGGTGATTTTAAATTGAACTCGTTCACGTCTACTTAAGCTTTACCCAATGATGGTAGGCAAACGTTGTCAATCCAGCGATAGCCAGCTCAATGTCATGTGGAAGAACTGTCATAACCGGAGGAGGACAGAGATGCAGGCAGCTGTGTCGACGGTGTTAGCTGGGAACCAGCTTACAGCGTGGGACGAGTTTGGAGACTGTCGGTTTTGGACAGGCTTCAAACCGAGCCGGAGGACCGCCCCTCAGGCCGCAGGCGGTCCCCACAGCAGCCGGAATCTCTGGCAGCCGCAGGTGGTAATTAACCACTAATTTTGTGGATTGAATCCCTGTTAGCTGGGTCGTTATAGGTTCTTTTGGACTTTAAATCCTTAGTTTCGATTAGGATTGCTGTTGATGGTAGCTGTCAACCAACTGCTGGGCCATGGCATCGAGCTGCTCGATGCCAGCTTGGTCCGGCGCTAAATTAATCTTAACTGGTTCAGCACCACGGGTGGCACCGGTCGCTTGAAAGGTATGGTCAAAGTGATCGACGGTCGTATTGTAGTACTCACCGTAGAAGGTATCTCCAGAGCCGGCGACACCGTAAATCTTGCCGGTAAGGTCGAGGTCTTGAAGGTCTTCGTAAAAGTCCATGCCTTCGTCGGGAAGAGAACCTTCATCGTAGGTGTAGGCACAGACAACACAGATATCCACGTTTTCAAATTCAGCGGCGTCCGTCTGAGAAATTTCAGTTTCAGTGACCTGACATCCCAGGTCCTCTAATTTTTCCGTGACGATGTCCGCGACATCTTCGTTGTTACCGGTAATTGTGGCGAAAACAACTTGTGCAGTTACCAAAGTCCTCACTCCTTGAGTTGATAAGATTTATTGTTTTGAAAGATAGGATACTAAAGGTTGAAAGTCCAAAAGTACCTGGAGCAGCTCAGCTAAATTCTGTACATAACATTAGTTGGAAATTATCACCTGCAACTACCAGAGATTCTGGCCGTGATTATTCTTCACCATAACATTGATGTGATCATCGCTGGACTGGTAACGTTTGTCCAAAAAAATTGGCCACTGTCCTATGTAGGCGGAGGGTGAGACAAGTCTAGGTGACCGCTGAAGGCTTTCAAACCAATAGACTAGGTTAAATTTGTGTTGACCGTCCGGCAAGGCGGCTGCCAAGCACAAGTTTGGCCTTAATTATAGCAGGTTGGGGGCGTGGGGGCTAGAAATCGTTGCGCCGCCTGACCGTGACCCGCCGAAAAGATGATTGACTAACAAATCTATCTTTCTACTTCCCAGGCTGCCCCACAAACTGGTAAAATAAATGCCAAGAACAGGTAAGCTGTGTTCCAAAAAAATTGGAGAAGGATGTGACTTTAATGGCCGTCATTACCACGATTGAAGCCCAGAAACGTAGCGGTCGTTATAACGTTTACGTTGACGGTGAGTACGCCTTTCCAGTGAGTGAGAGTGTCCTGATTGATTTCCGGCTCTTCAAGGGGATGGAAATTGATGAAGAGTTGAAATCACAGCTGGTAGACGCCGACAACGTTTCCAAGGCTTATAATCGGGCCCTAGACTACCTGTCGAACCAATTACGGACAGAAAAAGAAATTCACGATAAATTAGTTGAATTGGAAATTCCAGAAGAAACTATCGACCTGACGTTTCACAAGTTACGGGAGCTAAACCTTGTGGATGATGCCCATTACGCCGCGAGCTATGTGCGTACCGTCATGCACACCGGCGACAAGGGCCCCCGCGTGATTCGCCAGCACTTGCGGCAGAAAGGCGTTGGTGAAAAGGTCATCGATGATGCGCTGGTCTTATACACGCCAGAGGAGCGGCTAGCTGTGGGGACAGCGGCTGCGGAAAAACTGGCTAAGCGGTATCAGCGGCAACCATTTGGCAATCAACAGCAGAAGATTCGTCAGGGATTAATGTCACGCGGCTTTGGCACTGATGAGATTGGCCAAATGATTGAGACCTTGTCACTTACACCGGACGTTGATGAACAACATGAGTTACTGGTGAAACAGGGTGAAAAGATTTGGCATCGTTACCGTGCGCTAAGTCCATCTGAACGGAAATACAAAACGAAACAAATGCTTTACCGCAAGGGTTTTCAGCTGGATGACATTAGTCAGTGGCTGGCCGATTTAGGGGAATCGGGCGAATAACATGGTTGGATTCACGGAGTAAGGGGGAATTGATATGCGGAAGAAGACTCTGGGGGCCTTGATTGCCTTTGGGATGGTGTTGGGTATCGGTGGTGGCTTGGCTTGGTGGTTCAACGGCCAGGCTGAATCACATCCGGAAACGGTGGCTTCAAGCAGTAGCAGTGCGATTGTCAAACCAAAGCCGAAACCGAAGGCCAAGAAGGTTATTAAGAAAAAAGTGACACCAAAACAAACGGCGGCTACCCGAGAAATTGATGATATTTTGCGGGCCAACCGGTTCGTGGGAACGGCACTAGTCATGCACTCGGGCAAGGCAATTTACGAGCAAGGATTTGGCTATGCCCGGGTCAGCGAGCAAAAGAAGAACGGTCTCAACAGCGTTTACCAGTTGGCTTCCGTGCAAAAATCCTTTACAGCGGGATTGATTATGAAGCTGGCGGCTGAACAAAAGCTGTCGTTGACGGATCCGTTGTCCAAGTACTATCCACAAATTCGCGGTGCCAAGCAGATTACGCTGCGCGACATGCTGGACATGAAGAGTGGTTTGTCGTTAGAGGCGTTTCCCAATACGCTGAACTCTGAAGATGGCATGATCAAGTTTATCCTGAACCACATCATTAGCCAGCCACGGGACATCGGCAAGTGGAACTACGCGCCGGTTAACTTCATGCTACTGGCGGGGATCATCCAACAGGTCAGTGGTGAGAGTTATCGTCAGTATTTTACCGAAAATATTACCGAACCGTGGCACCTGAACCACACCGGATTCGTCTTTAACATGGCACATAAAAAGGCGTTTTCACAGGGGTATCAGAACAACAACCAGGCCGATGTCGGGACGAGCTACGATGCCAAGTATCCTGAATCCCGGGCGTCCATGCTGTATCAATTTGGGACCGGCCAAGTCTACATGTCAGCTCACGACCTGTTTGTAGGGGAGCGGAATATGTTATTGGGCAAGCTGTATCCACAGAGCGACGTTAATGTGTTGCTGGCACCGGGATCCTCTTCCATGTACGGCGGCGGTGCTTACGTCTACCCGGGGTACATTCGGGTCCACGGACTGGCCTACGGGTACGAAGCCACGGCACTGGTTAGCAAGGATGGGCAGGATGGCGTGATCCTGTTGAGTAACTACTACCGGGCTAATCAGTTATCACAAACGCCAGCAATCCAGATTTGGAATCTGCTGGAGGGCGGCCAATTAAATCACTAAATGCATGCAAAAAGACCTGGTTCACCACGAATTTTCTGGTGAACCAGGTCTTTTTGCAAGGCTGAAATCTTTCCGAATATTGATTTGAAATTACTGCGACTTGGTCTAAACCTACGACATATTCTGTCAATATGAATTCAGAGAACACCACCCGCACAGTTGAGCCTGAATTTAGCTCACTCATGCCTACGTAGACTGGAATCAATCATGGTGGGCAAACGCTGCCAGTCCGATGATGGTCACATCATTGTCATGGTGAAAACAATCATGACCGGAGGAGGCCAGAGATGGAGGCAGCTGTGACAACGGTGTTAGCTGGGAACCAGCTTACAGTGGGACGCGTTTGGAGACTGACGGTCTTGGTCAGGCTTCAAACCGAGCCGGAGGACCGCTTCTCAGCCCGCGGGCGGTCCCCATAGCAGCCGGAATCTCTGGCAGCCGCAGGTGGCTGGTTCCGACTAGCGTGGTGGTTAAGGGTTTACGCTTTGGGGCGACTGCCGTAAGCACGTTTAGACTTGTAGCCTGCTGCCAAAATCACCCGCATGTCCGCAATGTGCCGCTGCTTGGTGTCCTCAGCTTTGGCGCCGAAGATGTAGCGGGCCCATTCCCGTTGATAGCCAACGGTTAGGTCATTGAAGAAGTTGGTGAGTTGGGCGTCATCTGCTAACAACGCAGCCACCTGGGGAATCATGGGTTCAAAAGTACTTAAAGGAGCTTGTGCCATAGTTATTCACCTCGTTAATTAGTTTGTATTTTACGGGAAATTTAGGGGATTTCCAAGTATTTTGTTTGGGAGAATCGGTCTGAACCTATTCAAGGGACGCCGAATCTGGTATAATATTGAGTGAATTTTTATAGTTACCCGTTACTTTTGGAAAGTAGGGTTTAGACATGACGCGCGAAGCTAGAGGACCTAAGGAAGGCGACTTCATTACGATCAAAAGCTACAAGCACGACGGAAGTTTGCATCGAACTTGGCGCGATACCATGGTACTCAAAACAAGCGAAAATGCGCTCATCGGCGTCAATGATCACACCTTGGTCACTGAAGATGATGGGCGACGGTGGGTGACACGAGAGCCTGCCATCGTTTATTTTCACAAGCATTATTGGTTCAACATTGTTGCGATGATTCGGGACAACGGGGTGTCGTATTATTGCAATTTGGCTTCCCCGTACGTTTTGGATAAAGAAGCGCTCAAATACATTGATTATGATCTCGACGTGAAGGTCTTTCCGGATGGTGAAAAACGCCTGCTCGACGTTGACGAGTATGAAGATTTCAGCCAACGGTGGCACTACGGCGAAGAGACTGACCAGATTTTAAAGGCCAATGTGTTGACCTTAGTCGATTGGATTAATCATCATAAGGGCCCCTTTTCCCAAGCCTACGTCGATCTCTGGTATCAACGGTACCAAGAGTTGTTACGGCGCTCGAATGATCAGTAAGAGTTGTCTTCCGTACCACCAGGAGCAAGTCCATTCGTGGCTCGCTCCTTTTTTCTAAAATAGGTGAGTTGCTTAAAGGTGACATCCCAAGCGTTGTGAGGTTTCTAAGAAGCGAAAGTTAAGCTATCGGCAAAGTTGAAAGGGGCTACGGTGATGAAATGGGTTGCAAATTCACGCGTCATGTTTTGGTCACTAGAGTTACTGATTGTGGCTGCCCTAATCTGGGTGTGCACGCAAATCAGCTTTCTATTTTCACCAATTGGCGTTTTTTTATCCACGATATTTGCGCCGCTCCTGTTATCAGGTATTCTGTTTTATTTGCTGAATCCAGTCGTTAGACTCTTGGAAAAGGTTCGGTGGAAGAAATTTCACATTAACCGTACTGGCGCGGTAGCAATTGTTTTCCTGCTGTTGGTGCTGGTTTTGGTTGCCGGTGGCATGTGGCTGATTCCCCGGCTGGTGACGCAGATTACCACGTTAGTTGGCAACATCCCTGACTTTGCCAAGTCGACTGAAAGTGTCTTGAGTAAATTCATCAACCAACCGGCGTTTAAGGCCATTGACTTTTCCAAATACCTGAGTCAGATTCAAGCCGCCTTCGCTAAGTACGCTCAGAACTTCATGAGCGGCTTAACCAGTGGTATTGGCACAATTATTGGGACAGTGACCACGGTGACCGTCACGGCCGTTACAGTGCCCGTGATGCTGTTCTACATGTTGAAGGACGGTGACAAATTCATGCCGGCCATCCGCAGTTGGTTACCTGATCGTCACGGCGAACAAATTGCGGAGCTCCTGGGACGGATGAACAAGACGATTGCGCGCTACGTTGGTGGGCAAATCGTCGAGTGCGTGTTCGTCGGGAGCTTCACGGCAATTGGGTACTTCTTCGTTGGGGAAAAATATGCGTTGCTGCTCGGCTTTTTTGCTGGTATTTGCAACCTGATTCCTTACGTGGGTCCTTACATTGGGATTTTACCGGCCCTGATTGTGGCGTTCACCACCAGCACCAGTCTCGTGATTTACGTGATCATCGTGGTGGTGGTCGTCCAGCAGATTGATGGCAACCTGGTATACCCAAACATTATTGGGAAGAGTTTACAAATTCACCCGCTGACGATTATTATTATTTTATTGGCAGCTGGCAACATTGCTGGGCTGTTGGGGATGATTTTAGCGATTCCCTTCTATGCCGTGGTCAAAACGATTGTTCAGTATCTTTACAGTATTTGGCAGCTCGAACACACCGAAAAATCACAGCTTTGAGCGGCAAAATTTCTCAAGAAAAGGGTAACCTTTGTGGTTTGAAGTTGACGTGAC
Organism: Levilactobacillus cerevisiae; assembly: GCF_003946245.1. Taxonomy (GTDB): domain Bacteria; phylum Bacillota; class Bacilli; order Lactobacillales; family Lactobacillaceae; genus Levilactobacillus; species Levilactobacillus cerevisiae. Next base: position 16,722 of record NZ_RHNN01000027.1, read on the forward strand.
CGCTGAATATGCTACTATTTAGATTGTTATTGGATTTTTTAGCGACGCCCTCTGGGATTGCCGAGGGAAATTAACCAGATAAAGTAGGAGAGTCTACATGAAAAAAGTAATTACGTACGGAACGTTTGATCTGTTGCATAAAGGTCACATTCGGTTATTGAAACGGGCAAAAGCCTTAGGTGATGATTTGACGGTTTGCGTGTCTTCCGACGAATTTAACGCCGAGAAGGGTAAGCGGGCTTATACCTCATATGAAGACCGGAAGTACATTTTGGAAGCCATTAAGTACGTGGACCACGTGATCCCAGAAACAACTTGGGACCAAAAGATTCGTGACGTACAGGAAAATGACATTGATATCTTCGTCATGGGTGACGACTGGAAGGGCAAGTTTGACTTTTTGAAGGATTACTGTGAAGTCATTTACTTACCACGGACGGAAGGCATCTCCACGACTAAAATTAAGCACGACTTGGGCTTGTCAGAGGAAGAAGACTGGCAAGAAAAAGAGTAGTGTTGGTGATAAGAGTGGGACAAAAGGCGGTTAGCTGGTGAGCATTAAGGCCGATAGCCGGATAATCCCGGGTTTGGATTATTTGGCTATCAGTTTTAAGCGGAGCCAGCTGCCTTTGGTCGCACGTTTCAGCAATAGCGTTTTGGAGATGCAATGCGAGTCTGGGGTTTTGTCCCAGGCTTTTTTCTTAGAGAGTGTAGACGGAGGTAAACGAATGCAACGGATTATTTTTTTAGTGACGTCCTTAAACGGCATGCATAAACCGAACTTTTCCCAGCAATTACTACAGGTAGTGCACCAAGGCGTTCAGGTTAGTGTGCTCGTCGCCTTGGTGGATTTCGAAGCGACCTGGCAGGTTCGGGAATATTTGAACCGATTAGCTAAAAAGGACCGGGATGTGAAGCAGGTCACTCTGATGATGTTGGCTGATCTGTATCAGGATGAGACTGGACTGAAACTTACCAGTGGAGAGCGGAATATGCCGGTGCTGACCGACTTTGATGAACGGCTCTTTGCCGACAATCAACAACAGGTTAAGCGCTACTTAGACGCTGGCCACCTGGTCGCCGAACTGCGACAATTGGATGACGAGACGCCAATGGTTTTGCGCCAATATCACGCAGACCAGTTGGAACAAATTGATACTTATGGCTTGGATGGCAACGTTGTGGGCATTGAAAAAGTGTCTGACGAGGTTGCCCAGACCAGTTACGTGCTGAACACCAAGGGTGAGGCGGTCTTGCGGTTCGTGCGTCATGAGCGGCCCGTGGAACAAGTCTTTAACTTGAGTGACTCGTCGGCCATGCTTGCGACTGAATTTGCTACGGCCAAGCAGAACGCCGCTGCGGCCAACATGACCCAACGGCAACGGAATAAGGCGGAAGAAGCGACCATCGATCATACGTCGATTGTGTCCACCACCGAAACCTATTATGGCGTGCTGGCTTACTCAAACTACCGGCGATTCGATAATCTGTACACCTTCTATCAGGCGGTCCTGAGCCATTTATTGACACCGGACACGCGCTTGTACGTTGACTTAGCGGTCAATGCAGCGCTATCGCCACAAATGCCGAACCAGCTGATTTTTAATTACTAAGGAGTTTTTCCATCGTGCGTGCGATTTTATCTGGATTACATCATAAAAAGAATTTGCAAAAACTGGAACTTGAACTAATCGACGTGCCAGAACCCTTTGACGATTTAGCGGTGACCTTCCTGGAAAAGAACACGAAGGCCTCGATTACCGCACCAGTCAGCAAAGTTGTCAGTGCTGACGTGGTGCAAGTCACGATTGACGCCGATGACCTGCAGTTTGCGGCTGCCGGGCAAAGTGAGTTTAGTTGGGAGTTATACTTGAACCTCCGCCAACAAAACACACGTGGCTTGATTCAAGTGGAGAGTGAATACTTGAGTGACCGGCGGCAATTTACGTTGACCAGTTATTTCCAGGTCAACAGTGATGCCGAGGGGATGGCCTTGTTTAACATGCATACCCAGCAGGCCGAGAATGAATTTACGATTAATGCGATTAACTTGGCGGATAATCAGCTCCAAGTAATCGGACCCAGTCGCATCAATAGTCAACCCATTGAAAATCAACGACTAGTCTTAAAAAATGAACAACAAGACAGCTCTGCTGAGTGGCCAATCACGCACATGAGCCTGCATGGCCTCTTTACGGCATCTATCCCACTCTCTGATTTGGCACAGGATACCAAGCAGCAGTTGTTTATTCGCTCAACGGTTGCTGGCCAGGACTTAGAGCAACGGGTTGTGATGGCGAAGTCTCTAGCCGGACAGGTGACCCAAGCAATTACGCCAGGGCACCGTTTAATCCTGGTGGAGAAGCGCTTTGATAACGGAATTCGGGTTCAGGAAATGGCTGCTCCGACGCTCCCTCAGCGACTTGCCAACGTTCCCGGTAAAGTCGGTGGTGCAACCAAGTTATTAGCGCTACTCATGGACAAGGTTAACTTGGTCTACATGCGTCGCCTATTCAAACGAGGACATCGACCATTCGATCAAACAACCCTGATCTTCGAAAGCTTTGGTGGTCGTCAGGTCAGTGACTCACCATATGCCATCTATCGGTTGTTCGTGCAACTGTATCCTGGCTTCAACTTTGTTTGGTCAATCGACCGGTCACAAAAGAAGTTCTGTAAAGAAAATGGTATTCCTTTTGTCATTCGCCGAACGTCAAAGTGGGTACGGACGTTAGAGAAATCCAGCTTTTGGATCAGCAATGCCCGGTTTCCATCTTGGGTCCGCAAGCCGAATTACGTGACGTACATTCAGACGTGGCATGGCACGCCGCTTAAGAAGCTGGGACTCGACATTGAAAATGTGTCGATGCCTGGAACGACGACGGCGAAGTATCACGCCAATTTCGTTCGTGAGGCCAATCGTTGGGATGCGTTGGTATCGCCCAATGATTATTCCACGCGGATTTTCCGGTCAGCCTTTGGATTTAACAATCAGATTTTAAAGGTCGGCTATCCGCGTAATGATGAACTGATCAACAGCACCCCGGATGACGTGGTTGCCTTGAAGGAACAGCTGGGTATTCCCGTGGATAAGAAAGTGGTGCTCTACGCACCAACTTACCGGGACAATCAGTTTGCCGAGAAGGGGAAGTACACGTTTGAATTGCCGTTCTCCCTGGACGACTTCCGTAAACGCTTCGGTCAGGATGCGGTCTTGGTTCTACGGATGCATTATTTGATTTCAAATGCACTAGATATCAGTGGCTACGAGGGTGTTGTCTTCGACCTCTCCAACCATCCAGATATCTCTGAACTGTATTTGATCTCGGACATGTTAATTACCGATTACTCGTCCGTCTTCTTTGACTTTGCCTACTTGAAACGGCCAATCTTGTTTTACCCGTACGATTACCACATGTACAAGGACGAGCTGCGGGGCTTCTACCTCGATTACGAAAAGGACTTGCCAGGTGAAATTGCGCATGACGAGCACCAGCTGTTGGACTTGGTTGAGGCCAAGCTAAAAACGCCAGATATGAGTGGTGACACCAAGTTTATGGACTTCTACCGGCGGTTCTGTGCGATTGACGATGGGCTGAGTTCCCTGAAAATCGTCAACTACGTCCTCCAACAGATTGAGAAGAACATTTAACTTTCGCTGTTCAGTTCCTTAATCATGATGCTCGATGTTAAATTAGTGGTGATTGCCACCTGCGGCTGCCAGAGATTCCGGCGTCTGTGGGGACCGCCTGCGGCCTGAGAGGCGGTCCTCCGGCTCGGTTTGAAGCCTGTCCAAAACCGACAGTCTCCAAACGCGTCCCACGCTGTAAGCTGATTCTCAGCTAACACCGTCGACACAGCTACCTCCATCTCTGGCCTCCTCCGGTTATGATTGTTTTTCACCATGACATTGAAGTGAACCATAGCTGGACTGTCAATTTTTGTCCAAGATTATTGGACCCAGTCTATGTAGGCGTGAGTGAGCCAAATTTAGGCTCAGCCGTGGGATTTTCCATGTGGTTTTCTTGGAAAATGGCGACTTTGAAACGCGGACTGGGCGGTTCAAAGCGAGGTCCAAGACCGCACTTTGGCTTGGGCCGTCCTGCCCACAGCGTTCCGGCCTAAATTTGGCGAGCGGTAAGCCGGCAGCTTTAGATAACGTTGCCAGTAATTTGGTGCCTTAATTGGAATTAGGTAAAAAAAAACTGAGTGCCGTCAACGTGTGTGGTTGGCGGTACTCAGTTTTTGGTTCCGTGGATAGAAATCCGGTTACTTGCTGTAGCTAGTTGCCTGGCGGTAAGCGTGAGCAGTCAGGCGATTGGCCTGCTTCGCCGTGATGCCGGTGTCTTCAAAGTAGTGCTGCAAAACAATCCGGTAGTTTCGACGCACCAGCTTTAAGTCAGGGTGTTTGACCGTGACCAATTGGTGTTGTGCCGTCTGGGCTGCTTGGCGAGCGCTTTTAGACTGTTTGAGATTCTTCACCAAATAAGTCACGTTTTTACTGGCCTTCTTGGATTGGGTACTGACCGGCTGGTTAGCGGTACGACTGCTGGCCAGTGAGGCTTTCATGTTTGCGGTTAGGCTGGTGACTTCATAGTATTGATTCTTTTTTAATTGGACATCGTCATAGCTTCGAAACAACAGGTTGTTCAAGAGCAGGGCAATGACCGCTAATCCAGCACCACAGAGAATGACGGACATGGTTGGCTGTAACGGTTGACGTTTGGTCCGCGCAATCATTAACCCAATCAGGCCGCTCAGAACGACCAGCACGCCGATGGCAAAGACAACTTTAATGAGCATAGTTTCAGTAGACGCCGACATAGTTTCACCCGTTTCTAAATAAACTTCATTGTTCCATGATACCACGAATTGTGGTTGATTGGCGATGAGGACCAACAAACCGTGAATTGTCGGGCTAAATGTGGTAAAATTACTAGCTGTGACGATTGAATTTAAACGAGAACCTAAATAATTAAAATAAATTTTGTGAGGAAAAAATATGAGTGAAAAAACTTTAGCGTCAGCGGTCGATAAACGCCGAACGTTTGCCATTATCTCTCACCCCGATGCCGGGAAGACAACGATTACTGAACAGTTACTGCTGTTTGGGGGCGTTGTTCGTGAAGCCGGTACCGTGAAGGCGCGGAAGAGTGGTAACTTCGCCAAGTCTGACTGGATGGAAATTGAACAGAAGCGGGGAATTTCCGTGACCAGTTCCGTGATGCAATTTGACTATCAGGGGAAACGGATCAATATTTTGGATACCCCCGGTCATGAGGACTTTTCTGAAGATACTTACCGGACACTGATGGCGGTTGATTCAGCGGTCATGGTGATTGATTCTGCCAAGGGGATCGAACCCCAAACGAAGAAGCTCTTCCAAATTTGTAAGATGCGGGGCATTCCGATCTTTACGTTCATGAACAAATTGGACCGAGACGGTCGTGATCCCATGGACCTGATTGCCGAGCTGGAAGATGTCCTGGGCATCGAAGGGTATCCAATGAACTGGCCGATCGGAATGGGGAAGGAACTTAAGGGACTGTATGACCGTTATCATAGCCGCGTTGCTTTGTTCCGGCCCCAAGACGAGGCTCACCAATACCTGCCATTGAACGACGATGGTGAGTTAGTCGAACACAATGAGCTAGAAGAAGACAGTTGGTACCGGGATGCACGTGATAACATGGAACTGATCGGTGAGGCCGGTAACCAGTTTGATCAAGCCAAGATTGCCAGCGGGGACCAAACGCCCGTGTTCTTCGGGTCCGCTCTAGCTGACTTTGGGGTCAAGACGTTCCTGGATACCTACCTGGAATACGCGCCTAAGCCCGCTAGCCACCACACGGAAGAGGACACCGACATTGCCCCAACGGATGCCGAATTCTCTGGATTTGTCTTTAAAATTCAAGCCAACATGAATCCGCATCACCGGGACCGGATTGCTTTCGTCCGGATCTGCTCGGGTGAATTTGACCGTGGCATGGACGTGATTCAGGAACGCACCGGGAAAAAGTTGCGGCTTTCAAACGTGACGGAGTTCATGGCCGACACGCGTGAAAACGTTGAGACGGCCGTAGCGGGGGACATTATTGGGCTGTACGATACCGGTAACTTCCAAATCGGTGATGCCATTTATACCGGTAAGAATAAGATTAAGTTTGAAAAATTACCGCAATTTACGCCAGAACTGTTCGTTCGTGTTTCTGCTAAAAACGTGATGAAGCAAAAGTCCTTCCACAAGGGGATCAACCAACTGGTTCAGGAAGGGGCCGTTCAGCTGTACACGTCCTACACCACCGGGGATTACATTCTTGGAGCCGTGGGCCAACTACAATTTGAAGTTTTCCAGTTCCGAATGCAAAACGAATACAATTCTGAAGTCATCATGGAACCAATGGGCAAGAAGACTGCGCGCTGGATCAACCCTGATCAATTGGACGAACGGATGTCTTCATCCCGGAATCTCTTGGTCAAGGACAACCGCGGTGAACCCCTGTTCTTGTTTGAAAATCACTTCGCCGAACGCTGGTTTAAGGACAAGTATCCAGACGTTGAACTGACTTCCAAGCTGTAAGCTTAAACGATTTAAGTCCGCTGGGAATGATTTCCAGTGGGTAATCATAGAAATAGTCGAGGAGTCCGAATTATTTTCGGGCTCTTTTTTCGTTCGGTGAAACTAGTGCATTTTCACAGCGACTCGTCAAATCCCGAAGGCTGTTCTTCGAATTTTGCGTGTAAGCCCCGTCATAAATTTCATTATGTTACACTATAAACGAAATGATAGACGGTAACGTGCATAGATTGTGTCCCACAACCATTTGGGGGATGGAGAGGAGCGATTGCGATGAAGTTCAGAAATTGGTTGGGGCTCTTACTGGGCCTCAGTATTTTGGGAATGAGTGGTGTAGTCGGTCATGCGGATGCGGATTATGATCAAGCTTTGAAGACTGCGCCACAAGGCATTTCGCTGGACAATATCTTTACACCGGGGACGACCAGTAATAATCAGGCCTCAGTGGTCACAACCACGAATCCAGCGGCGAGTGGCACCCAGGCGGCTAAGGTGAACAACGGGAAAAAGCAATTTGGGGCGCTGTGGTCCACGAGTGACAACGTGTTTGACCTGACGAAGAACCAATCGGCTTCGATGTGGTTGTACTTTGGGAATACAGGCAAGAAGGCGGCCGATGGAATGGCCTTTGTCTTACAAAATGATGAAAACGGTTTAGCTGCAACGCCAGGCTACGGCAAAACCGTTTCGGGTGAAACCTTGGGCGTGTGGGGCGTAGATACGGACAAGAAGCAGACGACACCCGATAAATTAGCCACCAAGGCAATTCAAAATAGTTGGGCGTTGGAGTTTGATACGCACCTAAATACGTCGACGAATTACGGGAATACTGGTGACGCAGATTCCTTTGACGTGGGGATTTCCGGGCCGCATATCGCCAACAACTATCCGGCCGAAACGAGCACCTATCAAATGGTGCGGACGTCTACCCTGATACCCATCTACAGCGTGGGTTATTATGCCACGCAAACGCATGAGGGTGTGCTGAAAGGAGATTACACGATGCTCGCCAATGGTGCTTGGCATCATTTGACGCTGAATTGGAACGCCAAAGGGAAAAAGATGACCTATACGTTTGATGATAAGGACCCGGCAACTGGCAAAGTTCAAACGGGTATTTCGGAGAGCGCAACTTTAGATCTGGTAAAAATTGATCCGAACGATACCGGTGAGGCGCGCTGGGGATTTACGGGGGCCACTGGTGACAGCTACGAAAATAATTTAGTGGTCATGGAAGAAGTTCCCGGGTTAGTCGATGCTCAGGCAACCAGCACGCTGACCGACACGACGACGGGAAAGAAAATTAATGACGGCGATGTCATGAAAGGCGAGGACACTTTTGAATTGACGTATCAGCTAAATTACCTCAGTGGGAAGCAGTCCTGGAAAGATATCCAAGCCCAGCTCCAACTACCTGCAGAATTGACCTATGAGACAGCTGAGGTCACCTACGCCGATGGCTCATCAACGGTGGTGGATGTTAGCAATTTAACGGACAACCAGTTGACCATCAAGTTAAGTGAGGCCTTGTCTGAAGCCAACGATGAGGCGACGATTAAGTTGACCGGGACGGCCTCGAATCCGAAGGCGCCGGTCAACGTTGATGCAGCGGCCAGTACCTTTAGCGCGGTCAACAGTGTCGTGTCAGCTGAGACGGTCGCCTTCACGCTGAATCCGACCCTTGAGTTGTACGCAGCCTCGCTGTCGGGGTCCAGCACCCAGGTGGAAGCCGGGGAAGACGCAACCATGAAAGGAATCGTGGTTGTGCCAGAGGGGGTTAATTTAACCAACGCTGACATGACAGTGCACACCATTTTAAATGGCAAATCCCAGACTGATTTCAAAATTCCCGATGGGAGTGATCCGGCAAGTGGTCGGTTTGACGTGACGGTGGCCGCTGCGGATCTCCAGACTGGTAAGAACACCTTGGTAACCACCGTGGAGGATCCGTACGGCAACGTGTCCAACACCGTGACGTTTACCATCACGGTTAGTCCGCAGCTGGTCTTCAACACGGTGGCGGAGAAGAGCTCCTTCGAGGACACGACCTTGACTGGTGCACAACAGAAGGTGAAACGAACCCTCGACTGGCAGGTGGAAATTTTGGACACCCGCGAAGCCGGGGCCAAATGGTCGCTCCAGGTGACCAGTACTGACTTTACTCGGGCTGACGGTCAAAAGTTAGCGGGAACCCTGAGCTACTATGATGGGGATGACCGGACCCCCATTAGCGACACGCCCATTGCTGTGGGGCAGGGCGAGTCTACCGGGAACGATGACCTGACGAACGTCATTGATGACTGGGACGAGGACAGCGGGCTCCTACTGGAAGTGAACTCCGCTGCCGTTCAGGGAAAGTATAGCAGTACGGTGACCTGGTCGTTGAACAACGTACCCGAATGATGAAGGGGCCACATGAGACCTTGCGACAGTTGATGAAACACTGATAAATATGGACAGAAAAAGACTTCGCCAATCATTGGATTAGCGAAGCCTTTTACTAGTTTCCACAACTTTATTTAGGAGCAATTGTTTAAAACTTGTTTACTTGGTAGTCTCCAGCTTGGCAACTTTGGCCTGAGCAGCTTGTGCCAGGATGTTCAAGTAGTTGAATGGACGGTCGAAGTTGGGTTGGAAGAGCATGTCGACCATTGCCAGGTCATCGATCGTGTTTTCGTTCTGGATGCAAACGGACAAGGTGTTGGCAGATTGTGAGACGTCGTACTTGCTCATCAGAGAGCCGCCAAGAATTCGCTTGCTTTCTGGATCATAAACCAAGGACATCAGTACGGGTTCCGTCGTTGGCATGAATTCGGGACGGTAGTTGTCTTCAACGATGACTTGGTCGGCTTTGATACCCTGTTGCTTAGCAGCAGCCAGCGTCAAACCAGTAGAGACAATCGTCCGGCCGTACAGTGCCAATCCAGAAGAAGACTGGGTGCCCATGTATTTCACGGTTGGCTTGACCAGGTTCTTACCAACCAGGATACCTTGACGAACCGCATTAGTGGCCAGTGGAATGTAGGCATTTTGATGCGTTGGGTTGTAGTGAACTGCTGCACTATCACCGGCAGCAAAAATGTCAGGATTGGATGAACGCATGTAATCATCAGTGATGATGGCACCGTTCTTAGCCATGTCAACCTTACCCTTGAGTAGGTCGGTGTTGGGCCGGAAGCCGATGCAAAGGATAGCCAGGTTGGTGTCGTAGCTTCCTTTATCGGTCTTGATTGTGACGCCATCGCCAGTGTCGGTGAAACTTTGAACCGTTTCGCCTAAGGCCAATTGGACGTGGTTATCGCGATAGTCTTGTTCAATGATGTCGGTGAATTCTTGGTCGAAGTATTTGGGCATAACCCGATCCATCGCATCAATTAAGGTGACGTCATGGCCGGTCGTTGAGTAGGCTTCTGCCAGTTCAGCACCGATGTAGCCGGCACCAATGACCGTGATGTGTTTAGCAGTCTTAGCTTCTTCGATTAAGGTTTGCGCGTGATTCCAGTTTTTGCAAAGCTTCACGTGGTCGCCATCGATCCCAGCAATCTTAGGGATGATTGGCCATGAACCAGAAGTCATCACTAATTTATCGTAGGTTTCAGTCGTCTTTTCGTGAGTGGTTAAGTCCTCAACCGTGACTGTCTTCTGGTCGGGGTCGATGTCTAAAACGTTGTGGCTCATTTGAACGTTAGCACCTAGGCTCTTCAGTTCTTCAGGACTTGAGTAGAACAGGCCTTGAGGATCGGCGACTTTACCACCGAGGTATAAAGCAATCCCGCAGGATAAGAAGGAAATATTATCATTCTTTTCGTAAACGGTAACTTCTGCATCCGGATGTTCTGCTAAAATTTGTTTAATGGCAAAGGTTCCTGCATGTGTACAACCAACAACTGTGACTTTCATGGTGTTGCCTCCCAAAACAAGATTTATTGAAAGGTATTTCACAAGCATAGCCATGTGAAAACTCTTTCAATTGATTACAACTCTATTTTAGACAATTCGTCGTTAATGTCAACACTTTTTTGAAAGTGTTACCATTTTGTTATTTACGGAGGGAGAACCCGAAGCTAGTTTTGTCTCAAGAAAAGCGGTAAACTAATAAGCAGAGATAAATCTGCAAGCTCACTAGTGGGCGAACTCGCAGGTATTCAAGTGAAGGAGTGACTCTTTTAATGACAAAAGTAGCAAAGCATCTCTCGGCCTGTACCTCCGTTCTGGTTGGTAAAGAAGCTACGGTGGATGGGTCCACGCTGATTGCACGGAATGACGACACCTTTTTAGCTTTAACGCCGCAACGGTTCTACGTGCATCCCGCAGAGCATGACCAACCACAGCGGACCTGGGTATCCAATCAAAATGGGTTCACGGCACCGATTCCTAGCGACGGTTACCGCTACATGGCAACGCCTAACGCGGACGTCGACAAGGAAGGCGTTTACGCCGAAAGCGGGTTCAACGAACAGAATGTGGCTATGAGCGCGACCGAAAGTGTGTATGGTAATCCCGACGCTTTAGCCTTTGATCCCTTGATTGCCAATGGGCTGGCCGAAGATTCACTACAAACCTTAGTCTTGCCTTACATCAACTCAGCCCGCGACGGGGTCCGTTACTTGGGGAATCTCATCAAAGAATACGGGTCACCCGAAGGCAACGGGGTGCTCTTCTCCGATCACGGTGAAGTTTGGTATATGGAAATCGTCACCGGTCACCACTGGGTTGCGCAACGCATTCCAGATGATGCCTATGCAGTGACTGCCAACCAGGTCGCAATTCAACAGGTCAGCTTCGATGATCCCGATAATTTTATGTTTTCTGAGGGGATTCAAGACTTTGTTACCGAGAACCACTTGAACCCCGACCAAGATGGCTGGAATTTCCGCCACATCTTTGGCACGAGCACCGAAAAGGATCGGCACTATAACACGCCGCGGGTCTGGTTTGGCCAGCACGTGTTGAATCCTGAAATTCACCAGGACCCGCAATCCAGTGACCTCCCATTTATTTGCCGGACTAGTCACAAGATTAGCGTTGAAGACGTTGAATATATTTTAAGTTCCCACTACAACGAAACGGTTTACGATCCACTGGGCCCGGGTGAGAGTGAAGAGAAGTTCAAGTTCCGGCCAATCGCCATGAACCGGACGCAGAACTCGCACGTGTTGCAGTTACGAAACGATGTGCCAGCGGACCGCTCCGCTATTTTCTGGTTAAACTTTGGGGTGCCATCCTTCAGTCCTTACGTGCCATTCTTTGCCAATGCCACGGACACGGATCCCGCCTATAGCCAAACGCCACTCCACTTGGACGACGTCAGCGCGTACTGGATGTACCGGAAGATGTCGATGATTGTGGAATCTCACTACGTCCAGTTCATTGAACAGAACACCGACTACGTGACTGCAGCTAAGCAAGACTTACGCACGCACGTGGCTACTGCCCTAGCTGGGGCAAAGGATCTCTCTGGCGATGCACTCACGGCCTACCTGACTGACCAGAACCACCAGGTCGTCGCGGATATGCGTAAAGTCACGACGCAACTGACTAATGACCTGATTGAAAAGGGTCTGACTTTGTCGCACCTGACGTTTAATATGGATAAGAACCTGTAAGAACGGTTTTCAAGATAAACACAAAATTGGTTGAATTCCGCCACCTGCGGCTGCCAGAGATTCCGCCTCCGGTTATGATTGTTTTTTACCATGTCAGTGATGTGAACATCGTTGGGCTGGCAACGGTTATCCAGAATAATTGGCGGTTATCCATGTGAAGGGTACGCCGGTGTTTTCCGCCAGTATTGCCACTACTTTAGTTCGATATTTCTGTCACATTAGGAAACATAGGGACCTTCAAGTCAATCTCGAAGTTGTTCCGAATAGCTTCTAAAGTAAATAAGTACCGATTGAAACAGCGCACACCGCTTGGTCAGACCAAGTGAGTGGCGCTGTTTTTCGTGGGGCATAAATGCTAGCAGACACTGAATAGGGTTAACCAAACAGCAAGTCTCCAAAAATCTTCACAATTTTCTCCAAATCTACGCAAAACTTTTCGTCATAATAAGATTATAGTAATTTACACGATGACTCATTTATATAACGGAGGATTTAATTATGAAGAGAAAAGAGATGACGAAGATTCAGTTAACGGCGCAGCAGGGGCTGACGGCTAAAGAAGCCCAAGCACGCCTGGCTGCGACTGGAACCAACGAATTGGTTGCGGCAAAAAAGCCAGCCCTGTGGCAACAGATTGCCCGCCACTTGAGCGACGTGTCCTCACTGGTTCTGCTGTTCGCCGTGGGTTTGGCCAGCTACATGGCTCTATTCCAGGGTGGCGGTTGGACTAAGACAATTGTGATTGGTTCAATCCTGGTGATCAACGTGACTATCGGGATGTACCAGGAGGCTTCCGCGGAAAAAGCTTTAGCCGCGTTGCAGTCCATGAGCTTGCCCGAAACAACCGTTCGGCGGGATGGTATCGCGCAGACCCTCAAGGCGAAGGACATTGTTCCTGGTGACTTGGTGCTCCTAAAAGCGGGCGACCAAGTGCCAGCCGATGGCGTCGTGCTCCAGAGCACGAATTTAACCGTAGACGAAGCAGTCTTGACGGGTGAAAGCGTGCCGGTTACCAAGGAAAAATTGACGGATCCTGCTGGTGCCACTGAAAGCCAACAAGTGTTCTCTGGCACGGCGGTGACTGCCGGGACCGCTGTCATTCAAGTAGTGACGACTGGGATGGCCACGGAGCTGGGCCAGATTGCTGGTCTGTTAAACAAGACCAAGAAGCGGGCAACGCCACTCCAAGGACGGCTGAATAAGCTGTCTGCTTGGTTGACGACGTTTGCCGTATTGGGCGGGATGGTTATCTTTGCCCTGAGTATTTGGATGCAAAATCAAGGCCTGGCTGACAGCCTGATGATTGGGATTTCCCTGGCCGTGGCGGCCGTACCGGAAACGTTGCCGATCATTGTGACGATCAGTCTGGCCCACGGTGTGAAACGGATGGCTAAGCGTAATGCCATCATGCGCCGGGTGAATGCGGTGGAAACAATCGGGGGCGTCGACGTGATTGCTTCCGACAAGACGGGAACGTTGACCCAGAACCAAATGACAATTACCCGTTACTGGACACCCAACTCAAACGCCGCGGCGGCAGAAGACCTGACGCCAGCTGGTGAAAAGTTGATGCGCTACCTGGGACTGGCGACCAACGCCGAAATTCAGGTGGTCAATGGCAAGGAAGAAACGATGGGTGACCCGACAGAATTGGCAATTGTTCGGTGGATGAGCAGTCACGATCGCAGTCGCCAAAAGTTTGAGAAAAAAGCACCACGGCTAGCGGAAAATCCCTTTGACTCCACGAAAAAGACAATGGCAACGGTGCACAGTCTGGCTGATGGCCAACAGTTAGTGATTGTGAAGGGGGCCTTTGACCGGCTACCCATCGCTTGGACGCCAGACCAATTGGCCCAAGCACAAGCGATTCATGACCAATTTGGCCAACAAGCACTACGGGTCTTGTCGGTTGGCTACAAAGTGGTGCCCGCGACAACGACCCATGACTGGGCGACACTCACCAAGAACTTAACGTTTGCTGGTCTCGTGGGGATCATTGACCCACCACGGCCAGAAGTGATTCCGGCAATCCGGGAAGCCAAACGCGCCGGCATCAAGCCGGTGATGATTACCGGGGATCACATGGTGACGGCAGAAGCGATTGCTAAGGAAATTGGCCTGTTGACGCCGGGACAACTGGTGATGTCTGGGGATGAACTCCAAACGCTGACGGACGCTGAATTAGCCAGTCAGATCGAAGACATTGCCGTGTACGCTCGGGTGTCACCAACGGATAAGATTCGGATTGTCCAGGCGTGGCAGAACGCCGGCAAGACGGTGGCGATGACGGGTGACGGCGTGAACGATGCGCCGGCACTCAAGGCTGCTGACGTTGGGATTGCCATGGGCATTACAGGTACGGAAGTTTCCAAAGGTGCCGCCGACATGATCTTAACGGACGATAACTTTGCAACGATCATTGCCGCGGTCCGTGAAGGCCGAACGGTTTATCAAAACATTTTAAAAGCGGTTGAATTCCTAGTTGGGGTCAACTTTGCGCAAATCTTCTTGATGGTTGGCGCCGTTCTGATGGGATGGGGCGCTCCGCTCTTGGCGGAACAACTCTTACTGATCAATGTGTTAGCCGATGGGATTCCTGGTTTTTACATCTCCCGTGAACCGGGCGAAAAGGAAGCCATGGAACAGCCACCGGTGGCCAACGACGAAAGTTTATTTGCCCGCGGGCTGGGGAGTCGACTAGCTACTCGTGCCGTGACGTTTACCTTCCTGACGCTAGGAATCTACGCGATTGGCCGCTTCGGTCTTACCGCTGGTCAAGCCACGATGGGGATGACGATGGTCTTCCTGGTGTTGGCGGTCGGCTCGATGGTCGACATCTACGCCATCAAGGACCGGCAACCGCTGACGCTTAAGAGTCTGAAACGGAACCCCCGCTTGAATGGGGCGATGGCATTGGCCGTTGCTTTGGTTATCGCAATCGCGACTGTTCCGGGACTTCAGAGCATGTTTGGACTCATTAGCTTACCCGCTGTCGCTTGGCTGATTGTGGTACCAGCGATGTTTGTTCCCACAATTGTGTTAGAAATTGCCAAACGCTGGCAACGGCGATCCACGACTAACTGGGTCGCAGAAATTGACTAGGGCAACGTAAGAACGGTTAGAAAATAAGAGTGGGACAAAAGGCGGTTAGGCTTTCGTTCCACGTTTCAGCAACATAGAATTGAAGATGAAAAAGGAGTCTGGGATTTTGTCCAGACTCCTTTTAGGTTTATCAGATTAAATACCCATTTTTAATTCGTTCTCAGCTAGTCCAATCAAGCATAAGCAATCTTAGCCAACCGGACGTAACGCGCGTTGATGTATGCCTTGGGTCCAATTTGGTACCAGACGAGGTGTTGGTCGTCCACCACCCGGCCACGGACATCCAGTGCCTCGCCGTGTTTGAGTTGGCCAGCCGTTTCACCATATGGTTCCTGGTAGAACGAAACGGCTTTACCGGGCACGTAATCGACCGTGCCGATGCGCTCGAAAGTTTCTGGCTGCCATTTATCGGGTGCCGGGAGACCCAGGTCGACAAATTGGTGTTCCCGCCGGACAGTGTCCTTGGCGGAGAGCCACTGTTCGCCACCGAGGTTATACCAAACGTCGCCGTTGGTCAGGGTGATGACCATGAACAACCGCCACAAGGAATCGGTGGGGAACTGATAGCCGTACGCCTGTCCGCCGGGTTCGTCGTATACCTGGTGATTGGTTTGGAGAAAGACAAATTGATGAACGCGCTGCACCGTTTGCCAGGAGTCTCGCCGGTAGTAGTAGACCACTTGACCGGGTTGCTGGGAAAAGGTTCCCCGTTGCGTGCCCTGCGCCTGGAAAATATGGTAGTTGGTAACTGGTGGGGGGGTCAACGAGAAGGAGGTTCCCAACCGACCGCGCAGAATGCCAGGCAGTTCCAGTAACCTGCCAGTATCGTAATCGACCAGGTAGCTAATAATCGGTTGCCCCCAGTGGCGAACGTAGACCAAAGTGGTCAATCCGTATTCTGAAATGTAATCTTGAGTGAAGCCGTGGACGTCACGCAACGCGTAGCCAGCAATTTTAGGAAAGCGGAAATTAACGGGTTGATTCAGATAACCCGTCAAGACTAACGCTGGTTGTAAGGGGCGGCCTTGATCGTCCACTAAGCGGACGACCAGGGTTGCGGGTTGTGTAGCGGGTTCCGGTTGGCTGACGGGCTTGGCGGCCGTTGTCAGTGGCAGAGCTTGTGGCGAAGGAGCTGGCGTAACTGGTTCGGGTGGTATGGGGGGTGTCGGTCCGACGGGGGTTGGGACCCGTCGCGATTGCGCGTGGCGGGGCCGACGTCTCGGCGACCGATTCGGTTCGATGACGTTGCGAAGCCAGTCAAAAAAAGCCATTTCCTTTCACCTCCAGAAGTTTCCTTTAAAATACAGTATACCGCATTCTGCTAGTCGGTTGCAGGTCCTTTTTCAAAACGCTTCCAGTAAGGTGCCGCCGGGTTGGAGAAGGAGAGATTATCGGGGGACTAAAAGCCAGTGGTCAATTGACTATCGACCGCACAAATGAGGATATGGATAAACACTACGGATAATAAAAAAGCGGAGCCGTGACAGCTGTCACAGTCCCGCTTCATTGTGCGTTAACATTCAGTTAACATTTTTTAAGCTTGCTTATCTGTAGAGGAATCGGTCGTTGTTGGCTTGGCCGGTGCAGTTTCAGCAGCTAAGACAATCTTGCCGTCTTCAATCTTGGCCACGAGGTTCTTAACATCCGCGTGATCGAGGTAGAAGTCAGCAATCCGATCTTCAATTTCTTCTTGGATCACTCGCCGCAACGGGCGAGCACCCATTGCGGGGTTATAGCCTTTGGTAACGAGTTGTTCTTCGACAGGTTCCGTGACGTGAATGTGGAGGCCTTGGCCAGCCAGCATTTGGTTAACGTCGCCAATCATCAAATCAACAATGTGCATCAAGTTTTCCTTGCTGAGAGAATTGAATTCGATGATGTCATCGAAACGGTTCAAGAATTCAGGCTTGAAGTAATTGGTCAAATTACCTAGAACGGAGTGGGTCGTCCCTTCAGCAGCAGCTCCAAAGCCAACGTTGGCTTCAGCGTCACCGGTCCCAGCGTTGCTGGTCATAATGATCAGCGTATCCTTAAAAGACACTGTCCGACCTTGAGAATCCGTCAAACGCCCATCGTCAAGAATCTGTAAGAACATATTCATGACGTCCGGGTGGGCTTTCTCAATTTCGTCCAATAAAATCAGGGTGTACGGGTGCCGACGAACTTGTTCCGTCAACTGGCCAGCTTCTTCATAGCCGACATAGCCAGGTGGTGACCCAATCAATTTAGAAATGGAATGTGGTTCCATGTACTCAGACATGTCGAAACGAATCATGGCTTCCTGAGATCCAAAGAGTTCATTAGCCAATTGCTTAGCTAACTCCGTCTTGCCGACCCCAGTAGGGCCAACGAACAGGAAGGAGCCGATTGGCCGGCCGGTACCGTTTAAACCAATTCGGTTACGACGGATGGCCCGGGCAACCTTGTCGACGGCTTCGTTTTGGCCGATGACGTGCTTCTCCAGGTCAGGGGAGAGGCTCTGCAGTTGATGTTGTTCCTTGGCTGCGAGCTCACCCACGGGGATGGACGTCTTCTGCTCAACGATGTCTTGCATGTCCTTAACGGTGACGGTGGCCGACTGATTTTGATCAGCGGTCTTAGCCGTTTCCTTGGACTTTTCTAACTTGTTGACCTGGTCACGGTAGTAGGCGGCTTTTTCGTAGTCTTCCTGCTTCAAAGCGGCCTGCTTCTGACTCTCGGCACTGTTGATTTTCTCATCAATGGCCTTAGGGTCCGCCACGTTGATCGTTAAATTCTTCCGTGAACCAGCCTCATCCAACAGGTCAATGGCCTTGTCGGGTAAGAACCGGTCTTGGATGTAACGGTCGGACAAACGAACGGCGGCCTTGATGGCATCGTCCATGTAGGTCACGTGGTGGTAATCCTCGTACTTCTTTTGGATCCCTTGTAAAATCTTGATGGCTTCATCTGCACTTGGTTCATCAACCGTGACGGGTTGGAACCGCCGTGCGAGGGCTTGGTCCTTTTCAATATCTCTGTATTCATTTAAAGTCGTTGCCCCGATGAGTTGGAAGTCCCCCCGTGCAAGGGCTGGTTTCAAAACGTTCCCAGCATCCATACCACCTTCAGCATTGCCGGCACCCATGATTTCATGGATTTCGTCAATGAACAGAATGATGTCCGGACTACTTTGAACTTCCTTCATCAATTGTTGCATGCGTTGTTCAAATTGGCCCCGAATCCCGGTTCCTTGAACCAGTGACACGACGTCCAATCGAATAATTTGCTTGTTAGCGAGCTTTTCGGGAACGTTGCCTTCAACAATACGTTCCGCAAGGCCCTCGATGACGGCCGTCTTCCCAACACCAGCTTCCCCAATTAGAACGGGGTTGTTCTTAGTCCGGCGATTGAGAATTTCGATGACTTGAGCCGTCTCTTTGTCACGACCAATGACGGGATCAACCTTGCCATCCTTGGCTAATTTAGTCAGGTTTAACCCATATTGACTGAGTAAACCGTTTCCGTTGCCTTGGGTACCAGAGGGTTGCGTCGGTTGGCCAGGTTGTGCACCGGATTGCCGGTAGTCAGCCTGATCATTATTATTGCCGTCTTGCATAGCCCGGAAAATATCATCCAGGTTACCAAAGCCGAATGGATCTTGTGCCATACGGCCACCTCCATTTCCAGAATCGTTTTGTTGCTGCTTAAGCAGTTGGTAACAATTTTGGCATAGGTCAACTTGTTGCCGCTGCCCGTTTACACTCATGTAAAGGTGAATCGTTGCTTCATTGCGGTGGCAATTTTGACATAGCATCTTGTCGTCTCCTTTCTTGCCTGGAATTCTCGTGGGAAACCCACGCAGGTCACTATCAGAAAAGATTTGACCTTTCTTGACCATTGACCACATTATACCGCGTTTGTTTCGCCGTGCAAGTATTTTGTTTCGCGACGAAATCAGTGGTACTGGCGGCATTTCCAGCGAACAATTTCATTTTAGCACTCTCGTTAGTAGAATGCTAAAAACGACGCTTGGATTGGGAATTTATTTCTAAAATTAATGATGGAGGTCGCTAATCAAGTCGTTCATACGAAGAGGAACGGTACGTTGCTGCAAAGAGACTAACGGGTTGCGTTGTAGTGGCAGATGCGTGATAATTTAAGGAAGCCGTTTGTGATAGGCTACTAAGCAACTAAGTAGTGGGTTATTATTCGAATACTAGATCAGCTGAATGAAACTTGTCGGTAATCAGTAAGAGGGAGAAAAAATTGTGGATAAAGATTTTACGGCGTTGATGAACCAATTAAAGGATAAAGAACTAGACGAGTTTGAAGTCACCCCTGAAGAGTTCCCGGCGTTTCAAAAGGCCTTCATGGCGTTTGAAACGCGGAAACGGGTCGTCGGTCAGGCGGATAAGGGCGGTAAATTAATTTATCGTTACGACGATGATGGTCAACAGGATACGGATTAGCTCGACTCGTCAATAAAGTTATTCATGGGTATAACGCGGTGTTGGTACCGGGTGGCCTGTAAGTCTAAGCATGATTAGCCGAGCACGCGTCAAGATGAATTGGGTTTATTTGATGTAAGCGGTTCATGAATGCTTGTAATTTAGTACCGATATTGATATTCTTAGTAGGTAGGCGTGACTCACAAAATGGTTGTTTGGCCAATGCGCAAGGTCAGGGTGGGTTACGTTCGTAAAAAATCAACCTAAGCTTAAAGGAGATCGATCAATTATGGAAAAACGCGAATTTCGTGTCACTGCAGAAACTGGTATCCATGCACGTCCAGCAACTTTATTAGTTCAGGCTGCTAGCAAGTTCAACTCTGAAGTTAGCTTGCAGTACCAAGACAAGTCCGTTAACTTGAAGTCCATCATGGGTGTGATGTCATTAGGTGTTGGCCAAAATGCTAGCATCACCATCACAACTGACGGTGACGACGAAGCAGATGCCATGAACGCTGTGGCGGAAACATTGAAAAAAGAGGGTTTATCTGACTAATGAGAACGATGCTCAAGGGAATTGCCGCCAGTGATGGTATGGCTTGCGGCCGGGTCTACCGGTTTGTAGAACCAGACCTCACGATTGAAAAGCGGTCAATCACTAATCTTGATTACGAATTAAATCGATTCCATCAGGCCCTTGAAGCAGCCGTCTCAGAAATAGAGACGATTAAAACTCGTGCAACTAAAACCCTGGGTGCCGATGGTGCCCAGGTTTTTAGTGCGCACATAGCAATGCTCCAGGACCCTGAAGTGATCGGTGCGGTTGAGGCACAAGTGACCGCCGAGCACGTCAACGCAGAGTTTGCCTTGGCAAACGTGGCGGCCGACTACGAGCAACAGCTAAAAGGGTTAGATAATAATACCTATATGCAAGAACGAACCACGGATCTCCACGATGTCATCAAGCGGGTGACGGCCCATTTACTAGGCGTCAAGCTACCGAACTTGTCTTTGCTCACGGAACCCGTCGTGGTTGTGACGCACGATCTCATTCCCAGTGACACGGTGTCGGTGGATGCCAAATACATTTTGGCCTTCGTCACTGACTTGGGTGGGCGCACCTCACACTCGTCAATTTTGGCGCGCTCCTTAAATATCCCTGCTGTAGTGGGGACCCAGGACGCGACGTCACAGTTAGCTGACGGGGCGACGGTCATTGTGAATGGGACAATGGGTAACGTGGTCAACAATCCCTCCCAGCAGGAACAAGCCGCGGCACAACAAAAAATGCGAGAACGCGCAGCCAATATGCGGCGACTAGCCACGTTGCGGCACCATACGACCACGAGTAAGGATGGCGTTGGCGTCATGCTGGCAGCCAATATGGGTACGGCTAGTGATATTCCTAACGTGCTAAAGAATGGTGCGGAGGCTGTGGGACTAATGCGTACGGAATTTCTCTACATGGATTCTGAACAGTTACCAACCGAGGACGAACAGTTTGCCATTTACAAGCAGGTCGTCCAGGCGTTAGCGCCCCGGCCAGTGGTGATTCGGACACTGGACATCGGTGGTGATAAGCCGTTGCCGTATCTGAAGCAAAAACCCGAGGCCAACCCCTTCTTAGGGGCCCGGGCAATTCGAGAAAGCCTCGCTCACCAAAATATTTTCCGGAGCCAGTTACGTGCGTTGTTAAGGGCGTCTGCATACGGTAATTTACGAATCATGTTTCCCATGATTGCGACGCTGGATGAATTTCGCCAGGCAAAGGCCATTTACGATGATGAACGTTCGAAACTAACCACGGAGGAAGTCCCACTCGGAAAAATTGCGGTGGGGATGATGGTCGAAGTGCCCGCTGCGGCGATGTTGGCGGACCGGTTTGCCCAAGAAGTTGATTTCATGAGCATTGGCACCAACGACCTCATCGGCTACACCATGGCGGCCGATCGGACCAATCAAGACGTGGCTTACTTGTATCAGCCTTATCACCCGGCAATTTTACGGTTAGTAGACCGGATCATTACGGCTGGGCACGCGGCGGGGATTCCCGTTGCCATGTGTGGTGAAATGGCTGGCGATCCGATTGCCGTGCCTTTGCTACTAGGTATGGGCCTTGATGAATTCTCGATGGGTGCGGGGGCTATCCTAAAGACCCGCCAGTTGATTGGTCAGCTGAACGCCAAGGACCTGCAGTCGTTGGTCGAAACAGCGCTGAATTCAGCAAGCACTAGCCAAGAAGTCATCACCATGGTACAGGCGGCGGTTCCCGGCGTGCTAACACAAAATTAACCAGCAATGAATGTGAGCACTTCCCAAGTAACATTAGTGGGAGGTGCTTTTTTACTATGGTATATTTAGGGCTAAAGACTTGAAAGATTACCGACAGCTGGACAGGTTCAGCTAATAGAGATTCAAGCCGCAAAAATAGTTGGGAATTGCCACCTGCGGCTGCCAGAGATTCCGGCTGCTATGGGGACCGCCTGCGGCCTGAGGTTCGGTCCTCCGGCTCGGTTTGAAGCCTGTCCAGACCCGACAGTCTCCAAACGCGTCCCACGCTGTAAGCTGGTTCCCAGCTGACACCGTTGTCACAGCTACCTGCATCTCTGGCATCCTCCGGTTATGATTGGCTCTTTGCCACAAAATTGATGTGGTCATCGCTGGCCTAGCCTAGCACCGGTTGTCTGCTATAATTGACCATTACCTATGTAGGCGTGAGTAAGCCAAATTTAGGCTCAGCCGAGGTCCAAGACCGTTCTTTGGCTCGGACCGTCCTGCCCACAGCGTTCCGGCCTAAATTTGGTGAACGGTAAGCCGGCAGACCTAGACAGTGTTGCCGACATTTCAATTTTCGATCTTCAATTTAGAGATAAGCGGGTGGAAACTGGCTAAAACACTGGTTTTGAACGGACCGTGATCGAGCAGAGACCGATTAAATTTCCGTCAACCCCCGTTGTCGTTTGCAATCACCTAGGCAAACCCATATAATTGTGATGATTGTAAAATATGAAGATAGCTGGGTGCCACGGGAATTGCTTGAATGGGTGCTGTACTGGCCGGGTTCAAGGGGTTGTTGGTCCGGAGTCATGTTGATTACAGTGGTCATCCAGTGAAGAGAGTAACTTAAAAATAGACAACACACAAGATGCAAGGGGGATTGGCAATGAACATTGGCATATTTACGGATACCTATTTCCCTCAAGTGAGTGGGGTGGCCACGTCGATTAAGACGTTACGTGACCAACTGGAAAAACAAGGTAACCAAGTCTACATTTTTACAACGACCGATCCAAAGGTTGAAAAAAACGTTTATGAGCGTAACGTTTTCCGGTTCTCCAGTATTCCATTCGTTTCGTTTACAGAACGCCGGATTGCGGTACGGGGGCTGTTTCAGGCTTACCAAATTGCGAAGGAACTGAATTTGGATGTGATTCACACGCAAACAGAATTTTCAATGGGGTGGATTGGCAAATTTGTCGCCCGGAACCTTGAAATTCCGTGCTTGCATACGTATCACACCATGTATGAAGACTACTTGCATTACGTGGCGAACGGCAAGATTCTGAAACCCGTCCACGTGAAGCAGGCCACTCTTGCTTTTTGCTACCACTTGACAGGGGTTGTGGCGCCCAGTGATCGGGTGTTGACGACCTTAACCGATTATGGGGTGAAGACGCCAATTCGGGTGATTCCGACCGGTGTTAATTTGCATCAATATGAACGACCGGATACGGCACACTTGCGGCAACAGCTGGGTTACGCGCCAGATACACCGGTCATCTTGTCACTGAGTCGGTTGGCCTACGAAAAGAACATCAAGGCCAGCATCTCTGCAATGGCTCGGATTTTGGAACAAGTCCCTAACGCACAGTTACTGATTGTAGGGGATGGCCCGGCCAAAGAGGACCTGGAAGCTCAGGCTCAAGCAACCCCTTACAGCGACCACATTAAATTTACGGGCGAAGTGAATAACGACGACGTGTTCCGTTACTACCATATGGCCAACGTTTTTCTATCGTCGTCAGATTCTGAGTCTCAAGGGTTAACCTACATTGAAGCCATGGCAGCGGGTACCAAAATTGTCGTCATGACCAGTCCTTACACCGATGAGTTGTTATCGAGTCGGACGTTGGGGGTGACTTTCTCAACGGAAGACAAGATGGTGACCAACGTGGTGGATTACCTGCTGCACGGCGACGAGGAGCAGGACCCAGACTTGTTGGCACGCAAACTGGCAGAAATTTCTGCAGATACTTTTGGTCAGCACGTGATTTCGTTCTATCAGGATGCCCAAGCCAGCTACGAAGAGTCTCACGAAGATACCCCAGACTTTAGCGATTAGAGGAGTTATTGGATGTTAAAAATCAACATGTTTTCGGCGGCTGATTCCGTCAAGGGTCAGGGTGTGGGGAGTGCCTACAATGAACTCATGAACCTATTGGCAACCCGGTTAACGGACGAATTTGATGTGTCCGTCAATCGTTACCGCCGGGTGGACTTAACCCACTACCATACGATTAATTTTTCCTACTATTTATCAACGTTTATGCCCCATCGTGGCCGTAAAATTGGTTACGTGCATTTTTTGCCGGAAACTCTGGAGGGAAGCTTGAAAATTCCTCAACCGTTCCGGTCCATTTTTTACTGGTACGTGATTGCCTTTTACAAGCGGATGGACCACATCGTTGTGGTCAATCCGACGTTTATTCCTAAACTGGTGGCTGCCGGAATTCCAGCCGACAAGGTGACGTATATTCCCAATTTCGTCAGCCGTAAGGAGTTCTATCCGGTCGATAATCAGCAGAAATTGGCGTTACGCGACAAGTATCAGTATGACGCGCAACGGTTTACCATCCTCGGTATTGGGCAGATTCAGGAACGGAAGGGCTTGTTTGATTTTATCAAATTAGCTGAAAACAACCCGACGTTGCAATTTATTTGGGCCGGGGGCTTTTCGTTCGGCCGCATGACGGATGGTTACGCCGAGTTGAAGAAGGTCGTCGACAATCCACCGGCCAACCTGAGTTTTCCAGGAATTGTTGATCGCGATAAGTTAGTGGATTACTACAACATGGCTGATTTGTTCCTGTTGCCGTCATTCAACGAGCTGTTTCCCATGTCCGTCCTCGAGGCTTTCAGCACCGGGACGCCAGTACTATTGCGAGATCTCGACTTATACAAGGCGATTATCGCGGGGGATTATCAACCAGCGCAGGACTACGATGAAATGAATGTACAATTACACAAGTTGCCGCAGGATCCGGCCGCGTTGGCGCATTGGCGGCAACAGAGCCTGGCTGCCGCTGACCGTTACTCCGAAGAACATCTCACGGAGATTTGGCGTGAGTTCTATACGCAACAAGCAAAAGAGGGGTAGCTGAATGTCACGTCGAAATAAATGGGTCTTAGCGTTGATGTTGCTCTTGGGGATCGCTATCTTTGCTTTTTCTCTCCGTGACATTAAATTTTCAGTTTTAATCAATGATTTTGTTAATATTAACTTTTGGTGGTTTGGGGTGGCCGTCCTGTGTATGGCCATTTACCTGGGGTTAGAGGCCTGGATCGTCAAGGTGTTCATCTCTGACCGAATCGAGGGCTTTACGTTCAAGGATGCCCTGCGAATCCCCATGGTTGAACAGTTATTCAACGGGATCACACCATTTTCATCTGGTGGTCAGCCCGCCCAGTTGATTGCCTTAATGCAAACAGGGGTGGATGCGGGGAAGGCCAGTTCGGTCTTGCTGATGAAGTTCGTGGTCTATCAGTCCATGATTGTCATCAACTTCCTGTTTGCGCTGGTCATTGGCTTTCAGAGTATTCAAGACAAGCTCCACGCATTGGCCTGGCTGGTTGTCTTTGGGTTCAGCATTCATTTAGCCGTGATTATTGGTCTATTGATGGTGATGTTCTGGCATGCGTTTACCAAAAAAGCCGTCGCTGTGGTGATGAAACCCATGAGCTGGTTCATGAAGCCTGAACGCTTTGCTCGGATGGAAACGAATATCAACAGCAAGATTGATTCCTTCTACGCGGAAAGTGTCCGGATCAGTGGGCAAGGCAAGTTGATGCTACGCGTGTTTGTGATTACCTTTTTCCAATTGATGTTCTATTACTTAATCCCGTACTTCATCATGTTGGCCCTAGGGTACACGACCGCCAACATCGTCATGGTAACGAGTCTGCACATTTTAATCGTCATGGTGATTTCACTTTTTCCCATTCCTGGTGGTTCTGGGGGTGCCGAATACAGTTTTGAAATGATCTTTCGGAGTTATATTTCCTCAAATAGTAAATTAGTTCTGGCCATGATTTTATGGCGCTTATTGACCTACTATCTAGGCATGCTGGCCGGTCTGGTAGCGATGGTGATTCGTCCAGACAAGGTGCGAGAAGAAGCGGATTGAGGAAATCCTGATATTTTCGCGATTAGGGCGTGCCATAGTGGCCCAAGTTTGGTAAAATCATAGTGAAAGCTAGAAAGGGGACCAACCATGGAAGAATCTCAACTGATTGGCATCATCAATCGCTTAAAGGCGATGCAAGAGGATGCTACCGACGAGCCACAACCCCGTCGTTTTGAAAAAGAAGGCGTGGAACAAGCAACGGTCGTGTTTAATCAACTGACCCACACTTACACGTTAACTGAACACAATCCGGAAACGACTTTTGAATTTGATAACATTGATTTGGTGGCTATCGAATTGTTTGACTTATTGACGGATAACTAATAACAAAACTATGGTTGCCATAGTTTTGTTTTTTTTAGATAAAAACGTGGTGGCGTTTACAATTCTCCTGACCTAATGGTTGGTCCCAAGCCGGTAACGACCATCACGTGCATCAGCGCGTTTATGACGGAATGGTGACCAAAACTTGAATTTTTTCAAAGGTTCCTTAATCAGATTGAAACCCCGATAGGATTCGGTATACTGTAGTGATGTTAACTATTTTGTGGAGGCTGTCTCATGGCGAATTTTTTTAAAGGGAAGATGAACTGGATAAACACCCGCATGGGCTTTTTCCTGTTGACCATCGTTCTGTTTTGGGCAAAAACTTACATTGCCTACCAAACAGAGTTCACGTTGGGGGCAAAGGGGAGTGTACAGCAGTTTCTACTGTTCATTAATCCAGTCCCGGCGGCATTACTGATATTTGGGATTGCCCTGTATTTCCGGGGGCGGTTGGCTTATTGGCTAATGATGATTATCAACGTCTTGGAATCGACGTGGATTTTTGCAAACGTCCTGTACTACCGAGAGTTTTCTGACTTCTTGTCCTTCGGGATTATGAAGGGTTCCAGCGACGTGGGGAATAACCTGGGCAAGAGTATGGCTCAGATCACGCACTTCTATGATTTCTTTGTTTACATTGATATCATTATTCTAATTGTCTTGTTAGTCACCCATGTGATTCGGATTGACGCGCGGCCGTTCAAACGTCGGTACGCCTTTTCAATCACGGTGTTGTCGTTCGGCCTCATGTTTGCGGAGTTTGGGATGGCAAATGCGGATCGTTCCGGCTTGTTAACGCGGACATTTGACAACAACTATATCGTGAAGTATATGGGCCTGAACGAGTACGCAGCGTTTAACGCGTACCAAACGCAAAAGGAAAGTGCCACCCGCGCGAGTGCGAATGCCAGTGACATGAAGAGTGTCCTGAAGTATCTCAAGCAAAATCGGGTGAGTCCGAACGTGTCGTACTACGGCAAGGAAAAGGGCAAGAACGTTTTTGTGATTCACTTGGAGAGTTTCCAACAATTCCTGATTGACTACAAAGTTGATGGGAAGGAAGTTACCCCGACACTGAACAAGTTCTATCATAGTAAGAACACACTGTCTTTTGACAACTTCTATAACCAGGTGGCCCAAGGAAAGACGTCCGATGCTGAAATGATGTTGGAGAACTCACTCTTTGGGTTACCTCAAGGATCGGCGATGACCACCTATGGGACACAGAACACGTTCCAGGCAGCACCAGCGATTCTGAGTCAGGAGGCCGGTTACACGACGGCAGCATTCCATGGGGATGTTCCGAGTTTCTGGAATCGGGACAACACTTATAAATCCTGGGGATACCAATACTTCTTCAGCTCCAGTTACTATACGGAGAAGTCGGGGTATACGGTGGGATATGGTCTGAAGGACAAAATCTTCTTCAAACAATCAGCTAAGTACATAGAACAGTTACCACAACCGTTCTATGCGAAACTGATTACGTTAACCAACCACTACCCCTACGAACTAGATAAGAAAAACACGGACTTCCCGGCGACCAAGACGGGGGACAAGACTGTGGATCCTTACGTGCAGACGGCCCACTACTTGGATCAATCGTTTGCGGAATTCTTAACCTACTTGAAGAAGGTTGGGCTCTACAAGAATAGTGTGATTGTGGCCTATGGGGACCACTATGGTATTTCCAACAACCATAGACCAGCAATCGCCCAGCTGTTAGGGAAGAGCAAGATCACTAACTTTGATTTAGCGCAGTTCCAAAAGGTGCCATTCATGGTTCATGCGACGGGTCTTAAGGGTGGTATTAACCACACGTATGGTGGTGAGATTGACGTCTTGCCAACATTGCTGGACTTGTTAGGAGTCAAAAATACGGATACGATTCAGTTTGGCCAAGATCTCCTGGCGAAGAATCGCAATCAGACGGTTGCTTTTAGAAATGGGAACTTTGTCTCGCCGACCTATACGAAGATTGGTGGGACTGTCTATGATACCAAGACGGGGAAAGTCCTGAAGCTCACGGCGGCGCAGAAGAAGGTCGTTGACCAGATGCAAAACCACGTGACGACCGAGCTGTCTCTTTCTGATCGGGTCATCTATGGTGATTTACTCCGGTTCTACACGCCTAAGAACTTTACCAAGGTCGATAAGTCTTCCTTTACGTACAAGTACACACCAGCGATGGCGAAGCTTGCTGAAGCTGAAAAGAAGGAAAAGACGAGCGCATTGGCAAAGAATGACGGGAAAACAACTGATTACAAGACCGATGCACCAGAGTTGAAATAATCGTTTTGAATCTACTAGAGGCTTCACGCCCACATTGTTGTGGCGTGAAGCCTTTTTTGTTTCGTCGGTGTGGCTTCGTGTTTTAAGTGTTTGACTTTAGGGCTACTAATTTTGGATAGGTAAAGAGATGAAGGCAAGCCGGTAGTTTTGGCGGGATATGTATATGATGGCTTGGATCAAAAGGATAAGTGCGTTGCAGCCATTGTTCCGATTGCTGCTTAGAGAGGGCGCTCTCAGTCATGCAGGGGTAGACCGATTTGTTCACGTAGTCAGCAAGCAAGCGGAGGTCTGTGGCCAATTGTGATGAGCAGCGGCAGAAAGTTGAAATTATTTTCAGTAAATATTCATTTTACCCTTGACCAATGCGGCGGATATTGGTAAACTATTTTTTGTTGTCAATTACGCAAACAAGCGTTGCATCGACAACGTTGATACAAGATTCAAGTAATTTTAAAAAAGGCTTGACGGTCTTGAGAATTCTTGATATAGTAGTAAACGTTGTTGAGAATATTTATTCAATTAGTTGTTGAAAACATCGATATTTATTCAAAAAGATGTTTAAAAATTAGTTGACACGTTTTTGACCAAATGATATACTTTAAAAGTTGTCACGGAGCACTTACTTCTCTGATAACTTGGTAGACCTTTGAAAACTGAACATTGTTTCGACAAACCAAATATGTGTAGGGCGGTTTGATACTTGGTAT